>NZ_JADBIA010000005.1:0-311047 GCF_014892665.1 Sphingomonas sp. CFBP 13603 | reverse complement strand
GACCGCGGTCGGTGCGGCGGTCGACGTCGCCGGAGCGGCAGGTCGTGGCGCGGCCGCAGCCGTCGCCCGCGCTGCGTTCAGCTCGCCGCGCAGGTCCTGCACCGCCGCTTCCAGCGCCTTCAGCCGAGTCTCGAGCTCGACCTCGCGCGCCGTTTGCGCTTGCGCCACGCCGGGTACCAGCGCGGTGCCCGCGAGCAGCGCCGTCAAGGCCAGCCGTTTCTTGAACGCCATGAGTGTCATCCCCGTCTCCGCACTTTTCCACTGGTCTTACGCGTGGAATTAGCGTCGTCATCATGGCGCATTGCGTCCCCCGGTCCACCCCTTACTTTGGTGCGGGATGATCGCCCGAACGTGACCGCGTACAGCGCGGCAAAAGGAGAGCCAGATGACCGAGGCAAGCTATCCCGTACCCGCGGACTGGGCGAAGGACGCCCTGATCGACGCCGCCGCCTATGACCGGATGTATGCCGAGGCCGCAACCGATCCCGACGCGTTCTGGGCGAAGGAGGCCAGGCGGCTCGACTGGATCGTACCGCCGACCAAGATCAAGGACACCTCGTTCGACGAGAGCGACTTCCACATCCGCTGGTTCGAGGACGGACAGCTCAACGTCGCCGCCAACTGCGTCGATCGCCACGCCGACGCCCGTCCGGACGCGACCGCGATCCTGTGGGAAGGGGACGACCCCGCCGACGACCGCAAGATCAGCTATGCCGAACTCCGCGATGAGGTCTCGAAGCTCGGCAACGCGCTGAAGGCGAAGGGCGTCAGGAAGGGCGACCGCGTCACGATCTATCTGCCGATGATCCCCGAAGCGGCGTTCGCGATGCTCGCCTGCGCGCGGATTGGCGCGATCCATTCGGTGGTGTTCGGCGGCTTCTCGCCCGAAAGCCTGTGCAACCGCATCCACGACTGCGACAGCCGGATCGTCATCACCGCCGACGAGGGTCTGCGCGGCGGCAAGACCGTGCCGCTGAAGGCGAACGTCGACGCCGCGCTCGACCACGGCGATCTCGCGGTCGAGACGGTGATCGTCGTCCGCCGCACCGGCGGCAAGGTGACGATGACCGAAGGTCGCGACTGCTGGTATGCGGACTGCGTCGAGGGCCAGTCGACCGACTGCGCACCCGAGCCGATGAACGCCGAGGACCCGCTGTTCATCCTCTACACCAGCGGCTCGACCGGCCAGCCCAAGGGCGTGCTTCACTCGACCGGCGGCTATCTGGTCTGGGCGTCGATGACGCACGAATACGTCTTCAACTACCGCCCCGGCGAGATCTTCTGGTGCGCCGCCGATGTCGGCTGGGTCACCGGCCACACCTATTCGCTGTACGGCGCGCTCGCCAACGGCGCGACCACCGTGATGTTCGAGGGCGTGCCGAACTACCCCGACCACAGCCGCTTCTGGCAGATCGTCGATAAGTATCAGGTCAACATCCTCTACACCGCACCGACCGCGCTGCGTTCGCTGATGCGCGAAGGCGACGACTGGGTGACGCGCACCAGCCGCAAGTCGCTCCGGCTGCTCGGCTCGGTCGGCGAACCGATCAATCCCGAGGCGTGGAACTGGTATCACAATGTCGTGGGCGACGGCCGTTGCCCGATCGTCGACACCTGGTGGCAGACGGAGACGGGTGGGCACATGATCTCGCCACTGCCCGGCGCCACCGCGCTGAAACCCGGCAGCGCGACCAAACCCCTGTTCGGCGTGCTACCCGAACTGGTCGACGCGGACGGCAAGGTGCTGGAGGGCGCGGTCGAGGGCAACCTCGTCATCGCCGACAGCTGGCCCGGCCAGATGCGCACCGTGTGGAACGATCACGAGCGCTTCTTCCAGACGTATTTCTCGACCTACCCCGGCAAGTATTTCACCGGCGACGGCTGCCGCCGCGACGAGGACGGCTATTACTGGATCACCGGCCGCGTCGACGACGTCATCAACGTCAGCGGCCACCGCATGGGCACCGCCGAAGTCGAGAGCGCACTCGTCGCCCACTCGAAGGTCGCCGAGGCCGCGGTCGTCGGCATGCCGCACGACGTGAAGGGCCAGGGCATCTACGCCTACGTCACGCTCAACGCGAACGCCGAGCCGAGCGAGGAGCTCCGCAAGGAACTCGTCCAATGGGTCCGCCGCGAGATCGGGCCGATCGCGACTCCCGACATTCTCCAGTTCGCGCCCGCGCTGCCCAAGACGCGCTCAGGGAAGATCATGCGCCGCATCCTGCGGAAGATCGCGGAGAACCAGCTCGACCAGCTTGGCGACACCTCGACGCTCGCCGATCCCGCGGTGGTCGACGCACTGATCGCCGGCCGCGAGGAGGCTATCCCCGTACCGGCATGACGCGCACGATCCTCATCGCCGATGACCATCCGCTGTTCCGCCAGGCGCTCAAACTGGCGGTCAGCCGCGCCGCGCCCGACGCGGTGGTGATCGAGGCCGGGCAACTCTGCGAGGCGGTCGACGCGGTGCGCGCAGCGGAGCGGCTCGACCTGATCCTGCTCGATCTGCGGATGCCGGGGTCGGAAGGGTTCGCGGGTGTCGCGCTGCTTCACGCAGAACGCCCCGACACGCCGATCATGGTGATCTCCTCGGCCGACGAAGCCGAAGCGGCACCGCGTGCGAGGGCGTATGGCGCAATCGGCTTCGTCTCCAAGACCGCCGACTTGACCACGCTCGAAACCGCCGTAGCCCGCGCGCTCGCCGGCGAACGCGACGCGCCGATCGAAGGGGCCTCCGTCGATGACATGGCGACACGCGTCGCGAGCCTCACCCCGACTGAACTGAAGGTCCTGCTCGGCGTGCTGGCCGGCCGCCTGAACAAGCAAGTCGCCTTCGACCTCGGCATCTCCGAAGGTACGGTCAAGGGCCACATGACCGCCATCCTCCGCAAGTTAGGCGTCCAGAACCGCACGCAAGCCGTCCTCGCGGCTCGGGCAATGGACATCCACTTCGCCGACTAGCCGCGCACCACCGGCGCCCTCCCCAACCGTCATCCTGACGAAAGTCAGGACCCAGGATACCACCCGCCCCGATCGTGGCTCTGGATCCTGACTTTCGTCAGGATGACGGCGGGTTGCCGCCCCCCTCTCAATCCTCCCCCGCCAGGGGGAGGTGGCGCCGGAGGCGACGGAGGGGGAGGGACACGCAACAGCAGTTCTCCCTTTCCTTCCCCTCCGTCAGGCAAACGCCTGCCACCTCCCCCTTACGGGGGAGGTGGCAGGCTCAACTCCCCAGCGCCGCCGCCGCAGACGCATCCTCGATAAACCGCCACAAATCCGCCGGCACCACCGGCTTGGTCAGCACCACCAGCCCAACACACCGCGGATCGTCCGAAACCGCCCGATCCGCGGTCACCAGCGCAATCGCCGGCGCCGGCACCATCGCCCGCAACCGCGCAACCACGTCGAGCCCGTCCTCCGCCTCGTCCAGATGAAAGTCGACCAGCGCCACGTCCGGCTCTTCGTCCGCCGCCAGCTCCATCGCCTCGGCGATCGTCGCCGCCAGCAACGGCACGCACCGCCGCGCCCGCAACGCCGCATCGAGCGCCGCCAGGATCGTCGCGTCGTTGTCGAGACACAGCACCCGCAACCCCGGCACCAGCGCACGGCCGGCCAACGGAGTTGGCAACAAAACATCCAGCCCGGCCGGCGCCAGCGGCACGCGCACCGCAAACGTCGTCCCCCGCCCCAATGCCGACCGCAACTCCACCGCCGACCCGAGCAGCCGCGCGATCCGCCGCACGATCGCCAGCCCGAGCCCAACGCCGCCCCCCGCGCTCCCCTTGCTTTCGAGCCGCTCGAACTCCTCGAAGATCCGCTCGCGGTCCGCTGCCGCGATCCCCGGGCCGTTATCCCGCACCTCGATCAGCACATCGTCGCCCCTGCGCCGCGCGCCGATCCAGATCCGCCCATCCGCCGAATAGCGTACCGCATTCGAGAGAAAATTCTGCAGGATCGACCGCAGCAACGACCGATCCGTCGCCACGCTGAACGCGCCGGGATGCGCCGCCAGCACCAGCCCGCGCTCGCCCGCCAACGGCCGGAACTGCACCGCCAACTCCTCGATCAACGCCCCCAGCGCAAACCGCTCGACCTTCGGCACCACGCCCCCCGCATCGAGCCGCGACACGTCGAGCAACGCGCGCAGCAACGTGTCCGCCGATCCGATCGCGCCATCGATCCCGCGCACCAGTTCCGCCTGATGCGGCGCCTTCCCCTCGTCGAGCGCCGCACAGAACAGCCGCGCCGCATGCAACGGCTGCAACAGATCATGGCTCGCCGCCGCCAGGAACCGGGTCTTGTCGCGCGTCGCGGTCTCGGCGATCGCACGCGCCTCGCCGAGCATGTGGTTCGACCGCGCGAGATCCTGCGTCCGCGCCGCCACCCGTGCCTCGAGATCGGCCTGCGCCTCCTTCTCCGCGGTGATGTCGGTGAAACTCTGGACGTACCCGCCGCCCGGCATCGGTCGCCCAACCATCTTGATCCAGCGCCCCGATGGCCGTTGGCGCTCGAAACTATGTGGCGTGCCCCGCGCAAGGTGCGCCACCCGCCGACCGACATGCGCCGCGATATCGCCGGCGATGCCTTCGCGCTCGGCATTGTACCGGATCAGGTCGGCGATCGCGCGCCCGACCACGACATAGCCCTCGGGATAGTCGAACATCTCGACATAACGCGGATTCCACGCGACCAGCCGCAAGTCGGCGTCGATCACGCTGACCCCCGGATCGATCGTCTCCAGCGTCGCGGACAAGAGCGTGCGCGAGAACCGCAGCGAGCGCCCGCGCTGGTCGAGCAGCCGCACCACGTCGCTGACGTCGATCGCCGAGCCGGCGATGCTCGACGCGACGATCTTGCGTGCCGACGGCGCACCGATCACGCCCGCGATCAACCGCTCGGCGGTGCGCGCGGCCGGCCCGTCGATCGGCGCGCGCAGATCGGATGACGCCACCCCGATCGCGTCCGCCTCGCCGTCGCCGACGAACCGCGCGACCAGCATCCGCAATTCGCCAAGCGTGGTGACATGATCAAGCGCGGCATTCCCTCGGTGCCGTTCGCGGATGTGCAGCCCAGTCATCAGCGCGACGTTGACGCCGAGGCTCCACACCGTGCCGTTGACCAAAGGCGAGCCGATCCGCCACCCGAGCAACGCATCTGGATCGAGCCACCCCCGCGTAAATTGCGCCAACGCCGGCCCGACACCCTCGCCGATCGACGGCAGCAACAGGCAGTAGATCCAGACGATCACGCCCCCGACCAGTCCCGCGCGCGCGGCGGTGTGGTTGGCGAAGTTCCACCCGACCGTCGCGATCAGCGCAGGCGCGAACTGCGCGACGCCCGCGAATGCGATCAGTCCGATCGACGCCAGCGGCAGGTCCGCGCCGAGACTCCGCCCATACACCAGCGCGACAGCGACGATCGCCGCGATGATGACCCGCCGCACGCGCAGCATCCGCCGACCGAGCTCGCCTTCGCCCGCCTCGCCGTGCCGCCGGAGCAGCAGCGGCGCGAGCAGGTCGTTGGTCGCCATCGTCGACAGCGCGATCGTCTCGACCACCACCATCGCCGTCGCCGCCGAGAAACCACCAAGGAACGCGATCAGCGCGACGAGATGCTGCCCCTGCTGCAACGGCACCGCGAGCACGTACAGGTCGGGCTCGGCATCGGATGGCAAAAGCGTCATCCCGGCGAGCGCCAGCGGCAGCACGAGCAGCGAGATCACCACCATGTAGGCAATGAAAGGGCCGCGCGCCCTAGCGATCGCGTCAGGTCCCCGCGCCTCGATCACGCCGACGTAGAATTGCCGCGGCAGGCACAGGATCGCGAGCGCCGACAACAAGGTCCGCACCCAGAAATCGGACGTCAGCGTACCCCAGGTAAAGCCGGACCGAAGCCGCGCCAGTGATGGCGCCAGCGTCTCCGCCGGCACGTCCGCGAGCAGCGCCACCGTCACCACGCCGAGCACGACGAAGCACAGCAGCTTGATCAACGACTCCGCCGCGATCGCCGCCACTACGCCGGGGTTGCGCCCCGCGACCTCATACCGCCGCGCGCCGAAGACGATCGCGAACACCGCCAGCAGCAGCGCGACGAACGTACCGACCTCCGCCGAACTCCCCACGCCAGCGATCGCCCCGAAACTCAGCGTCACCGACCGCAACTGGAGCGCGATGTACGGTACCGACGCGAGCAACGCCGTCCCTGCCACGATTGCCGCCGTGCCCCGGCTGCGTCCATAGCGCGCTGAAATGAAGTCGGAGGTCGAACTCGATCCCTCCTCGCGCGCCAGCCGCACCAGCCGCGCGAGAAACTTCGGCGCGAGCAGGAACACCAAAGCCGGCCCGAGGTAGATTGCGAGGTAATCCCACCCCCGCGTCGCCGCGGTGCCGACCCCGCCGAAGAACGTCCAACTGCTGCAATACACCGCCAGCGACAGCGGATACGCGATCCGCCCGAGCCTGCGCGACAGGCCGCGCCGGTCCACCACCCAGGCGACCGTGAACAGGAAGGCGCCATAGGCCAGGATCGCAACGATAACGCTTGGCCCGACGATGACGATGCTCCGCTTGCAGGATCAGGTTTCTCCCCTCCTCAACCGAAGGGGGGAATGGGATGGCTAGCGCGCTATTGCCGCTTTGCCGCGATGTACCGGTTCACCTGCTCATCCAGCACCGCGAGCGGCAACGCCCCCTGGCTCAGCACCGCCTCGTGGAAGTCGCGGATATCGAAGCGTGGCCCGAGTTCCCGCTCGGCACGCGCGCGCAGTTCGGCGATCTTGAGTTCGCCCACCATGTAGCTCGTCGCCTGGCCGGGCCAGTTGAAGTACCGGTCGACCTCACGCGCGATATCGGTGTCCGAGACCGAACTGTTGGCCTTGAAATAGGCGATCGCCTGCTCGCGCGTCCACCGCTTCGAGTGGATGCCCGTATCGAGCACGAGGCGGATCGCGCGCCAAACCTGCAACGAGAGCATGCCGAACCGCGCATACGGGTCCTTGTACACGCCCATCTCGTTGGCGAGCCGCTCCGAATACAGCCCCCACCCCTCCATGTACGCGCCGTAGCCCCCGAACTTGCGGAACTTCGGAATACCGGTCAGCTCCTGCTGGCGCGCGATCTGGAAGTGATGGCCGGGTGCGCCCTCGTGCGCGGCGATCCCCGCGACCTGCACCTTCTGCGTCTGGTTCATGTCGACCAGATTGACGTAATAGATGCCGGGCCGCGATCCGTCGGCCGATGGCGGGTTGTAGAAGGCGGTCGAGGCGGTGCCTTCGCGCCATTTCTCGACCGCGCGAACCTCGAGAGGCGCCTTGGGCAGCTTCCGGAAATAGCGCGGTGCCGCGACCATGACCGAGGCGATCACCGCGCGGGCATCGCCGAGATACTGCTCGCGGCCCTCCGCAGTGTTGGGATATTTGAACTTCGGATCGGTCCGGATGTAGTTGAAGAACGCCTCAAGCGTCCCCTTGAAGCCGACCTCGCGCTTGATCGCCTCCATCTCAAGGCGGATCGACGCGACCTGCTTCAAGCCGAGTTCGTGGATCTGGTCGGCGGTCAGGTCGGTCGTGGTCGAGCTTTTCAACCGGTCGGCATAATAGGCCGCACCGTTCGGCAGGCTCCACGCGCCGAAATTGCCCTTCGACTTCGGCTCGATCTCGTCGAGCGCGGCGAACAGCGTGTCATAGCCGCGGCGGAACGGCCCGGTGAGCGCGGCGCTGGTGTCGGCCAACAGCTTTGCCTTCACATCCGCCGGCGCATCGAGCGCGGCGACCTTCTTGCGGAAATCGGCCCACACGCTCGAATCCGGCCCAGTGTCGAACGGCGCGCCCTTCAGGACCGCCTGCGCATCCGCGCGCGCCGGGGCGAAGTTCACCTTGTTGGGGATGATGCCCGCGGCCGCCTGCTCGCGCATCGTCGTCGCGACCTCGCGCATGACGCGCTCGGTATCGCGCAGGCGAGCGACATAGGCCTGCGCGTCGGCGACCGTGTCGACCTTGTGATTATTGATGAGCAGGACCGGGATGTCGCCCGCGGGGCTGCCGTTGGTCGATACGGGAAAGCGCAGCTTGCGGAACTGCAGCGACTGACGGCCGCGTTCCACCTCGTATTCGAACAGCCGGTAGCTGACGCCGGCGCTCTCGCCCAGTTGCGCCGGCTTGAAGCGCGCACGCATCGCGACCAGCTGGCGCTCCGCAAGCGCCTCGGCCCGTAGCGCGGCGGCATCGGTATAGTCGTCCAGCCGATCGTTGCTCGTCTTGAGCCCCAGCTGCGTCTGCGATTCCGGGCTCAGAGCGAGCTGCTCGTCATACGCCGTGTCGAGGAACGCGAGCAGCGCGGCATCCTGGACCGCCGTACTCGCCGCTTGCGCAGGGGCCGCCGCGTTTGCCTGAACCAACGGCACGACCGGCAAAAGCATGAGGGCGAGAGCTATACGCATCGAATCTCCATTCGACCGCGCTTGTCGCGCGCGGCGCGGTGCGATGCAATCGCCGATGGCTCTGCCAGCGCATGGCCTTTCGTCGACCACCGCCTTACGCTCCGCCCATGAACACGGTCCTACGGCGCGCGCGCAACCCGGTGATCCTCCTGGCCCTGCTGGCAACGCCGCTGACGGCTGCGTCCGTCGCGCCCACGACTGACATCGCGCGGTGGCGGGCACAGGCGACGCAGGTCACGATCACGCGCGACGACTGGGGCATTCCGCATATCCGAGGCCGATCCGATGCGGATGCGGTGTTCGGTCTGATCTACGCGCAGGCAGAGGACGATTTTCCGCGGATCGAGGCCAATTACCTGACCGCGCTTGGCCGTACCGCGGAGGCCGATGGCGAGGAGGCGATCTGGGCGGATCTCCGCCAGCGGCTGTTCGTCGACCCGGCCGAACTGAAGGCGCAATACGCCACCAGCCCCGCCTGGTTGCGCACGCTGATGCAGGCGTGGGCCGACGGGCTGAACTATTACCTCGCCACGCATCCGCAGGTCCGACCCAAGGTACTGACCCGCTTCGAACCCTGGATGGCACTGAGCTTCACCGAAGGCAGCATCGGCGGCGATATCGAGCGTATCTCGCTGAGCGACCTGAAGACCTTCTACGGCCGGCCGACGCCGCCGACGCCCGAAGAGTTGGGGGTGGTGCCGCGCGAACCGTCAGGCTCGAACGGCATCGCGATCGCACCGCGGCTGACGGCGAACGGCCATGCGCTGCTGCTGATCAACCCGCACACCAGCTTCTACTTCCGGTCCGAAGCGCAGATGACCAGCGCGGACGGGCTGGACGCGTATGGCGCAAGCACCTGGGGTCAGTTCTTCATCTATCAGGGCTTCAACGCGAACGCCGGGTGGATGCACACCTCGTCGACCGTCGACAATGTCGATGAATTCGCCGAACGGATCGCCCGGCGCGGCGGGGGCTATGCGTATCGCTACGGCACGACCAGCCGAGACGTCGCGACGAAGGTGGTGACGGTGCGTTTCCGCAGGGCCGATGGCACGATGGGCGAGCGCGGTTTCACGACGTATCGCACCCACCACGGCCCGATCGTCGCGATCAAGGGCGGGAGGTGGATCGCCACCGCACTCATGTGGAAGCCCGTACCCGCTCTCGAACAAAGCTATTTGCGGACCAAGGCGACCGATCTCGCCGGCTATATGAAGGTCGCCGCACTGAAGGCGAACGCGTCGAACGACACGCTGTTCGCTGACAACAAGGGCGAAATCGCGTTCCTGATGCCGCAGTTCATGCCGGTGCGCGACGACCGCTTCGACTACACCCGGCCGGTCGACGGCAGCGATCCGGCGACCGACTGGCGGGGGCTGCATACCCTCCCCAGCCTGCCGAGCGTGCTCAACCCGCGCACCGGATGGGCGCACAACACCAACGACTGGCCGTGGAGCGCGGCGGGGCCGGACAGCCCGAAAGCGGCGGATTATCCGCGCTACATGGATCAGGTCGGCGGCAATGCGCGCGGCGTTCATGCCGATCTGTTGCTGACCGGCAAGACCGGATGGACGCCCGAGACCCTGCGCGACACGGCGTTCGATCCGTATCTGCCGGCGTTCGCGCGGCTGCTGCCAGGGCTGGTCCAGGCGTGGACTACGCTGCCTGCCGGCGATCCGCGCCGCAAGGCGCTGGCGGGGCCGATCGCGCTGTTGCGGGGGTGGGATCACCGCTGGAACTACGACTCCACAGCGACCAGCCTGGCGGTGTTCTGGGGCGACCAGCTGTGGCGCGAAGTCGGCAGCTTCGCGCAAGCCGAGCGCCTCAACGTCCCGGATTACATCGCCACGCGTGTCGGCCCGGATGCGAAGCTTGCCGCATTGAGCGCCGCGGTGGACCGGCTCGGCCGCGACTTCGGCAGCTGGCGGACACCGTGGAAGGATATCAACCGCTTCCAGCGTCTCGACGATTCAATCGCCCCGCATTTCGACGATTCTCAGCCATCGACCCCGGTGCCGTTCACCTCGGCCCAATGGGGCAGCCTCGCCTCGTTCGGCGCCAGGCCATGGCCGGGAACGAAGCGATATTACGGCACCAGCGGCAACAGCTTCGTCGCGGTCGTCGAATTCGGTCCGCGCGTGAAGGCGGCAGCGGTCATGGCCGGCGGCCAAAGCGGCGACACGCGCTCGCCGCATTTTGCGGACCAGATCGATCGGTATGCCCAAGGCAAGCTGCGGCCGGTCTACTTCTATCCCGACGAGCTCAAGGGTCATGTAGAGCGCCGCTATAATCCGGGACGCTAAAGACCCGACTACCGTCTCACCGCCGCGAATATCCGCGTCCATGCCTACCGATCTCGATAATCCGTAGGTCGAAGTGATCCAATCGAAGGGTCCACTCGTTAGCGACGCATGACAGTAAAGACAGTACGGGCGCGGCTGGCGCTTGGTTCGATGCCGCTCCTGGCCTTCGCGATGACCGGTTTCGCTCATCCGGCCGCCGCGCAGGCGATCGACCCGCTCCCGGCCGGCATATCCGCCGGGCCGATCCAGATCGACAGGCAGGCAGTCACCGACCCAGCCCTTCGCGCAATCTACGCCAAGGCCGGCTGGCATGGCGTCTGGTCGACTGCGAACGCCGAAGCATTCGACAGCGTTCTCGCCGATCGCACGCGGCACGGCCTCGACCGCGTGGCGTTCCTGCCGACCTCCGACGAGCAGGCGGCGACGGCGGCGGCGGGCGATATCGCCCGAACGAAGGCTGCGCTCGACTATGCAACCGCGCTGGCCCGCGGGCGAACCGATCCGACGGCGCTGCATCAGGTGTATACGCTGCCCCGTCCGACGGCCGATCTTGCCGCTGGTCTGACGCGCGCACTCGCCAAGGGCGATCTCGCGGCATGGTTCGACGGACTCGCACCGCAGGATGCGGAGTACAAGGCGCTGTCCGACGCCTATATCGCATTCAGCGCCAAGGCGACGGTCGCAGCCCCGGTGCAGGCGATCCCGTCGGGGCTGATCCGCGTCGGCGACCGCGATGCGCGCGTCGCGACCATCCTCGAACAGCTCGTCGAGAGCGGATATCTGCCCGCACCGACAAAGGCTGTTTCGATGCTTTATACGCCGGAGATCGCCGACGCGTTGAAGGGGCTCCAGACCGATTACGGCATCGCCGCCGACGGCGTGGTCGGTCCCGAAACGCTGAAGGTCCTCAACCTCGGCGCCGGAGACCGCGCGCGGGCGCTGGCGGTCGGGCTCGAACGGCGTCGCTGGCTGTCGCGGACCCCGCCGGCGACGCGGATCGACGTCAATACCGCCGCTGCGCAGCTGCGCTATTACCGCGACGGCACCATGATCGATCAACGCAAGGTGATCGTCGGCGAACCCGGCCGCGAGACGCCGGCTCTGTCTTCGCCGATCTTTCGCCTGGTCGCGAACCCGACCTGGACCGTCCCCAAATCGATCCAGAACGGCGAGATGGCGAACGTCGGCGAGGCCTATCTTGCCGAACACAACATGGTCGTCCGCGACGGCTGGATCGTCCAGCAGCCGGGACCGAGCAACGCGCTCGGGCTCGTCAAGTTCGACATGGCGAACGACCAGGCGATCTATCTCCACGACACCTCCGCGCCGGCGCTGTTCGAGCGCAGCCAGCGTCACCTGAGCCACGGTTGCGTCCGGGTCGAGGATGCGCTGGGCTTTGCGCAGATGCTTGCGCAGGATGAAGGCGTCGCGGAGGCATGGCAGACCGCGCAGGACTCCGGCGAGATGACCTTCGTCCCCCTGCCCCGCCGCATCCCGGTCCGGCTGCTGTATCACAACGTCTATCTGGACGACGGCGGCAAGGTCGCATTCCGCACGGATCCCTATGGCTGGAACGATCCGATCGCCGAACAGCTCGGGTTCGCCAAAGCGTCGGCAAAGCGTGCGGAGGCGCAAGCGATCGATATCGGGCCCTGAGCTAACGGGTCTGAACGCCACGCGAGGCGACTTGCGCGACCGGATAAGAACCGTAGCTGTTCTTTTACGACTGCACGCTACGATCGGCGTATCGACCCGCACGCGAAAGTAAGACTGCATGAAGATCGCTGCCCTGATCCGAGCCTATCATCGCCCGGAACAGCTCGGCCTGTTGCTTGACCGGCTCGATGGTCCGCTGTGGGCACCGTTCGTTCACATCGACCGGAAGTCCGATATCGAGCTGTTCGCGAACTTGCGGAACAAAGCGCCGTTCCTGACCAACCGCGTTCAGGTGAACTGGGGCGGCCTGAGTCAGGTCGAGGGAGTCCTCCGCCTCCTGCGCGCCGCGCTCCGCGATCCGACGATCACGCATTTCTATCACATGAGCGGCCAATGCTATCCGGTAAAAAGCGATGACCAAATCCGCGAACAGATTGCCAGCTTTCCGGTGGGATCGGCCAACCTGATGGAGCTGACCGCCATGCCCGTCAGCCACAAACCGCTGGAACGCTACACCAGGCGGTGGCTTCACGACGTTCAAAATCCGATCGCATGGCGGATCCTGAGCCGGCTGTTCCCCCGCATGCCGGACAAATCGTTGAGCAAGTTGCGCGGCATCGCCTTGCACGGCGGCGGCGCATGGTGGCTGTTCGAGCGCCGGACGGTGGAAAAGATGCTGCAGTTCCTCGACGAAAACCCGTGGTACTGGCGGCTGTTCAAATATACGGACTGTCCTGACGAGATGCTCCTTCACTCGCTCGTCGCGCCGCTCGGGATCACGATCGGCGGGACGTCCCCGACGGCGGACACGTGGATCCAGGGCAAGGCCCACCCGGAAACCGTGACCGAGTCCATGCATAGGGGCTTCGTCGAGGGGCCAGCACTGTTCGGTCGCAAGTACATCGATTTCCATCCAGCCTTAACCTAGATTTACGCACAAGCGACGCTCCGCGAAACGATCGTAACCGTTTCATTCCATTCATTCATTTTCAACGGCGCGGCCTGTAAGGCCCCACAAGACCTGAAGGATGTGGTTGATGCGGCTGTCGGTATTGCTAAGCGCCTATAACGACGCCCCTTATGTGGAACGCGCCGTGACCAGCGTGCTTCGGCAGACCTACGCCGATTTCGAATTCATCATCATCAATGACGGCTCGACCGATGGCTCGACCGAAATCCTGCGCCGGCTGGCGAACACCGATCCTCGTATCGTGCTGGTCGAACAGGAGAACCGCGGGTTGGTCGCCAGCCTGAACCGCGGCTTCGCGATGGCCAAGGGCGATCTCGTCGCGCGGATGGATGGCGACGACGAGTGCCTTCCGCACCGGTTCGCGACGCAGCTCGCCTTTTTCGACGCGCATCCCGAATACGGCGTCGTCGGCTGCCAGCAGTTGAACGTCGACGTCCACGGCCGGACGATCAAGCTGATCGACGATTATCCGCGCGACTTCGAGACGTTCCTGGCCGCGATGGAGTTCAAACCGATCATGAGCCATCCGGGCTCGATGATCTCGCGCGCCGCATTCGAGAAGGTCGGCGGATACCGTGCCATGTATCGCCACTGCGAGGATTACGACCTCTGGCTGCGGCTATCGCAAATCACCAAGTTATGCAGCGTCGACGATGTGCTGCTCCGCTACTGCGTCAACGACGGACAGGTGACGATCCAGCACCTCCTGCACACCGCGGTCGGGGCCACCGTCGCATGGGAAGCCTATCTTCAGTACAGCAAGGGCCGCCCCGATCCGACCTCCGGCCTGACGGCGTTACCGGACGTCGGCCATCTGGGCGAACTCGATGCCATCTTCGGCGAGCCCGGCATCGCGCGCCGGGTTCGCGCGCGCGTCGCGCCGAAGCTGCTCTATTCGCTGCCCGCGCTGAAGTCGGGTGGCGTCAAGCTGGTCGGCGAGTATGTCGCGGAGGGCGGCGAGCGTCGGCCTGCGACACGCGCGGTCGGACGGCTCCTTCGCCACGGCCAGTTGCGCGGCGCAGGGCAGCTCGCGGCCAGCCTGTGTCGCTCGTATCTCATGCCGAGGGGCTGATCGATGGCGGTGCGTAAAGCCGCGATGTGGTCGGTCAGCGGCCAGTGGCTCGTCTTCGCGTTCAACTTCGCGGTCAGTGTGTATCTGGCGCGCTACCTGCTGCCGCCATCGGCGTTCGGCACGTTCTCGGTCGGGTTCGCAGCGGCAGGCGTTATCTCCAACCTGCAGGATTTCGGGCTCAACCGGTATCTCGTGCGGGCCGAGGAACTGACCGATCAAATCCTCGACACCTGCACCACCATCACGCTGTGCGTGGGCGCCGCGATCTGTGTCGTGATCGCCGCGCTGAGCATGCCGATGGCATGGTATTATTCCAACACACAGCTCATCCCGATCATGCTGCTGATCGCTGCGGCCTTCCTGCTGCTGCCGTTCAACACCGTGCCGATCGCGCTGCTGCAGCGCGCGGTCGACTTCAAGACCCTGGCGTTCATCAACATGGCGGCGGCCGCGGCCAATGCGATCGTGTCCGCTGGTTTCGCTCTGCTCGGCTACGGTCCCGTGTCGCTGGCGCTGGGTTTCCTCGCACAACAGATCGCGCGTGCGACGATGGCGCAACTGCTCGGCCCGCGAAGGGTACGCTTCCACCTCAGTTTCGCGGGTGCCAAGCCGATCGTCTCGTTCGGCTCGGGGACGACCGTGCTCGCGGTGAGCGGCGCGATCGGAACGCGGTCTCCCGACCTGATCATCGGCAACGTGCTCGGCATGCACGCAGTCGGCCTGTTCGGACGCGCGGCCGGCATGGTCGACGGCCTTCGCATGCTCCTCAACGGCGGCCTGGCGGCCGTGTTCTTCAGTCATTTCGCACAGCTGATCCGGACCAGGACGGCGCTGGACCAGCCATACCGCGACCTCGTCGGCTGCTACACCAGCGTGATGTGGCCAGCGATGCTGCTGCTGTCGCTGCTGTCCGCGCCGATCGTCACGATGATCTACGGCGCAGGCTGGGGCGAGGCCGCGCTGGCGCTGCGCTGGGTGGCCTTGAGCGAGCTGATCTTCTTCGCGCTGCCGCTTCACACCGAAGTGCCGCTGATGTCGGGCCATCTGCGACAGCTGCTGATCCGCAACCTGATGGATACCGCTGCGGCGTTGATCTGTCTCGCGTGCCTCGTCCGGTTCGGACTGGAGGCCGCGGCGATCGCGCGGCTCGTCTATGCCGGTATCTGGTACTTGATCTATATTGGCCTGATCCAGCGCATCGTCGGCTTTTCGGCACGCGCGTTGCTCTCGACCTACGCCAAGAGCGCGACGAGCACACTGGCCGCCTGTCTGCCATTGCTCCTTCTGGTGCGGGACGGCCAGATCCTGTCGGTGAGGATGGCTATTTCGGCGGTGCTGGGCGCCGCGCTCTGGGTGGCGGCGCTCGCCTTGCTCGATCATCCGACATGGCGCGAGATCCGCCGCGCCGTGAGTGGCCTGCGACTGTCGCTATCGCGCGAGGCGAGGACCTGATCCGGCGCGACAGTCGAACGCAACTCCCACACACTCTATCGGCCGACATTGAGTGGCAGGATCGATTTGATTGTCTCCGTGGATACGATTAGCGACACAGCAACGAACCCATGAGATCGTCTATTCGTCGTGCCCGATAGCCCCGCCGCCCCTCCAGGTGATGACACGCCACCGAGCCATACCGAGCGTGCGCAACGAACCAGTGTCATGTTGATGGCGATGGTCGAGCAGTTCGGCGGGAAGGCCGCGACCAAGCACCGCGTACGGGATCTTTCGGTCAGCGGCATACGCATCGACAATGCCGCCGGCTTGCGCCCCGGTACCACGATCCTGATCTCGGTCGGTGCGCTTCAAGCCATCGGCGCGACCGTCCAGTGGGTCCGGAACGGGTTCGCGGGCATCGCCTTCGCCGAACTGATCGATCCCGTCGATGCCCACAAGAAGGCCGCGATCGCGCCGACCGTGCCCGCAAAGCCGGTGACGATGGATACGCCCCGGGTCGTGCCACCGCCGACGGCCGGCTGGATCGAAGAACTGCGAAACCCCTACCGCAAGCTCTGAGCACGTTGCCCGTATCTGCGGGATGGCGTTGCCGGCCCCTGCGATACGAGCTTCGCGCCATCCGTGCGTCGCAGCGAACACTCGGCTAACCTGAATTAAGAACAAATACTCGACCAAACCGATACGGGCGTTAGGGTATCGACATGACCCCGCAATCCAGAGCTTTCCTCGGCGAGCTGATCTCCGAGGCGGTCGCGATCTGTATCGTGATGACCTTCGGCCTGTCGGTCGCCGCCATGTACACGCTCTACGATCCGAGCCCGTACAAGACCGCGTACTGGGGAGTCTGCATGACTTGGGGCATGGCGGTGTCGATCTCGATCTACGTTACCGGCGCAGTCTCTGGCACACATGCCAATCCGGGCGTGACGCTGGCACTCGCGCTGTACCGCGGCTTCCCGTGGAAGAAGGTGCTGCCCTATTGGTGCGCGCAGCTGCTCGGTGCGTTCATCGGCGCGGCGATCGTCTATGCGCTGTATTACAACGTGATCGATCACTTCAACGCGACGCAGAACCTGACGCGCTCGGGCGGCGGCGCGGCGGGCGTGTTCTTCACCGCGCCCGGCCTCGCGGTGACGACGATGAAGGGGTTCGTCGACGAGATCATCCTGACCGCGATCCTGGTCTTCGGGATCTTCGCGATCACCGACGAGTTCAACACCATGGCTCCGCAGGCGAATTTCGGGGCGATCGTGATCGGCCTGCTGGTCGCGGTGATCGGCGCGTCGATGGGATATCTGGAAGCCTGGGCGATCAATCCTGCCCGCGATCTCGGCCCGCGTACCTTTGCGTGGCTGATGGGATGGGACAGATCCGCCTTCCCTGGCGTTGGGGGGTATTGGTGGGCACCGATCGCGGGTCCGTTGATCGGGGCGATCATCGGCGGCGGTCTGCAGCATCTGCTGATCCGGCCTTTCCTGCCGCGCGACAAGCCTGTCGCCGGCCCGCAATAAGTCTAGGAGTGTAAGGCGTGAGCGACACCATCATCCTGGCGATCGACCAGGGCACGACCTCGACGCGGAGCATGACGTTCGGCACCGACGGTGTCCCCCGCCAGACCGTCCGCCGCGAATTCGCGCAGCATTACCCGCAATCGGGCTGGGTCGAGCACGACGCCGAGGACATCTGGCGCGATACCGTCGAGACGCTGAAGGAAGCGGCCGAAGCCGATGGCGGCAAGGTCGCGGCGATCGGCATCACCAACCAGCGCGAGACCGTGGTGGTATGGGACCGCAAGACCGGCAAGCCCGTCCACAACGCGATCGTCTGGCAGGATCGCCGCACCGCCAAGCTCTGCGCGCAGTTGAAGGCGGACGGCAACGAGCCGCTGGTACGCGAGCGGACCGGGCTGATCCTCGATCCGTATTTCTCGGGTACCAAGCTCAAATGGATCCTCGACAACGTCGATGGCGTCCGCGCCCGCGCAGACAAGGGCGAGCTCGCGTTCGGGACGATCGACAGTTTCCTGCTGTGGCGGCTGACCGGCGGCAAGGTCCACGCGACCGACGCATCCAACGCCTCGCGTACCTTGCTGTTCGACATCCACAAGGGCGCCTGGGACCAGGACATGCTGCGCATGCTCGATATCCCCGAAAGCCTGCTGCCCGAGGTCAAGAACAACAGCACGATCTTTGGTGAGACCACCTCCGACCTGCTCGGCAAGGCGGTGCCCATCGGCGGCATGGCGGGCGACCAGCAGGCTGCCGTCGTCGGCCAGGCGTGTTTCCAGCGCGGCGATGCCAAATCCACCTACGGCACCGGCTGTTTCGTCCTTCTCAACACCGGCAAGGAAGCGGTGACGAGCAAGAACGGCATGCTCACGACGATCGCCTATCAGCTCGACGGCGAGATCACCTATGCGCTCGAAGGGTCGATCTTCGTCGCGGGCGCCGCCGTGAAGTGGCTCCGCGACGGGCTGGGCCTGATCAACCGCGCCGCGGATACCGACGACATGGCGACCAAGCTCGACGGCAATGGCGGCGTCTACATGGTGCCTGCATTCGTCGGCCTTGGCGCACCGCACTGGGACCCGGACGCGCGCGCGAGCATCACCGGCCTCACCTTTGCTGCGACCGGATCGCACATCGCTCGCGCCGCACTGGAGTCGGTCGCCTACCAGACCGCCGACCTGATGAACGCGATGGTCGCGGACGGTGCGCGCGATGCCCGCCAGATCCGCGTCGACGGCGGCATGGCGGCGAACGACTGGTTCTGCCAGTTCCTTGCCGACATGCTCGACACCGACGTCGTCCGGCCTGCCAACATCGAGACGACGGCTGCGGGCGCGGCCTTCCTCGCCGGCATGGCGGTGGGCATCTGGAACGGCCCCGACGACATCGCCGCCGCCTGGAAGGAAGACCGGACTTTCGCCCCGAGGATGAAGGGCGACGAGCGGACCGCGCTGATGGCTGGCTGGCAGGAAGCCGTCGATCGAACCAGCTCGAGGGCCAAGGCATGACCGTTCCGAACGCAAAGATCGACGTCGACCTGCTCGTCATCGGCGGCGGCGTCAATGGCACCGGGATCGCGCGAGACGCCGCCGGTCGCGGGCTCAGCGTGATGCTGGTCGAGCGCGACGACCTCGCCTCGCACACCTCGTCGTCGAGCACCAAGCTGATCCACGGCGGTCTGCGCTATCTCGAATATTACGAGTTCCGACTGGTCCGCGAAGCGCTCGCCGAACGCGAGAAGCTGATCGACGTCGCGCCGAACCTGATCCGACCGATGCGGTTCGTCATGCCGCTCGCCGCCGGGATGCGGCCGGCCTGGCTGATCCGCCTCGGCCTGTTCCTCTACGATCACATCGGCGGCCGCACCCGCCTGCCCAAGTCGATCGGCGTACGGCTCGACAAGACCAAATGGGGCGCGGGCCTGAAGCCGATCCGCCACGGCTTCGTCTATTCGGACGGCTGGGTCGACGATGCGCGCCTGGTGGTGCTGAACGCGCTCGACGCGGCCGAGCGCGGTGCGCAGATCCGCACGCACACCAGCTTCGAGGGCGCCCGACGCGAGAGCGACCATTGGGTCGCGACGCTCGGCGACGGCACCAAGGTTACCGCACGGGCCATCGCCAACACCTCCGGCCCCTGGGTGAGCAAGGTGCTCGCGGAGATGCCCCAGGCAACCGCCGAGCGTCCGCCCCGCCTCGTCAAGGGCAGCCACATCATCGTGACCAAGCTGTTCGAGGGCGAACACGCGTACATCCTCCAGAACCCCGACAAGCGGATCATCTTCGCGATCCCCTACGAGGACGACTTCACGCTGATCGGCACTACCGACAAGCCCTATGAAGGCGATCCGTCGCATCCGACGATCGATCCCGACGAGACCGAATATCTCTGCGACAGCGTCAACCGCTACTTCACCCGACAGATCGGCCCAGGCGATGTCGTCGGCAGCTATTCCGGCGTCCGCCCTCTATTCGACGACGGCAACGAGAACGCCTCCGAAGTCACTCGCGACTATGTCCTCCGCCTCGGTACCGCCGAAGCGCCGCAGATCCTGTCCGCGTTCGGCGGCAAGATCACGACCTATCGCCGCCTCTCCGAACACGCGCTCGAGGACCTTGCGCCGTTCCTCCCCGCGATGGCCAAACCCTGGACCGCGGGCGTTCCCCTGCCCGGCGGCGATCTGCCCAACAGCGATTTCGCCACGTTCCTGAAGACGGTCCACGCACGCTGGCCGTTCCTCGACGCGGCAAACGCGCTTCGTATGGCGCGCGCTTACGGTACGCGGATCGAGGGCGTGCTCGGCGACGCGACGAGCCTCGACGATATCGGCCATGGACTGTCCAAGCGCGAGATCGACTATCTGGTCGACGAAGAATGGGCGCTCACTGCGGAAGACATCCTGTGGCGGCGGACTAAGCTCGGTCTGCACGGTGGTGAACCCCTCAAGGCCGCTGTCGAGGCGTATCTTCAGGACCGTACGGGACGTGGCGGATCGTCGTGAACCGGGACGACCGCCGCGCTAGCGGGCCCGGTTGTCCGCGATAGCCCTCACCGCCTCCGCTCGGTTCCGACTTAAAGACCGAGCGGACGTTTTTCGCGGATATGATCCATCAGCAGCCGCAAGGCAGTTGGAACGTGCCTGCGGCTGGAATAATACAAATGATAGCCGGGGCCGCTGGTCGCGTGTGCTTCGAGCACACGACACAGACTACCGTTTTCGAGATGCGCCTTCAGCAGCGGCTCCATCGCGTACATCAGCCCCCCGCCTTCCAGCGCCATCGCGAGCATCGCCTGGCTTTCGTTGACGGTGATCCGTCCGGACACCGGGACCGCAAACTCTCCATCGGGGCCGTCGAACTCCCACCGGTATATCCGATCGTCGCCGAGCCGTATTCCGATACACTGGTGATGCTGGAGTTCGTCGGGGTGTTTCGGCGTGCCTGCACGAGCCAGATAGGCCGGCGATCCGGCGACGATCCAGCATAGATCCGCCGACAGGCGCTGCGCGATCATGTCCTCCGGGACGGTCCCGCCATGACGGATGCCGGCATCGAAGCCTTCGCTGGTGATGTCGATCATCTGATTGGTCGCAACGACGTCGACCTCGATGTCCGGATAGCGTTCCAGGAACGATGGGAGCACCGGGCCGAGCAACAGCGTCGCGGCGTCGGCGGCGACGTTCAGCCTGATCCTACCGGCAGGCGCATCGCGGTACCGATTGAGCCGCTCGACCGCTTCGCCGACGATTTCCAGCGGACGGCCGATCGTTGCCTGAAGCTCCTCACCCGCCGCGGTCAGCGTGACCGCGCGATTGGTACGGTTGAGCAGGCGAACGCCGAGACGCGTCTCCAGCGCTTTCAACGCATGGCTAAGACCCGACGCACTGAGACCGAGTTCGAGCCCCGCCCGGCGAAAATTACGGTGACGCGCGATCGCAAGAAAATAGGTCAGCTCCGTCAGATCGGAACGAGGGGCAGGCATCGCGGTACGTCTTTCCTCACACGGCGTCGGTCTCGCACTCTTGTAGAGAGGCGGCCTTTGCTGGCCATCCCCTTTCGAGAATGCGGACAGGCAACCATTCACGACTGCTGCCGGTTCGATCGGTGCTCGAACACGGGAGCGGTACGCCGCTTCCGCGACCAGCTTTCGCGTCCTTGCCTACCCACCATGAGCGCTACTCATCGACGCATGTAGCTGGCGTCATCGACAAGATGGGAAACTCTCTCCTTACAAGGAGTTATAGTGGATTGGCCGCTCGGTACGAGCGCGGCACGCCATGCATTCGCCAATCGGGCCTTCCGAACCGGCGTGGCGGGGCACACAGAGGACGATGACGATGAACGGATCAGGGGAAATCGACGTGTCGCGTCGTGGAATTCTTATCGGGGGCGCCGCGTCTGCGGCGATGGTTGCGGTTCCGACGGGCGGTGCGGATGCCGCTGTCGGCCAGCCGCAGCCGCAACCCAGCATGATGCCGGTGTCGTTCGAGGTGAACGGCAAGCGCCGGACGCTGCGGGTCGACACGCGCACCACGCTGCTCGACGCGCTGCGCGAGAACATGAAGCTGACCGGCACGAAGAAGGGCTGCGACCACGGCCAGTGCGGTGCCTGCACCGTCATCGTCGACGGCAAGCGGATCAATTCCTGCCTCAGCCTCGCGGTAATGCATGAGGGCGACAAGATCACCACGATCGAAGGCCTCGGCACCGTCAAGGATCTGCACCCGATGCAGGCCGCGTTCGTCAAGCATGACGGTTACCAGTGCGGCTATTGCACGCCCGGTCAGATCTGCTCGGCGGTCGCGGTACTCAGAGAGATCAAGGCGGGCGTCCCCAGCCACGTCACCGGCGACCTCACCGCCAAGCCGACCGCATCGAATGCCGAGATGCGCGAACGGATGAGCGGCAACATCTGCCGGTGCGGCGCCTATTCCAACATCCTCGAAGCGATGACGGAAGTCGCGGGAGTCGACGCATGAAGCCCTTCACCTACGAGCGCGCCAAGACTGCGGCCGATGCCGCCAAATCCGCGCTGCGTCCCGGCACCAAGTTCATCGCCGGCGGCACCAATCTGCTCGATCTGATGAAATTGCAGATCGAGGCGCCGCAGCATCTGGTCGACGTCAACGGCCTCGGCTTCGACAAGATCGAGGCGACACCGCAAGGTGGTCTCCGTATCGGTGCGTTGGTCAGCAACAGCGATCTCGCCGCCGACACCCGCGTCCGCCGCGACTACGGCGTGCTCACGCGCGCGATCGTCGCCGGTGCATCGGGACAGTTGCGCAACAAGGCAACGACGGCGGGCAACCTGCTCCAGCGCACGCGCTGCCCGTATTTCTACGACACCAACCAGGCCTGCAACAAGCGCAAGCCCGGCTCGGGTTGTGCGGCCGTGGGCGGTTTCAGCCGCCAGCTTGGCGTGATCGGTACCAGCGATGCGTGCATCGCGACCTATCCCGGCGACATGGCGGTGGCGATGCGCGTGCTCGACGCGACGGTCGAGACCGTCAACGCGCAAGGAGCCGCACGCTCTATTCCGATAGCGGATTTCCACCGTCTTCCCGGCACGACCCCTCACGTCGAGACCGCGCTGGCACCGGGCGAACTGATCACTGCGGTGACGTTGCCCAAGCCGATCGGCGGCACGCATATCTACCGCAAGGTGCGTGATCGCGCGTCCTACGCCTTCGCGCTCGTCTCGGTCGCGGTCGTCGTACAGAAGGATGGCACCGGCCGGGTCGCGGTCGGTGGCATCGCGCCGCGACCTTGGCGCGTCGAGGCGGCGGAAGCTGCCATGCCGCAGGGGGCGAAGGCCGTCACCAACCGGCTGCTGACTGGCGCACGACCGACCGAAGAGAACGCCTTCAAGGTCTCGTTGACCGAACGGGCACTAGCATCAGCGATTGCGGAGGCCCGCGCATGAAGTTCACCACGCCTGCGGGCACCAATCCGATCGACCAGATGAAGGTCGTCGGCAAGCCGCACGTCCGTATCGATGGTCCGCTCAAGACCACCGGCGGCGCGCCCTACGCCTATGAGCATCACGAGGTAGCGAACCCCGCCTACGGCTACATCGTCGGCTCGGGCATCGCCAAGGGGCGGATCGCCTCGATGGACCTCGCGGATGCGAAGGCCGCACCCGGCGTGCTCGCGATCGTCACCGCTGCCGATGCGGGCAAGCTCGGCAAGGGCAAGATGAATACCGCCAAGCTGCTCGGCGGACCCGAGATCGACCATTATCACCAGGCGATCGCGGTCGTCGTCGCGGAAACCTTCGAACAGGCCCGCGCCGCCGCGGCGCTCGTGCGTGTCGACTATACCCGCGCCAAGGGTCGCTTCGATCTCGAAGCCGCCAAGCCCACCGCGACCAAGCTGACGGGCGACAATGCCGACAGCGCCGTCGGCGATTTCGCGGGCGCGTTCGCCAGTGCACCGGTCAAGCTCGACCAGAACTACACCACCCCCGATCAGAGCCATGCGATGATGGAGCCGCACGCGTCGATCGCGTCGTGGGAAGGCGACAAGCTGACGGTCTGGACTTCGAACCAGTGGATCACGCCGACCAAGGCCGATCTGGCCACCACGCTCGGTCTGCCGCCGGAGAATGTCCGCCTGATCTCGCCCTATGTCGGTGGCGGCTTCGGCGGAAAGCTGTTCTTGCGCGCGGACGCCGTCATGGCGGCGCTCGGCGCGCGTGCCGCCAAGCGTCCGGTCAAGATCGCCCTCACCCGGCCGTTCATGACCAACAACGCGACGCATCGTCCCGCAACGATCCAGCGCGTCCGGATCGGTACCGACAAGGCCGGCAAGATCCTCGCGATCGGGCATGAGAGCTGGTCGGGCGACCTTCCCGACGGTGGCCCCGAGGCTGCGGTGCTCCAGACCCGACTGCTATATGCGGGCGCCAACCGCCTGACGAAGATGCGCCTCGCGGTACTCGATCTGCCCGAGGGTAACGCGATGCGTGCGCCGGGTGAGGCTCCTGGCCTGATGGTGCTCGAAGTCGCGATGGACGAGATGGCGGAGAAGCTCGGGATCGATCCGATCGAATTTCGCGTGATGAACGACACGCAGACCGATCCGGAAAAGCCCGGCCGTCGCTTTTCGCAGCGTCAGCTGGTCAAGTGCCTGCGCACCGGTGCCGATCAGTTCGGCTGGTCGCGCCGCAACCCCAAGCCTGCGCAGGTGCAGGACGGCCGCTGGCTCGTCGGCATGGGCGTCGCGTCCGCGTTCCGCAACAACGTCAACCAGAAGTCCGGCGCGCGCGTGCGGCTGGACGGCAAGGGTATCGTCACCGTCGAGACCGACATGACCGATATCGGCACGGGCAGCTATACGATCATCGCGCAGACCGCGGCCGAGATGATGGGCGTCGGCATGGACAAGATCGTCGTGAAGCTCGGTGACTCCGCGATGCCGAGCTCGGCCGGCTCGGGCGGCCAGTGGGGCGCGAACAGCTCGACCGCGGGCGTATATGCGGCGTGCGTCAAGCTGCGTGAGGCGGTTGCGCAGAAGCTCGGCTTCAACACGACCGACATTGCTTTCAGCGATGGGGAAGTGCGCTCGGGCGGCAACCGAGTGGCACTCGCAAAGGCGGCGGCCGGAGGCGAGATCGTCGTCGAGGACACGATCGAGTTCGGCGATCTCGACAAGCAGTATCAGCAGTCGACCTTCGGCGCGCATTTCGTCGAGGCCGGCGTCGATCGGTACACCGGCGAAGTGCGAATCCGCCGCATGCTCGCGGTCTGCGCAGCCGGACGCATCTTGAACCCCACCACCGCGCGCAGCCAGGTGATCGGCGCGATGACGATGGGCGTCGGCGGGTCGCTGATGGAGGAACTCGCGGTCGACAAGCGCTTCGGCTTCTTCGTCAACCACGACCTCGCCAGCTACGAAGTCGCGGTCCATGCCGACATCCCGCATCAGGACGTCGTCTTCCTCGATGAAGCCGATCCCACCACCTCGCCGATGAAGGCGAAGGGTGTCGGCGAGCTGGGCCTGTGCGGTGTCGGCGCGGCGATCGCCAACGCGGTCTACAATGCGACCGGTGTGCGGGTACGCGACTACCCGATCACGCTCGAAAAGCATCTCGCCAAGCTGCCGCTCGTGGCCTGATGCTCCAGTGCCGGCGGGACGCATTCCGCCGGCACTGGCCGTCGAGCCGATCGCCGAGGTGGACCGGAATGACGATCAAACGACCACGATGCTATTTCAGCGATGCGGGCTTCGCTAAGCCGCAACTATCCCGGCAAGAGGCCCGCGGCACGATAGCTGTCGATCATCGTGTCGAAGAGCGCGATATCCGAACGGCCTCGTGCGAACAATTGTGCGCCCGCAACTGCCGCATAGATCGCTCTCGCCCGGGTTTCGCTTTCGCCGGATCCGACGATGTCTGCTTCGACGAGCAATTTGCTCAGCCACGCGACGTTGACGTCGGCGAAGCCCTGCACCTCGGTCTTCACGGCATCCGGCAGGTCGTCGTATTCGGCCGCCATGAAGCTAGACAGGCAGATCCGGTTATCGTTCGAGAGCGACTTGCGAAAGATCTCGGGATAGCGGCGGAGCGCATCGTGCGCGCGTGGTGTCTCGTCCGAGATCGCCGCCAACTGGGCGGCGGTATCCTCCCAATAACGCCGCGCCACTGCCGCACCGAGATCGGCCTTGGTCGGGAAATGATGATAGATGCTGGGCGCCTTGATCCCGACCTCGGCCGCAATGTCGCGAAAGTTCAGGCCGGTATAGCCGTGCGCCATCGCGCTTCGCCTCGCCGCGGCGAGCACGGCTTCCCTGGAGTTCGAACTCGCCATCCGCCCTATCCATTCATAAACCGACCAAGTGATAGATAGACGTTGACGCGGGGCAGGCAAGTACGCATTTGATGGCTACCGATCACTTGGTAGGGATACGCCATGACCGTTCAAACGTCGCCATCGACCGCTAAGCTTCGCCTGTTCACTTCGCCTTCGGCATTCCCCAACCCGCAGCGCCTGCGTATCTTCCTGTATGAGAAGGGCATCGCGGACCGCTTCGATGAAACGGTTTACGACATGTCGCCGGTCGGCGAGCAGCGCCAGTGGAAGCACCTCAAGATGAACCCGTGGGGCGAGACGCCGACGCTCGAACTGGCGGACGGCAGCTTCATCTCGGAGACCGCCGCGGTCGTACGCTATCTCGACCAGGCCTATCCGGGGCGGCGGATCATGGGCGAGACGCCGGAACAGCAGGGGCTCGACGCGATGTGGGACAACCGGATCTGGGTGCACATCCTCTACCGGATCACGACCGCGTTCCATGTCCTGCACCAGGGACTCGGGCCGAAGCTCGAGCTGACCGCGAACGCCGCGTGGGGTGAGCATTGCCGCAAGGAAGCGCTGTCCCATACCGCGCTGATCGACCGCCATCTGTCCGATGGTCGTGACTGGATGCTCGGCGGCGACGAACCGACTTTCTCGGATATCACGATGGCGACCGCGATCGCGTTCTCGAAGTTCAAGGTGAACGCGATGCCGCTCGACGAGCGCTATGAGCATATCGATGCGTTCTGGCAGCGCTGGCAGGGCCGGCCGACGTTCCTCGCCGCCTATGCGGATCGCAGCAGCGGCGTGCCGGAACTCGACGATCGGCCATAGCATAAGCCCGCGTCGGTAGATGATCCCGACGCCTCGATACTGCCACACGCGTCGAGGTTCGATCGACGCGTGTGGCTCGTCCTCGGCATCGTCGAGGGACGATGCGTTACGCAAGACCCGGCAGGCGGTATCCGAACGCCAAGGCATATCGGTCGTGCCCCCCTGCAACCGCACGCATTCATGGAATCCGGCGGGGGATTCACGTCTGGTTGGCAAGCCCCTCGATGATGAACACACGGTACTCGGCACCTTTGAGTCGGTGCTCGCGTGCCTCGCGATATAGCGGGCTGTCATACCAGCCATGGGCCTCGGCGACGGACGCGAACTCCAGGATGACCGCGCCGTCGACTGCCGTACCTTCGAGCGTCTCGACCGCACCATAGAACGCGAGCGGGGTGATCGCATGCCCCTCGCGTGCCAGTGGTGCGGTCTGCTGATAGGCGGTGAATTCCGCCGTATCGGTGATGCGATCGCGGACGAAGACGACATAGGCGGTCATAGGTTTTCCTTCCCAGGGTGCGGGGGACGATCAGGCACTGCGCAGGACCGTCTTGAGGTTCATGAACTCGTGCAACCCATATGGACCCAATTCGCGCCCATGTCCGGACGCCTTGATACCGCCGAACGGTGCTTCGGGGGAGGATGCGAGCATTTGGTTTATGGCGGTCATGCCCGCCTCGATATCGCGCACGAACCGCTCCTGCTCGTCGGGGTCATTGGTCCATACCGATGAGCCGAGGCCGTAGGGGATCGCATTGGCGATACGGATCGCCTCCTCGATATCCGCGGCGCGGAAGACCATGGCGATAGGTCCGAACAGCTCCTCGGCCATGAAGGGGCTGTCGAGCGGCAGGTCGACGAGGATCCCCGCCGACAGGAACGCGCCCTTGCCGGGCAGCGCCTCGCCGCCGAACAACAGGCGCGCCCCCGCGATCTTCGCTTCGGCCAGCTGCCCGAGCACGGTGTCGCGCTGCTCGATGCTCGACAACGGCCCCATGTCGGTCGCGGCGTCCATCGGGTCACCTGCCGTCACGGCGCGCATCGCCGCGGCGAATTTCGCGAGAAAAGCGTCATGAATGTCCGCATGAACGATCATCCGCTTCCCACAGATGCAGGATTGCCCGGTGTTTTGGATTCGCGCGGTGACCGCCTGCTTTACCGCAGCGTCCAGATCCGCCGACGGCATCACGATAAACGGATCCGACCCACCAAGTTCGAGGACGACCTTCTTCAGCGCTCGGCCCGCTTGCTCGGCAACGGCACGCCCCGCCCCCTCGCTACCCGTCAACGTCACCGCGACGATGCGGTCGTCGGCGATGATGTCGGCGACCGCAGCGGATTTGATCGCCAGGTTTTGGAATACCCCGTCGGGACCGCCGGCGGCGATCACCATCTCTTCCATCAGCTGCGCGCAGCCCTGTACGATGCTCGCGTGTTTCAGCAGGCCGACATTGCCCGCGAGGATCGTTGGCGCAATGAAGCGGACCGCCTGCCAGTATGGAAAATTCCAGGGCATGATCGCCAGCACCGGCCCCTGCGGCAGATACCGCACCTCCGCCGAGCCACCACCCGACAAGTCGATGTGGACGGGCTCGAGCATTGTCGGGCCTTGTTGCGCATAGTAGCGGAATGCCGCTGCACACTTCCGGACTTCGGCCAACGCGGAGGCATGCGTCTTGCCCATTTCCGCTACCGCCATCCGGGCAAGCCGGTCGTCGTTCGCCTCATATTCTTCGGCGATCCGTTCAAGCAGCGCGGCGCGCTCCGATATGGTCACGTCGCGCCAGTCACGAAAGGCCGCCGCTGCCTTGTCGAGCTTTGCATCGACCTCCGCTCCGGTGAGCTCGGGATAAGTTGCGATTTCGTCCCCGGTTGCGGGATTGATGCTGCGAAACATGGAGCCTCCTGGGCGTATCGTTGCGTATGACGACACCTGTCCAACCAATGCGGTCGCGAAGACGGAGTTCCTGCGTGATCGCGCGGGATAGGTGCAGTCGCGACAGACCGGTATCCGCGGGCGTTCGGCGCGGCCTTGCGGTCGACTACCGATCATGCCTGCAAACGAACACCACTGCGCTAAGAGTTCTCGGATGCCCGTCAGCGGACGTCCACGTCGGTTGCCCCATGGTCCAGTGGGCACGCTGGGTAACGTCGCCCTGCCGACGCCGATCTTTCCTCTCGGTATCGATCAACCGGTCGTGTAGTGGAGCCGCACGCGCTGCTTCCAGTTGGCAGCGCAGTGACGGATCAAGATCAACGCATGGCTCGCAAGCATTCGAAACACGGCCCGTACGAAGACACGAATGTGGACGAAGAGGTTGCAGCGACGGTGCCACCCTGCTGGTTATGTGGTCGGCCGACCGGCAAGACCATCGTCTGGCACCACCCCGTACCCAAGAGCCGCGGCGGCCGCGATGTCGTACCGATGCACCCGATTTGCCAGCAGACCGTGACAGCCAATTTCACGAACTCCGAGCTTGAGCGTCACGGGATGAATGCCGAAGCGCTGCTGGCCGAACCTGCGGTGCGCAAATTCGTCGATTGGGTCGCCAAGAAAGACCCCGATTTCACCGCTGGCACGACCAAGAAACAGCGCTGAGGCGAACCAGACCGTCGTCGACAACGGCTGTCCGGGACGCGTCCGGCCATCGCTCCGAGGGGCCAGAGCTGCGATCGACCACCCTGCCGGATCGATACTGCTCGGCGGCATGGATCAGCGCGATGGCCTGGCGAACAGGGGGGACACGAACGCGATCGTGATGATGCCGACGATCAGCAGGAGTATGGTCGCGATCACATGATCGTCGATCGCCTCGGCAAGCCAGCGCTCCAGGGCCAGGGCAAGTGTCAGCGCGCCGACGATCGATGCCCCCGCAAGCAGGCCGACGAGCGCCCTCTGTCGTCGGCCGGGACCGCGTCGACAGCCTCCTGCCCTACCGCCCATCAGGACGATCCGCGGGCGCGTCATTGCGCCATCGGCCTGAATGGCATCGGCTTGAATCCGGCAATGCCGCGCAGATATCGCATCCGCGCAGTGACGATCGCGAGCGTCTCTGGCACGGTGACGATCGCCTGCTCGATAGGTGGGCGATGACGACCGATGTGCTGGCTACCCGGCAAGCCGACGCCGTCGTTGGAGATACTGAACGCGCGACTGCCATCGCGTTTGTGAATGACCAGCACGGCGTAGCGGCCTGGCCTTGGTACGGCGACACACAGGCTCACCATCCCATCGGGCGGAACGGCGGTCACGACCCGACGAAACACCTTACCTGCACGGAGCAACGCATCGTCGTCCGCAAGAAAATCGTCCGCGTTCGCCGGATACAATTCGAGCTTAAGCCGCCCACTCCGATCGCGCAGGCCCGACACGTCGATCCGAATACCCGGTTCGGATGCCGCGCAATCGTTGTGCAAACCAGAGCCGATCACGCCTGAAGGGCTCACTGCCATCGGCACCAAGCCAGGGTGTTGAAGTGCACCGGACGTGACGCCGAGCAGGAGAGCGAGCAACATGATGTTCGGTCCTCTATGGGCAGGGCTGCCCGCAAGCGGTGCCCTGCCCTGTTCTCTCGGAAGGGAACGGCCTGACCCGTTCGGCGCGGGATCAGAAGATGTGGCGCACGCCTATCGTGCCGGACAGCGTCCGCAGCGTCGGTTCGTAGCGGGTCGCCACGCCGGCATCCTGCCCGTCGAACGCCAGCTTGCTGGTCTGCGCGTAGCGGCCGCCGATCTCGAGAGTGGTCTTCGCGGCGACATTGATGCCGATGCCGGCGTCGCCGTGCCACGTCATGCCCCAGTCCTTGCCCGAATAGCTGCTGCCGACGCCCGACGCACCGACCCGCGACAGATTGGCATCGACCCGCGATGCACCGATGCCGCCGCCGATATAGGGTACGAACACCGCGTGCAGCGGGATATCGACATAGCCGGAGACACTGACGTTGTACGACCGCGTCCGGCCCGACGCCGGCAGATTGCTCGTACCGAGGTCCTTAAGGTTCAGGCTGTTCCCATTATAGCCGATCGTCTGCTCGATGCGGAACATCCCGAAATCATAGCCTCCGCCGATCTCGCCGGTCAGCCCGGTCTTGTATTTCGTCTTGTCGTCGAACTGCGACGGTAGAGTGTCGACGTCGAACTTCTGCTCGGAATTGACCGAGGCGCCAGCACGCGCGACGGCATAGATGCCGCGCGCCGGAGCATCCTGCGCCTGGCCAGCCACGGAAAAAGCAGCAGCGCCGAGGGCAATCACGCGGGCAAATACGGAACGGGTCATGGAGAAGCCTTTCTTCGGGTTCCGCCTTTCGGGGCGGTGTCGAACAGGCTGATGGCGGGGGACGATGAACGCTCGTCGTGGATTCGGTGTAGGAATGATGAAGCGGTGCCTCCATCGTTCGTCCACAATTCGCGACGAAGGCGTATGAGACCCCAGTGATCCGAAGGATTATCGCGTGACTGACCGTATCCTGATCGTCGAAGACGAACGCGAGATCGCCGAATTGCTTGCCGCCTATGTCGAGCGCGCGGGGTATGAAGTCGTGAAAGCGGGCACGGTGCAGGACGCGATCCGCGCCCACGCCCAGTCGAACCCCGCGCTCGTGCTGCTCGACATCGGCCTGCCCGGTGGCGACGGGCTCGACGTTCTCACCACGATCCGCCGCCGCGTCGACACGCCGGTCATCATGATCACCGCGCATGACGACGAGGTGACCAAGCTGTCGTCGCTCCGGATCGGTGCTGACGATTACGTTGTTAAACCGTTCAACCCGTCCGAAGTCGTCGAGCGTATCCGGGCCGTGCTGCGCCGTACGCAAGGCGCGACCAACCGCCGCACCCTGTCGGTCGGCACGTTGCTGATCGAACTCGATGCAAGGGTCGTCAGCTGTCGCCCGGCCGACGACGGAGAGGCGATCCGGATCCTGTTGACCCCGAGCGAATTCGAGATCCTCGCGCACATGGCGCGGCAGCCGCGACGTGCCTTCACCCGCGCCGAACTGCTCGAGGCGGCCTCTCCCGACAGCGACGCATATGACCGGGTAGTCGACAGCCACCTCTCGAAACTACGGCAGAAGCTCGCGGCGGCCGGCTGCGTCGGCATGATCGAACCCGTGCGCGGAATGGGGTATCGACTGTGGCCGGACTGCTGAACCGCATCGTCACCCGGATGGTCGTGTTGGCGGCGGCAACCACGATCATCACGATGCTGCTCGGTCTGGTCGCGTATATCGCGGCGGTTCACTACCGACTGAGCGTAACGACGCAGCACATGCCGCCCAAGGCCCGCGAGCAGCTCGAATTCCTCGTGCGGACGCACCAGGAGGGGAGCGATCGCTATTTCGACCTGTTCGACCGCTATGGCGCCAAGGCTCCGGCGATTACCGACCTGGGCTTTGTCGGGACGATCGCGCTGGTTTCGATCCTCGTCGGCGGCGGCGTCGCGATGATCTTCGCCCGCCGCATCAGCCGACCGATCACCGCGGTGGCACGCGCGGCGGCGCTCGTCTCTGCAGGCGATCGATCGGTCAGGGTGGAGCGCGGCAAGACATCGGGCGAGACCGGCGACCTGATCGAGAGCTTCAACCGAATGGCCGCCGACATCGACGCTTACGAGCGAGAACGCACCGTACTGACTGCGGGAATCGCGCACGAACTCCGCACGCCCCTGACCATTTTGAAGGGACGGCTGCACGGGCTGGCGGATGGCGTGATCGATCCGGCAACCGGCGAGGCCGATCGGCTGCTGCGCCAGGTTGAGCACCTGTCGCATCTGGTCGAGGATCTGCGGACCCTCGCGCATGCCGATGCGGGGGAACTCGATCTCGACAGACGACCGGTCGACCTTGCGGTGCTGCTGGGGATGGCTGTCGGCGATCTTCGCGCATCGGCAGCCGAACGCGGTGTCTCCATCACCGAGTCCTACGAAACGGTATGCGTTCGGGGCGACCCCGTCCGTTTGACCCAGGTGACGACGAACATACTCACCAACGCGATCAAGCATGCCCCCGATCACAGCACCATCGACGTCGCCGTATTTACCGCGACCGGCCATGCGATCGTCAGCGTGACCGACGAGGGCGACGGCTTCGCGCCCGCGGACGAAACGCGCATGTTCATGCCGTTCTGGCGCGCCGGCACCGACAAGCTCGCCGGGCGCCCCGGCAGCGGCGTGGGCCTCACGCTCGCGGCGAAGATCGCCGAGGCACATGGCGGACGTATCCGCGCGAAGAACCGCGTCGACCGGTCGGGCGCGTGTTTCTCGGTATGGCTGCCGCTCTGATCTTCGGCGTCTTCTTCCACGACACCTGCACCTGCTCTCCATCGCATCTCCACCGTGCGCTGCTCTGTACCGAAGGCCGGGATCGTCCCGGCGGGCAATCGGCGCGCATCGTCTGGCGGTCGCGCCCGGGAGAAAGATCGATGACGACATCTCGTACATTCCGCGCGGCCCTCGGTGTCGCCATCCTGACCGGCACGGCGGCTAGCGCAAGCGCAGCAACCCCGGTGACCGGCAACTGGCTCACCGACGAAGGGAAGGCACTGGTCAGGATCGAACCCTGCGGAAAGGCGATCTGCGGCCGGATCGTCAAGGTGCTCAAGCAAGAGCCGGGCAAGCCGACTACCGACATTGCCAATCCCGATCCCTCCAAACGCGGCAATCCGATCGAGGGTACGTTCATCCTGACCGGGTTCATGGACGCTGGATCGATCTGGAAAGGCAGGATCTACAATCCCGACAGCGGCAAGAGCTACAATGCCCGGTTGGCCAAGAACCCCGACGGTACGCTGAAGGTCGAAGGATGCGTTGCGTTCCTGTGCCGGGGCCCGACCTGGCAACCCGCCCGCTGATCCCCTCGAAATTGCTCCGGGAGCACGACATGACGACGACATTACGCAGCGAGGCCGTGAAGGACAGCATCGGCAGCCGGATCCTCAACCCAAAGCGGGACCTGCTCGCCGGCCATCTCGCCGCCGACATCCGCAACTTGCTCGAGGAGCGTGGGGTGCTGGTCTTTCCCGAGATCCACTTCACCGAAACCGAACAGATCGCGTTCACGCAGACGTTGGGTACGCTGGCATCGGAGGGTAGCGACGGTCGGATAACCGCGCAGATCTCGCTCGATGCGCGGCACAATCCGGCCACCGCGGAGTTCCTCAAGGGGTCGCTCTACTGGCACATCGATGGCACGAACAGCGACGTGCCGATCCTTGCTTCGCTGCTGTCCTGCGTGGTCCCCGCGCCGAGCGGCGGGAACACGGGCTTCTGCAACACCTACGCGGCCTATGACGACCTGCCCGACGCGGAAAAGGCCGTTTACGACGCGTTGCGCGTCATTCACGGCCCGTGGGCCTCGCTCTTCTACTATCGACCCGAGCCGACGCTCGACATGCTGAAGACGATGCAGTCGCTCGGCGAAAAGGAGCTACCGCTCGTCTGGACGCACGCTTCGGGACGGAAGTCGCTCATTCTCGGCTGCACGGCGCGCAACGTGGTCGGTCTTGCCGACCGGGAGAGCACCGCCATGCTCGTCGGCCTCCGCGAATGGGCGACGAGTCCCCGGTTCAGCTATAGCCACAGTTGGAAGGCCGGCGACCTCGTCATGTGGGACAATACCGGGACGATGCACCGTGCCGAGTCCTATGATCCGGCCTGTGGACGCCTCATGCTCCGCACGAAGCTGGAGGGCGACGAAGCGTTCGCCTGATCGACCCGAGCAGCGGTTGCATCGCCTTACGCTGCCGGTGGCCGGGGCGCAGTGCTCTCTTTCGGGATGGCCGGCATCGCGAACGTCTTCGACAGGCCATGGTACAGCTTTTCGCGACACACCCATCGACTGGCGGCATCGGCAATAAAAGCGGTCGCGAACATGGGGAGCATCAACCCGCGGCTGGCGGTCGTCTCCGACAGGATGATGACGGCGGTCAACGGCGCGCGAACGACGCCGGTGAAATACGCGACCATGCCCAGAATGACGACCGCGCTTGCCGGATCTCCGGGGAAAAGCTCGCGCAGCAGATTTCCCACGCCTGCGCCGACCGCGAGCGATGGCGCGAAGATGCCGCCCGGCAGACCGGCGATCGCGGTTGCCGCCGTCGCCGCGAACTTGGCCGGCCCGAACCACAATGGCGCGTCGACCCCGACGATCATCGCCCGTGCCGCGGAATAGCCGGTCCCCCAGGTCAATCCGGTGAACACACCGAGCAGCGCCACGATGACGCCGCATGCGCCTGCGAATTTCACCGGATTGGCCCGAGTCCATCCCGTGATCCGGTTGCGGCCCAGCGCCATCGCCAGCAGCGTTCGGGAAAAAAGTCCGCCCGCCATCCCGCCGACGATCCCGGCGACGGGTGTCACGAGCAACGCCGACAGGAGCGGCAGATGCGCGCCGATCGCTCCAAAGTAGATATAGTCTCCCTGCACTGACTGCGCGACCATCCCTGCGATCACGATGGCAGCGAGCACCAGTAGCGTCACGCGTTGCTCATACGCCGACGCCAGTTCCTCGATCGCGAACATCAGCCCTGCCAGCGGCGTGTTGAACGCCGCCGCGACGCCCGCTGCGCCGCCAGCAATCACCACCCCGCCCCGCAGCGGCACGCGGACCAGGCGATGCGTCAGGCCCATCACCGCCGCAGCGATCTGAACGGTCGGCCCCTCGCGCCCAACCGACGCACCGCTTAGCACCGCGCCGATCGTCAGCACGGCCTTCGCACCGACCGTCCCCGGCGATATCAGGCTGTGCGTTGCCGCGTCGGGATCAGCCTGAGCGGCGATAACCTGGGGGATACCCGATCCCCGCGCAAACGGCGCGTAGCGCCGCGTCAGCCACACCAGTGCCATGAAACCCAGCGGCGTCGTCAGAAGCGGCAACCAGTGCCACCGCTGCGCGTACCCACCAAACACGAGCGCCGCCCTGTCTGCCGCCTCGGCGAACAGTGTCGCGAGCACGCCGACGAGGATGGCGCCCGTCAGGATGGCGGCACGCGTACGGAATTGCACCGACCTCGGCCCCCGTGTGCGCAGCAAGGCGCTATAGCGCGACGGGGTCCAGCGCTTTGCGGGCATCAAGCGATCGAGTAGGCCAACCATCGCATCGACCTAGATGACGCCGGCGCCTTCGTCACCCCGGCCCGAACCTGTGAACGGGCCTGCACGATCGGCCACACCGGTTCGCCAGAAGGTCGCGGCTCAAGCGAGCACTAGTGCGAAAGCCGTATGTCGTCGGAAACATCCCGGACGTTACCGGTCGAGCCGATCCAGCTGACGGCGCTTTGCGATATTTGCGATCAATGCAGCTTCAGCCGGGGGCGGACGATCTTGTTGACATGGCCGACCATGATCAGCGCGCTCCCTTTCAGCCAGCCGTGGATCGCGATGAGATGCATCCGATACAACGACAGATACACGAACCGCGCAAGGCGTCCCTCAATCGCGAGCTTGCCGCCGACGAGGTTGCCCATCAGCGTGCCGACCGTCGAGAAGCGGCTGAGCGACACCAGCGAGCCATGATCCTTGTAGACGAAGGGCCGCGTCGGCTTGCCATCCATGAGACGGTTGAGGTTGTCGAACACCGCGGATGCCATCTGGTGCGCGGCCTGCGCACGGGGCGGTACCGGCCGGTCCCGACCGGGCAGCAGGCAGGACGCGCAGTCTCCCATCGCGAACACGCGCTCGTCGATCGCCGTCTGCAAAGTGGGCGTCACCACGATCTGGCCGCTCCGCGACAGTTCGAGATCGTCCAGTCCGCCTGGGATGGCCGCCGCCTTGACCCCCGCCGCCCAGACCTGGAGATCGGCGTCGATCCGCTCGCCGGTCCCGATCGTCATACCGTTTCGATCCGATGCCGTGACCGGCGTGTTGGTCAGTACGCGTACGCCGAGCGCCTCCAACTCCCGATGCGCCGCTTGGGCAAGGCGCTCGGGCAACGCCGGGAGGATGCGCGGGCCAGCCTCGATCAACGATACTTCGAGTCGGCTGCCATCGAAGACTTCCAGCCCGTAATAGCCTAGCGCCGCGGCGGCATTGAAGAGTTCGGCGGAGAGTTCGACACCGGTCGCGCCGCCACCGACGATCGCGACGCGGACACGCGCGTTGCTGGCGGGATCGGTGGTCAGCATCCGCGAGACGCGCAGGCACTGGTCGAGCAGGCGATCGCGGAATCGATCCGCCTGCGCGCGGCTGTCGAGGAACGTGCAATTCTCGGCAACGCCAGGCGTACCGAAATCGTTGGTGACCGAGCCATAGGCCAGCACGAGATAGTCGTAGCGGATCGAGTGCGCGGCGATCACTTCGCGACCGTCCTCGTCGTGTACCGGCGCGAGATGGACCTGGCGTGCGGCGCGGTCGATCGCCGCGAGCGCGCCATAGAAGAACCGGTAGCCCCAGCGGTGGCAATGGCTGCGATAACCGACCTCGTCCATGTTGGCGTCGAGCGACCCCGTCGCGACCTCGTGCAGCAGCGGCTTCCAGATGTGCGTCCGACTGCGATCGACGACGATGATGTCGTGACGCTTGCGTCCATAGCGTGCACCCAGACGGGTCGCGAGTTCGAGCCCTGCGGCACCGCCGCCGACGATGACGATCTGGATTTTGTTGCCGGTCATGATGCGATACCTTGCGTAGTGAAGCTGGCGAGCCAGACTGGGGTTGCGCCTGTGAAACTGCCTCCCCCGTCGGCCGGAACCGCCGAAACCTTGCCGTGCGAGCCGGTTTTGGCGATCGTAACCGCCGCGGGCTCATCATGGTCGCGACGGTAGATTCGCCGACAAGGTTTGCCGACGCATACGTCGACACGATCGTCGCGGCTGCCGCAACGTTTCGGTGGACGCTTTATTATCATTTTGGCAGCAAGGACAGACCGTATCCCGCCGTGTTGCCGACCCGAGGACTAAGCGGGTTTCGAGCGGCCGGTTTCGCGGTTTGATGCCGGCCCCTCGCCGACTGGATCAGGCGAGTGAACAAGCCAGTGTCTTCAACAGACTAACCCATAGCTGTGGCGTTTTAAGCAGGCGAGGCACACCAGATGTTGCGTTCAGCGATTTTTGGACCCATATATTGGCAGAGGCCATTTCCGTCCCCACGAGAGGGTATGTCGAACGCTGGCCCGTCTGATTACCGAAGGTTCGTCTATGACTTCCGACACCGCCATGGGTCCGCTCGATCAGCCCGTTACCGTCCATATCTGGCGCGAGAAGTACCGCCACGGGAGCGAGGCGACGCCGTCCGAAACGTTCGCGCGCGTCGTCGGCGGCGTCTATGCGAACGACGATGCCGCACAGGCGGCGAAGGCGCTTGCAGCACTGGAAGCCCGTGACTGGGTACCGGGCGGCCGTATCTTCGCCGGCGCCGGCACGACCAAGCGCGTCACGTGGATCAACTGCTTCGTCAGCCCGACGATCCAGGATTCGATGGACAGCGAACCCGGCCTGCCCGGCGTGGGGATCATGCCCGCGCTCAACGTCGCGGCGTTCACGCAGCAGCAGGGCGGCGGCATCGGCATGGATTTCGGCACGCTGCGCCCCGACGGCGCGGTCGTGGGCCGCACCGGATCGATCTCGTCGGGCGTGATCCCGTTCATGGCGATGTGGGACGGGATGTGCGTCACGATCCGGTCGAGTGGATCGCGGCGCGGCGCGATGATGGGCGTGCTGCCGGTCTGGCATCCCGATGTGCTGGCGTTCATTTCGGCCAAGACGCGCAAGGATTTTCTCAAGAACTTCAACGTGTCCGTGACGGTAACGGACGATTTCATGGCGGCACTGGAGGCGGGCGCGGACTGGGACCTGGGCTTCCACGTGCCGCGTGCGGACGGCGAGCATGTCGCGGTCGGCGAAAAGGACGGCCGTCCCTGGTACGTCTATCGCCGGCTGCCCGCCGCCGAGCTGTTCGACCTGATCACGCGCACGACCTATGACTATGCCGAGCCCGGCGTAATCTTCATCGATCGCGTCAACCGGCTGAACAACCTGAACTATTGCGAGACGATCGCCGCGACCAACCCGTGCGGCGAGCAGCCTCTGCCGCCCAATGGCGACTGCGACCTCGGCCATGTGAACCTTGCCAACATGGTGCTGAATCCGTTCACGCCCGACGCGGCGGTAGACTGGGACAGGCTGCGTAGCGCGGTCCAGGTCGGCGTCCGGTTCCTCGACAACGTTCTCGACACGTCGCCCTTCCCGACTCCCGAACAGCGCGCCGAGGCACTTGCCAAGCGTCGCATCGGCCTCGGCTATACCGGCCTCGGCAATCTGCTGCAGCAGATGCGCGTGCGCTATGGCCGTACGGCGGCTGCGCTGGTCGAGGAGATCGGCAAGGCGATCGCAATCGAAGCCTACCGCACGTCGGTGGCGCTCGCGCGCGAACGTGGCACCTTCCCGGCCTACGACACCGAAGCGTTCGCCCGCGCGCCGTTCCTGACCAAGCTGCCGGCCGACCTCGTCGCCGACATCCGCACCTACGGTATCCGCAACGGCGTGCTGCTCACACTGGCGCCGACCGGCACGACGTCGATCTTTTACGGCAACGTCAGTTCGGGGGTCGAGCCGACCTTCAGCTGGCATTACGATCGCGCCGTCGTGATCGAACAGACCGCGACCGACCAGACGCTCGAACGCTTCGAGGTGCAGGATTACGGCTGGTACCTCTACAGCCGGATGCCGGGCTTCGACCCTGCCGCCGCGCTGCCCGACTATATGGTCACCGCGCTCGAACTGTCGGTCGACGATCACATCGCTGTCGCCGCCGCGGCACAGGCGTGGGTCGATGCGGCGATCTCGAAGACCATCAACTGCCCTGCCGACATGCCGTACGAGGCGTTCCGCGAGGTCTATCTGACCGCATATCGCGAAGGCATGAAAGGCTGTACGACCTATCGCCCGAGCGGCATTCGCGGGTCCGTGCTGTCGGTGAAGAGCGACTCGATCGAAGCCGAACCGGTCGTCGCGCCGCCGACGGCCTCGACGTCCGACGTACTGACCCGCCCGCAGGTGCTGAGCGGCAAGACGGTGAAGATCAAGTGGCCGATCGATGGCGAGAATTACTACCTGACCATCAACGACTATGTGCATCCCGACGGTCGCCGCGTGCCCTTCGAAATCTTCATCTCGACCAGCTCGGTCGAGAATTTCGAGACGATGGCGGCGCTTACCCGGACGTTGTCGGCGGCGTGCCGGCGCGGCGATGCGACCTTCCTGTTCGAGGAGCTGGAACGCGTCCATTCCCCCAAGGGTGGCGCGCTCGTACGTCTCGATCACGAAACCAAGGGTAGCTACGCCCCCAGCCTGATCGCCCTGATCGGCCGCATCCTGCGCCAGCATTCGGAGCCCGAACCAGCGCTCGCGCTGGAGGCGACCGGCGAACAATGCCCAAGCTGCAAGCGCCACACCGCGCACATGCTCGAGGGATGCCTGACCTGCTATCAGTGCGGTTACAGCAAATGCGGGTGAGCACGCTTTGCTAGCGCGACAATGACTATCGAAGCCGCTGACGATCGCCGAGGGTGTTCCGACACCCTCGGCGACTACCGTTAACGGAGAAGCATCATGCTCCGAGAGGACGAGGCGGAACCTGCCAGCTCCATCGCGGTCGGCGTTGACCGCTACTCTCGGCGCTGTCCGTCGAACATCGTCATCGTCCGGCCGCCTACCCAGACCTGTCCGTTCTCGTCCTGCGAGACGCTCACCCGTCCATCGCGACCGATGCACGATCCCTGCGCGGCGACGTAGCGACCGTTCGCACGACCACTGGCGAACAGCCATTGCCCGACTGAGGCGTTCAGGCTGCCGCAGACCGGGTCCTCGATCAGCGCGCCGTGCGCGTCGCTGAAGATCGCGCGGATCTCGAACGCGACATCGCTGCCGGCCGGGTGCGGGCCGACGATACCGATGTCGATACGACGGGTGTGATGGCGCGCATGATCGACCGCCAGCACCTCAGCAGCCGAAGCAAGCATGACCGCGATCCAGCCCGGACCGTTGTCGACCCATTGCGCATCCACGACCGCGGCCCGGTCGATCCGCAACAGGTCGGCCACTTCGGCGATCTCCGTCTCGGTCGGTGCGCCGCTCCGGATCAGCGGTGGCGCGGCGAACGCGAGCCGATCGCCGTCGCGACGGACATCGACCAGACCGACGCCGCATTCCTGCACGACCATGCCGTCGCGTTTCGGAACACCCCCTGCCTCCAGCCACGCATGGCACGTGCCGAGCGTCGGATGTCCCGCGAACGGTAGTTCGCGTGCGAGCGTGAAGATACGGACGCGGTAGTCGGCGAGCGGGTCGGTCGGCGGCAACAGGAAGGTGGTTTCCGACAGATTGAGCCAGCGCGTGATCCGCTGCATCTCGTCCGCGGAAAGCCCTTCGGCATCGGCGATGACGGCGAGCGGATTGCCGGTGAACGGATCGGTGCCGAACACGTCGACGAGCTTGAAAGGTCTTGTCATGAGCGGTTCTCCGATACGTGGTGGTCTTGCCAAACCTGCGACAGCAGCGGCGCATCGATCGCACGGACCGCGCCGTCGACCGCGTCGCGCCAGCAGCCAGTGGCTTCGACTGCCCTGGTCACTTCGCGCAGACTGCCACCGGCACCGCCGCATGCTGCGGTCGCCGCACGACCGATACGATTCAGCGCACGACGCGCCGACGCGGGCGTGGTCGCCGACACATCGGCACGCGCCACCGCGACGGCGTAGCGGGCGGGACCGATTTTCACCTCCTGCGCCATCCCCGGCGTGGACAGCGCGGCAAGGATCGATGCAACGGGAACGATAGTCTTCATGATAGCCTCCTGTGCGATGACCGATGGCGAATTGCGGCTGGCCATTACAGGGACGGATGCGTACGATCGGGCCAAACTGTATTGGTCGAGAGAACGGTACGATGGCAACGAACATGCACGACACGCGGACCGGACAGGTCATGCACGTCATCCGCGATCGGATCGAACGGCGCACGTTGACGCCCGGCGCGCGCCTGCCCTCCGTGCGTGCGATGGCCGAGACGATCGGGTTCTCCAAATCCACCGTGGTCGAGGCGTATGACCGGCTGGCCGCAGATGGCACGATCCGGTCGCGGCCGGGTTCGGGGTTCTACGTAGCCTCGCCGCTCGCGCCGCTCGCGCTCGACCGGCTCGGTAGCGCGGTCGAGCGCGAGGTCGATCCGCTGTGGATGCTGCGCCAGTCGCTTGCCAACCAGTCGTCAAGCGAAGGTGGCAAGCGACTGATGCCTGGATGCGGCTGGCTGCCCGACGACTGGCTCGCGGGCGATGCGATCCGCAAGGGGCTGCGCGCCGCCGCACGGGGTACGCGCGATGGCGCGCTGACCGGCTACGCCTCGCCGCAGGGATCGCTACCGTTGCGCGCGCTGCTCGCCAGACGGCTCGCCGCACAGGGCATCGACGCCGCGCCCGACCAGATCCTGCTGACAGACAGCAGCACGCATGCGCTCGATCTCGTCTGCCGCTTCCTGCTCGAACCCGGCGACACCGTGCTGGTCGACGATCCGTGCTATTTCAACTTTCTCGCCCTGCTGCGCGCGCACCGCGTCAAGGTGGTTGGCGTCCCGATGACGCCGACCGGGCCGGACGTTGCGGCGTTCGCAGCCGCGCTCGCGGAGCACCGCCCGCGCTTCTACCTGACCAATTCCGCTGTCCATAACCCGACCGGCGCCACGCTGGCGGCGGCGACCGCGCACAAGCTGCTGAAGCTCGCAGAAGCGCATGACCTGGTCGTCGTCGAGGACGACATCTTCGCCGATTTCGAGCACATCGTCGCGCCGCGGCTCGCGGCATTCGACGGGCTCGATCGCGTGATCCGGATCGGCAGCTTCTCCAAATCGCTCTCCGCCGCCGTACGTTGCGGGCATATCGTCGCCCGCCCCGACTGGATCGAGGCGCTTGCCGACCTCCGCATCGCGACGTCGATGTCGGGCAACCCGCTCTCGGCGGACCTGCTGCACGGCGTTCTGACCGACGGCAGCTATCGCCGCCATATCGAGACGGTCCGTGCCCGGCTCTCACGCGCGATGGCGCGAACGGCGAAGCGACTCCGCGCGGTCGGAATCGAACCGTGGATCGAGCCCGACGCCGGGATCTTTCTCTGGGCGCAACTCCCGGACGGGATGGACGCGGTCGCGCTAGCCCGTGCCGCGTTGGCGCAAAATATCGTGCTCGCGCCTGGCAACGTGTTCAGCACCAGTGGCGGTTGGAGCGATTATGTGAGGTTCAACGTGTCGATGTGTGACGACGAAGCGCTGTTCGCGTTTCTGGGCGAGGCCTGTCGACACGCCATCCGCCAACGATCTCGCTCACCCCTGACGGAACAGGTTGTCCGCCATGTGATCGACGAACACCCGGACCTTCGGCGCAACGTGGCGGCTCGACGGCCATAGCGCCTTGAACACGCCGCGCGTGCCGACGTAGCGATCCAGCACCGTCGTCAACGTGCCGGTCTCGACCGCGCGCGACACCGCGAAGTCTGGCAGACAGGCGATCCCGAAACCGGCCTCCGCCATATCGACCAGCGGCTCGATCGTGCTGGCCGATGCACGGACCGCCAGCGGTGGGTCCACCGCCATGCCGTCGATCTCGATCGGCCAGCGCTCGAATTTACCCGTATTCGGATAGCGGTGCAGCAGGCAGGCATGCGCGGTCAGATCGGCAGGCAGTACCGGCGTTCCGCGACGCGCAAGATAAGCGGGCGACGCGACGATCGCGTGGCGAAAGCCGCCGATCCTGCGGCTCATCAGCCGGCTGTCGCCGCCCTCGCCGGTGCGGATGACCACGTCGAACCCTTCCTCGATCACGTCGACCAGTCGCTCGGTGAAGTCGATGTCGAGGCGAATGTCGGGATAGGCGGTCATGAAGCTGGAGATCGCGGGCATCAGCAACATGCCGACGATCGGCAGGCTGACGCGCAGCATCCCGCTGGGGCTGGTCGCACCCGCCCGCAGCCCCGCTTCGGCATCATCGAGATCGGACAGGATCTTGCGGCATCGATCGAGGTACGCCGCGCCCTCCTCGGTCAGCGCCATGCCCCGCGTGTTGCGGTGAAACAGGCGGATCGCGAGCCCCTCTTCCAGCCGCGCAATCGCCTTGCCGATCGCCGATGCGGACAGCCCGAGCTGTCGCCCGGCTTCGACGAAACTGCGTGTTTCGGCTGCCTGGACGAAAGCGCGCAGCGCTCCAAGCTTGTCCATCAGCGCAGATCATTACGGAATGTTAGTCCGCTCTGTCGATCGTCCATGCCTGATTTTCCCCGATGCCATCCGCGCTAGGCGGGACGGCGACGCCGCGCAATGCGACGTCGGGAGAATTGCATGCCCGAAGCCCTCACCGTCAGCATTTCGGACCGTGGGGCTAGGCCAACCCCGTTCCCGTTGTCCGGCCTGCTCGCGCTCGCGACCGCGGGGTTCATTACGATCCTCACCGAAGCCCTTCCCGCCGGGCTCCTCCGGGAGATCAGCCGGGATCTGCACGTAACCCAGGCGATGACCGGTCAGCTCGTGACGATCTACGCGATCGGCTCGCTCATGGCGGCGATTCCGCTGACTGCTGCGACCCGGTCGATGCGGCGGCGACCGTTGCTGCTCGGCGCGATCACCGGCTTTGCGGTGGTCAACACGATCACCGCGGTATCGAGCGATTATGCGGTCATCATGGGTGCGCGCTTCCTGGCGGGCGTCTCGGCTGGGCTGCTCTGGGCACTGCTCGCCGGCTACGCCACGCGCATGGTCGCGCCGCATCAGGCCGGCCGCGCGATCGCGGTCGCGATGGTGGGCACGCCGATCGCTCTGTCGCTTGGCGTGCCCGCGGGGACGTTCCTCGGCGGTACGGTCGGATGGCGGGTCAGCTTCGGCATCATGACCGCGCTCAGCGTGGCGCTGATCGGATGGACACTATGGAAAGTCCCCGACTTCGCTGGCGAGACCGGTGGCGACCGTGCCTCCTTGCGTCGCGTGTTGACGATGCCGGGTATCCGCCCGATCCTGTTCGTCACGCTGACCTTCGTACTCGCGCACAACATCCTCTACACCTACATCGCGTCCTATCTTCAAGGCGCAGGACTGGCCGGTCAGGTCGACCGGATCTTGCTCGCGTTCGGTATCGCCGCGTTCGGCGGCATCTGGGTGGTCGGCGTACGGATCGACCGCTGGCTGCGCGGGCTCAGCATCGCCAGCGTCATGATCTTCCTTGGCGGTGCAATCCTGCTCGGCGTCGGCACCGCTGCACCGGCGATCTATGCTGGGGTGCTCGTCTGGGGCCTTGCATTCGGCGGCGCGGCCACGCTGTTCCAGACGGCGTCGACCCATGCCGCGGGCACGGCCGCCGACGTCGCACAGTCGATGATCGTCACCGCCTGGAACATCGCAATCGCTGGCGGCGGGCTCATCGGCGGGTATCTGCTCGAGACGCGCGGTGCCGGCGTGTTGCCGTGGAGCCTGTGTATCCTCCTGGTACCGTGCCTGGTTATCGTCCTGACTGCCCGGCGGCACGGCTTTCCGTCCGCTGCACGGATTTGAGCACGGCGGCCACCAGTTCAGCCGCAAGGTTCGGGATGCGGCGACGCTCCGGTTCTGCGAGCAGGCTGCCTCAACAGCAGGATCAAAGCATATGGCGTTCCGTATCCAGGGTCTCGACCCCAGCCAGTTCAGTCACCTGTTCGGGCTCTCCGACGCCGCGTTGACGCGCCTTGGCGCCCAGCGCCACGTCGTCGACGCCAAGCCCGGCTTTCCCGATCGCATCGAAATGCGCGATCTCGACATCGGCGAGACGGCGATCCTCCTCAACTTCGAGCATCAGCCAGCAGATACTCCCTACCGGTCACGCCATGCGATCTACATCCGCGAAGGCGCCGAGCACGCGTCGGACCTGATCGACACCATCCCCGACGTGCTTCGCATCCGGACGATCTCGCTGCGCGCGTTCGACGCATCGGGCGCCATGATCGACGCAGACCTTGCGGAGGGTACCGAGCTGGCGGCTCTGATCGCACGCTTTTTCGCGAACCGGGAAACGGCCTATCTGCACGCGCATTATGCAAAGCCAGGCTGCTACGCCGCGCGCATCGTCAGGTCGTGACGAGCAGCGGATTACCAGTACTGCTACCGATGCTCGCGTGATCGTGACGATGCGTGTGCGACGATCGATCGGTGGTTTACGCGATCACCCTTCGAGAAGTTCAGGACCGTGTTTGCAGAAAGAGTATCGTGCTCACGATGCCTAGCTGGAGGGGCTCACCTGCTTTGCATCGGCGCGTATACGGCGTCCGATCTCTCCGCTCTGAGCTCACCGTACTTCACCGAAGGCAGCCGGTGCCGGCGGGATTGCCCCACGATATAGATCGCAGCCATCCCGCCCCGGACTATTCGACCGTGCCGAATGCTCAGCTGACCGAACCCGTCCGCATCAACTCGCGCACGTCGGCTGCGATCTGATTGTTGGCGCCGAGCCGCTCGATCAACTGCGCCTGACGGCTCCCGCGCAAGCCTGCGGTGGTAAGCTGCTTGTCGCGAACGTAGGTGTAGACGCCGCTGACCGCGAATGCCGAGACATGTGCGATGTGCGCCTTTTGCGCGGGCTGCGTTGCCTTGAAGGTGTCGGACTCGAAGAACGCGCGGCGTGTCAGTGGGCTTTCGAACGCCAGCTCGATGATCGCGATCAACGCACGCTCGTCAGGTACGAGGTGATCGACGTTGGGCGCTGGGGGCGCGGGCTCGGCGTTGTCGTACCGGTCCGGCAGGTGCAGCCGAAGCTTCAGCACCGCCTGGTCGGCAGCGAGAGTCTCGGCGAATTCGGTCATGAAGGTGCCGAACGTCTCGGCGTCGTTGCCCGCCGCGCCGAAGTGGACGTGGATGCGGTCGAAGCCGTCGTCGCCATTGGGGATCGGGTCGGCGATGCGGTCGATCAGCGTGCGCGATCCGTCGGGCAGCGCATAGGCGACGGTGGCGGCGAACATGTTCTGCTCGTCGGCGAACAGGATGTGGCTCGCTGCGTTGAAGATGTCCTGGTCAGCCTTCGACGCGAAACCGATCTCGACCCCGCCGTCGAGTTCATAGTCCGCGAACGGCGTGATCCCGTCGATCGCCGGCCAGAGATGCGCGTCCTGCTCGCGGTTCAGATGGTTCTGGACGTACCAGGCGAGACCCGGGATGCGCGAGCACAACGGGCCGTGGACGTCGCGCCAATAGGTCGCGAACACGTCGTGCGGCACGCGGGGACGGCGCAGCACCGTCGTGTAGCTGTTGGTCGCGATGCTATCGTCGCGCGTCGCATAGTCGGTGGTGGTCGAGGCTTTGGGCATGGGGGTGATCCTGTCGGTGAGGGGGTTCAACGCGCGTCGGTCGGGAAATGCGGCAGGACATACGTTGCGAGTTCGTCGGCGACGTCCGCGAACGGGCGCCGGGAGGGCTTGGGGTTGAGCGCGACATGCGCGACACCCTCGTCGCGCTGGCGTTTCCAGAGCTCGATCAGCGCGTTGCGGCCGCTCCTGATCCCGCCCGCGGCATACGCCAGGGGTGCATCGGGGTCGGCCAGCAGGTCGAACATCGCGCCATAGCCGTATGGCTTGTAAGCCCCGCCGGCCGTTGCCGCCCGCCAGCGCGTGAGCACATCGGGCAACCGCCGAGGGTCGCTCAGATGCCAGATCCACCCGTCGGTGTTCTCGCCGAGCCACTCCAGCGTCTGTCCCGCGCGCCCGATTGCGAGGATCGGCAGCCGCGGTCCGACCGGCTTCGGTACCAGGTCGATCGTGCCGTCGAGCGTGCCGTAGTGGCGTGAGGCGTGGCGGGCGAACGACTGCTCGGTCGCCGCGCGAATGACGTCGATCGCATCGCGGTAGCGATCGGGACGGTTGCCGAGGTCGCTGTCGAACGCCGCGAACTCGGACGGGCGGTCGCCAGTCGAAAGGCCAAGCAGGAACCGCCCGCCCGCCAACTGGTCGACGCTCGCCGCCTGCTTGGCAACGATCAGCGGATCGCGCAGCGGCAGGACGATCCCCGCCGTACCGATCGCGATGCGCGTGGTCTGCGCCGCGAGCCAGCCGGCATAGACCATCGGATCGAGGATCTGCCCGACATCGCCGAAGCTCGGATCGTAGAACGGTACGTCGCGCAGCCAGATCGCCGCGAAGTCGAGCGCGTCGACTTTCCGCGCCAGTGCCGCATGATCCTTAAGCGTCGGCCATGGCGCGTTCGGATAGGCTTCGAGCGGGGCGATGAACCCCAGCGTCAGCCGGCCGGGCTGGAACACGCGCGCATAGGCGGGATGTTCGGCTAGGTCCGGGGTCAGCGCCTTCATCACTGCGCGCTCCTCAACCGGTTCACCACCGGCGTGACCAGCACCGCGAGGATTGCGATCGCGGCGGCGACATAGCCGACCGCGCCGAGGCCCATATGCTGGATCACCGACCCGCCGATGATCGCGCCAAGCCCGATCCCGGCATTGGCCATCGAGACGTTCAGCGTGCCGGCCAGTGCCTGTGCATGGCTCGCCGACTGCATCACGCGCACCTGACAGATCGGGTAGAGCGCGGTGTTGGCGATGCCCCAGATGGCGAGCGCGACCACCAGCCAGACGTGCGAGCCCGCGACCAGCGTCGTCGCGGCCATGCCGATCGCGAGCACCAGCGACGTGATCGCCGTCACCATCAGCGGCCCGCGACCGACGAACTGCCCGCCGAGCCAGTTGCCGGCGAGACCGACGATGCCGAAGCCCATCAGCCACCAGCCGACCTGCCCTGCCGGGATGTGCGCGATCTGCTCGAGCGTATCGGCGAGATAGGTGTAGGCGGTGAACATCGCGGTGAACACGATCACGGACAGCACGACGTTGCCGAGGAAATACGGGTCCTTGAGGATCCGCGCCTGTTCGGCCAGCCTGACGCGCGGGGGGCGTGCCAGCGTCGGCATCACGACGAGCAGCAGTACCGCCATCAGCAGCGACAGCCCCGACAGCCCCCAGAACGTCCCGCGCCAGCCGAACGCAGTCGATGCGAGCGTGCCGAGCGGAATGCCGAGCACCATAGCGCCGGAAATCCCGAGATAGACGTTGGCGACGGCCTTGCCCGCTTTCTCAGGTCCCGCCAGTTCACCCGCGGTCTCGCTTGCCGTGCCCCAGAACACGGGGAGCGCGAGGGCCGGCAGGAACCGCGCAAGGCCAAGCACCCAGATGTCCGGCGCCGCCGCCGCGAGCGCATTGGCGGCGGCGAAGATCACGAGGATCACGACGAACAGCCGCTTGCGCTCGAAATGCGACAGCATCGCGGTCAGGAACGGTCCGGCGAGCATCACCGTGAACGCGAACAGCGTCACGAGCTGCCCCGCGACCGTGATCGAGATGTCGAGATCGCGCGCGAGGCTCGGCAACAGCCCGACGATGATGAACTCGGTCGTGACGATCACGAACGCCGAGATCGCCAGCAACAGCACGGCGAGACCGTGGCCAGCGGACTTCGTGCCGGATGGTGCGGCGTGGATCGGTTGGCTGGGGGACGACATTGGCAAGGCTCCTGAATGGCGGCCTCTCTACGCGCGACGAAAACACGCGTCGTGCGGCATTAATTCGTGCATGGCGCGACAATAATTCCACAATGGATAGTCAGCCATGATCCCGTCCGAACGCCTCAAGGGTATCGAAGCCTTTGTCTGCACCGCTGACGCCGGCAGTTTCACTGCGGCCGGCGTGCGTCTGAACCTGACCAATTCCGCGGTCAGCAAGAGCGTCGCGCGGCTCGAGGCGCGGCTCGGCAGCCGGCTGTTCGAACGTACCACGCGCCGCCTGACGCTGACCGACGTCGGCGCGGCGTTCTACGAGACGTGCGTCCGCGTGCTCGGGGACCTGGCCGATGCCGAAGCGGTGTTGGCGGCGCATCGCTCGGAGATCGTCGGGCGGCTGAAGGTCGACGTGCCGATCGCGTTCGGGCGGATGCAGGCGATGCCGCTGCTGCTCGCCTTTGCCGAACGCCACCCGAACCTGCGCCCGAGCATCACCTTCACCGACCGCAAGATCGATATCGTCGAGGAGGGCGTCGACGTCGCGATCCGGATCGGCGCGTCGGAGCCCTGGCCGGACAATCTCGGTCACCGCTATCTCGGCAGCGAACGCGTCATCGTCTGCGCCGCCCCCGCCTATCTCGACCGCCGCGGAACGCCCGCCAGCGCCGATGCGCTCGGCGAGTTCGACTGCATCGGCTACGGCCGCGGCGATGGCAGCACCATCAACTGGCGGTTTGCCCGCGAAGGCGGGCAAGTCGAAGGGTACCCGGTGGAGGCCCGCATCGTCCTGGGCAGCGCCGAGGCGCAGGTCGGCGCCGTGAAGGCAGGGTTCGGAATCGCCCAACTCGCGACATGGCTGATCAAGGACGAACTCGACCGCGGCGAACTCGTCGAGATCCTGCCGGAACTGGCGACCGTCGGCTTGCCGCTGCACCTTGTTTGGAGAAGGAGCCGCCAGCTCACCCCAAAGGTCGACGCGCTCCTCAAGACCCTGACCGAGGGTTTGCGGATCGAGTGACCGCACGAGGTTCGAGCGTTCACTCTATCCGTAATACACGGCATTTAAATGTAACAAGATATCATTGACGATGTTACATCATATCCTCCATAGGCGCTCGCGACGGGACGCACGGGTGGCGCCCCTGCTTAACTGCCGAAGGGGGATCATCATTTTACGCCAGTCCATGCGTACCGCCTCGAAGGCTGGTGCCTTTCCCATTGCCATCATGCTGACCTGCACGCCGGCGCTCGCCCAGTCGGACGACGATACGCGCGCCGATCGCGAGCGTGAGGAAATTACGGTTACCGGCGTGCGCCAGCCGTATCGCGGCAACTTCGCGCTGCGTGAGATCCCGCAAGCGATCGCAACGATCGACGCCAAGGTGCTCGAACAGAACACCCTGTTACGGCTGACCGACGCGCTGGACCTGAATGCGTCGGTCGTGCGGCAGAACACGTTGGGCGGCCTGTGGGACAGTTTTGCCGTCCGCGGATTTGCCGGCGATGAGAACCTGCCCAGCGGCTATCTCGTCAACGGCTTCAATGCCGGGCGTGGCTTCAGCGGCCAGCGCGACGTGGCGGGGATCGAGCGAATCGAAGTCTTGAAGGGCCCGGCCGCCGCGGTGCTCGGACGGGGAGAACCGGGCGGCTCGATCAACCTGGTAACGAAACAGGCCGAACTCGGCCGCACCTTCGGCACCGCATCGCTCCAATATGGCAGCTTCGACACGGTTCGCGCCGAGGGCGATGCGAACGTGTCGCTCACCGATACGCTGTCTGCGCGGCTTATCGGCTACGCCGAGAGCGGGGATAGTTTCCGTGATACCGTGCAGCAGAAGCGCTGGGGGTTCCTGCCGTCGATCGGCCTGAAGCTGGGCGACGCGACGCGCCTGACCTACGACTTCGAGTGGACACGGGTCGAAGTGCCATTCGATCGCGGGATCGTCGTTCTGAACAACAATTTCGACACGGTGCCACGCTCGCGGTTCCTGGGCGAGCCGAGCGATGGTGACACCGTGGCGCGCGCCACGGGTCACCAACTGCGCCTGCAACACGACTTCAGCGACCGCTGGAGTCTGTCGGTCGGCGCCAGCCACCGCGACACGCTCCTGACGAGCTTGTCCTCCGACGCCGAAACGCTTCGCTCGCGCCAGAAGCTCTACGTGGACGGCCGGTCGCTGTCGCGCCAGCGTCGCTCGCGTCGCTACACCTCCGAGCACAGCGTACTGCGTGCCGAGCTTGCGGGTGAGTTCCGCACCGGCACGCTGCGTCACCGTATCCTGCTGGGTGGCGATTTCGATTATTTCGACACCGACCAGCTTTTCACCCGGTATCGCGGGCCCGTCGTGACCGCGAACACGACGGATCAGGCGGGCTATGTGCTCGACCTCCAGAACCCGGTCTATGGCCGATACCCTCCGCCCGTAACCGCGCCGATCACCAACCGTCTGGATATCCAGCGCACGATGGGCGCCTATCTGCAGGACCAGATCAGCCTGACGGACCGGCTGCAGATCCGCGTTGGCGGGCGGTACGACGATTTTCTGCTGCGGGTGGACAATCGTCTAACCTCCGTGCTCGGTCGACGCAGGCGTAGCCGCCTCAGCCCACAGGCCGGCATCGTCTACGCGGTGAGCACACCCGTCTCGCTCTATGCCGCGTACGGCGAAGGCTACCGCGCCAATATCGGTGCAGACGCCGGTGGCAACGTGTTCGACCCCGAGACGAGCAGGTCGATCGAAGCGGGCGTGAAGCTGACGGCGCTGGGCGGCAAGCTGACCGGCACTCTGGCGGCGTATCAGCTTACGAAAACCAACGTTCTCGCGACCGATCCGCTCAACCCCGGTTTCTCCGTTGCGATCGGCAAGGCGCGGAGCCGGGGCATCGAAGCGGATCTCAACGGCCGTCTTCCTGGGGGCGTCGACGTGCTCCTCAGCTATGCCTACACGCATGCCGAGGCACGATCGCGCGTGCTGGATACGAATTTCTCGTTCCAGATCGAGCCGGGCGACCCGCTCATCAACATCCCCAAGCATAACGTGAACATGCAGGCGGTGAAGCGCTTCAGCCTTAAAGGACACGGCGCGCTACTCGGAGCAGGTCTGCAATATGTCGGGAAGCGCAACGGCGAGACGGGCACCGATTTCACGCTGCCGTCACACACGCTTTTCCGCGTTTTCGGCCAACTCGACATCATCGACGGGGTGCAGCTGTTCGGTTCCGTCACCAACCTGTTCGATGAACATTGGTATGCCAACAGCTACTCGCCCGTCTGGGTTCAGCCGGGCGCGCCGCGCACCGCGACGATCGGCCTGCGCACGAGCTTCTGAATCGAGATCACCATGCGCTTGCCATCCTTCCTGTCGATCATTTTCGCCGTCCTGGCCGCGCCCGTCGTGCAGGCGCAGCAGGCGTCGCAGAGTCCCGAACTTCCCGCGTCCGTCCTGCCGCCGGCATCTCGCTGGTCGGGGACGAGCGAGCGGCTGATCGTCGCCAAGGACGATCCTTGGATTACGCCGGCGGAACGCACCGGCTTTGCGACGTCGCCAAGCTATGACCAGACCCGCGCCTGGCTGGAGCGGCTCGATGCCGCCTCACCGCTTGTTTCGATCGAGACGTTCGGGCGTACGGGTCAGGGGCGCGATATGCTCATGGTGCGTGCAAGCAAGGGCGGTTCGCGCAAACCCGTGGTCCTCGTCCAGGCCGGTATTCATGCCGGCGAGATCGACGGGAAGGACGCAGGGCTGATGCTGCTGCGCGACATCGCCCTGCGCGGGAAGGAGTCGCTGCTGGACCAGGTCGATCTGGTGTTCGTACCGATCTACAATATCGACGGACACGAAGCGAAGAGCCGCTGGAACTTCCCGGCGCTGCGCGGGCCGCGCGAGAAAGGCCTCGCCGTCAACGCCCGCAACATCAACCTCAATCGCGATTATGCCAAGGCGGATGCGCCCGAAACCCGCGCGATGATCGCGCTGCTGCAACGGCTCGATCCGGTCCTCTATGTCGACTGCCATGTCAGCGATGGCTTCGACATGCAGTACGACATCACCTTCACCTATGCCGGCTGGGGCCGCTATGCCTATCACCGTGCTACCGCCGACTGGCTGGCGGGGCGTTTCGGACCGACGGTTACCGCAGCGCTCGAACGCGGCGGCCATATCCCGACGCTGTATCCCAGCCCGGTCGACACGCGTCAGCCGGCGAGCGGTATCCGCCAGGCGCCCGAGGGGCCCCGATACTCGACCGGCTATGGCGATTTCATCGGCGTGCCGACCGTGTTGGTCGAAAACCACATGCTCAAACCCTATCGGCAGCGCGTACTCGGAACCTATGTCCTGCTGGAAGCGGCCCTGAAGCTCGCGGCAACGGACAAGGATCGCATCGTCGCGGCGAAGAGAAGCGACCGTGCCAGCCGCCCCGCCACCCTGCTGACGAGTTGGACGCGCGCGGCACAGCCGATCGGCTGGATCGACGCGTTCAAGGGCGTGGCGTTCGAACGATATCTTTCGCCGGCGACGGGCCGCATGGAACAGCGCTGGACAGGCAAGCCCATTACCTTCCGTATGCCGATCATCGGTCAGGAGCCGGTTAAGACGGTGACGCTGCCGATCGCCTGGTGGGTGCCGAAGGAGCAGGCAGAGGTGCTCGATCGCCTTCGTCTGCACGGCATTCGGTTCGACGCGATCGAGGCCCCACGCACCCTGACGCTCGACCGTACCCGCGTGGAGAACCCGGCCGTACAACCCGCGCAGGACGGCCGTTTGCCATTGAAGGCAGCGTTCCGGCACGAAACGGCGACGGAAACGCTCCCGGCCGGCACGATCCGCGTACCGTCCGATCAACCGCTTGGCTTGCTGGCCGCCGCACTGCTCGAGCCGGAAGCGCCGGACTCGTTCCTCGCCTGGGGCTTCTTTCCGGAGATGCTGTCGTCCCCGCCCGGCGCCGAAGCGTTCGTGCTCGCGCCGCTGGCCGAGGCGCTGCTCGCCCGGGACGACGGCGTTAGGGCCGAGTTCGAGGCGAAACTGAAGGCCGATCCGGCGTTTGCAACCTCCCCCGAGGCTCGCCTGGAATGGCTTACGGCCCGGCTGCCCGATCGTAGCGTATTTTACCGGACATACCCCATTCGCCGGGAACTTTAGGCAGTCGTCATCGGCGCGCGATCACGCCGGACGACACCTCGGCCAGCCCTGAAGCCATGGTATCGGATCAGCGCTACACATCGGGAGCGCCCTTCCCGAACCGCAGCCACGCGGCATGGATGAGCAAGGCAGTGACGAGGTCCTGGAAGAAAAATTGGCTGACGCTCAGCATTCCGATGATCGGGCCCCAACCGAACATCATCGCCCCGGTGCCGCGAACGAGGAGGATCAACCCGACATAGCGGATGAGCCCCGTTCGATCCCACGCGACGGCGCGCAGGGTAATGACGAAGCGTGCGACCAGGCAGGCGATCACCGTCTCGGCGAACAGCAGGTAACTCGGCACCAATATGTTGGGTCCGTATGGCACCAGATAGACATCCGGATGCATATGCCGCGCCGACCATGCGATGATCGGGGCGAGCAGTGACGCCAGCATCGGCCTGAGAACGATGAGGCTCGCCGCGGCCAGCGCGACCGCTGCCATGAACCGGAACGCAGTGCCGCGTAGAAACGACACGGCCATGACGGCAAGCGTACTCAGGATCACGTCATGGAGCGTCTCCTGGACAAACCCCGCGACCCCGCCGCCGAAGTCGGTCGTCGTCAGGCCGGCCATGAGCCCGGTGCGGAAAATGCCGTTCATCGTCGCGAACAGCATTCCGACGATCAGGCCACGTGCGAGACCGTGAAATCGACTCAGCCAAGGCAGTGCGGCCGCGGCCAACGCCACGAGCCCCAACGATTGCGCAATCGGATAAAGCAGCCCCAGCCTGCCAAGCCCCTGCGGGTCGGGAAAAGGCACCCAGAGCACCTGCAGCATCACGACGTGAATGCTGAGCGAGACGACTACGATCACCGCGACCGCGCCGGCTAACGCCACGAGGTTCGGGCGGACGACGCGTGGGTTGATGGTGGTCATATCGGTCGTGCTACCAGATCGATGGCACATTGATCCAGATCAAAAAGTTGAAGAACCCTTTGATTAATCTACGTAGTTCTCGGGCTCAGACCCTTTCCGTGTCGCATCGTCCGTGCCCGCGAGATGGCCGATGTTTCTAGCGAGGCGACGTACCATGGCGCTCCCGACCAACCGATTTTCGCAATTGATCGGCATGCCGCCTCGGTCCTGCTATTTTTTCCGTCCCTCGTGGCACTGAATAGCCCCCGCGCGTTGTCGCGGTTCCTTATGGGAGTGGGGTATCATGCCGAAAACACTGACTATTATCGGCATGGGTGCCTGTGGCGTCGCCGCATTTGCCGAAGCCGTGACGCGCCTGCGCTACGATCCGGGCGATGGCTGGACGATCCATTTGGTCGAGCGCGACGACCAGCTCGCGCGCGGGCTGGCGTTCGGTACCGAGCAGCCCGGGCATCTGCTGAATACCGAATCCCGGCTGATGGGACTTTACGACCGCGAGCCGGGTCATTTCCGGACCTGGCTCGAGGCTCGGCGCGCGGCAATGGGCACGCCGCTCGATCCCGATGGCGTGGAATACCCGCAACGGCGCGAGTATCGTGAGTACATGCATGACGTCTTCGAGCGCGCCTTGGAGGACGCACGCGCCGCCGGCATTCCGGTCGAAATCCATCGCGCGGAGGCTATCACGATCGACGGTGACCATTCCTCGGCGACGATAGAATTCTCGGACGGGTCCTCGATCGCGACCGACGTAGTCCTGTTGACGATCGGCACGCCCGATCCGGACAGGTTCGGCAACCTCGACGGCGTGTCGGGCTATTTCGACTCCCCCTATCCTTCGCATCGCATGACCGAGGGTATCGGCCAGCATCAGCCGGTCGTCATTCTCGGCAGCGGGCTCAGCGCGATCGATGCGGTGATGACGTTGCTCGACACCGATCATCGCGGTCACATCCACCTCGTTTCCAAGGAGGGGCTGTTGCCGCGCGTGGAGATCCCGGCCCCGGAGACCGGCTACGAACGCCGTCACCTCACGCTGGAAAACGTCCACCGCCTGATCCGCGAACGCGGCACCGCCTTTTCGGTCGTCGATCTTGTCCGTCTTTTCCGTATGGAAGCCGAAACCGCCCTGCGCCATCCGATCGATTGGCATGCGGAGGATCGCCGTGGTCGTGACGCAGAGGCTGCATTGTTGCGCGACATCGCCGCGGCCGAGGCCGAAGACGAGCCTTTCCAACGCATTCTCACAGCCGCTCGCCATGACTCGACCGCGATCTGGAATCTGTTGCGCGCCGTCGACCAGAAACGGTTCGGCAAATGGCTGGCGCCGCATTTCGCCGCCGCACGCTTCGTGACGCCGATGATCAACGCACGCCGTATCGCCGACGCCATGACGCGGGGTTTGCTCAGCGTACGCGGACTCGTCGACGAAACCGTCGCGGACGAGAACGGCAAAGGCTTCGTCGTCCGGTTCGAAAATGGCGAGACGCTTGCGCCGCCGATCGTCGTCAACGCCACCGGCCAAGCCACGACGCTGGAAGAGATGAAGGAGCCGCTGATCCGGGATCTGCTTGCAAAGGACTGGTTGCAACCGCATCCGGTAGGCGGCGCGATCGCGCACCGTGCCACCTGCCGGGTCATTTCCGCGACACGCGATGCACCGCGTCTTTATGCGCTCGGCCAGTTGTTGAATGGCGAACTGCGCGACACCAATGCCGTGTGGTTCAATGTCGAATGTGCGGGCCGCGCGATCGATGACATTCTGCGCCAACGATGAGCGCGCTCGGTAATATCGCATCGGCACTCCTGCCACTCTACGGCGTGATCCTGCTCGCATGGGCTTTCGGCAGCCGCGTTCCCTGGGCAGCAAAGCTGTTTTCGACGATCCTGGTCTTCGGCCTCATTCCGTTGCTCGTGATCGACAAGATGCTTGCCGCCGAAACGCGGCAGCTGATGGTGATCCCGCCAATGATGTTCTTGGTCGCGGCACTGATGAGCATCCCGGCGCACCGGCTGGCAAAGCGACTTGGCGACGACTTCGACCCAAAGCTGCTCTCCGCCTCTTTCTCGTTCTTCAACGTCGCGTTTTTCGGGGTTCCGGTCAGCCAGGCGCTGTTCGGGGACGTCGGCGTTTCAACCGTGATCTGCGCGTATATCGGCAGCGCGCTGTACGGCGACACGATCGGCTATTTCCTGATCGCCCGTACCAAGGAAGGCACCCGCAAGGCGGCGACCAAGGCGCTGCGCGTACCCGTCGTCTACGTCATCATCTGTGCTATCATCGCAAAATGGGCGGGTGTCACTATGCCCGAAGGGGCGGCTCCGATCGTATCGATAGCCGGCACGCTGGTCTCCGTCCTCGGCATGGCGGTAATCGGTCTCAATCTCGCGGAAACCAGCGGCGAGGATTGGCGACCAGCACTGATGGCGCGCATTCTCGCGATCCGGCAAGCAAGCGGACTGGTTCTGCTCGCCACCGCGCTCGCGGCGGAAGCGGCGTTCGTCGGCATATTGAGCCCTCGTGACCGCGTGATCGTCGGGCTTGTCGCGCTGTTCCCGATCGCCAGCAACGTGACCCTGTTCGCAACCCTTCTCGATACCAACCGCAAGGCAGCCGCAATCCTCGTCGCGCTGTCCAGCCTCGTATCGCTCGTGCTCGTTCTGCTCGTGGTCGGCATGTTCCATTCTGCGATACCGGCACGCTAATCGCGCGGTATCGCATGATCCCTCGCGGCCGTATCGACGCCATTGGCTCGCAGGGGGCGTTCGCCCTGCGCGCCAAATCGACTCAATCCGCCGTCATCACCGCCAGCAGGTCGTTCACATCCGCCACGGCGAACGCCGAATATTCGTCGCCGATCGCGTAGGGCAACAGGATGCGACGGTCCTTGATCAAGGCGCCGCAGCTGTAAGTGACGTTCGGCACATAGCCCCCGCGTTGCTCCGCGCTGGGAACCAGCAAGGGCGACGCGGTCCGCGCCAGCACCTTGGAGGGATCGTCCTTGTCGAGAAGACAGGCACCGATGCAATATCCCCGGACCATGCCGACGCCGTGGGTGAAGACGAGCCAGCCCTCGTCTATCTCGATCGGCGATCCGCAATTACCGAGTTGCACGAACTCCCACGGATACTTCGGCGCCATGATCGGCGCTCCGGTTTCCCACGTATAGAGATCGTCGGAACGCAGCAGCCAGATGTTTTCACTGTCCTGCCGGCCAAGCATGACGAACTGATTTTCGATCCGTCGAGGGAACAGCGCCATTCCCTTGTACCCGGTCATCGCCCCGGCAAGCGGCCTCATCTCGACCCGGCGCAAATCGACGCCGCGCAGGATTTCCTGTCGCGCATCCTTGCCGTCGAACGCCGTGTACGTCCCGATGATGCTGCGGACACCGTCGTGATCGGTGAAATTGACGAGTCGCAGATCCTCGATGCCTTGGCGCTGGCTGGGCAGCACCGGGAAGATGACCGTCTCCGACGCATCCTGACTATCCTCGCATAGCAGGCGGACCCAACCGTCGTCCTGACGCTCAATGCGAGGCGGTACGCCGTGGGCGCTGGGGGGATCGAGTACCAATCGGTCGCCGGGGCCCCATTCGCCGGTGCGGAACGTGATCGACGAAATATGTCCCTCGCCGATCCCCCGCAACGACATAACGAAGCGAACTGCGCCGGGCACCGACGCCTCTTCGTCCGCCAGCAAAACGATGCTGGGATTGAACAGCGCGGCGGACTCGAACGCGTATTCCTGGCTGAAATACGCGCCGATCAACAGCTTTTCGTCGTCGTTGAAGTCGCCTTCGCCGATGTCCTCGCGGACGTCTTCGAAGCGACGAAGCAATACCTGCTCGACGTTGCGATGGCGTTCGCGCATCGGAGTCAGCAACAAGTCGCGCATCCTTTCCCGCATCGTGTCGTCGAGTGCCCGAATGCGGTCCACCACGACCTGGCTGCGGGGTGGATGTCCGGCTTTGAAAGCCGAGGGATAGTCGAAGCTGAACGGCCGGATCACAGTGCGCGACGGATCGGGTTTCAACTCGACATCGAGCGTCGTGAAGACATCGGCAGCGTTCATCGGCATCGGCCTTTCTGATGTTTTAGCGAGCGAGCGCTCGCGATAAACAAGGTAACGATGCCGGGCCTCTCGCGATCCCGCACTCGCGTCGGGCCGACGCCTGGCCGGCAGGGCGCGTATCCCGGATGCTCACGAAGCCCTTTCCGCTCTCGATCTAGAGGTTGCGTCGGAGACGACGTTCCTGCCCGGCAACATAAGATGCTCTGGCAGTCGAAAGGGCGATTTCCAGCGGGCCGCAAGGAACGAACTCCATCGTCCCCGCGCTCGATAGCGAGAAGGAGACATGGAATGGACGACAATCGAGTATGGGGCTTCGAGGAAAGCCTATGGACCGGCGATGCCGAACAGTACCGCGCGCTGATCGACGACGAGTGCGTCATGGTTTTGCCGGAGCACCCCTTCGTGCTTACTGGCACGCAGGCGATCGAGGCAGTGGCCAATACGCCGCGCTGGTCGAAGGTGCAGTTTAGCGAGCAGCAGATCATACGCCCGCAAGAGGGCCTGATCGCGATCGCCTACAGAGCGGAGGCCAGCCGCGATGATTCGACCGGTTACACTGCGTATTGCACGACGACGATGCGGCGGTTGGAGCATGAAGAGTGGCGCGTCGTCCAACATCAGCAAACGCCTGCGCTGATCGCAAGCGCGGCATAAACCCCGACAATCGCTGAACACACGCGACGGTTTCGCGGTGGGGTCAATCCTTCCGTCCGCGAAACCGCCGCGGTGGTCGGGATACTCCCGGGGCAGGTAAAGACGACCACGCATACGGCACCGTTCGCGATTCCGCATTTTGTTCGAACCACCGAAAGATTTTGGTTTTTTTCACTTCACGAGTCCAAAGCCAGATTCATGAATGGTCTAATCTCTCGTTTGAGACAGCTTCGGCAATCCGATCAGGCGATCGCCGATGCCGTGCGCGAAACGCTTGTCGAGTCGCTCTATGCCTCGCCGAGGTCCCTGATAATCGGTGCGCTGACGAGCAGCGCCATCACGGCGACCGTATCGATCGTCAGCGGCGATCAAGCCATGGTGATCTGCGCAATCGCCATCGCGATCGTCGCGTGCATCCGCATTGCCGACGCCGTGCGTCTCGAACTTCGCGTTCCCAAGCGAGCCACGCCGAACAAGGCACCGGGTCGCCGTCGGGAAATCGTGTATCGGGTGGGGGCTCTCTGCTATTCGGCGCTGCTCGGTACGTTCGGGTTGCTCACGCTGCTGAATACGAGCGATGGCGTGCTGCAACTGCTCGCGGTGACGACGACGATAGGGTACGCCGCCGGGATCGCGGGGCGTAATGCAGGGCGGCCATGGATCGCGCTGGCACAGCTTTGTTGTGCGTCCCTCCCGCTGGCGGTCGGATTGATCGTCTCGTTCGATGTGCTCAAGATCGTTCTCGCGGTCGTCATCGTCCTGTTCGTCGTTGCGATGATGGACATCACGCTGCAGACGTACAGCGTCATCCTGAAAGCGACCCTGGCGTCGCGGGAAAAGGCTGCGCTGGCCGAACACCACGCGGCAATCGCCCGTCGCGACGACCTGACCGGCGTGGCCAACCGGACGGCGTTTCGCGAGCGATTCGAAGCTCGCCTGCGCGCGCTGGACGGCGGTAGCCAATGGTTGGCGATCCACTGGATCGACCTCGACCGGTTCAAGGAAATCAACGACTCGTTCGGGCATCTTGCAGGCAATGCGCTCCTCGTCTGCATAGCCGGTCGACTGGACGAGGCATTCGGGAGCGCGGGGATCGTAGCACGATTGGGGGGCGACGAATTTGCCGTAGTCTGTGAAATCGAACACCGGGATGCCGCAAACTCGATCGGACACAGGATCATAGAGTTGGTGGAGCGGCCCGTCGATCATGACGGGCGTCTGCTACGCGTTGGCGCATCGCTGGGGATCGCAATAGCGCCCGCCGACGGCGCCGATGCCGATACCCTGCTCAAAAACGCGGATCTCGCCCTCTACCGGGCAAAGGATACCGGACGGGGGCGTATGTGCTTCTACGAACCGCTTATGGACGAGAAGGTCCAGCGCAGCAGGGATCTGGCGTTGGAGCTGGCGGGAGCATTGGAACGGGGCGAGTTCCACGTGATGTACCAGCCTATCTTCGATCTTGCCGGCGAGCGCGTATTGTCGTGCGAGGCACTGCTGCGATGGACCAATCGTCGGCATGGTCCGATTTCGCCAGCCGAGTTCATTCCCATCGCGGAAGACAACGGTCTGATCGTCGCCATCGGCGGGTGGGTCATCCGCGAGGCGTGCAAGGCTGCAAGCGAATGGCCGGGTGACGTGCAGATTGCGGTCAATCTGTCGCCGATCCAGTTGCGGTCGGCCAATCTGCCAATGGTCATCATGGGGGCGTTGGCCGCGAGCGGCCTGCCCGCCGAACGCCTGGAGCTGGAGGTGACGGAATCGGTCCTGCTCGACGACATCGATGCGTCGCTCGCCGCGCTCAATGCGATCAACCGCCTCCACGTCCGCACGACGCTGGACGATTTCGGGACGGGCTATTCGTCGCTCAGCTACCTTACGAAATTCCCGTTCCAGACGCTGAAGATCGACCGCTCTTTCATCACCGACCTCGACCAAAGTCCCGCATCGGTCGCGATCGTTCAGACCGTGATCGAGCTTGCCGCCAAACTGGGCATGCGGACGGTTGCCGAGGGCATAGAGACGCAGGCCCAGCTCGATCAGCTACGCCGCACCCGGTGCGATGCGGTGCAGGGGTTTCTGCTCGCGCGGCCGATCTCGGCAAGCATGGTAACGTCCATGCTTGCCGGGAGTCGGCTCGAGGCGAATGGGCGGTCCTGAGTAACGAGCGCTTTACGCCGCCTTATCGAGCAATCGGGTCTGGGCACCGACCAGCCGCCGCATGAGCTTCAGGTCGGCCTCGCTGAGCCGGAGTGCCGCATCGGCCCAAAGGTCGACGACCGCCTCGAGTTCGCGCAGCGGTAGCGGATTCACCGATCGAGACGCCTCGTAGATGGCGCAGTGGCCACTATGCCGACGCCGGTTCTGTCGGATATAGGCCTCGACCTCGGCACGCCCCTGGCCGGGATTGGCGAGCGCATGGACGATCCCCAGGTCGTACAGTTCTTCTGCGGTGTAGGTCCTCCCGCTGAGGATCATCTGTTCGGCACGCGCCGCCCCCAGGCGTCGGGACAGGAAGCAGTGCGCCCCCATCCCTGGGAAGAGACCGAAATTCGTCTCGGGCAGCCCGAACTTCGTTCCGCGTTCGGCAATCACCACGTTGAACGACAGCAACGCCTCAAACCCACCCCCCAACGCGTCACCTTCGACCAATGCAATCGTGATGATCGGCTGCTCCAGACTGAGCATGTTCCGGTGGAGTATCCGGACGCACGCCCGCCCATAGCGCACCAGAGCGGCGCGATCCCCGTTGCGGATATGCGTCGCAAAGAGATCGAGATCTCCCCCCAGCGAGAAGACGCCGGGAAAGCGAGACCCGAGCACGACGTACCGGATCGGCATGGCTCCGGAAGATCGGGCTACCCAGATGTCGTTCTGCCACCCTGCGAACTCAACGAGCAAATCCGGGTTGAAGCTAGGTCGACTACGCTGTCGCATGTAGGTCCAGAGCGTATCGAGCTCGGGATCGAACCGCGTCTCCAGATCAACGAAGGCGAACGGCTGCTGGCCTAGAGGCGCGCGTAGGGGTTCGGTCACGGTTCCATGTCGCGACCCGTTTTCGTCCGCTGGAACAACAGGAGCAAACTCGATTGTCATAAACTGACGTCCTTCTTCACACACGGTGGTTCGTGCGCGAGAAGCTTAGAGCGACATCCGTTGGGATGTAGGCGGTATGATACCGCGACTATCGTTCAGCATCGTGGCGTCGGTGGACGGTCCAGCGCGTAGTTTCGGCAGCGGCCCACACCGGAACGGATCGGCATTCCGCTTCCGTTGATCGTGGCTCGGCTAAATCACCGCAGCGCGCCGTGGACACGGAATCCGGGAATTTCCCCGATAGTCTTCGAAGACCGGATGCGGCTAGGCAGGCGGCGATGCCTGCGCTTCGTCTCCCCACCCCGCTCGCGATACGCGCCGCAGTTCATGCAGCGGTACCGAGACCGGCCGATCTGCCGTGGCTGGTCGGTTATGCCGTAGCCTTCGTGATCGCGCACCATGTTGCGGCGGGCTGGGGCGGTCAGGGCTATTACTCGCTGCTCTATCCCGCGGCGGGTGTCCGTATCGCGCTCTTATGGAGCCGCGGACCGCGGTTGACGCTATCCATCGTCGCCACGGAGTTGGCGGTGCAGACTGCCGCGGGGATCATCGTGCCGGGGCAGCCGGACTGGCTCGCCGCCGCCGTGGGGGTCGCACGTCCCGGGCTCGTCTATGGCCTCGTCGTCTGGCTGGTCCGCTTTGTCGCCGCGCGCTCGCACTCCAGCCTCGGCGTTGCACCGATGCCGCTCGGTCTCGCCGCCGTCTCCGCGCCCATGGCGGTGGCGCTCGTCGCACTCCCCTGGTCGTTGCTCAGTCCCGAGCTTACCGGGGTCGTGGGCCTCCGCCAGACAATCGCATCACTGACCGGATTTGCGGTTGGCGACCTGCTCGGCGTGTTGCTGATCGCCCCGCCACTGCTTTGGGCAACCCAGGCGGTACAAGACGGGCGGCTGTCGCTGCATCGGCCGGCACTGCGGCAGCTTGCCGTGCTCGGCGAGGCCGGCGTCGTTCTCGGCGTGGCGATCGCGGCAAGCATGCTGCTCGCGCATATCGGCCTCGGCGTCCCCGCTACCCCTGCCTTGCTGGCGGTAGCGTGGATCGGGCTGCGCTTCGGGCGCACCATGGGCTGGTTGGCCATCCTGATCGTCGCCGCGATGGTGCTACCTTATACCGCCAGCGACATGCCGCTCGCAGACCGGCTGGAATTTCACATGAGCCTCGCGTCGATCGTGGTCGTCGGGTATCTCGCCGGCAGCTTCGCCGATGCGCAGGTTCGCGCGCAGATAGCCTTGTCGCGCCGCGATCGCATGCTGTTCCAGGCCGAGCGCTTGAAAACGTTGCGCGCGATGTCGGTCGCGGTGATTCACGAGATCAGTCAACCGCTCTCGACACTGGCGATCGAGGCCAAGCACCTTCACGAAATCACTGTCTCCACCGATCCGGACATCGCGCAAACCGCGGCCATCATCGATCGCAAGGCCGCCGCGCTATCGACGCTCGTGCGTCGCCTGCGCCGTTTCGGGGGCAGGTCGGTCGACGAGCCGAGCGCTCTACCCGTTTCCGCGCTGATCGAGACCGTTTCCGCACTGACCCACGCCGAGGCGAAGGCCGCACGGGTCGTGCTGGAGATCGCGCCCGTCGATCCCGACCTTATCATCATGGGACAAGAGATCGAACTGGCGCAGGCGATCGTCAATCTCGTCCGCAATGCCGTTCAGGCGTGCGACGGTCGTGTGACGTTGTCGGCCCGCCGCCACGACGACCAGCTTGAGGTGACGGTCGCGAACCGGTGCCCGGATCGTCGAGGACCGCAGCCCGGAATGGGAGTCGGTGCCCTGGTGGCGCGCGCGATCATCGAAGCGCATGGCGGTACGCTCGACCGGGTCACCGACGGCGACGGCACCGTACGCGCGACGCTTTCGCTGCAACTTGTAGGAGCCGTTGCATGACCCTGCGCGCCAATCAGAGCGCTGCTGGACCAGATGGTGCAGTCGTCTACGTCGTCGATGACGACCGCGATCTAGGCGCGGCGGTTGCGCGGCTGCTCGTGCGCCACGGTCATGCTGCAAAGCCCTTTCTGGACCCTGCGCCGTTGCTGTCCGTCTACACCGACGCGCCGGCGCATTGCATCGTCACCGACATCATGATGGGCGATCTCGATGGTTTCGGGTTTGCCGACCGTCTGCGCGCAATCGATCCCGCCGTCGCGATCGTCTTCATGACGGCTTGGCCGACGACCACCCATGCGGTGGATTCGGTACGTCGCCACGGCGGCCTCGATTATCTGGAGAAGCCGCTCGACGAACTCCGCTTGCTCGCCGCGGTCGACGAGGGGGTCGCCTGGTCGCGGCGCCAGCGCGACATCCGCGCCCGTACCGCGGCGCTGTCCGGGCGCGAGCGGCAGGTGTTCGATCTGCTCGTTCAGGGACACAGCAACAAGGCGGTCGCCGACCTCCTGACTCTCAGCCCCAAGACGATCGAGGATCACCGTGCCGCGATCGTCGCCAAGACCGGCACCAACGGACTTGCCCAATTGATCGCGCTTGCGCGGTGACCATCCCCCTTGCCGGAGTTTCTATGCCGATCAGGACCGCAGAAGACGAAACGCTGATCGAAGACGCCATCCTGGATCTGTTGGCGACGCGGCGCGAAATCTATCCGTCGCACATGGTCGGCGAGTTGCGGCGGCTCGATCCTGGCCTGCCGCTCGAACTTACCCACGACGTACTGGAACGCTTGTTCGCCGAACGTCGGGTCGCGCGGCTGTGGCATCGGTATATACTGCCCCGCGACGTGGATGCGGTCCGTACAAAATGGTTGGCAATGATCGAACGGCAGGCGAAGCGGATCGACGCGGATCCGTTCGATGCGGCGATGTCTCGGGACGCACGCGATCTCGTCACGCGGTGGGACGGCTGGCGAGTGAAGGGCTGCGACGCTGCCGCGCTCCCGACGACCGATCGATAAAACACCGCCCCGTCGACGCGCTGACACTGCATACTCCCCCCATTCCGCCGCAACGGACGGTCGCGTTATGGGTCGTCGCAAAACCCATCATATCTCCTGTCCAACGGACCCGTTAGCGGTCAGCGCCGATCGGTTGTCGGGAGGCCTACCGGTCTGTGCTACTCGGGGCTGAGATAGGAGGAGCACGCCTTGCCCTTGGTAAAATCGTGGCCCTTGGTCCCTCTGCTCGAAGTTCGTCGCCCAAGTGCGCCAAGTCCGGGTAGATCCATCAAGGGCAGCTCGACCGAGTTTGTCACGCTCGCCCGATGCGCCTGCCATCCCGGCCGGCGTATCCCGGAAAGCTCGTCGGGTGCTTCCCGACGATGAACGAGATATCGCAACGACGGTCTGATACGGCTGCCTTTCCCGGCAATCCTGCGACGATCCCGAGCCGGACACTCGTGCTGTTCAGTGCCGGCGACTTCGCGTTCAATCTCTATTGGCAGGCGATCAGCCTTTACCTGCTGTTCTTCTACATGGACACGCTGGCGTTGCCGCCTGCCACCGCCGGGCTGATCTTCATGATCGGCGCGATCTGGGACGGCGCCGCGGATTTCCTCGCAGGTGCGGCGGCGGAGCGGATGCGGCTTTCGTATCGTCGACTCGTCGGATGGGGCGCATTGCCGTTGGGCCTGGCGTTCGTCGCGATGTTCGCGGTACCGGCGGAGGCCGCGAAATGGGCACTGGCGACACAGTTGCTGTTCCGGACGCTCTACGCGTTCACCAATATTCCGTACGCGGCGTGGACGACGCGCGTGGCGCGGACCAGTCGGGAGCGGTCGCTGGTGGCCGGCTGGCGGATGGGGTTCGGCTCGGCCGCCGCTGCACTCGTCGCGCTGGCCCTGCCCTGGCTGGCGGAGCGGATGGGCAGCTATGGCGCAGCGAGCGCGCTGCTTGCCGCATTCGGCGTGCCGATTCTCGCGATCATGGCGTGGCGCGTTCCCGAGCCAATTCCCGCTGCCCTTCCCGTCGATCGCCCCACCATCAGCGCCGGACTGGCGACGCTCGCACGCAACCGGGCGTTCGTAGCGCTCAACATCGCCGCCGCTTTGGGTGGCGCGGCGACCGCGCTGACCTCTCAGTCGGTGCTGTACTTCTTCCGCTACGTCCTGCTCGACACCTCGGGCGGACCGCGCGCGCTGGCCGGCATGGCGCTCGCCAGCCTCATCGCCGTGCCGGTCTGGACTGCGCTGGCCCGTGCTTGTGGCGCGCGCGTCGCGTGGATCGGTGCGGGCGCATTGGCTCTGGTGTTGCCGGCCGTGTTCGCGCTGATCGCGGCCCCCGGCAGCATGGGAACCGCCGCATTCCTGCTGGCGATGCAGGCGGTGTTCATAGGATTTGCGCTCGCCGCATGGACGCTGCTGCCCGACGCGGTCGACTGGGACGAAGCGCGTACCGGCAAGCGGGTCGAGGCATTGGCGTTCGGCACGTTTGCGCTCGTGCAGAAGATCGCGCTGGCGGGCGCGGGGTTTGCGATCGGCGCGGTGTATCAGGCGAACGGCTTCGTGGCCGGCGCAGTACAAAGCGCGGACAGCCTGCACGCGATCCGCTGGCTGATGCTCGCCGGGCCCGCGGTGCTGATCGCGGCGATGCTGGTGGCGGTGGTCGCCATCCCACTTCGCCGCGATACGCTGTCGGGGTTCAGGCCAGCATAAACTGCCCTGAGACGCCTTCGGCCTGTGCCGATGGCGCGATCCAAACCTGGAACCGGCCGGACTCGACGGTCGGCTTGAGATCACGGCCGACGAACAGCAGGTCGCTGCGGCGGAGCGTGAACGCCACGACCTGCCGCTCGCCGGGTTTCAACGAGATCTTCCGGAACGCCTTCAGTTCGCGCACCGGCCGGGTAATGCTAGCGGCCACATCGCGGATGTAGAGCTGGACCGTTTCTTCCGCCGCCCGTGTGCCGGTGTTCGCGATCGTCGCGCGCACGGTCAGCACGCCGTCGCTTGCCACGATGCCGGTGCCGACGTCGAGACCCGAATACCCGATCGCGCCATAGGTCAGGCCGTGGCCGAACGCGAACAGCGCGTCGTTGGCGAATTCGCGATAATGCGCCTTGTATTCGACCAGCGGGCCCGGCGGATTGGGGCGGCCGGTGCTCTTGTGGTCGTAGTGATAGGGCTCCTGCCCGGTCGCATGCGGGAACGAGACCGGCAGGCGCGCGGACGGTCCGGTCTTGCCGAACACTATGTCCGCGATCGCCGGGCCGTCCTGCGAGCCGAGGAACCAGGTGACGAGAATCGCCGGCGCGGCGAGCACCGCCCCCCTGAGCGCCAGCGCGCGGCCGGTGCGGAGCAGGACGACGATCGGCTTGCCGGTGGCCGCGACTGCGTCGACCAGCGCCATCTGTGCGGGCGGGATAACGATGTCGGCGCGCGATTGTGCCTCTCCCGACATGCGCTGGCTCTCGCCGATCGCGAGCACGACGATATCGGCGGCTTGCGCGGCAGCGACCGCCGCGGGGATGCCGCCGGCCAGCGGACCGTCGACGCCCGAGCCAAGCGCGACACTGACCAGCGACGGATCCGCGACGGTCGCGCGGACTCCGGTCGCGAGGTCGACCGCCTCGGCATCGGTGCCGTAGACGTTCCACGGTCCGATCAGGTCGTGCTGTCCGGCTGCGAACGGACCGATCAGCGCGATCCGCTTGCCCGCGCGCGGCAGCGGCAACAGGCCGCCGTCGTTCTTGAGCATGACGATCGACTTCGCGCCGGCTTCACGCGCGAGCGCGAGGCTCTCACGCGTGCGGATGCGGGTCTTCTCGCGGCGTGGATCGATCCGGCGGAAAGGGTCGTCGAACAGTCCGAGCTGTACTTTCAGGGCGAACACGCGGCGGACGGCTTCGTCGAGCCGCGCCATCGGGACGTCGCCCGACGCGACCAAATCGGGGAGGTGCTTTAGGTAGAAGCCGCTCTGCATGCTCATGTCGACGCCAGCCATGAAGGCAAGCTTGGTCGCCTCGCGCGCGTCGGCGGCGAAGCCATGCGCGATCAGCTCCTCGTCGCCGGTATAATCGGAGACGACCAGCCCGTCGAAACCCCATTCGCGGCGGAGCACATCGGTCAGCAGCCAGGGATTGGCAGTGGCGGGGACGCCGTTGATCTCGTTGAACGAGGCCATGACCGTCGGCGATCCCGCGGCGAAGGCGGACTGGAACGGCGGAAAATACGTTTCGCGCAGCGTGCGCTCGGAAATGTCGACCGAGTTGTAGTCGAGCCCTGCCTCGGCCGCGCCATAGGCGGCAAAATGCTTGGCGCACGACGCGACCGCATCGGGTGCCGCGAGCCCGCGCTCGCCCTGGAACCCGCGGACGCGTGCCGCTGCCATCATCTTGCCAAGCAGCGCGTCCTCGCCGGCGCCCTCCACGCCGCGCCCCCAGCGCGCGTCGTGGGCGATGTCGACCATCGGCGCGAAGGTCCAGTCGATGCCGGACGCCGCTGCCTCGGCGCCCGCGGCGCGCGCGGTGAGCCGCGCCAACTCCGTATCGAAACTGGCGGCTTCGGCGAGCGGTACCGGGAACACGGTGCGCAGGCCGTGGATGACATCGGCCGCGAACAGCAACGGGATCTTCAAACGCGACTCGCGCAGGGCAACGGTCTGCATCCGCTGCGCCATGACCGCGCCGTTGCCATTGAACACACCACCAAGCCGCCCGGCCCGGACGTCGGCGAGTTGACTATCGAAGCTGGCGGTTCCGCCTGCCGGGTTGAGCGACGTCGCCGCGCCCCCTGCCCAGGCCGCAGCCATCAGCGTCAACTGCCCAGCCTTTTCGACGACCGTCATCCGACCGATCAGCGCCTCGACCGATGCGGGCAGCGCCGCGGCACCACCCCTCACCTGCTGAAGCAGCGCGCGCGCGGGACTCGCGGCCCAGGCCGTCGCCGCCGCGGCACCCATCATCATCGCCCGCCGTGAAATTGCCTTTGAAATCGCCTGTGAATTCGTTGCCGCCGTCATCCGCTCATCCCCATCCATGCCAGTAGCGATCGCTCCAGCCCACACCGGAAAGACGATCGTCGCAAGGTTCTTGATCCCTGCTTCTGGATCATGTAACCGGTTACATCAAGAACAAGATGCCGGTCGCAACACGCAGATCGGTGCCAGAGGGGATACTGACGCTTCATGCCGCACGCCACTGTCCGTGATATCGCCCGCGAAGCCGCGGTGTCGGTGGCGACGGTGTCGCGCGCGCTCAACGGGCACAGCAACGTGCGCCCCGAAGTCCGCGAACACATCGAAAGCGTCGCCTTGCGGCTCGGCTATGTCCCCCACGCCGCAGCGCGCCATCTAAGTTCGGCACGCTCGGGCATGATCGGCGTCGTCGTCCCCGACCTGCACGGCGAATTCTTCTCCGAACTGTTGCGTGGCATGGACCGCGAGGCGTCCGAGCGCGGCCTGTACTGCATGATGATGGTGATGCACGGCGATGCGCAGCGCGGCGTCGCGGCGCTGCACGCGATGCGCGGCCGGGTCGACGGGCTGGTGGTGATGGCGCCGCAGGTGTCCGCGGACGAACTGCTCGCGCACTTGCCTCGCGGCATGCCCGCCGTGCTGGTCAACTGCGCGCCGGGACACTCGGGTCGCACCGAACTGCGCATCGACAATGTCGCGGGCGCGTCGGCGCTGGTCGAGCATCTGATCGCGACTGGCCGGCGGCGGTTGGTCCATATCTCCGGGCCCGCGGGCAACATCGATGCCGACGAGCGCCTGCGCGGTGCGCAGGAGGCGTGCACGCGCGCCGGGCTTTCGCTCCGCGTGCTGACGGGCGACTTCAAGGAGCCGTCGGGCGCCGCCGCCGCCGCGCGCCTGATCGAGGAGGGCGCCGACATCGACGCGATCTTCGCCGCCAACGACATGATGGCGATCGGCGCGATGATGACGCTCAAGCGGGCCGGCATCGTCGTTCCCGACCAGATCGCGATCGCCGGATTCGACGACATCCCGCTGACCCGGCTCATCTCGCCGTCGCTGACCTCGGCGAGCATCGACATCGCCAGCTTCGGCGCCAGCGCGGTCGCGCGGCTGGTGAAGGCGATCGCGGGCGACGACGACGGCGGTGTCGAGCAGCGCGTACCGATCGTGATCGTCCGCGAATCCACCGGCCCGGCCAGCCACGGCCAGCACGGCCCGAATCTTTCCAACGTCCACAACAACAAACCCGAACAATCGGGAAAAGGGGAACTCCAATGACCAAGATTATGTTGCGCGCGGCGGTCGTCTCGCTGACGGCGCTGTCGAGCGGGCTGCTATTTGCGCCGACGCCGGCAGCGGCGCAGGTCGGCCAGGCCTCGCTGCGCGGCACGATCACCGCACCCGCCGACAATCCGGTCGTCGAAGTCACCGCGGTCGAGATTTCCACGGGCTTGCGGCGCACCGTGCCGGCAGACGCGAACGGCGCGTACAATTTCGCGTCGCTGCGCGCGGGCACCTATCGCCTCGAGATCAAGCAGCGCAATGGCACGCGCAATTCGGACGCGCTGACACTGCGCGTCGGCCAGGTGGCCGGCCTCGATCTCGATCTCGCAGCCGCCGGAACGCCCGCCCCCGCGGGTACCACCGGTGAAGCCACGCCCGGCGATACGCCCGCTACGGGGGCCGCGGCGGCTGGCGACGAGATCGTCGTCACCGGCAACCGCATCCGATCGCTGTCGGGTGGCCAGGTCGGCAGCGTCATCTCGTCGCGGCTGATCGAGCAGTTGCCGCAGAACAATCGTAACTTCCTCGCCTTCGCCGATCTCGCGCCGGGCGTGCGGTTCATCGAGGACGCAAGCGGCGCGTCGCGCATCCAGGGCGGCGCGCAGGACAGCCGCACCGTCAACGTCTTCATCGATGGCGTAAGCCAGAAGGATTACGTCCTCAAGAACGGCATCACCGGCCAGGATTCCTCGCCCGGCAACCCGTTCCCGCAGCTCGGCATCGGCGAGTATCAGGTGCTGTCGTCGAACTACAAGGCGGAATTCGACCAGGTCAGCTCGGTGGCGATCACCGCGGTCACCAAGTCTGGCACCAACGAGTTCCACGGTGAGGGCTTCTACGACTTCACCAACCAGAAACTGCGCGATCGCCGCCCGAGCGAGATCTTTCCGACCACGATCCCGAAGGTCGACACCAGCAACAAGCAGTTCGGCGCGGCGCTGGGTGGTCCGATCATCAAGGACAAGGCGCACTTCTTCTTCACTTACGAAGGCAAGCGCATCTCCAGCCCGTACGACGTGCGGCCCGAGAACGGCTATCCGATCTCGTCTATTCCGCAGCAATACCAGGATAATTTTGGCACCTTCGCGCTGCAGTTCAAGCAGGACCTGTATTTCGGCAAAATCGACATCGAGCCGACCGACAACGACCTGATCGAACTGTCGGGCAAATATCGCGACGAGTCGGGCATCCAGAACGCGACCGGCATCAATGCGGCCAGCACGTCGACGCTCAACAAGGTCGTCGACAAGCGTGGCCTGCTCCGCTGGCAGCACACCGGCAACCAGTGGATCAACGACGCGCGCCTGTCCTACGAGGACTCGCTGTTCGCGCCGACCCCCGCGACCGACGGCATCACACAGTTCTTCCAGGCGACGCAGCGGATCGGCAACGGCATCCAGCGCACCGACCTGCTCCGTGCCGGTGGCGGCGGCAACTTCCAGACCAAGGGCCAAAAGGGCTGGACGATCCAGGACGATTTCACATTCACTGGACTTCAGGGGCACACGATCAAGGTCGGTGCCAAGGCGAAGTGGGTGAAGCTCAACACGCTCGAGCAGAACCTGACGAACCCGGAATATACCTATGACGTCAACGCGATCCCCGGCGTCGCCTTCAACGATGCGCTGCCGTACAAACTTCAGTTCGGGGCAACCGGCGCGGCGGGGCAGGCCAATGTCCGGTCGAACAATTTCCAGATCGGTTTCTACGCGCAGGACGACTGGGATATCACCAGCCACCTGACGCTCAATCTCGGTCTGCGCTGGGATTACGAGCGCACGCCGTCCTATCTGGACTACGTCACGTCGGCCGAGAATATCGCGGCGGTATCGCCAGATAACTACCCCAACCTCAACAAAGCCGACTACGACATCAACGACTATATCTCGAACGGCAATGACCGGAAGGCGTTCAAGGGCGCGTGGCAGCCGCGGCTTGGCTTTACCTACCGCTTCGACGAAGCCGGACGCTTCTCGATGTTCGGTGGCTATGGCCGGTCGTACGATCGCAACCAGTTCGACTTCCTCCAGCAGGAAGCAAGCCAGGGCGCGTACCAGGTCCGCACGTTCAACTTCATCGGCAACGATTCGCTCAACCCCTGCATCCCCAGCCAGACCTGCATCGCGTGGAACCCGGTCTATCTGACCGCGGCCGGACGCCAGCAGCTGGCCAGCGCGGCCATCGGCGGCGGGCGCGAGTTCCGCTTCCTCAACAACGATCTCAAGGTGCCGTATTCGGACCAGTTCAGCCTCGGCATGCGCGGTCGCTTCTCGCCGGTCGAACTCGAGGTCGGCTACACGCATATCGCCAGCCGCGACGGGTTCGCCTTCCTGCTCGGCAATCGCCGGCCCGACGGCTCGTTCTTCTTCAACGATCCGGCCGATCCCGGTGACGTGCCGCAGTCGCCCTTCTCGTTCTCGCCAAACGGCTATGGCTCGATCATCCTCGGCACGAACGGTCTCAAGACGAACTCGGATGCGGTCTATTTCAAGCTGACCAAGACCTATTCGGCGGCTTCGCCGTGGAGCATCGATGCGACCTACACCTACACGCAGGCCGAAGAGACGGGGAAATTCGGGGACACGTATCTGCTCGATTATGCGCAGCTCTCGGATTACCCGATGCTGCGCTCGTCGGGCGTGCCGCAGCACCGCTTCGTGATCGCGGGCAGCGTCGATACGCCGATCGGTGTGACCTTCTCGACCAAGTTCCAGATCGAGTCGCCGATCTATTTGAAGGCATTCGTCGACCGGTCCGATCCCTTCTCACGCGAACTGGTCGGACGGCAGGCGGACAGCTTGGGCGATCTCTGGGGCCGCCGACAGCTGGACTTCGCGTTCACCAAATATGTGCCCGTCGGCTTCATCACCGAACAGGCGAGGGTCCGCATGCGGCTCGATATCCTGAACGTGATGAACGACCGCAATTACACCGACTTCAACAACAGCCCGCTCGATCCGAACTACGGACAGCGATCGACCTACAGCACGGGCGGCAACGCGCCGCGCACGATCAAGCTGTCTGCGGGCTTCTCGTTCTAGAACCCGTTGGCGGGACGCGGCATGACCGCGTCCCGCCCCTGTTCGCGTATCAGTAACCGAAGGACGTCATGATCGATCGCAGGCAGTTGCTGGGCCGCACTTCGTTGGGCTTGGCAGGACTTATGGCCGGCTGCGCGATGCCGTCCGCTACCCGGCTCGGTAGCGTGGCAGGTGGCGCGAAGGGCACCGCTACGGGCACGGCGATGCCGACCGCGCTGCTTGCCGATCTGCACGAACGCAGTTTTCGGTTCTTCTGGGATACGACCGACCCCACGACTGGGCTGGCCCCCGATCGCTGGCCGACGCCGTCGTTCGCGTCGATCGCCGCGGTCGGGTTCGCGCTGACCGCCTATCCGATCGGCGTCGTCAACGGCTGGATCACGCGCGACGAGGCACGCACCCGGACGCTTACCACGCTAGAATTCTTCGCCGCCGCGCCGCAGGGCGACAGCAAGAGCGACGACAGCGGCTACAAGGGGCTGTTCTACCACTTCCTCGGCACCACCAAGGGGCACCGGTTCGCGCGCGCGGAACTGTCGACGATCGACACGGCGCTGCTGATCGGCGGCGTGCTGTTCGCGCAGAGCTGGTTCGACTCGGATCATCCCGGCGAAGTGCGAATCCGTGCGCTCGCGGACCAGCTCTATGCCGCGATCGACTGGAGCTGGATCGTGCCGCGCCCGCCGTTCATGTCGATGGGCTGGCACCCCGAGAGCGGGTTCATCGCACACGACTGGAACATCTATAACGAGGCGCTGCTGCTGTACGTGCTGGCGCTGGGATCGCCGACGCACGCCTTGCCCGCCGAAACCTGGGATGCATGGACCGATCGCTTCGACACGCAGTGGACCGACAAATGGGGTGGCGAGCCGCACATCCATTTCGCGCCGCTGTTCGTGCATCAATACAGCCATTGCTGGATCGACTTCCGCGGCATCCGCGATCGCTACATGGCGAAGAAGGGCATCGATTATTTCGAGAACAGCCGCCGTGCGGTGCGCGCGCAGCGGGCCTATGCGATCGCCAATCCGGGCGGCTGGAGCGGCTATGGCCCCGACGTCTGGGGGCTGACAGCCTGCGACGGGCCGGGCGACTTCACGATCGACCTCGGCGGGCGCAAGCGCGAATTCTTCAGCTATTCCGCGCGCGGGCCCGACGATCGCGACGACGGTACGCTGGCACCGACAGCAGCCGCGGCATCGATCGCGTTCGAGCCGGAACTGGCACGCCGTGCGATCGAGACGATGCACGGGCGCTACCGCACGCAGATCTACGGCAAATACGGATTTCTCGACTCGTTCAATCCGACGCTGACGGCAGCGGCGATGCCGTTGAAGCATGGCAGCATCGATCCGAAGATGGGCTGGGTCGACAACGACTATCTCGGGATCGACCAGGGCGCGATCGTCGTGATGATGGAGAATTGGCGGACCGGTCTGGTCTGGACGACGATGCGCGGCAACCCGCACATCCGCCGCGGTCTGCAACGCGCTGGCTTCGCAGGCGGTTGGCTGGCTTGATCGTCGGCAGCGCGAAGGATGATCGCCGCAGCGCAGTTCTCTCCATGGCCAGCCCATAGCGACCAGCGATGCCGGCAATCAATGCGTGCGTCATCTTATAAGTAGCTGCCACGTCAGGGACTTTCAGGCCGACGAGTGACGCTGCGATTTCATCGCGCACCGCCATCCGTTCGCGCAGACCGATTACCAATCCTAAACAGTTTGATTGGATATGTCGGCGGTTAGCTAACGCCGTGGTGGTCCGTCGATGTTCAAAAATCTCTTTCAGGAGCGTCGGCGCTCCCATGCCGTGAAGCGGCTCGGTGTTCTGGATACGTTACCTGAACCGGCATTCGATCGGTTCGTCCATCAAGCGGCTTTATCGTTCGACGCGCCCATCGCCGTGCTGTCCGTGATCCACAGCGACGACCAATGGTTCAAGGCTGCCGTGGGGATGGCGGTAACCTGCATACCTCGTGATAATGGTTTCTGCGGGCACACGCTGGACCATCCAGGCGTGCTGGAATGTTGCCATCCCGAAGTCGATCCCCGCTTTGCCGATTTTTCGATCGTTACCGGAGACCCGTTCGTTCGCTACTATATCGGCGCCCCGCTCACGCTTCTGAACGGTGTCGATGTCGGTGCGCTCTGCGTACTCGACACCGTGACACGCCCCCCCTCCTCGCCCGACCAGCGCGCCTACCTCCTGGGCCTGGCGCGCCAGGCATCGATGGCACTGGAAGCGCGTGGCGACCTGTGGCGCGAAGGTAGCGCGGCATGATGAAGATCGCGCTTTGCATCACGCAGGATCATGATCTGCGGCTCGTCATGGTTGCCCTCGCCGTATGCCTGATCGGCTCGGCTGCGACGGTGCAATTGTTCGGCCGGATCCGGTCGGCGATGGGATACAGCCGGCTCGGCTGGGTCCTGCTGACCGCGGTCAGCACCGGGACCATGGTCTGGTCGACGCATTTCGTGGCGATGATGGCCTTCCGCACGCAGGCCCCGGTGGTACTCGATCCGATCCTGACCTTTGCCTCGCTGCTTCTGGCGATCGTCGTCGCCGTTCCCGGACTCGCACTCGCGGCGATGCGGCAACGTTGGACGGGTATCGCCGGTGGCGCGATCATCGGCGTGGCGGTGTCGGCGATGCACTATCTCGGCATGTCGGCGTACCGGATCGACGGAATCGTCACGTGGGACTGGAGATACGTTCTCGCTTCGATCGTCCTTTCGGCGGTGCTCTCCGCGGCTGCGTTTCACATCCTGAAACGCGCTGGCCGATGGCGGCGGGCACGCGCTGGCGGGATGCTGGGATTGAGCGTTGCGGTGCTGCATTTCACCGGCATGGCGGCAATGAACATCGCTGTTCTGCAACTCGGCGACGGCCTGTCCGACGGAACGCTGTCCGCTCTGGGGATCACGACCGCGATCGCCGCGCTGCTCGTGGTCGGATGCGCCGCGCTCAGCGCGTTGATCGACGGACATAGCCAGGACGAATCCTATCGACGCCTCAGGCGGATGGCGTTGCATGACGGCCTGACCGACCTGCCCAACCGCATGAGCTTCAACGAAGAGCTTGGTCGACGACTGGGATTGAAGTCCGGACGCCCTTGCATGGCGATCGTCATGATGGACCTGTCGCGCTTCAAGGCGGTCAACGATACCTATGGGCATCAAGCCGGCGACCAACTGCTGATCGCTCTGTCCACGCGGTTCGTTGCAGCCCAGCGGCGTGGCGAAAGCATCGCTCGCCTTGGCGGTGACGAGTTCGCTGCCTTGATCTCCTACGACACTCCGTCCGACCTGGCCGACTTCCTCGATCGTCTGCGCGCGACGTTCACGGCCCCTTTCGAGTTCGAGCGGTTCACCGCGTCGGTCGGGGCAAACATCGGTGTGGCCTTGGCGGTCCATGACGGGCTCGACGCCGATACGCTTCTCGCGAAGGCGGATCTGGCGATGTACCGCGCCAAATCGCTGCACTCCGACGAGCCATGTTACTACCAGGCCGAGATGGATGACGCAGTCCGCGATCGACGCGAACTTGCCAGCGACCTCCGTAGCGCGGTCGCCGCCGGCGCATTCGAACACCATTATCAAGTCCAGGCCTCGGTCGCGACCGGCGAAATCACCGGTTACGAAGCGCTGATCCGCTGGCACCATCCGACGCGCGGTTCGATCTCGCCAGCAACGTTCATTCCGGTAGCGGAGGAAAGCGGGCAGATCGTGCCGCTGAGTATCTGGGTCCTGCGCCAAGCCTGTTTCGAAGCCGCCCTCTGGACCAATCGCCACATGGTTGCGGTGAACCTGTCACCGCTGCATCTGTCAGACCCTCAACTGGTCGAGACGGTGCGGTCCGCGCTCGAAGACAGTGGCCTGCCGGTCGAACGGCTCTCGCTGGAATTGACGGAAAGCGCCATCATCCACGACCGCGACTTCGCCCTGAACCAGCTTCGTCAGTTGAAGGCTATGGGCATCGCCCTGGCACTGGACGACTTCGGCGTCGGATACTCTTCGCTCGACGTTCTGCGCTCGTTTCCGTTCGACAGGATCAAGCTCGACGCGTCGTTTGTCGCGGAAATCGAGCATAGCGAGCAGGCAGTCGCCATCCTGCGGTCCGTCACCGCGCTCGGCTCCAGCCTGGATATGCCGGTCCTTGCGGAAGGGATCGAGCAACCGGCGCAATTGTCCATCGTCACGCGGGAAGGATGTGGCGCGATCCAGGGTTATCTGATCGGCAAGCCCTCACGCACCCTGGCGAACCCGGACCATGTCCGCCGAGCCATGCTGTTGGCACCCCGGGACTTGGGTACGGAGCAAGCCTTCGGTTGAACGCGAACACCGCACCGGGCGGTTTTGCAGCCTGCCGCCACCAGGCATGAAAGGAGAGATCAAATCGGGTGGGTTCGATCTCAACGGTTCGCGGTCGCCGCCCTACACCGTCCATAAGCTGCTTGCCGGTTTGCTCGCCGTGCAAGGCACCCCGGGGCAACGCACAGGCGCTTGAATCCGAAAGATCCTGCGGCACGCTGGAGCATTACCAGTATAGTACCACGCTTGCAGGACCGATCCGGCCATGATAATGGGTCGCAATAACGGTTTGAAGGATATGCTCGTGCTAGTCCGCGATTCGGGTCGGAAACCCAGGCCGTTACAGCAATACGCGCTCCGTGTTCGGTCCAGACTCTCCGTCGCCAGCCTCGGCGTAGTGCGCGCCCTGCCCCGAAGTCCGACTGAATCGTATTAGCGGGTAGCATGACGGCGTTTGCCCCCGGCGCTGTACGAGACATGCCGGCATCGCGGCCTTGCGCGCAATGATGTCCGGTAACGCGTCGCCCAGGATCAATCGGACGCTCGGCTTTGCACTGATCACAGTCGAAGACGGCATGGTCGTGTTCGAAGGCCATCCTGACCAGCGGGTCCACACGCGGATCGGCACGGTACATGGTGGCTACGCAGCCACGATGCTCGATAGCGCATGTGGCTATGCGGTCCATTCGCAACTCGACGCTAGCCAGGGCTACACGACGCTCGAACTGAAAATAGCGCACCACCGACCGCCGACGTACGAAAGTGGCCCCGTTCAGGCGGAAGGCCGCGTCATCTCGATCGGGCGCACCACCGCGTTTGCCGCTGGCCGCCTGTTCGACCGTCACGGCCGCCTTTGCGCCACAGCGACATCGACCATCTTGATTTTCCCCCTCGAATGACAGGCGATGATGCCTGCCAAGGACGCAATGCCATGAAGACTTTTCTCAATCTTGCAGCGCTCGTCATGGTCGTCGTGCCAGCCCCGCTCTTCGCGCAGGAGGCACGCTGGCCCCTCGAAGAGTCGGTAAAGTCGCCGACCAAGGCGCTCAGCATCCCGACAAAACTCGACCCGATGATGCAGTCGCTTACCGATATCCTGAACGCAGGCGGCAAGGTCGTCAGTTCCTATGTCGGGACGAACGGCCCGATCGTGACGGTTCAGTTGAAGAAGGCCTACAGCATCTGCCTTCTGAGAGGCGCCAATCCAGCGACCGACGCGAACGTTCCGACATCCGAATGCTACGCGCTTAATTGACCAAAGGGGCGCGGAGATTTGTCATCGGCAAATGTTCGCGCCCTCTCCGATCGGCGAAGGTTATCGGAGATATAAATGGAGCCATCCCGGCGGATTTCGACGACCTTCTCGGCGACGGGAGCTTTTGACGTACAAGCAAATACATCTCGCCATGTAGCAAAGATCGAACAGGCAGACGGTTAGAATAGAACGACAGAGTGAACTGATATTCTATATTATTCGCTCCGACACGGCCCTAAATTGCTAGCGAGCGAATCAGATAGTTCTTACCGACCATTTCGATCGGAGTTCGAACCTTTCTGTTTTGCCGAATAGTTCGCCTTAGGTAGCGTTTAGGAGAGATGTTTCATGGATATGATCAAAGACAACAAAGCCCGCTTGTCGGGGCTGGAACAACTTCACGCACTCATCGCTGCGAACATACCACCGCCGATCAACAGGACCATGAACTTCACGTTGACCGAGTTCGAAGAAGGCCGTGCCGTGTTCGAGGGCAATCCGGACCAGAGCGTCTACAACCCGATCGGCGCAGTGCACGGTGGCTATGCAGCGACATTGCTCGACACGGCTTGCGGCTGCGCGGTCCATTCGACGCTGACCGCCGACCAGGGTTACACGACGCTGGAGCTCAAGGTCGCCTATCATCGCCCGCTGACCGATGCGAGCGGTCCCGTTCGAGCCGAGGGCAACATCGTGTCGATCGGCCGCCGTACCGGGTTTGCCGAGGCCAGGCTGACCGATCGTAATGGCAAGGTGTGTGCAACGGCGACGTCGACATTGCTGATCTTCCCCCTCGGCTCTGCTGGCTGATCGTCTCGGCGCCCGGTGGCAAGTCACACTGTGCGCTGCCACGACTCCTGAACCGAGCAGCCTTCGAGAGCCGTTGGATCCACAGTATCGCGATCGATAGTGACGCGCCCTTTCCGTCATTCCGTGGAATCTAGAAAGGGCGCTCACAGATACGGTGGACACCATGTCGCGCAAATCTTCAGCGACGAACTGCCCTGCAAGGCCACCGTAGATTTCGCGGGCGGCAGGTAAAGCCGGTCTGAAATTCAGGCATATTTTCAGCATCTCGACAGGAATTATGACCATGATGACGATGAAGCGCCTGGTGGTTTCAGGTATGGTGATCTGCGCATCTGCGTCCGGGGCGAACGCGACCGCCAAGCTCGATAGCTTGCAAGCCGTCGAACGCATGCTGGAAAGCGGACGAACCGTATCGGTCGTCATGGACCTGGGACTGTGTAGTCCAGCATCGACGGAAACCAAGCCGACACGGACACGCGGAGGCCTGCGTATCGACGCGTACCGCGAGACCGAAGACGGAACCCTGGCCTTCGCCGACGACCACTTCACGATCGGACGCGATGGCAAGCCCATCCGGCAATTCCTGCGTTACCAGGTCCACGCCGATGGTTCGGCAGACTTCTCGATGACGATCTTCAGCATGCCGGACATCCAGCAGATCGGACCGACGCTCCAATACAAATGTGCGCTAAACCACGGAATGCGTTTCGCCGCATCTTCCGGTTGATTGACCAGAAGGTCGTTCCGGCTCGTAATGACGCGTCCCGCCGTCATGTAACTGATCGAGGACGACAGGTCGGTGATAGTCGGGGATGCCGAACGCCGATCGGTTTGGACACGTCAAAGTTCAATCACGCCAGCCTGTCGATCACCATCGCTTTATCCAGCGTGGGTGCAGCGTTCCTGATCGGCATGACCGCCTGCGCCAGACGATCCATGCTCTTCATCTCTTGAAGCGTCTCGGTTGATCCGTCGCTGTAGGCGATGACGGTGATCCGCACGGGCCCCGCGTCGGTCGTCCGTTGATCGACGATGGTCTTCTTCCCGTTTACAGCAGATCTCTGCGCCATATCCTTGTCGGTCGATGCTTCGGTTCTGGCAGGTTGGATTTGGCCAATCACGCCACCAACCGTCGTCGCGTCGGAGCCCGGCTCCTGGGTTATCTGGCCGTCGGTCTCCAGAAGCGTGCGGGCGGCAGGCCGCTGGAGCGGATTGGAGGCGACCCGCGCGAGCAGGTTCGTCGGAGATATCGTCGACAGCATGCCCTAGTAACGGCCGGAGCCCGACCGGCTTAACAGCTCAGGCGATCGCCGTTCGATATCCGGAACCTCACGCGTCATCGCCCGTGCCAGGTTGATACAAGTTCGGCGTGATCACCGCATCTTAGCGGTACGAATGGCCCCATGCCTTTGCTACAGCCCGCGCCGAGCTTCACGACGGCTGGCTTGCCCGTCGGTGAGGCCCGTAGCGGAAACGGGGACGAATGATGGCGAACGCAACACCGGTGACCCTCGATGGCAATCTGAACGACTGGACCGTCGGCGACCGGATCGATCGCGGCCTCGGCGCAGGATACGCGATCTATGCGCGCAGCGATGGCGCCGATTTCGCCTTCGCAATCACCGCCCCCACCGCGATCGGCGCGAACACCACCGCGTGGCTCAACACGGATCGTAACGCCAAGACCGGATACCAGGTGTTCGGCTTTGCCGGTGGCGCCGAGTATAATGTGAACTTCGCCGCGGACGGCACGGTATCGCTCTACAGTGGGGCTGCCGGGCAGACGCTCGTGGCCAGCGGTTTGCAGGCGGCGTGGTCCGCCGATCGTACCACCGTCGAGTTCAAGGTGCCCAAGGCGGCGATCGGCAATCCGCAGGCGATCGACACGATCTACGACGTCAACGACACCGCGTTCCTGCCGGGCAATTATTCGAACCCCGCCTTCACCGTCTTCAACGATACCGGCATCGTCGCCGACCCGTCGCACCGGATCGCGATCGTCTGGTCCGATTCGACCGCCAACGCCTATTTCAGCAAGACCGCCTATTCGCAGCTGTTCATGGCCGCGCAGTCCCAGGCGATGCAGGCCGGCGTGCCGTTCGACATTCTGACCGAGGGCGACCTGACGAGCCTGGCGACGCTCGCCAAGTACGATACGATCGTCTTCCCGTCGTTCCGCAACGTCGAGGCGGGCAAGGCGGACCTGATCGCGCAGACGCTGGAGCAGGCGACCAAGCAGTTCGGCATCGGCCTGGTCGCGGCAGGCGAGTTCATGACCAACGGCGCGGACAACACCGCGCTCGCGGGCGATTCCTATTCGCGGATGAAGCTGTTGTTCGACGCCACGCGCGTGACCGGTGGATTCCCCGCCGACGTGACGGTGAAGGCGAGCGATGCGTCGCACCTCGTGCTCGACGGCTACAGCGACGGCCAGGTCATCCGCCAATATACCGGCGTCGGCTGGAACGCGTTCACCAGCGTCAGCGGCACGGGCACGACGATCGCGACCGAGACGGTCAACGGCCAGACCTATTCGGCGGCGATCGCGACGCAGACCGGGGGCCGCAACGTGCTGTTCTCGAGCGAAGCGGTGATGGCCGACGACAATTTGCTGCAGAAGGCGATCGATTACTCGGTACACGGTGACGGCCTGTCGGTCGGGTTGCAGATGACCCGTCAATCGGGGTTGTTCGCGTCGCGCGTCGATATGGACCAGAGCAAGCAGATCGACGAGGTCAATCCGGCCGGCACCGCGCCCGGCATCTACGACAAGCTGTTGCCAATCTTGACCGAGTGGAAGACGAACTACAATTTCGTCGGCAGCTATTACGTCAACATCGGCAACGATCCGGCGAACGGCCAGGCGACCGACTGGGCGGTGTCGCTGCCGATCTACAAGGCGCTGCTCGATGCGGGCAACGAGATCGGCACGCACAGCTATACGCATCCGATGGACACGAACCTGCTGACCGATGCGCAGATCGCGTTCGAGTTCGGCCAGTCGCGGACCGAGCTGGAAAAGCAGCTGAGCGCCTATCTGGGCAAGACCGTGACCGTCGGCGGGGCCGCGGTGCCGGGCGCGCCCGAGCAGATCGCGACGAGCCAGGAAATCCTGAAATACGTGACGTATCTCAGCGGCGGCTATTCGGGCGTCGGCGCGGGCTATCCAAACGCGATCGGCTACATGACGCCGCAGAACGCCGCCGACGACAAGGTGTACCTGGCGCCGAACACGTCGTTCGACTTCTCGCTGATCGAGTTCCAGAAGAAGACCGTCGCCGAGGCCAGCGCGATCTGGGCGAAGGAACTGGGCGCGCTGACCGCCGGTGCCGACGCCCCGGTCATCGTGTGGCCGTGGCATGATTACGGCCCGACGATGTGGGCCGCCGATGGCGCGACCAGCCTGTACACCAAGCAGATGTTCACGACCTTCGTCGCGCAGGCGGCCGCCGCCGGTGTCGAATTCGTGACGCTCGCCGATCTCGCGGGGCGCGTCAGCGCGTTCCAGAACACGACGATCAGCTCGACCGTCGTCGGCAACACGATCACCGCGACGGTTGGCGCGACCACCGGCACCTTCTCGCTCGACGTCGATGGCCAGAGCAACGGCCAGGTGATCAAGGGCGTCGCCAACTGGTACGCCTATGACGCGGACACGGTGTTCCTGCCGAAGGCGGGCGGCACCTATGCGATCACGATGGGCGCGGTCGCGGACGACGTGACGCACGTCACCGCGCTGCCGATGCGTGCGACGCTGACGACGCTGAGCGGCGACGGCCGCGACCTCGCGTTCACCGTCGAGGGCGAGGGCAAGGTGACCGTCGACCTTAAGGCGCCCGGGACCGACTGGACGACGCTGAGCGGCGGCACGATCGCCAGCCAGATCGGTGAGATCCTGACGATCGATCTCGGCGCGATCGGCGTGCACGACGTCAAGATCGGCCATCAGGCCAATGTCGGTCCGGTGCTGACCTCGTTCGGTGGCGGCACCACGGGGGCACTGTCGATAGCCGAGAACGGCACCGCGCTGACGACGATCACCGCGACCGACGCGAACATCGTTTGGGGCGATTCGATCAAATACTCGATCGGCTCTGGCGGCGACAGCGCCAACTTCTCGATCGACGCGACCACGGGCGTACTGAAGTTCGTGACCGCACCCGATTTCGAGGCGCCGACCGACGCCAACCGCGACAATATCTACGGCGTCACGGTGGTGGCGACCGACGCGCGTGGCGCGATCGACACGCAGACGCTGACGATCGGCGTCACCGACGTGGTCGGCATCACCAAGACGGGCACGATCTTCGCCGAGACGATCAACGGCACCAGCGAGCAGGACGTGCTCGACGGCAGCTGGGGCAACGACGTGCTCAACGGGCTGGGCGGCAACGATCGCCTGATCGGCGGCATGGGCCACGACACGCTCAACGGCGGCGCGGGCAACGACACGTTGATCGGTGGCGACGGTCGCGACATCCTCAACGGTGGCGACGGCAACGACATTCTGATCGGTGGCGACGACATGGACACGATGACCGGCGGCGCGGGCGCAGACATCTTCCGCTTCGAGGTGAAGGGCGACAGCCTGACGTCGTCGTCGCGCGACGTGATCACCGATTTCACCGTCGGGCAGGACAAGATCGACCTGTCGATGATCGACGCCAACACGTCGCTGTTCGCGCGCGGCGACCAGGCGTTCAGCTTCATCGGCACGTCTGCCCGCTTCACCGCACCGGGCCAGCTCCGCTACAGCTACCAGATGATCGGCGGCAAGGAATTCACCGTCGTCGAGGGCAATACCGATAGCGGTTCGGCCGCCGATTTCTCGATCGCGCTGACCGGCCACCATGTCCTGACTGCGAACGATTTCTTCATGTAGTCCGCGGCATAGGCCGGCAGTGTTATGGCGGGCATAGGCTTCCAATTAGCGAAAACCGCGCGTGAGGGCGGCGTCGGCGGGATCGTCGGCGCCGCCGCATTCGGTGCGGTGATCAGCGCCGGACCGTGGCTCATCACCGCGGTCGCGATGGCGTTGCTCAACCACTGGTCGGGCGCGCATCTCGGCGCCGATGGCGCGCGGACCGTCCAGACGATCCTGGTCTATGCGTTCAGCCTGTCCGCGCTCGCCGCGGCACCCGTCGGCATTCTCGCAACCCGGATGGTGGCGGATCGAATCTTCGCACGCGATGCTGGCGGCGTATCGGGGATCATGCTGGTCGCCCTCGCCATCGGTGGCGCGATCGCGCTGGGCATCGGGGCTGTGGTGTTCGGGACGCTTGGAAAGCTTCCGTTTGGTGAGGCGGCGCTCGCGACGCTGATCCTCGGGTGGCTGACGCAGGTCTGGATCGCGGCCCCCCTGCTTACGGCCCTGCGCCGTTACCGCGCGATCCCCCTCGCCTATCTGCTCGGCATCGGTTTTGCGACGGTGTTGCTGGCGCTGTTGCCGAAGCCCGGCGTCGTCAGCGTGCTCGCGGTCATCGCCGGCGGCATCGGGCTGACCCTGGCTGCAATCGTCGTGGTGATCCGCCGCCATTTCTCCGCACCGCCCGTCCTGCCGACGCGGGATGCGATGACGCCGCGGCTGGCGTGGATCGTCGCGGCGGCGGGCATCGCCGGGGTCGCCGCGATCTGGATCGACAAGTGGCTGTTGTGGGCCGGCCCCGACAGCATCCGCGCGCTCGGCCTGTTGCGGCTCAATCCGATCAACGACCAGGGCAGCTTTCTCGGGCTGCTGACGATGGTGCCGGGCCTGACGCTGTTGCTGATCGTCACCGAGACGCGGTTCGATCGCGCGTTCGGCGACATGATCGTGCGGTGTACCGGCACCTCGACACTGCAACGGATCGAGGAGGCGCGCAGCGAACTCGCGCGGACGATGTTCGACGGGCTGCGGATCATGCTGCTGGTGCAGGCGCTCGTCGCCGCGCTCGCCTGGGTGTTCGCGGTGCCGCTGTTCGAATTGATCGGCGCGGACGCGCGGGCGATCTTCGCGTTCCGCCAGACCTCGCTCGGCACCGTCTTCCACCTCGTGGTGATCGCGACGACGGTCGTGCTCGCTTATTACGACCTGTTCGGGCGGATCCTGCTGACCTGGACCGCGTTCGCGATCGGCAGCGGCGTCGCGACGCTGCTGCAATGGGACGCGGGGTTTGCCGCGTTCGGCTGGGGCTATATGGCGGGCGCGGTAGTCGGTGCGTCGGTCGGCATGGCGCTGGTCGCCGAGGCCACGGTCAACCTCACCTACCTGCTGTTCGTCGGCAACAATCCCTCGGTCGTGGGGCACGGAGGGCGTCTGTTGTGACGGGAATTACGGATATGCCGCGCAGGAAGATCGTGCAGCGGATGCTGGCGCTGGGTGCAACGGCCCTGACGCTGGGCATGCGGTCGCGGTCGGATGCCACCCCCAAGCCGTCCGCGAACGCTGCGCTGCGCTGGGGCGTCGATTACGGTGCAGCGACCGATCCCGCATTGGCGAGGACGTGCGCGCTGCTGGTGCTGGAGCCGCATCATGCGCGCCCGATCGCGCCGCTCCGGGGCCCCGGCAGCATCCTGCTCGGCTATGTCAGCTTCGGCGAGGTCGAACGCGGCCGGCCGTATTTCGCCGCGCTCGAAAAGGCCGGCGCACTGAGGGCCGCCAATCCCAACTGGCCCGACGCGCGGCTTGCCGACCTGCGCCATCCGGCATGGCGTGCGGCGGTACTCGACCAACTCGTCCCCGCGATCCTGGCGCTTGGCTATGACGGAATCTTCATCGACACGATGGATAATGCCGAAGCGATGGAGCGGCAGGATCCGGTGGCCAACAAGCACATGGTGGCCGCAGGCGTGACGCTGATCGCCGCCGTACGCGCGCGCTTTCCCAAGATGCGCATCATGCTCAACCGCGGCTATGCGCTGTTGCCCGACGTCGCGCCGAAGATCGATTACCTGCTTGGTGAGGCGATGGCGTCGCGATGGAATTTTGCTGCCAAGCGCCATGAATTGCTCAGCGATTCGGACTGGGCCTGGCAAGCCGGTCGCCTGCGTGCGGCCAAGACCCGCAACCCGTCACTGAGCCTGATGACGCTCGATTACTGGGATCCGGCCGACACGAAGAAGGTCGCCGCGCTGTACGCGCGCGAACGGGCGGCTGGGTTCAGCCCCTATGTCGCGACGCTGGCGCTCGACCGGCTGGTACCGGAGCCGAGCTGATGAGGATCGACCGCCGACGCGGACGGCTTGCGATCGTCCTGCCTGCATTGGCTGGGCTCGGCCTGCTTGCGGGCGGACTGATGCTGTTGCCGAACGACCGAGAGATCCGCCACGCCGCGCGCCGTGCGCAGCCTGTGCCGACGGCGAGCAGTTCGCTCCCCGCCGCGCCGGTATCGCCACCGGTGCAACCGCCTGCGCACCCGGCGATCGCGGCGCAGATCGCGACTGCCGATGCAGCGACGCTTGCCACGCTGACCGCGCAACTGATCGCCGAGGGGCAGTCGGTGTCGACGCTGCAGGTCGCTTATGACCTGGTCGCAGCGAAGCGGCCGGCGGTGGCGCTCGGCTATCTGGCGGCACGGCCGGACGGCGGGGCGGCAGCGACGTGGCGGCTGCGTGTCGATCTTCTTCGCCAAACCGGGCGGACCGCGGATGCGGCTGCACTCGTCGCGCGGGCGGCGCAGACGCGCGGGGCGGTGGCGGCGGCGGATATCGTTGCAGCGGCCTATGCGATCGATCGGCCCGACCTCGTGATCGTGGCAGCGGCGAACCACGTCGTACCGCCGCCCGATGCCGCGCTGTCGCTCGATCTGGCACGGCGTGCCGACAAGGCTGGGCGCACTGACCTGATCGCATTGCTCGACAAGGCGACGACCGCGAACTGGCGGGCGGCGGATCCCTGGCTGGCGATCCGTGTCGCGGCGCGCGCGAAGGATACCGCGGCAGGGCTGAGGGCAGCCGACTATCTGCCGGTCGAGCAGCGGGCGACCGCGCGCGAGACGATCCTGACCGAGGCCGGCGACCGAGATGGCCTGCGTACCGAACTCCTGGCGCGTGCCGCGGCGCCGGGCGCGCAACCCGAGCGGGAGGCGGAGCGGCTGCTTGCAACGGGTTACCGCGGCGATGCGATGGCGGTGCTGCGGCGGGCGGCAACCGGAATGGCGCCGACCGCACCGGCAGCGCAGCGCCTGCTGTACCTGATGGGGCCGCGGCCGGGGGGCGACGATCTCACCTGGCTTAAACAGCAAAGTTTGCAGGGCAGCGCGGACCAGCAGCGCGCCTGGCTGACGCGCTATGCCGAGCGCGATCGACCGGGCGAGGCGCTGGCGTTCCTGTCGCGGCATCCGCTCGCGGGCCAGACCGACGTGATGCTGATGCGGCTGTCACTGGCCCGCGCGTCTGGCAATGATACCGCCGGTCGTGCGGTGCTGGCGTCGTTGCTCGACGGCCGCTCGCTCGATCCAGCGCAGGTCGCCGCCCTGTCCGCCGCAGCCCCCGCAAAGATCGACCCGGCACAAGCAGCGGCAATCGCGAAACGGCGCGTCGCAGCCGGGGTCGCGGCGCCGCGGGATCAGCTCGACCTAGCCTGGACGGCGTGGAATGCGGGCGATGCCAAGGGCGCGGCGAAGTGGCTCGATCAGCATCTGGCAAGCGATCCGACGGACCTGACTGCGCTGCGGCTGATGGCCGACGTGCAGGCGCGGACCGGGGGCGAGCGTGCGGCACGACCCTGGCTGGACCGCGCGCTCGCCCAGACGCCCGCCGCCAGCAAGGCGCGCGTGGAGATCTTGGAAAAGCTCGGTCGTCGGGCCGAGGCCGTGGCGCTGGTCGAGACGCTGCGCGCCGAGACCCCGCGCGACCGATCGCTCGCTGCGTTGCATGCCCGCCTGCTGATCGCACAGGGCCAAGCCGGGCGTGCCCGAACGGTGCTGGCACAATGATCGCGCTACTCCTTTGCTTGATGGACGCACCCGCACTGACCGTTCCCCGTACGGTCTTCGCGGACAGCCGGATCGTGGTGCCCGAGTCGGTGATGGCCTGGCCCGACCAAGCCATCGTCCGCATTGAGGACCACGATGGAGAGCTTGTCGCGCGGTTCGATCAGCCGATGAGCGCCGACCGGCTCGCCGCGTTCCGCGAGGCGGCGGGCGATGCGATCGGCGATCTTCGCTGGAACGACGACAGCCTCGTCCTGCGTCCCGCTGACGGCTGGTCCATGACCTGGCGGCAGGCGGGCGCAACGGTCGCGGTGACCTTCTCACCGCCGGCCACGACCCAACCGCTCGCCGAGACTACCGACGATACCGCATCCGATGCCGCGCTGACCGCTATCGAGGCGGACGCCGCGGCCGGGTATCCGGGGCCGGCACGACGCGCCGCAACGCTATTGGCGAAACGCTATCCGACCGACCCACGCGCGGCGCGCATGCTCGCTGACACGCGTCTCGCCGACGGTGACGTGCGCGGCGCGGCGCGCGATTACCGTGAGCTCGCAGCCGACGACCTGACTGCAAGGCGCGCCATCGCTGCCGCACCGGGGACCGCCAGCATCGGCGTCACCGCGCGCGACGGCAGCGACCTGTCGCAGGCGGAGTTCGCCGCACGGATCGACGCGGCGGTCGGCGATACCTTCACCGTCGGTGGCGGTATCCGCCATGTCGCCAGTCGTGTCGGCGACGACGCACGGACCGTGCGAACCGGCGACACGATCGTCGATGCCTCGCTGGCCGCAGCGTTCGACGGCGCAGTCCGCGTGCAACTGCTCGCCTCCGCCGCACTCGACGATGGCGTCACCGGCGGCGGTGCCAAGGCTGTCGCGGGGTCCGCCGACGCGCAGTTTCGCGTGACGTTGACCCGGCACATGCCCGATTACTCGACGCCGGCGCAGGTTCTGGCAGGCGGGTATCTGTCGCGTGCCCTGCTCGGGGTGACCTATCGGCTGACTCCGGGTCTCGTCGTGCAAGGCGATATCGGCGCGAACCGCTACGGGCTGGCCGGCAGCAACGGCGCGAGCGATACCATCGTCGCGAGCGGCGGGGTCGACTATCTCATCCGCCGCCAGTTCCCCGCGCTCGGCCTGACCTATCGGTTCGAGGCCGAATACGTCCAGCGTTTGCAACTCGGCGCGGACAGCCTGGCCATCATCCCGCTCGCCACGCGGGAGAACCATACCGTCCAGGGCGTGCTCAGCGGCGCGCTCGGTACGGTGCAGATGACCGCACTGGCAGGCTGGACCGTCGACAGGTTCGGTGGCGACGGGCCGACCGCCAGCCTTGGCATCGCCGCACCAATCGCGGTGGCTTGGCGGGTCGAGGGCAGCGGCGGCATCACCTCGATCGCACGCCCCGGCTTTTCGGGTCGCCAACTCTACGCACGGGCGCTGCTGACGCGCAGCCTTGGGGATACGCAGTGACCGACGACGACCAAGTTCGCAAATGGCAGACCCGGTGGCGACGCCCCGCGCGCGTCGCCGCGGAGATCGCGCTGACCTTCGCCGCGCTGGTAGCACTCGACTGGTGGCTGACGGGCGGCACCGGCTTCGCGCATGTCCATCCCAATCCCTATTGGGTGCCGGTCCTCGTGATGGCGCTGGCGTATGGGACCGGCCCCGGCGTTCTCGCGGCGGTCATCGCATCGGGACTGTGGCTCGCCAACGTCCACGACACCCCGGGCGAACGCGATTACCTCGACCACCTGTTCCATCTGTCGCTACAGCCGTTGATGTGGTTCGTCGTGGCGGGGATCATCGGCGAAGTGACGATCATGCGGACCGGGCGTCACGATCGGCTGGAAAAGCGCGGCCGGGTCGCGACGCGGAATCTGGCAAGGCTGACCGACGCGTTTGCGACGCTGTCGCAGACCAATCGCCTGTTGCAGGTCCAGATCGCGACGGAAGCGCACACCGTCGGCCATGCGATCGAGACGGCGACGCGGCTCAGTTCGGAGGACCGGGCAGAGCGGCGCGGCGCGATTGGCGAACTGGTCGCGCTCGCCGCGCGGACCGCCGACTTCACCTGCTACAGGGTCACCGGCGGGGAGGCGCGTGCCTGGCTCCGCGGGCCGGTCACCGCAGGGCGCCGCGACGTCCTGCCCGCGTCCCTCCTGGAGAGGATCGAGCGGCACAAGCGGATCTTGCATGTCGCCAAGCGCAGCGATCGGCACGCGCTCGACGGCGTCGGCGTCGCCGCGATCGCCTTGCCCGATCGGAAGACCGGCGAGATCGTCGGCTGCCTGGTTCTCCACACTCTGCCCTTCGAGGCGTTGAACGCGAGTCGTACCGCGGAACTCGCCGAGATCGCCGCCTGGTTGACGCCCCTGCTCGCCGATCTACCGCAGGCGACACGGCAACCGGTGAGATCCGCCGGGCTGGTCGCGTGACCCTCCGCCTGATCGCGCTGGCGGTCTTCGAGATGATGATCCAGGCGGTGTGCTGGATGTCCGAAGTCGCGGTCGGCTGGGGCCTTGCCGTGCATGCCGTGGCAAGCGCGTTCGGGTTCGGCGTATGGCTTCGCAGCGGAACAGCGGCCGGCTTTGCGCCGACGATGCTCGGCGTGCTCGGGCCGCTCGGGCTGCTCGTCGCGCTGCCGCTCGGGCGTTTATCCAGGCCCACGACGCAGCGCAGCGACGACGAGATGTTCGGCCCGGTTGCGCGCGGCTCCGCACAGCGCGGCGCGCGTCTGGCTGTCGCGCGGATGCTCGACGGACGGGTTCATCATGCGACGCCCGATACGCTCAGTTCACTGGTCACGATCATGCGTCACGGTGCGGTTGCCGAGCGGCGGCGCGCGCTGGAGACGGTGGTGCGATCGTTCGAGCCGGCACTGTCGCCGTTGATCGCGCTGGCGCTGACCGACAGCGACCAGACCATCCGCGCGCTGGCGGCGGCGGCCTCGGCCCGGGTCGCGGAGAACCTCGTCCTGGCACGGGCGAGGCTATCGGCGCGCGTTGCCGATGGCGCCGATCCGGAAGCCGCCATCAGCCTAGCGACGCTGCTCGCGGATCATGCCCGTTCGGACGTGCTGCTGTCGGATTCGCAACGCCTCCACCTTCGCGAGGACGCGGTCGCAACGATGGTCGCCGCGGTCCCTTCAAAGGCGGACGAAAGGTCTGGAACGCGCGACGCGTTGATGATGGAAGCATTGTGGGCCGCGGGCGATTACGCGGCGATCGACCGGATGGCGACTGCGATCGAGGCCGCGTCGGAGCGGAACGATGCGCCGATGGACGCTACCCATCGCGGTGCGACGACGCGGGCCACGTGGTGGCTGACGGGAGCGGCGGCATGATCCCGCTCTCGGCCCTTGCCGAAAGGTCGCGACAAGCGTCTGTCGACATACCGGACGCCGACATCTGCCTGATCGTCGAGGGCGCTTACCCCTATGTGATCGGTGGCGTGTCCGGTTGGTTGCAGGATCTGATCACGCACCTGCCGGACGTCCGGTTCGTGATCGCCGCGATCAAGCCTGGCGCCGGGCTGCTCCCGTTCCAGTTGACGCCGCCGCCCAATGTCGTCGCGGTGGTCGAGATCGGACTCGCGCCCGCGCCGGCCGTTCCGCGCGCCATTCCGGACCGGATCGCAGTGCCGATCGCCGATGCGCTGGTCGCCTTCGTCGCGACCGGTGGCGCAGATCGGCTCGCGACGCTGATCGACGTGATCGGCGGCAGCGCCCGGCCGCTCGCGCCCGGCGATATCCTGTCGCACCCCGCCGTCTTCGCACGCCTCCGGCGTCATTATCAGGCGATGCTGCCCAAGGCGTCCTTCCACCATTATTTCTGGGCGATGCGCGTTCTGCTGGGCGGGTTGCTCGCGGTGCTGACCACGCCGCTGCCTCGCGCGAAGGCGTATCACACGATCTCGACCGGGTTCGCAGGCCTGCTCGCCGCCCGTGCCGCACGCCAGACCGGGCGACCGGCGTTCATCACCGAGCACGGCATCTACCTGCTCGAACGCCAGATCGAGGTGATGATGGCGGACTGGATCGGCGATCAGGTCGACACCGGGCTCGAGCTCGAACGCAGCGTCCGCGATCTTCGCGACCTGTGGGTGCGCGCGTTCACCAGCTATGCGACCGCCTGCTACGACAGCTGCGATCCGATCGTCGCGTTGTACGGCGCGAACACGGCGGTCCAGCGCCGGCTGGGCGCCGCCGCCGACCGGGTCCGCGTGATCCCCAACGGGATCGATTCACGGCGGTTCGCGAGCCTCCCGGACCAGCGCGATCCGGCGCATCCGCTGGTCGCGTTGCTGGGCCGGGTGGTGCCGATCAAGGACGTGAAGACGTTCATCCGGGCCGCCGCGATCGCGCACGCCGAACGCCCCGATATCCGCTTCGTGGTGCTTGGCCCCGAGGACGAGGACCCGGAATATGCCGCCGAGTGCACGCGGCTTGTCGAAGATCTGGCGCTGACGCCGGTCTTCCGTTTTGCCGGCCGCGTGCGGATCGAGGACTGGATGGCGAAGATCGACCTGCTCGTGCTCACCAGCCTGTCGGAAGCGCAACCGCTGGTGATCCTGGAGGGTGGCGCATGCGGGATCCCGGTGGTGGCACCCGACGTCGGCAGTTGCCGCGAGATGATCGAGGGACGCGGCGGCGCGGATTCGGGCCATGGCGGCATCGTCACGCCGCTGGTCAATCCGGCAGCGACCGCGGCGGGGATCCTGGCGATCGCCGGCGATCCGGCGATGCGGCTGGCGATGGGGGAAACGATGCGCGAGCGCGTGCGGCGGGATTACGACCACGGCACGATTATTGAGGCGTATGCCGCCCTGTATGGATCATTGATGACGGGGTAGGATCGGTCGTGCTGTTGCCGCACGATCCGTGATCGGCGTAGAAAACGGGTCATGACGCTCGACGATCTCGGCCCTCGCCTGTGCATCCTTGGGCCATCGAACAGCGGGAAGTCGACGCTGGCAGCCGCGATCGCAAGGGGACGCGGCCTGCCCGCCATCCATCTCGACCAGCTTCACCACTGGCCAAATACCGACTGGCAGCCGCGGCCGGACGACGAGTTCCTGGCTTTGCACGACCTGGCTATCGCCGGCTCACGCTGGGTGATGGACGGCAATTATTCGGGGTGCCTGTCGCAGCGTCTCGGACGGGCGACGGGCGTGATACTTCTCGAAGCGCCGACGATGACCAGCCTACTGCGCTATCTCCGGCGATCCTGGTTCGACCGAACGAGGCACGGAGCACTCGACGGCGGCAGCGACCGGGTCACAGGGGCGATGATCCGACACATCGCGCTAACGACACCCGCCAACCGCAGGCGGTACGCGGCGCTGTTCGACCAGGTCGTCCTGCCAAAACTCATGCTGTCGACCACGCGCGACTTGGCGCAATTCTACCGTGCCGAAGGACTTGAGCGATAGTTGCAGTTGCCTGGGCCGCGCGACGGACAGAGGGCAATTGAAGCGTTAAGTCCCACCCGTCACGACCGTGTCGCTCAGGTCGCCGATCGTTGGGCCTGCCAGAATGGGAACGCTCGTGATCGGCAAGGTCATGCCGACCGGTCCAGGCAACGCCTGTACGAGCGCCGGCCTGATCCTCGCGTCGGTCGCGGGCGCAAGCTGCGGTGCGGGTCGAGCCGCCGCACTCGGAACCTGCGCGCGATCGATTGGCGCCAGCACAGGATCGAACGGCCCGAACGTCTTCGCCCGGACGCGCCGCGTATTCTGCGCCGGATCATAGGTCGGCACGGCCTGATCGATCGCCGCCGCCTGCAATCGACCGAGCGTCGCTAGAAGGCGCGCCTCCGCGGCATAGGCGCCATAGGTCGCGTTGACGAAGACGAGCTGTGCGGTCAGCAGCCGCTGCTCCGAGTCCAGCACTTCGAAATTGGAGCGAAATCCTTCCGCGAAGCCGCGCTGGACGCCGGTGAGCGCGGACTCCGCGGCCTCGGTCGCGAGCTGCCCCGCCGCCATCTGCTCGCCGCCGGCCACCGCCTGGTTCCACGCGTTTTGCGCATTGGCGAGGGCGGCCCGACGCGCGGTCTCGACCTCGAACCCGAGCTGCTGGCGTTCGGCGACCGCAGCGCGGACCCGCGAGCCGATCACCCCGCCTGTCAGCAGCGGCATCGTCAGCGTGACCCCGCCGGTCGCCTGCGCCCCTGCATCGCGGAGACGGTAGGAATACGGACTCGCATAGCCATAGCTGCCCGACAGCGCGACGATCGGCGCACGCTCGGCGCGTTGTGCAGCGATCCTCGCATCGCCCGCCTTGGTGGCGAGAATCGCCTGCCACAGGCTCGGGCTTTCCTTCTCGACCACCGCGAAGGCAGCATCGAGCGAGCGCGGCAGGCCGGGCAGCGTCGGCGGGACGAGCAGCGTGCCCGGATTGCGCCCGACCACGGCCGCGAACCGCCCCCGGCTCGCCTGGAGGTTGACGGTCGCCTGCGCGAGCTGCGCGCGGATGATCTCGCGTTGCGCCTGTGCTTGGGCGATGTCGGTACGCGTCAGGTCGCCGCCGCGTTCGCGCGCGATCGCCTGCGTGACCTGCCGCCCGTAGGAGTCGAGTGAGCGTTGCTGGATCGCCACCAGCGCCTGGTCGCGCCGCACCGACACGAACGCGTCGACGACTTCGAGCAGAATCGCGTTCTCCGCCTCCCGCAGCCGTTCGCGCCCCGCCAGCACGGTCGCCTCGGCCGCGGACACCTGCGCCGCGGTGCGCCCGCCGTTGAGCAGGATCTGCGAGGCAGTCAGCGATGCGCCAAGCGTCCGCCCTCGCGCGGTATCGAAATCGCCGAGCCGCCCGCGCTGATCCTGCGACTGGTATTGCAGCGTCATGTTGACGCCCGCGGTCAGCCGATACGCCGCCCCCGCCTGGACGATCTGCTCGTCGAGCGCACGGAGTTGCGCACGCTGCCCCTCCAGCGAGGGATTACTCCGATACGCGTCCGCGATCGCCTGCCCCAGCGTTTCCGGCGCGGCGGACCGTGCCTCCTGCGCCGTCTGCGCGAGCGCGGATCCGGCGGGCAACAGAAGCACGACGGCGGCGAGGCGAAGGATATCAGCGTTCATGGAGCGACCGTAAAAAAGCCTCGGTCAACGGATCGAGGAGATAGTCGAGCGCGGTGCGCGACCGCAGCTTGACGAGGACGGTGACGGGTACGCCCGCGCGGATGCCGGTATCGCGCCCGCGGACGGCCTCGATCTTGGCGATCTGGTCGCGCGGCACGGTGATCTCGGCGCTGAAATAACTGTGACCGGTCTGCTCGTCGCGGAGCGAGTCCGCGGACACCGTGCGGACCGTGCCGAGCAGGATCGGCAGGTCGCGTTCGTGCAGCGACAGGAACTTCACCTCGGCCTCACGACCGGCGAAGACGCCGTCGATGTCGCCGGGCGAGAAGTTCGCGCGGACCACCAGCGGCGCGGCGTCGGGGACGATGTCGAGGATCGCCTGCCCCGGCTGGATCACACCCCCCACCGAGAAGACACGCAATCCGACTACCCGGCCCGCCACTGGCGCGCGGATGATCGTCCGCGCCAGCTGCTCGCGCGCGGCGGCGAACTTCGGCATCACCTCGTTCAGCTGGAACTGCGTATCGCGGAGCAGCGTCGCGCTGTCCTCGACATATTTGCGCCGGGTCTGGACACCTTCCGCGCGCGTCTGGCCGATCTGTTCGCGCGCCGCCGCCGAGCGAGAGACATAGTCGGCGTCGGTCCCTTCGAGCTGCTGGATCGAGCGCTCGATCGCCCGCACTGTGTTGCGCGAGACATAGCCCTGATCGGCGAGCGTACGCGTACTCTCTAGCTGTTGGCGGAGCGACGCACGCTGGCGGGCGGTCGCTTGCGCCTGTGCGTTGAAGCCGGTGGTCTGCTGCGCGACGGCCGCCGCCTGCTGGCGGAGCACTGCGCCGTTTGCCGCCAGCGCAGCCGACCGCGCGGTGCGTTGCGCGATCTGGAGCGACTTCGCTCGCTCGACCAGCCGCAGGTCGTCGCCCTGCGCGGACGCGAACTCGGCGGGCCAGACGATCGCGCCACCGCGAACGTCCGCTTCGAGCCGCGCCCGCTGCGCCTGGAGGTCGATGACACTGGCCGCCAACGCGCGCTCGCTCGCGGTCACTTCCGCACCTTCGAGCCGGAACAGGACGTCCCCCGCGCGGACGTGTTGCCCATCCCGCGCGGCCATTGCCGCGACGATCCCGCCCTCGCGGTGCTGGACGGTCTGGCGATTGCCGGCGACGACCACCTGCCCGTCGCCCGCCGCCGCCGCATCGAGCCGCGCGAACGCCGCCCAGCCGAGCCCGACGACGAAGAACAGGATCGCGACGATCCCGCCGACCAGGATCGCGTGCCGCGGGGAATCGTCGAGGCGGAGGCGATCGCCGAGGCTCGCGCCGCCAGCGGCGGGGACTGGACTGGCCAGTTCGGCGGGGATCATCGTGCGCCTCCGGTAGCAGCCGCGGGCGCGGCGTTGGCGGGACGAACAACCTTTGTGCGCTCGTCGAACAACTGGATCGTGCCGCCGCGCAAAACCATGATCTTGTCGACCGCTTGCAGGAGCCCGGTCCGGTGCGTCGACACGATCACCGTCGCCCCGCGCGCGCGCAGTGCTGCCAACGTCGTCACCAGCCGCGCTTCGCCATCGCTGTCAAGATGCGCGTTGGGCTCGTCGAGGAACAGGATCGTCGGCGTGCCGAACAGCGCGCGCGCCAGCGCGACCGACTGGTTCTGCCCCGCCGACAGCCCCGATCCGTCCGCCATGCTCAGCATCGTCGCATAGCCATTGGGCAGGCCAAGGATCACCTCATGCGCGCCCGCCGCGTGCGCCGCCTCGACCACCGCAGCGTCGAGCTGTTCGCTCTCGCCCGCCAACACCGATTGGAAGCGCGAGATGTTGGTGTGGACCGAGGTCGGGAACAGCGACGGCGATTGCGGCATGTACCCGACGTGCCGGCCGAGCTGTTCGCGGTTCCAGTCGGCGAGACTCGCGCGGTCGATCCGAACCTCGCCTGTGTCCGGCGACAAGGCTCCCGAAAGAACGCGCAGCAAGGTAGACTTGCCCGCACCGCTCGGACCGACCAGCGCGACGATCTCGCCGGGTTCGACGGCGAAACTGATGTCCGTAAGCAACGCCCGGTCGCTACCTTCGGCGCGGACGGTGACGCCGCGGACGTCGATCCGGCCGACCGGCGCGGGGAGCGTCGTCGCATCGATCGACGGCCCCGGCATCGCGCAGAACGCGTCGAGATCGCGGTAGGCGTTACGCGCAGCGGCGAGCGGCTTCATCGCACCGAGGATCTGCTCGACGGGTTGCAATGCACGCCCGAGCAACAGCGACGCGGCAAAGATCGCGCCGCCCGAGATATCCTGCCGGATGGCCAGCAACGCCCCGAGCGCCAGCGCGAGCGATTGCAGCAGCAGGCGAAGGAACTTGGTGATCGCGAGAAACTGGCCCGACGTGCCGGCGAGCGCGGACTGGCGACGGACCAGCTCGGCACGCTCCAGCAGGTGCCGCGTGATCAGCGCATTGCGCATCCCCATCACCCGCGCGACTTCCGATCCGTGGATCGATACGTCCTGTTCGCGCGTCGCGAGCACCGCGCGCGCCTGCGTGTCGCGCGCAGCCCCCGCGGTCACCCGGTCGCTGAGGATCGCGATCCCGCCGAGCAGCAACGCGCTGACCAGCGCCAGCACGCCGATCCACGGATGCAGCAGGAACGCGATGCCGATATAGATCGGCGCCCAGGGCGCATCGAACAGTGCGATGATCGTCGGCCCGGTCAGCGTGCCCCGCACCGTATCGAAATCGCGCATCGCCTGGCTGCGCTGTCCTATCGTCGCGCCGTCGGTGCCCAGAATCCGCAGCAAGATGCCCGGTGCCGCGCGACGCTCGAGCCGCATGCTCGCGCGCAGCAACAGTCGCATACGGACGGCATCGAGGATCGCGAATACGATTAGCGACAGCACGAGGATCAGCGTGAGAAGCAACAGCGTCGCACCACCGCGCGTCGGCACCACGCGATCATACACCTGCAACATGAAGATCGACGGCACGAGGTACAGGATGTTCACCAACCCGGAAAACAGCGCCGCGAACACCAGATGCCGCCGGCAGCCTCGGACTGCGCCGGACAGGACATTCCCGGCGCGATCGGGTTTCGCAGTCGCAAGTGCAGAGGGAGACGTCGGCATACGCCCGCATAACCGCGAAAAGTTAAACGAACGGTTTCATAGTGTTGACGACGTTCGCAGACGTTTCACGGCATGCCCGGATTCGTCAGCATCGTATTTGTATCGTCGGCGCGAACAGCATCGATGACGCGCGCCAGACCGCCCGCGCACGCGGGGGAGCTAGCCTTGCTCGGTAACGGTAGCCGCTGATGGTGCGATCGGTCAGCGGCGCCAGGGCAGGATCGACGCCAGCGACAAGACATGCATCGTCTACCCCGCCCCCCCCTTGCAGAAGCCGATATGTCTAGCCGTCGTGGCACCAGCTGTTCCTCGATACGGGGACGATGCGGATGTGGCGGGGCGGCGGTTACAACCGCACCGCGTTCAGCCTCAGCGCGTTGGTCACCACCGCGAACGACGACAGCGCCATCGCCGCGCCCGCGAGCATCGGCGACAACAGGATGCCGGTCATCGGGTACAGTACGCCCGCAGCCACGGGCACGCCGATCCCGTTGAACAGGAACGAGAATGCCAGGTTCTGGCGGATGTTGCGCATCGTCGCCCGCGCGAGCCGCCGCGCACGCACCAGCGCCGCGAGATCACCCTTGGTCAGCGTGATGCCCGCGCTTTCGATCGCGACATCGGTGCCCGTGCCCATCGCGATGCCGACATCGGCGGCGGCGAGCGCCGGTGCGTCGTTGATCCCGTCCCCCGCCATCGCGACGACCGCGCCGCCGCGTTTCAGGTCGCCGACGATCCGCGCCTTGTCCTCGGGTTTGAGGTCGGCGTGGACCGCATCGATGCCACCGATCGCGCGCGCCACGGCCTCCGCGGTCCCGCGACCGTCGCCCGTCAGCATGACGATACGCAGCCCCTCCGCGTGCAGGTCGGCGATCGCAGCCTTGGCGGTCTCGCGGATCGGGTCGGCGACGACGAGCATTCCCGCGAGCCGTTTATCGACCGCGACCAGCATCACCCCCGAGCCCTCGCCCCGCCGCGTCTCGCTTTGCCGTGCAAGGGATGCCGGATCCGCGCCGACCGACACCATCATCGCCGCATTGCCGATCGCGACGCGCCGCCCGCCGACATCCGCCGCCACGCCCAGCCCGGTCGTCGAGACGAACCCCGTCGCCACCATCGTCGCCAGCCTGCGATCGTCCGCCGCCACGACGATCGCGTGCGCCAGCGGATGCTCCGACGGGCGCTCGACCGCCGCGGCCAGCGTGAGCAATTCGTCCTCCGCCATCCCGCCGAGCGTCTCGACCGCGATCAGCCTCGGCCGCCCCTCGGTCAGCGTACCGGTCTTGTCGATCACCAGCGTGTCGACGCGTTCGAGCGCCTGCAACGCCTCCGCGGTTTTGACCAGCACGCCCGCCCGCGCGCCGCGTCCGGTGCCGACCATGATCGCCATCGGCGTCGCCAGCCCCAGCGCGCATGGACACGCGATGATCAGCACCGCGATGGCGTTGAGCAACGCATGGCCGAAACTGCCGGTCGCATACCAGACCACGAACGTCACGACCGCGATCGCGACCACCAGCGGCACGAACCAGCCCGACACGCGGTCCGCCACTGCCTGGATCGGCGCACGGCTGCGCTGCGCCTCCGCGACCATCCGCACGATCCGCGCGAGCACGGTGTCCGCGCCGACCGCCCGTGCCTCCATCACGAGGCTGCCGGTGCCGTTGATCGTGCCGCCGGTCAGCGTGGCGCCGATCGTCTTGAGCACGGGCGCGGGCTCGCCGGTCAGCATCGCCTCGTCCACCGACGACCGGCCATCGACGACGATGCCGTCGACCGGGATCGCCTCGCCCGGCCGTATCCGCAAACGATCGCCGAGCGCGACGTCGGCCAGCGCAATCTCGGTTTCGCCGCTCCCGACGATCCGCCGCGCGGTCTTCGGCGCCAGATCGAGCAACACGCGGATCGCCCGCCCGGTCGCCGCCCGCGCGCGGAGTTCGAGCACCTGGCCGAGCAGGACGAGCGTCACCACCACGCCCGCCGCTTCGTAATAGACCGGCACCGTCCCGTGCATCCGGATCGACTGCGGGAACAGGCCGGGCGCAATCGTCGCGGCAACGCTGTACAGGAACGCCGCACCGACACCGAGCGAAACCAACGTGAACATGTTGAGCCGCCAGGTCCGCACCGAAACCCACCCGCGCTGAAAGAACGGCAGCCCCGCCCACAGCACGATCGGCGTGGTCAGCGCGAACTGGATCCAAGCCGACCAACCCTGCGGGACGATCGCGATCCCCGTCATTTCGGCCCCCATCGAGAGCACGAGCAACGGCACCGTCAGCACCCCGGCAATCCAGACCCGCCGCGTGAAATCGACGAGTTCGGGATTGGCGCCGTCGTCCAGAGTCGGTGCCTCGGGTTCGAGCGCCATCCCGCAGATCGGGCATATGCCGGGTCCCTCCCGACGGATCTCCGGATGCATCGGGCAGACCCACATCATCGCAGCAGATCCCGAAACTCGGCGAGCCGCGACCGATAGCCATCCGCATCGCCGTATTCGAGAAACGCGTAATAGCGGTGGAGCGGATCGTCGACGCGCAGCGCATGCTTGATCGGGCACCAATATTGCTCGGTCCGGCTGCTGACTTCGCGGACGAACCCGACCAGCCCGTTCGCGTACGAACAGAAGGCGCAGTTGAGCGCCTCGATCCGGTTCAGATAGCCCAGATGCGCGCGATCGAACATGATGTAGTCGCCGCGCCGGACCCGCGCGATCCCGTACGCGCGAAAGCAGATCGCCTGGTACAGGCTCACCCACGCATCGACGATCAGCAGCGGCACGATCAGCGAGTAGATCACCGGCGCAGTCACGATCGAGACCAGATCGGAACGCGCGACAAAACGCAGCACCGATACTTTCAACCGCCGCTGCGCATCGAGCACGCCGTGTTCGAACCCGACGATCCGCCCGGTGAGCTCGACGCCAAGTGCACGCCGTCGTTGCTCGATCTCGCGGTCGAGTTCGCCCTGAAGCCGGACGATCTCGTGCGCGAGATCCTGCATCCGCTGGATATCGATCGTCATGGAGTCTCCTGGCAGGGGCGAAGGATCGCCCATCCGCAACCTAGTTTGGAGGGGAACCGTCGCTAGGATCGGAAACTACGTGTTTCCCGACGCTCCGGCGAGGCACGCATTGCGGCTAATCCAGAACCGTACCCAAGTCGGGTGCGTAATCGGATAAGGACGCCACGATGGTCGAACTCGTCAGCGAGCGTGCAACCGCCCCCGAGCGTATAATAGCGCCATCGCCGCCCGTCGAAGAACCGGTGACGTGGACCGCGGACCTCGTGACGCGCAGCGGCTACGTCTTCCACGTCCGCCCCGCTTCGCCCTCGGATGAGGCCGCGCTCGGCGAATTCTTCACCAAGGTCGACAAGGAAGACCTGCGGTTCCGCTTTCTCAGCGCGATCCACAAGGTCGACGAGACCCAGCTCAAGGCCCTGGTGACGGTCGATCACGAGCATACCGAGAACTTTCTCGCTTTCGAATACGGCACCGACCGGATCCTCGCGACCGCGATGCTGGCCGCCGACGAGACGCTCACGAATGCCGAGGTCGCCATCGCGATCCGCGCCGATTTCAAACGCCTCGGCATCAGCTGGACCTTGCTCGATCACGTCGCGAAGTTCGCGCGGGCAAAAGGCATTCGCACGCTGGAGTCGATCGAGAGCCGCGACAACCATCAGGCGATCGACCTCGAACGCGAGCGCGGCTGGATCGCGTCGGCCTGTCCGGGCGATTCCGCCGCGATGATCCTCCGGATGACTCTTTAGGCGGATTAGGCCGAGTCCGATGCCTTCGCGGCGCCGCGTCCAGGTTCAGCGACGTCCGTCGGCGAGAACGAGGCGATGACCGACAGCCCCTCGATCCTGACCGAGCGCGTCCGCTGACTCAGGATTCACCGCCCTTCTGGACCCGGACGGCCGCCGCGCTGTTCGCGGAACTCGGCGCCACCCCGAGCGGCCTAGCCGCGATCGCGGCGTCGGCACGCCTTACGCGCTATGGCCCCAACAGCGACAGCGCCGAAGCCCGCACCGGCCCGGCACGCGCGATGGCGCGACGCTTGCTCGAACCGCTCTCGCTCATCCTGCTGGCCGCGGGACTCGTATCGGCCGCAACCGGCGATGCGGTCGGCGGGTCGATCATAGTCGTGATCCTCGGCTTCTCGGTCCTGCTCGACACTTATCAGGAGGGACAGGCGGTTCACGCCGCCGCGATCCTGCGCCGGTCCGTCGCCGTTTCCGCGCGCGTTCTTCGTGATGGCGCGTTCGTCGCGGTTGCGGTCGAGGGGGTGGTGCCCGGCGACATCGTCGAGGTTCGCGCGGGCGACATCATTCCCGCCGACGCGCTGATCCTCGACAGCACCGCCTTCACCGCCAACGAAGCCGCGCTGACCGGGGAACCCTATCCGGTCGACAAGCGTGCCGGCATCGTCACGGCGACCTCCGCTGCCGAAGCCTCGAACGCGCTGTTCCGCGGGGCGATCGCGCAGACCGGTACCGCGACCGCGTTGGTCGTCGGCACCGGACGGGCGACGCTGTTCGGTTCGGCGGCGGCGGCGCTGGCGACCGACGCCGCCCCCTCCCCGTTCGAGCGCGACCTCCATGCCTATGGCCTGCTGACGACCCGGTTGACGCTGGCGCTGGTCGTGGTCGTGCTGACCGCGAGCATCTTCCTCGGTCGGCCGTTGCTCCAGTCGCTGCTGTTCGCGGTCGCGCTCGCCGTCGGGCTGACGCCGGAGCTGTTGCCGATGATCACGACCGTCACGCTGTCGCGCGGCGCGATGCGGATGGCGAAGCGCAAGGTGATCGTGAAGCGGCTCGCATCGATCCACGATCTCGGCGCGATGACGATCCTGTGCACCGACAAGACCGGTACGCTCACCTCCGCGCAGATCACCCTGGCGCGGAGCATCGACCGCACAGGCCGGGACGATCCGGAAGCCGCACGGCTCGGCGCTATCGCTGCCACGCTCGGCGGTGACCGCGGCGCGCTGGATACGGCCCTGGTGACCGCATCGCCGGGCGCCGCGAAGGGTTGGGTGCTGGCCGCGCAGAGCGTGTTCGACTTCGACCGGCGGCTCGGGACGGTGCTGGCGAGCGGAACCGACGGCATCATCCTGATCACCAAGGGCGCGCCCGAGGCCGTGCTCGCGGGATGCGCCACGTTGACCGACGCGGACCGGGCAACCGTCCTCGCGCAGGTCCGCACGCTTGCCGAACAGGGTCTTCGCGCGATCGCGATCGCCTCGCGACCCTGGGACGGCCCGGCTCGCCCGCCGACGCCGCAGGACGAAACCAATCTCGTCTACGCCGGCCTCTGCGCATTCGCCGATCCACCGAAGGACACCGCGCCCGCCGCCGTCGCGCGGCTGCAGGCGGCGGGGATCCGGCTGAAGATTCTGTCGGGCGACGATCCCGTGGTGGTCGCGCGCCTTGCCGGACTGGTCGGCCTTGCTACGTCCCGCGTGCTGTCCGGCGCCGACATCGCGAGGCTCAGCGACGACGCGCTGGCTGTGCAAGTTCGCGAGGTCGACGCCTATGGCCGGCTCGCGCCCGACCAGAAAGCGCGGTTGGTCCGCGCGTTGCAGGCGGACGGTGCGATCGTCGGCTATCTCGGCGACGGGATCAACGACGCGCCTGCGCTGAAGCTCGCCGATATCGGCCTGTCGGTCGCAGGCGCCGCCAGCGTCGCGCAGGCGTCGGCGGACATGATCATGCTCGACAGCGATCTCGGCGTGGTGGCGGACGGCGTCGAGGAGGGTCGGCGGACGTTTGCGAACATCCTCAAATACGTCCGGATGGGGGCCAGTTCGAACTTCGGCAACATGCTGTCGATGGCGGCAGCGTCGCTGTTCCTGCCCTTCCTGCCGATGCTGCCGACGCAGATCCTGCTCAACAACCTGCTCTACGACGTGTCGGAGATCGGCATTCCGTTCGACGGCGTCCGGCCCGAAGCCGTCGCAAGGCCGCAGGTGTGGAGCATGCCCGCGCTGATCCGCTTCGCCGCCGTCATGGGTCCGTTGTCGTCGGCGTTCGACCTGCTGACGTTCGCGGGGCTGTCGCTGATCTTCCACGTTGCCGCACCCGAGTTCCGCACCGCCTGGTTCCTCGAATCCATGGCGACGCAGATCCTGGTGATCTTCGTCATCCGCACCAACGGTCGCCCGTGGGCGGACCTGCCGCGCCCGGCGCTCGCGCTGTCGTCGCTCGGTGCGCTGCTCGTGGCGATGGTGCTGCCGTTCACGCCGGTCGGCGACTGGTTCGGATTCGTCGCGCCGCCGCTCGCGGTAATGGCCAGCTTGGCGGGCGTCACGCTGGCCTATCTGGTGCTCGCCGAACTCCTGAAGACGTTCCTGTTCGACCATCGCCCTGCGCAACCCCGGCGCCACGGCCGCGGTCGCGCTGGATGACGATGGCAAACATCTGGCGCGGGGCTTTACGCCATGCCGGCTGGCTGCTCGGCATCGCGGTGATCGCGATCGTCGTCGCCGCCGTGTTGCGGATCGGCGACCTGCACGCATTCGCGATGATGCTCGGCGATGCTCGACCCGGCTGGCTGCTCGTCGCGGTGGTGCTACAGGCAACCACCTATGCGAGCGTCGCGGCCGGCTGGGCATTCGTGCTGGCCGAAGCCCGTCAGCCGCAACCGTTCCGCAAGCTCTATCCGATCGCGGTCGGAAAACTCTTCGCCGATCAAGTCATCCCGGTCGCGGGCATGGGCGGCAACCTGTACCTCGTCGATCGCCTCACCGTGCTTGGCGTCCATCGAGGCCATGCCGTCGCCGCACTGCTCGTTGCGATGACCGGCTTCTATGCGGCGTACGGCGTCTTGGCGCTGGCGATGCTCGTAATGGTGTGGATCAAGGGGCTCGCCTCGATCTGGATCGCCGGTTTCGTCGCGATCTTTCTCGTCGTCGCAACGGCGATACCGGGACTGGCGCTGTGGATCCGGCGACGCGGGCGACGTCCGTTCTCGCCGGCATTCGTTCGATTTGCGTCCATCCGGACGCTCGTGGCGATCGTCGGCGAGGCACCGAAGCGCCTGCTGGTCGACCGCCAGCTCATCATGCGCGTCGCTGCGGTGAACAGCCTGGTCTTTCTCGCCGACGCCGCCAGCCTCACGGTGTGCTTCCTCGCGCTCGGTCACCCGGTCGGCTTCGCCGTCGCATTCGTCGCGGTCATGACGGCGTCGATGCTGGCGACACTCTGTCCGATCCCGCTCGGTCTCGGTACGTTCGAGGCGGGATCGACCGGTATGCTGACATTGATGGACGTCCCCGTCGAAGCAGCGCTCGCAGCGACCTTGCTGCTACGGGTCTTCACGGTGTGGCTGCCGCTCTTACCCGGTCTGGTGCTGATCAGATCCGCACTCGCCGACACGTCGCTTCGCCAACGATTACCTGGGCGGTGACGATCCTCACACAGCACGCGCGATCGCCCGTATTCGCGCCGGTTGGGTCCGTCGCCCGCTTCGGCGGCCATGGTGCATCGCTTCCCCCGTCAAGCGACCGCCCCGACCAAGTTCAGTAGATCTGGCCGATCCAGGCATTCAAGACAGTCGACCAGAGCGGACGGACATCGACCTTCGCCGGAATCACCTTTGCCGTCGCGAACCGGTCCGCAACCTGTTGCTGCGAGGCGATCGCCGCATCGGTGACGGGCACTATGCGCGGATCGGAACTGCGCTCTCGAAACTGCTGGAGCCAGATCGCCTCGGGCACCCCGGTATCCTTGGCGAGCACCGTCGCCCAGGCCGCGGGGTTGGCCACCGACCATGCGAAGGTCCGCGCGATCTTTCCCAGGTAATCGCCGATAGCCTCACGCCGCAGCGGGTCGGCGAGCGCGGCGGTCGACGCCGCGACGACGTAATTGCCCGACAACCTTCCCTTGCCGGTGGCGAGCACGCGCGCGCCGGTCGACCGGGCGAGGCTGCCCTGCACGCCGTAGATCACCCATGCGTCGAGCCGTCCCTGCTGGAACGCGGTCAGTCCGTCCGAGGGCGACAACGCGATCGGCACGACGTCCGCGAACGTGAGGCCGGCCTCATCCAGCAGGCGCAGTAGGATGTAATGCGAGGTCGTCGCGCGAACATAGCCGATCCGTTTGCCGCGCAAACCCGCCGCATCGCGGATGGTCGAGCCAGCCGGCACCAGCACGACCTGATTGTTCACGTCGTACTGCTGCACCGCGACCAGTCGGAACAGCGGGTCCGCGGCGGCGGCGAAGATCGGCGGTATCTCGCTCATCCCGCCGAAGTCGATCGCGCCGGCGTTGATCGCCTCGACGATCTGGTTGCCGCCCGCGAACAGCGCCTTGCTCACCGTGTAGGGCGGCGCGGCTTCGCCGGCCTGCGCGAAGAACGAGTCGATCTGGCCCTTGTAGGTGGCGACGCGCAGGGTGACGTCCTTCAGCGCGACCGGTTTGGCCCCCCCGCGTCCGCACGCCGACAGGGCCAGCGCGCCGCCGATCACCGCGCGGCGGGAAACTAGCGCGCTCAATCGAGCAGGTCCGGTTCTTGCGAGACGATCACGTCCCAATAGGGCTGGAACGCCCACAGTGCGCCGACCTCCGTGCCGACCTGCGACGCGGTGTGCCGCGCGACCGCGTCGCTCATTGGCTTGGTCGTGCCCGCAGCCTCGGCGAGCAACTGCGCCTGACAAGCATTCTCCATCGCGAGATAGCGCCAGACCGCCGCCTCGACCGAATGACCGACGGTCAGGATGCCGTGGTTCTGGAGGATCACCGCCTTGCGATGGCCCAGCGTCTGCGCGATCTTCTCGCCCTCGCTCGCATCGAGCACGACGCCGCTATACTCCTCGAACACCGCGTGATCGTCGTAGAAGGCCGCCGAATCCTGTGTCAGCGGATCGAGCAGTCGACCGAGCGACGACCATGCCTTGCCGTACAGCGAGTGCGAATGCGCCGCCGCGATCACGTCGGGCCGGGCCTTGTGCAGTTCCGAATGGATCGCGAACGCCGCGCGGTTTAGGCGCGCGGGCACGCCCTTGGGGGGCTCGACGACGACGCCCTCGTGGCTGACGAGCATCAGGTGCGACACCTTGATCCGGCCGAAATGCACGCCGAACGGGTTGACCCAGAAATGATCGGGCCATTCGGGATCGCGCACCGTGATGTGCCCCGCGCCGCCCATGTCGTAGCCGTTGCGCCCGAACAGCCGGTACGCGGCGGCGAGACGCTGTTTGCGATACAGCCGCTCGACCGCGGGATCGGCGTGGACCGGGATCACGGACGATCCGAACTCGGGCAACAGCGCCTCGACGATCGCAGTCTCGTTCGGCTCCTTGCGCCGCAGGGGAAGCGGGTTGGTCATCGTCGGTCTCCTCAATAGCCGCGGGCGCGATCCACCACGCCGTCGAGCGGTTGCCCGCGGCGGAAGCGATCGAGATTGGCGGCGAAACTCAGCGAAAGATTGCGCCGCGTCTCGGTCGTGTGGACGCTGGTATGCGGCGACAGGCGGACGCGGGGGTGCGTGTAGAAGCGGTGCCCGGCGGTCAGCGGCTCCGGGTATGTGACGTCGAGCGTCGCGCGCCCGACCCGCCCCTCGTCGAGCGCGGCGAGCAACGCATCGTCGTCGATCAGGATGCCGCGCGCGATGTTGATGAGGTGCAGGTTCGGCTTGGCTAGCGACAGGAGTTTCGCATCGATCATCCGCTCGGTCTGTGCGGTCGCCGGCGCGGCGAGGACGACGTGGTCGGCCTGCGCGAAGATCGTCGCGGGATCGGCACGCTCGACACCCGCTGCGAGCGGCAGGTCCGAGCGACGCGTGGCGATCACCCGCATCCCGAGCGCCTGCGCGCGCGGGGCGAGCGCCTCGCCGATCGCGCCGAACCCGATCAGGCCGAGCGTGGTGCCGGCAACGGTCGCGAGCGGTTTGGCCACCCAATCCTTGCGATCACGGATCCAGATGTCGGGTAGGTGCTTCGCCTCCGCCAGGATCGCGGCAAGCGCGAACTCGGCCAGCGCAATCGCCGAAGCGCCGCGCGCGGTGGTGACGACCGGCCCCTCGAACAGCCAGTCCGGGTAGAAATCGATGCCCACCGAAACGAGCTGGATCCAGCGCAGATCGAACGGCCAGCCCCTCGGCTGCGCCGGGAACGCGTCGCCCGGCCGACGAAACGGTGCCGCGATCAATACCTCGGGCCCGTGCGCGAGCCCGACCGATCCTGGCGCGATGCTGACGATCTCCGCCGCCTGCGTCGAGGCTGCAAAGGCGTCGTTGAAGAGCGCCGGTAACTGGCTGGCGACCTGCACACGCGTCACGCGCCACGGCCCGCAAACGCCGCGCGACCGGTGCTGCCCAGCACGACATCGCCCTGCGGCGTATGGATGCGGCCACACAGCACATCGCGCAGGTGTCGCTCCAGAGGGTTGTGCCGCGTCAGCCCGGCATTCCCGGTGACTGCGATCGCCTTCTCGACCGCGGCGATCGCGTTCTCGGTGACGAGGTGCTTGACCAGCCCCGCCTCCAGCCCGCTCGTCGCGCCGCTCGTGCCCGCGTCGAGCAGCAACCGGTTCTGTAACAACAATCCGTCGATCGTCCCGACCACCTCCTGGAACCGCGGCAAGGTCGACAACGACGCACCGAGATTGGTCGGCTTGCGATCGATCAGCCAGCCGACCAGCCAGTCGCGCGCATTCCGTGCGACGGCGTCATAGATCGCCGATGTCAGCACCGCGGACCAATTGGCGAACGCGGCGGAATAGGGCGGCTGCTTGCCGACCGGCCTGGGTTCCAGCGCCTGATCGAACGGCACCAGAACGTCCTCGAACACGACGTCGTGACTGGCACTCGCGCGCAGCCCGAGATGATCCCAGCTCTCCTCGATCCGGATGCCCGGCGTATCGGCGCGTACCAGCCAGCCGCCGACCAGTGGCTCCGCATCGTCCGAACGCGCCCAGACCACCATCCAAGTCAGCGCGGTCGAGCCGGTCGAGAAAATCTTCCGCCCGTCGAGCCGCCAGCCCTCGGCCGTGCGCCGCGCGATCGTGCCGGGAAGGCCGCCCCGCGCCGGCGTGCCCAGATCCGGCTCCACCCGCAGCGCATTGATCAGCGCACCGTCGCGCAACGCCTCACCGACGACACGCACCTTCAGCGCCTCCGAGAAACCGGACCGATCGTCGAGCCCGGCATGAAACAGATACTGCATCGTCAGGACGAGCGCGGTCGCCGGTTCGCCGCGAGCGACTGCTGCGATCACGCGTCGAGCCTCCGCCAGATCGCCGCCACCACCACCAAGCCGACGCGGCGCGGTCAGCGCGAGCAGGCCGTGACGCTGCAGCAGCGCGAAGTTCTCGACGGGCAACGTGCCGGCGCGGTCATGCTGCGCAGCGGTTGCAGCGAACGCGGCCGTCACGCCCGGCAGGATCGCATCGAGATCAAGCGTCGGCCCCTGCGGCGCAATCGAGAGGAGTTGCGCACTCATCGCAGGACCATGTCGGTCAGATCGCCGACAGGCTTCACGTGAAGACGATCGGTCGAGCGCGGCGCGTGGCCGCCGCGCTGCGATCCGGGTCGAGGATTACGATGTACCAAGGCTGCGCTCCTTCCCGCAGCAAGGAGCGCTTCATTTCCCATCGAATCAATATAGATTGTCTGCTAACGCATATGAGCCTGGCTTCTAGGACCGATCATGGCCGTCAACATTCCCACCGACGTCGTGCGCAGCTTCGTCGCGATCGTCGATGCCGGCTCGATGCTGCGTGCCGCGGACCGCGTGTTCGTCAGCCAGTCCGCGCTCAGCTTGCAGATGAAACGGCTGGAGGAACTGCTCCAGGTCGCGCTGTTCCGCCGCGAAGGGCGCAGGCTCGTCCTCTCGGTGCAGGGCGAACGGTTCCTGCCGCACGCGCGCGAGCTGCTTGCGGTCAACGATCGCGCGCTGGCAGCACTTGGCGACGGCAGCCTGGCCGGCCCCGCGCGGATCGGCTTCGTCCAGGATTTCGCGGAGACGCTGTTGTCCGGCGTCTTGTCGGTGTTTGCATCCAGCAACCCAGACGCCTCGCTCGACGTTCGGGTCGCAGGGTCGGCCGAACTGCTCGATCTGCTCGCGACCGACCGCCTCGACATCGTCCTGTGCATCGGCGAGGACACCGACAAGGCCGCCGTCGCCACCGCCGACATGCACTGGCTCGGCAATCCGCGCCTGATGTCCGCTGCGATCCTGCCTCTGGCGGTGCTCCAGAAGCCATGCCGGTTCCGCGATGCCGCGATCGCCGCGCTGGAGGCGGCGGGCAGGCCCTACCGGATCGTCCTGGAAACGCCGAGCCTGTCCGCCCTGCGCGCGGCGGTGACCGGCGGGATCGGTATAACCTGTCGCACCGACGCCTTGATGGGGCTCGATCCGGAAATCCACGACGGACTCCCCGCCCTGCCCCGCGTCGCCTATGTTCTTTGCATCAACGACACGCGACATCCGGTACTCGACCGACTCCACGACGTCGTCCTTCGTTCGATCGTCGAATCCGCCAGCGCAGATTGACGCTCTTCACGCCCGCAGAGGCTTTCTTTCCCGGCCGGACAACACGTTGAAATCGATGATTTTTTGAGCCCGTATTTGCAACGCTCATAAGGCTGGCAAGTCATTCTCTATTGAACGACTGGGAATTGAAGACGCATTGAAGACGCTCCGGAAAACGAGCGTCCGAAAGGCTGTCCATGGCGAAGACGTCCCAACGATCCACCAGCCGATCATGGCAGAGCAAGCTCCAGCGTAGCCGCTGGGTATCGCCGATAGCGCTCATGCTGGCGTGGGAAGCGGCGTCCCGGATCGGCCTGATCCCCACCCGTACATTGGCGGCGCCTTCGCAGGTGCTGGGCACGCTGTGGGGCATGATCGTTTCGGGTGAATTGCCCGCCAACCTTGCCGTATCGCTCGGTCGTGCGGCGGCGGGCCTCGTGATCGGGGTGAGCCTCGGCATCGTCCTCGCCCTGGTCGCCGGCCTCACCCGCGAGGGCGAAGCGGCGGTCGACTCGCCCGTGCAAATGCTGCGGACATTGCCCGCGCTCGCGCTGTCGCCGCTGTTCATCGTCTGGTTCGGGATCGGCGAGACCCCCAAGATAGCGCTGATCGCGTTCGCGACGCTGTTTCCGGTCTATCTCAACCTCTACAACGGCATCCGCGGCGTCGATGTCCGGCTGATCGACGCGGGGCGCAGCTTCGGCTTGTCGCGCGCGCAGATCGTCACCGACATCGTCCTGCCCGCCGCGCTGCCCCAACTGCTCGTCGGTCTGCGCTACGCCTTTTCGGTCGCGGTGCTGATCCTTGTGGTCGCCGAACAGATCAACGCGTCGGCGGGTCTCGGCTTCCTGATCAACAATGCACGCGATTTCATGCGGACCGACATCATCGTCGTCTGCCTGCTCGTCTATGCCGCGCTCGGCCTGCTCGCCGACCAGTCCGTGCGCCTGATCGAAGACCGTGCGCTCGCGTGGCGCCCCAAGCTCGTGGAGGCCTGAACCATGACCATCTCGCACATCATCCCGATGCCGCAACCCGTCCGCCCCGTAGTAAAGCTCACGCGCTTCTCGCGCAGCTTCGGCACGAACACCGTCCTCGACAATCTCCATCTCGATATAGCGCAAGGCGAGTTCGTCGCGCTGCTCGGCCGTTCGGGGTCGGGCAAGACGACGTTGCTGCGGACACTCGCGGGACTCGATGCCGCCGATGCACAGGACGTGACGATACCGACGTCGCGCGCCGTCGTCTTCCAGGATGCGCGGTTGCTGCCGTGGAAGCGCGTGTGGCGCAATGTCGGGCTCGGACTGAAGGGCGCGGACGTACGCGACCGTGCAGAGGCGGCGCTACGTGAAGTCGGTCTCGGCCACCGGCTCGACGTCTGGCCGCTGACGCTGTCCGGCGGCGAGGCGCAACGTGTGGCGCTCGCCCGCGCGCTGGTCCGCGAACCGAAACTGCTGCTGCTCGACGAGCCGTTCGCCGCACTCGACGCGCTGACCCGGGTGAAAATGCACGGCCTCGTGATGGCGCTGTGGCGCGCGCACAAGCCCGCCGTGCTGCTCGTGACGCACGACGTCGACGAGGCGATCGCGCTGGCCGACCGGGTATTGGTGCTCGATGCCGGGCGGATCGTCGTCGAGGAACGCATCTCGGTCCCGCGCGGTCAGCGTACCGGTATCGCGACGGCGTTGCGCGAGCGGTTGCTGGGATCGCTGGGCGTCGAACGGGACGAGCCCCTGCCCTTCGTGAAGGCCGAATGATGGCGAGCCTCGTACAACACCGCCCGCGCCTCGACCGCCTACGCGATTTCGTCACCGGCATCGGCACGCTGCTCGACCGCACTCGTGACGAACGCTCGCTGCTCGAGGAAGGCGGCGCGTTACTCGGCAGGCTCGTCGCGCAGGACGACTGGCTGCCCGACGCCTACGCCGCGCCAAACCCGGATCGTTACTCGCAATACCTCCTCCACTGCGACAGCCGCGAACGCTTCTCCGTCGTCAGCTTCGTCTGGGGACCGGGTCAGGCGACGCCGATCCACGATCACCGCGTCTGGGGCCTGGTCGGCGTGTTGCGCGGTGCCGAGCTGTCCGAACGGTTCGCACGGTACCCGGACGGTGGCTTGCACGCGGTCGGCGCGATCGAACGGCTCGAAGCCGGCGAAGTCGAGGCCGTCTCGCCCTCGGTCGGCGATATCCACCGCGTCTCCAATGCGTTCGACGACCGCGTGTCGATCAGCATCCACCTCTACGGCAGCAACATCGGCGCGGTCGAACGCGCCACCTATGATGCGGCGGGCACCCCAAAGCGGTTCGTGTCGGGCTATGCCAACGCCGTGCTGCCGAACCTCTGGGACCGTTCGGGAGCAACGCTTTGACTAATCCCACCGAAATTCGCACCGCGCTGCTGCTCGGGCACGAAATCGCACTGCTCGACGTCCGTCACGAAGCCGCGTTCGCGACCGGACACCCGCTGTTCGCCGCCAATCTCGCCTTCGATCGCATCGATCTGGAAGCGACGATCCGCCTCCCGCGCAAGGACGTACCGATCGTCCTGTACGATGACGGCGAGGGCTATGTCCCCGCCGCTGCCAAAGCGCTGACCGCGCTCGGCTACACCCAAATTACCACCCTCGAAGGCGGTCTCGCAAGCTGGCGGGCGGCAGGTTTCGAAGTGTTCGAGGACGTGAACTCCTACTCGAAGGCGTTCGGCGAGCTGGTCGAGGCGCGCCGGCACACGCCGTGGCTCGCTGCCGAGGACGTCGCCGCGCTGATCGAGGAGAAGGCCGACATCGCGATCCTCGATGCGCGCCGGTTCGAGGAATATGCGACGATGAACATCCCCGGCTCGACCAGCGTACCGGGCGCCGAACTCGTGTTGCGCGTCGCAGAGGCGGTGCCCGATCCCGACACGACGATCATCATCAACTGCGCCGGCCGAACGCGCAGCATCATCGGCACGCAATCGCTGATCAACGCCGGCATCCCCAACCGCGTCGTCGCGTTGCGCAACGGCACGATCGGCTGGACGCTCGCCGGCCAGTCGCTTGCGCACGGCAGCAACCGTTCTGCGCCGGAAGTACGACACAGCGACGAGACCGCCGCCACCGCCCGCGCCGTCGCCTACCGCGCCGGTGTAAAACGCCTGACGCCCGCCGAGCTTGCGGTGCTCGAACGCGACACCAGCCGCACGCTCTACCGCTTCGACGTGCGCCGCCCCGACGAATACGCTGCCGGCCACATCGCCGGCTTCCGGTCCTATCCCGGCGGACAGCTGGTGCAGGAAACCGACATCGCCGCACCCGTCCGCGGTGCGCGGATCGTCCTCGCCGACGACATCGGGCCGCGAGCCGACATGACCGCGTCGTGGCTCGCGCAACTCGGCTGGGAGGTGTTCGTGCTCGATGGCGGGTTCGCCAATGGCGCTGGGGGCGACTTCGAAACCGGTCCCGGCCCGACCATCCCGCCGGGGGATCCCGCGCACCGGTACAAGCGCCCCTACGAAGGCACCGACAACGCCGCCGCCGCGATGCAGGCCTATCTCGACTGGGAATACGGCCTGGTCGACCAGCTCGCGCGCGACGGCACGCACGGCTTCTACGTCATCTAACACCACAGGAGACACGTCATGCCCGTCAAGTTCATCGGCTATATCGGTTTCAACGACGCGTCCGAAATCCACGGCGTCGGCAAGGCGCGCGGGCTCGACAAGGCCTATGTCGAGGCCGCCGCGATCGCGCAGGAAAAGGGCGGCTTCGACCGCGTCCTGATCCCGTTCGGCTCCGACAGCCCTGAAAGCCAGATCGTCGCCGCGCACGCTGCCGCGATCACGACCAAGCTCGGTTTCCTGATCGCGCACCGCCCCGGCTTCACCCAGCCGACGCTCGCCGCGCGGCAACTGGCGACGCTCGACCAGCTTTCCGGCGGACGCGTCGCGGTCCACATCATCACCGGCGGCGCGGACAGCGAGATGGCGCGCGACGGCGATCATTCGGTGAAGGACGATCGCTACGCGCGCACCGACGAATATCTGGAGATCCTGAAGCAGGAATGGTCGTCGGCCACGCCGTTCGACCATGACGGGCGCTTCTACAACGTCCGCCAGGCGTTCAGCCAGATCAAGCCGACCAATCTACCCGTTTTCTTCGGCGGCTCGTCGCCTGCCGCGATCGACGTCGCCGGGCGCCACGCGGACGTCTATGCGCTGTGGGGCGAAACGCAGGCGCAGGTCCGCGAGGCGGTCGGCACGATCCGCCATGCCGCCGCACGCTATGGCCGTAGCCCCGGCTTCTCGCTGTCGCTGCGCCCGGTGATCGCCGGCACCGAAGAAGCGGCGTGGAAGAAGGCGGACCAGATCGTCGAAAAGGTCCGCGATCTGCGTGTCTCGGCCGGCGCCGCGACCAGCGGCCACGCCCCACCCAACGCCGGCTCGCAACGCCTGCTCGAGACTGCAAGCCAGGGCTACCGCGTCGACAAGCGGCTGTGGACCGGGGTGGCGGCGCTCGGCGGTGCGCAGGGCAATTCGACCGGACTGGTTGGCACTCCCGAACAGGTCGCGGACGCGATGCTCGATTATTACGACCTCGGCATCGACCATTTCCTGATCCGTGGCTTCGAGCCGTTGCAGGACGCGATCGACTATGGCCGCGACCTGCTGCCGGTCGTCCACGAACTGATCGCCGCGCGCGATGCCGAACCCAGGCGAGCAGTCGGATGAAACGAGGCGTCATCCCGCGAGCTTGACCTCAACCTGCGACGTCGCGGCAATGCTGACGCCAGCGTGTCCTCAAGACACCAGAAAGCGGACAGAATTTCGTCGCCGAAAATACGGCACTGTTCTCGAGTTCGTCGCGTTCCAGTCGCAGATGATACGAATACCCGGCGATACGCGCGTGCCCCGGTTCTCCGACAAGGTCGGCATCTAGGGGCACATCAAGACGGGCGTATCGCCGGGTTTCGCCGGATGTTCCCCGCCATTCATCGCACGGTCGGGTTCTCGAACTGCAACTCTGCGACGACCGGGAAATGATCCGATGCATACAGGTGGCCAGTGTGGTCGGTACGCACCTCCGCGCGGCTCGGCCGGAAGCCGCGGACGAAAACATAGTCGATGCGTCGATCGGGACTCGCGGTGAAATCGTGGAAAGTACGGTCTGGGCCGCGGCGTACGGACGCCGCGGCCCAGGCGTCGGTCAGATGGCCTGCAAGCAGGCGATAAGCGTCGCTTTCGGGGGTAGCATTCATGTCGCCGGTCAGCACGATCGGCAGGTCGCCGGCAATCGGCGCCAACCGTTCCAGCAACAGCGTCGCGGATTTCGTCCGCGCGACGTCGTCCTCGTCGCGGTGCGCGAAATGCGTGTCGAACAGTACGAAGCGACGTCGCACCGGGCCGCGGGTCTCGAACACGCCCCAGTTGACCATCCGCGGCAGGGTCACGCCCCACGCCATGCTGCCGATTGCAGCAGGGGTGTCGGACAGCCAGTAATCGCCGTGCCGAACCAGCCGAAGGCGGTCGCGCCGATAGAAGATCCCCATATGCTCGTCGGCATGGCCACCCCGCCGGTCGCGACCGAACCACGCATAGCCCGGCAGCGCTCCAACGATGTCGTTACCCTGGCCAGCGAACAGCTCCTGCGTGCCGATCACATCCGGGTTCGCCGCGGCGATCGTCCGCACGAACAGCGCGCGGCGCTTTGCCCAGACGTTCGGACCGTCGTCCGGATTTGGATAGCGGACGTTGAAGGTCATCACCCGCAAACCCGGATCGAGCGTCCGCGCGAAAACGGGGCTGGCCAGGACGAGTGACAACAGCGCGATTAGACGCAGGACTATCAAGGGCATGACGTAAATCTCGAAGCAAGGACGTGCTCGCCGAAACGGCTTTGCGACAGCGTATTATCGGCCGATCATTGCGTAGCGATGACGGACTCCGCGCCGACCCCGCCAGCGAAAATTCCGCCCGATGTCCGACCGTCTCCAAACCGCGGCAACTTTTTGCACGCGCCGTCATATTCGCACGCAAACGCGGCGGAGTGTCACAAAATCGTATCGAACCGGCCCTAACGCACCCCTCGAACGGGCGGCTCTGCCCATAACGACCATCCCAGGGGGGACCCATGAATTCGACCTACACGTTGCCGGTACGCCGGCAGCGATCGCGCGCGCTTGCCCTGCTCGCCCACGCCGCGCCGGGTGCGCTCGCGGCCGCGATCCTGTGCCTGCCTGCCAGCGCTGCGTTCGCGCAGACCGCACCGGCAGAGGCTGCTGCGACCGATCCGATTCCCGCCGAAACCGCCAGCGAAGCGCTCACCGGCGATATCGTCGTCAACGGCCGTCGCCAGCAGAACGCACTGGCGGAGGAGCATGACGCGGTCGGCGTGATCGACATCGTCACCACCGGCGACGTCGCGATCCATTCGCAGACCGGGATCGCCGATCTCGCCAAGACGCTGCCGGGGATCTCGGTCAGCCGAGACCAGGGGCGCAACCAGAGCGCTACCGGCGAGGCGCAATACGTCTCGATCCGCGGATTTGACACCAGCTACAACGCGTACACGCTCGACGGCCTGCGCCTGCCGCAAGTCGCGGGCAGCTCGCGTGCGATCTCGCTCAACCTGTTCTCGCCGTTCGCGGTCGGCGCGATCGCGGTCGACAAGACGCCGGGCGCCGCCAAGGATTCGGACTCGATCGCGGGTATCGTCGACCTGCGCACGCCGACCGCGTTCGACTTCTCGACCGACTTCACCCGCGCCCGCGTGCTGGCCCAAGGCGCGCAACTCGCGCTCGATCGCAAGCAGAAGGGCTTTGGCGGCGCGGTCGGCATCGATGCGGCACGGCGGTTCGGCAGCGACCGCCAGTTCGGCGTCTATGTCGCGGGCTATTACGAGGAGCGCGCCAACGCCGCCGAATCGACCGCGGTCCAGAACGACTACAAGACGACCAACTTCAACGTCGGCACTGCTCGCGCCAATGGCGATGCGCTGTCGGCAGATGGCGTCCAGTGGAATTTCTACGACAACGAGATCAAGCGGTACGGCGCGACAGGCTCGCTCGATTTCCACAGCGACCCCGTCGAGCTGTTCGCCCGCGTCAACTATGCGACCTATCTCAACACCAACACGATGAACCAGACCGGTCTGCGCAACGAACTCACGCGCGGCCAGACCAACAGCAACCCGGTCCGTACGCTGACCGGCGGTGGGACGACGCAGGCGTACAACGCCGCCGGGATCTACACCCCGCTCGGCATCAACCCGGCCAGCTACTTCCGCACGGAGGACGTCGAGCAGGAACTGTTCTCGGCGCAAGTCGGCGGCAAGGCGCATTGGAACGGCTTCACCGCGTCGCTCGAGGCTGCCTATGCGGATGGCCGGTTCGACCAGCCGCAGCGGATCGAGGCAGCGTTCCGCGGCGTCGCCTACAACGGCGCGGCGACGAATACCGGTCTGTCGAGCGAAGGCGTGGTCGTCGACCTGTCCAACCCACGTTCGCCGCGCCCGGTGCTGTCGTCGGGCGCCAGCGCCTATGTCGGCTCGCTCGACCGGCCGACACAGCTCTATGTCCAGCAGGGCTATGACTATCTGTCGGAGGTCAAGAAGACCGTGAAGGGCAGCGTGGGCTGGGAAGGTACGGGGGTCCTCGCGAGCATCGCGGTCGGCGGATTGTACGAGGATTCGGATCGCGACGGCCGTTCGCTGTCGCCCGACGTCACTCGCTACCGGTTCCTGACGCCGTTGCAGGCGGGCACCGTGCAGGGGCCGACGATCAACCAGTATCTCGGCTATGTCCTCAAGGACTTCCTCGATTATTATCCCTCTCGCGGGATTAAGGTCCTGGAGCGCAGCCAGCTCGATTCTCAGGTCAGCCAATCTGTGAACCTGGCGACCGTGTCTCAGCAGGTGATCAACCAGGGGCTGTTGAAGGCGAACGAAAAGCGCAAGGCGGTGTACGGCACCGCGACGCTCAAGCTGGGAACGCTCGAAGTCGTGCCGGGTGTCCGCTATGAGGACAACAGCTTCGATGCACGCTACTTCTCCGCGAATGCGAACGGCGTCGGCGGCAGCTTCGTCAATGCCGGCCGCAATTACGACCATCTCGATCCCAGCGTGCTGGCGGCATGGAAGCCCGACGACCGGTTCGTCGTGCGCGGGGCGATCCGGTCGAGCTACGCCCGCCCGGGGTTCGATCAGATCGCCGGACCGACCCGCCGCAGCGATGCGGACTCGAACGGCGTGATCACCGTCACTCGGCCGAATCCAGACCTGAAGCCGGTCGAGGCTTGGAGCTATGACGCTGGCATCGAATATTATGGCGGCGTCGGCCGCTACCTTCAGGTCGCTCTGTACTACAAGGATCTGAAGAACATCCTGGTGCCTACCGGCACGCGGTCGCTGAGCGAAACGGTGGGCAATGTCGTCACCATCCAGCCGGTGAACGGTCGCGGCGGCAACGCCAAGGGAGTCGAGGCGTCGGGGCGTTTCACCATCGGCGACATGGTCGGCTCGACTTTTCTCGGCAATTTCGGCGTCGGCGGCAACATCACTTATCAGCGCACCGAGGCGAACTACCAGATCTCGGCAACCGACATCCGCCGCTCCAGCCTGCCGCAGGCACCGGACCTGATCTACAATGCCGAGGTCTTCTACGCCGATGGCAAGGTTCGCACCAACCTGTCGTACAACCATACTGGTCGCTTTCTCTCGAACGTGCAGGACAGCCAGCCCGACATCTACGTCCAGCCGGTCGGCGAACTGAACTTCGGCCTGGCGTTCGCCGCCACCGACAACCTCGAAATCGGCGTGGCGGCACGCAACCTGCTCGACCAGCACACCTATTGGGCGACGGTCGGCAAGTCGGAGCGGTACATTTCGAACGATCGCAACGGCGGGTACATGAAGACCGGCCGCGTGTTCCAGTTCAGCCTGACGATGAAGATGTAGTCCGACCGCTTGCCGCCGGTGATTTGCGTGACCGGCGGCACCCTTTCCCTGAATACAGCAGGTCCCCCCGATGCGCCCTCTCCGACTTCTCTCGACCATGCTCGGTGCCGCCGTCCTGGCGGGCCTGCCAATGACGGCATCGGCGCGTCCGGCTCCGAACCGGCTGGACCTCGAACGCGTCGTGATCGTGATGCGTCACGGCGTCCGCGCGCCCTTGTCCGGCGAGGTCCCGGCCAACACCAGGACCGCGCGGCGCTGGCCGAAATGGTCGGTTCCCGAAGGTCATCTGACCCCGCACGGCGCAGCGGCGATGCGGTTGCTCGCACGCTACGATCGGCGCTGGCTTGCACCGCTCGGCATCGCCCGCTGCCCCGCCGCCGGTGCCGTCCGGATCTGGACCAATACCGCCGAACGCACGATCGCCAGCGGCAAGGCCTATGCCGAGGGATTTGCGCCGGGTTGCACGATGTCGGTCGGCCACCTCGCCGAAGACCGCACGGATCCGATTTTCGAACCATTGCGCGCGGCCGCCACCGCGTTCGACCCGAAACAGGCGATCGCCTCGATCGACCGCGTTACCGGCGGGATGGACGCCCTCGTCGCGCGCCACCGGCCGACCATCGCCTTGCTGGAGCGCGTACTCGGCTGCGGCGGCGGCGGCGCATGCAGCCCTGCGCGACCGGCGACTCTGACCCCGTCCGCCGATGGCCACGGCATCGATCTCACCGGGCCGATCCGTGATACCTCGGGCATTGCGCAGGTCCTGTTGCTGCAGGAGGCAGAGGGCATGTCCCGCGCGGACGTTGGTTGGGGCCGCACCGATCCCGCGACGATCGCACGCCTGGGCGCACTCCATGCCGCGCTGTTCGACGTGTTCACGCGCGCGCCCTACATGGCAGCGCATCAGGCTGCGGTACTCGGCCACCGGATTCTCGACACGCTCACCGCGCCCGACGCGCCGCGGCTCGACATACTGGTCGGCCACGATACCAACGTCACCGCGCTCGCCGCAGCGCTGCATGTCGATCTCGATGCGCCAGGCTTTGCCCGAAACGACGTCGCGCCGGGCGGTGCCATCGTCATCGACCGGTTGCGCGACCGGCGTTCAGGAACCCGATTCGTCCGGCTGTTCTACCGTGCGCAACCGCTCGCCGCGATCCGCGCGCTACGCCCCGATGTCGTGGCGACACAGATCGCGATCCCGAACTGCGCAGCACCGTGCCCGCTGAACCAGTTTGTCGATCTCCTCGGGTCGCGGATCGCGGCCCCCTCCGCCCGGTGACGCCGCACCACATCGCATCCGCCTTCGTCGCCGGTCCGGCTCCTCGTCAGGACGGCGGGAGAGCATTCCGATTGGGCACCGCTTCTCCCGCTAGGTTCGCCACGAAGAACCCGAACTGCCGCCGCGCGACATAGTCGATCGGTCCGGTCGAGCGCCCGACGCTGTGCTCGCCACCCGGCACCACCAGCAGGTCGAAATCCTTGTCCGCGCGGATCAAGGCGTCGGCGACCTGCATCGTCGAGGCCGGGTCGACGTTGCTGTCCTGCTCGCCGACGATCATCAGCAGCTTGCCGGTCAGCTGCGCGGCATGATCGACGCCCGAAGCGGCGGCATAGCTCGCATCCACCGGCCAGCCGAGCCACTGTTCGTTCCAGCTGATCTTGTCCATCCGGTTGTCGTAGCACCCCGCATAGGCCACCCCGACCTTGTAGAAATCGCCGTGGAACAGCAGCGCGTTCAGCGTACTCTGCCCGCCCGCCGAAGCGCCGTAGATGCCGACCCTGCCGATATCGTAGGACGGGTCCTTCGCCGCCATCGCGCGATGCCACAGGATACGATCGGGAAAACCCGAGTCCGCGAGGTTCTTCCACGCGACGTCCTGGAATGCCTTCGAGCGGTTGGCGGTCCCCATCCCGTCGATCTGCACGACGATGAAGCCGAGATCCGCCTGCTCCTGCATGCCGATGACCTTGTCGCCGCCGGAATGAAAGCCGAACGGCCAATATTGCTTGGGCACGAAGCTGTCGTGCGGCCCCGCATAGATGTTCTCGATTACCGGGTATTTCTTGCGTGGATCGTAATCGCGCGGCCGGACAACGACACCCCAGATGTCGGTCTTGCCATCACGACCCTTCGCGACGAACACCTCGGGCGGCCGAAACCCCGCTGCGCGCAACGCGCTGTCGTCGCCCTTGGTGATCGTCGCGACCAGCGCGCCGTCGCTCGACCGGTGCAGTTCGCTGACCGTAGGCAGGTCGACGCGCGAATAGGTGTCGACATACAGCGACCGATCGGACGAGAACCGCACGTCGTGATCCGCCTTGGCCGGCGTCAGCGCGGTCAGGTGGCGGCCGTCGAAATCGATCCGGTAGACGTGGCGGAAATACGGATCCTCGCCCGCGTTCATCCCGCTCGCCGAAAACACGATCTGGCGCTTGGCGTCGTCGACAGCGACCACGTCGCGCACCACCCAGTCCCCAGTCGTGATCCGGTTCTTCACTTTTCCCGTGCGCCCGTCGACGAGATACAGATGGTTCCAGCCATCACGCTCGGACGCCCAGACGATCTCGGCGCCGAGACCGTTGACCTCATGCGCATAGCGGCGGTCGGCGTAGACGAAGGTCTTCGCATCCTCGGTCACCGCGGCGTGCGCGACACCGGTCTCCGCATCGACCGCGACGATCCGCGCCTGCCCGAAACCACGTCGAACATAGTCGAACGCGACGCTGTGGCCGTCACTGCGCCAGCGTGGCGCGGAGAGTTCGTACGCATTGGGGAACAGCGCATCGTCGATTACCGTCTGGCGCCGGGTCACCACGTCGAACAGCACTGGTCGTTCCTGGTCGATCGCGTCGCCGGGCTTGGGGTATAACTGGCTCTGAAGCTTTGGCTGAAGCTGATCGCGCGGCGAAGACTCGACCCGCAATACCCGCCGCTGATAGCCCGGCTTGACCCGATAGATCATGATGTGGCGACTGTCCGGCGACCAGCGCAGCGTCTCCGGATCGTAGAAGTCACCTGCTGTCCCGTCGACGCTCAGCGGAACGACGGTTGCACCGCCGGTCTCGCGCACGACGAGGTTGTCGCCCTGGACAAACGCAGTCCATTTGCCGTCCGGCGAAACCTTGGGACTGTTGTCAGCCGGCACCGCCATATCGCGCACCACGCCAAAGCCGCGCGGGCGGGTGCGATCGACGACCGCCTCGCACTGGTAGACGACGATCCCACACTGCCACCGCGTCTCGTCGAGGGAAAACGCGATCGCCTTGCCGTCGTCGGCATAGTCGAACTCGGCGAACGGCAGGTGCATCGCATCGACCGCCTCGTGACGCGCATCGCCCAGCGCCGCCGCAAGCTTGGCCGTATCGAACGCGGGCGACTTGGCGAGCGTCTTTGCATCCACCGTCTCGAACGCGAACCCGCCCGCCACCGTCTTGCGATAGGAAAAGCGCCGCCCGTCCGGCGTCCAATGCGCCGGCGACGCAATGTCGCGCGTGAGATCCTGCCACGCGCGACGCAAGCCGATCGAGCGCCGCAACGCGGCTTCGTCTGGCGCAGCGTGCGCCGCCGCCGATGCACATAGCAACACCAGCGCAAGCGCCCGCGACGAACGACGTACCAGCATCAGATTTCCTTGGTCATGCCGATCAACGGCAGCATCGCCGGCGCCAGTCCGTCACCGCGTGCTTCGAGACGGATCGGGCCACCCGTCGTGCCCGCCTGAACCAGCGCCATGCACAGCCCGTTGAACGCCGAGCGCGACGTCGCATGATCGAGCTCCAGACTCCGCGGATCGCCATTGCCGACGCCAAGCAGTTTCGCATCCCCAGACAGCGCAAACGTCACGCGATCGGACGCGGTCGGCATCTCGCGCCGTTTCGCGTCGAGGATCGCCACGCGCACGACCGCGACCTCGCCCGGCGCCAGTTGCCGCCGGTCGCTCGACAGCCCGATCCGTGCCGCCGCGCCGGTCGTCTCGCGCACCGCGTGCATCACGCGCTTGCCGCCGCGATACCCGTACGCCTCGATCCTCCCCGGCGCATAGGCCACCTGCCATTCGAGATGCGTGTTCTTCACCACCGCCTGCCGTCCGAGGCTACGCCCGTTCAGGACCAGCTCGACCGCGTCGCAATTGCTGTGCACCCATACCGACACGGGCTGACCCTCGCGCCCCGCCCAGTTCCAGTGCGGGAACAGGTGCAGCACCGGCTCCCCACTCCACCATGCGCGGTAGTAATAGAAATTGTCCTTCGGGAAGCCGCACAGGTCCATCTGGCCAAAGTTCGAGACGTTCTCGGGCCAGCGTTCGAACGGGGTAGGCTCGCCGCGATAGTCGAACCCGGTCCACACGAACCCGCCGCTCAGGAACGGCCGCGCGTCGTAGAAACTCCACCATTTTTCCGCGGTCGTCGCCCATTTGGGGAATTCGCGATCATACGCCGGTACGAACCCGGCCTTGTCGTCGCGCGCATATTCGCCGCGGGTCATCACCGTGCTGCCCGTCTCGGTGCCGATCATCGGCATGTCCGGGTGCGCGGCATGATACGGATCGATCGCGTCGAGGTAATAATTGCACCCCATGACGTCGAGCACGCGCGACGCCCCCTCGCCGAACTTGCCGTTGAACGCCTCCGTCACCGGCCGCGTCCCGTCGAGTTCGTACACCTTGCGCTTCATCGTCTCGGCGATCCGCGCGCCGGTCTCGGTGCCGCGGTGGATCTCCTCGTTGCCGATGCTCCACAGGATGATGCTCGGATGATTGCGCCCCTGCCGGACCATCCGTTCGAGTTGCCCCAGCCCTTCGGCATTGCTCGACATCTGCCGCGTCTCGTCGATCATCAGGATGCCCATCCGGTCGCACGCATCGAGGATCGCGGGCGACGGCGAATGATGCGTCGAGCGATAGGCGTTGCTGCCCATCGCCTTCAGCTGCTCGAGCCGCCAGATGTGCAGGCTGTCGGGCACCGCGAAGCCGACCCCGGCATGATCCTGATGGTTGCAGGTGCCCTTGATCTTGACCGGCTTGCCGTTGAGGAAAAAGCCGCGGTTCGCATCGAACCGGATCGTGCGGATACCGAATGTGCAGGTGTCGCGATCGACCACCGCGCCGTCGACGAAGATCTCGCTGACCAGCGTGTAGAGGCGCGGCGTCTCCAGCGACCATAGCGCGGGCGCAGCAATACGCGTTTCCTGCGCGGCAATCGCTTTCCCCCAGGCCGGCAAGTCCAGCGGGTCCGCAAACAATACCGCGACCGTCTTCCCGTCCGGGCCGACCAACGTGGACCGCACGCGCGCACTGGCGGCGGGACCGTCATTGTCGATCTCGGTCGAGACCCGCACGATCGCGCCATCCGAGCCGACCGAGCACCGCACCGTCGTCCCCCATCGCCGGACATGCACAGGCGCGGTCTTCACCAGCCGCACGTCGCGGTAGAGCCCCGCGCCTTCATACGACCACGCCTCGCCCAGGCTCACGTCGCAACGGATGACCAGCACATTGTCCTCGCCCGGCTTGGCGAAGTCGGTGACGTCGATCTCGAACGGCGCATAGCCGCTCTCGTTCGAGCCGACGACGAAGCCGTTAAGGATCACGATGCAGTCGCGCGCCACTCCGTCGAACTGAAGCAGCAACCGCCGCCCCGCGTCTGCCTTCGCGAGCGTGAGCACACGCCGATACCAGCCGACGCTGGTCGCCGGCCACATCCGCCCGACCGGCTTGAACCCCTGGAAAGACCCGGTCCGGTCGGCCTCGCTCCCCGCCGGCCCGAACCGTTCGAACGGCAGGTCGACCGCCCAGTCGTGCGGCAGCGTCACTGCCGCCCACGCGCTATCGTCGAACTTGGGTTCGGCAACCGGCGTGCCGACATCGCCCGACTTGCCATAGGTGTCGTGCGAGCGACCGAAGCCGAAATCCTTCGCCGGATCGCTCGCATGGCCGAGATGGAACCGCCACCCGGTCCCGAGCGACACGATCTCGCGCGGATTTTCCGGTCGCGCCGTTCCCGCCGCACCGATCGCCCCTGCGGGAACGATGGCGGCGAGTGCGGACACGCCGCCCGTCTTCAAAACGTCGCGGCGGCCGAAACGCGTCATATCGTCTTCCCAATCCGCGTCAGAAGTTCACCGTGGCGCCGACGAACATAGTCCGCCCGAGCGTATCGTACACGCCGGGATAGGTGTTGCCGTTGCCGAACGACGACAGGATGCCGGCTGCGATCGCCGGCGGGTCCTTGTCGAACAGGTTGTTGACGCCCGCCCGCAACTGGAGCCCCTCCCCGACCGCGACGGTGCCCGCGAGATCGATGTAGTCGTACGCCGAGATCTTCCGGTTGATGTTGCTCTTCGCATTCTGGTCCAAGAAGCTGTTGTCCGCCAACGACGACAACTTGACCGAGTCGGTATGGCGCCAGGCAACCGACACCGAGGCACCCTGCGGGATCTGCCACGTCGCCCGCATCGCATGCCGCCATGTCGGGTTGGGCTGGGCGCAGGTATAGCCGTACAGCCCCTTGCAATCGAAGCTGCCGAGACCGGCCAGCGGTTCGGAGACCTGCTCGATCAGGCGCGTGCCGACCAGGTTCACGTTGAGCTTGCCGAGCGCGCCGATCCCGAACGTGTAATCTGCGGTGATGTCGACCCCGGAGGTCGTCAGCGATCCGGTATTGTACGTCGTCGAGACGATATAGCCATTGGTGCCGAAGATCGCGCCCGAGCGTGGATCGCGCGTGAACAGTCCGCAATAGAATGGATCGCCGCCCGCGACGCACTGGCTGATCGCCAGCGATGGATCGACCGAGCTGATATAATCCTTCACCTTGATGTGGAAATAGTCGACCGTCAGCGTGAAGTTGCGCACCATCCGCGGCGTCAGCACTATGCCCGCCGTATAGGTATCCGCCTTTTCCGGTTTTAACGCGGTGTTGCCGCCGAACTGTGCCGAACAAGTGTCCGACGGGCATTCGATGATGCTGCCATATTGCGCCTGCGTCACGCCGGTCAGCCGGCAGACGTCGAACGATACGGTCGGCGAGGCGCCCGAGCACGGATCCTGTGCAGCGACGTTGCCGATCGATCGCGATCCGAACAGTTCGGCGATATTGGGTGCGCGGATCGCTCGGTTGTAGCTGAAGCGAAGACGCGCATCCCGCGACGGTGCCCAGCTTGCCTCCCCCTTGTAGGTCCAGACATTGTACTTCGACTTCAGGCCGGTCGATTGCTGGTGGTTGCGATACGCCGAATAACGGAGGCCGCCGTTGATCGTCAGCGCATGCGCGAACGGCAGGTCCTGCAGGATCGGAATTTCGATCTCGCCGTACGCTTCGTTGACGGTGATGCGCCCGTCCGAGTCGGTCACGCCGCCCTGTTCGGCGACCGCATCCGCCGTAAAGTTCAGCGTCTCGCGGCGACGTTCCGCGCCCAGCGCGATGTTGACGCCGCGCTTGGCCCAGGGGCTCGTGATGCCGAACGTGCCGAGGTCGCCGTTGACGTTTGCGGAGATCACCGTGAGCGCATTGCGCGACGCGGTGTTGCTCTCCGAGAACAGATAGGCGGCCTGCGTATCGGTGATCGCGTTGGGCTGGAAGACGTTGACCGGAATGCAGGCGGGATCGCTGCCGTCGATTACCGAACGGCAGGTCGGCACGCCGTTGACGTTGACCACGTCGAGCGCGCGCTGCGCCTTCACATTGTCGACGTTGTTCATGTACGTCTCGTTGAACTTCACCAGCGAATGCAGATAGTTCACGTCGTACTGAAAGCCGTGGCCCAGATCGCCGCGCACGCCGGCGGAATAGCGGTAATCCTGATGGCGAAGATCGTCGCGGCGTGACTGGCCGTCACCGAGGCGGTAGCCGATCAGCGTATCCTGCGTCGCCGCGGTGCCGGCGGTCGGTCCGCATAACGATTGTTGCTGCGCGGTGCTCATCAGCGGATTGTTGCATGGCACGGTGAAGCTCGTTCCCAGGAACAGCGCGGATGGTGCGACCTGCGAGAAGGTGTGATCCTTCATGTACATGAAGCTGCCATAGACCTCGGCGATCGGCGCGATCTCGAACTTGGCGAACCCGCCGCCGATGTAGCGATCGTCGGAGCGCTGGAGGTAGTTGGTCGGCGAGTAATTGTAGGCGTAGGCCGAGGTGTAGGGCACCCAGGCTCGCGTGCCGTCGATGTTGTTGGTCAGCGTCTTGCCGGCATTGGGCCCGCCGAGCGGGGCGAACGTGCCGTAGGGCGAGTTGCTCGATCCGCCACACACCAGCCCCGTGCCGGCATCGTCCGCCTGGTTCAGCGCGCACGCCGAAACGTCGCGGTTCGCCTGCAACACCGGATCGGTGTGGCGATACCCGCCATAGACAGTGATGTTGCCACGGCCATCGGCGAAGTTCTTGCCGTACGCCGCGTTGATATCCTGCTTGCCGCCATCGGCGACGCGGTGCGGCGCATTGGCATAGCCGCGCGTCGTGATGATATCGCGCACCGCGCTGTTGTCGTTGGTGTGAACGCCAAGTCCGGACTGCACATCGATCCGCAACCCGTCGAGATGATCCTTCAGCACGAAGTTCACCACGCCCGCCACCGCGTCGGACCCGTACACCGCGGACGCGCCGCCGGTCACCACGTCGACCCGGTCGATCAGCGTCGAGGGCACGAAGTTCAGATCCATCGCCTGCTGGGGCAGCAACCGCTGGCCGTTGAGCAGGACCAGAGTCCGGTTCGGCCCCAGGCTGCGAAGGTTGATGTTGGCCGTACCGTCAGACCCGTTCGAGACGTTCTCGTTCGCATCGGCCTTGAACTGCGGCAGCCGGTTCAGCACGCTCTCGACGTTCACCGCGCCCTGATATTTGATTTCCTGATCCGTCACCGACGTGACCGGGCTGTTGCTCGCAAGGTCGGGGCGACGGATGCGCGTCCCCGTCACGACGATCGAATCTTCGCCGGCCTCGTTCGTCGCGGTCGTGCCCGGCTGGGGAACGGGCACGACCTGCGCGTAGGCGCTGGACGAAAGAAGCATCGCCACGACCGTACCGATGCTCGAACGATTACCGCGCAGACTGGCGAAAGATTTCATGAATGCCCCGTTCCCTGATGTGTTGGGAACAATTCATCACGCCCTCACGACATTGTCAAATATAATATACGATATCCTATATCCGATGAATCGTGTTCCCGAAGCGACGAGATACCTATTGAGAGCGGTACTTGCCGGGGTAACTGCTGAGTCCACTGAGGCTGGAAGCCCACCTGACAGCCATCGGCGAACCGGCCGACTCACCAACGGATCCGCGCTCGGCAGCACCTCCAGGCGGACCAGAACAAAAAAGGCCGCGCCTACCTCTCGGTAGACGCGGCCTTCCCGGCAACGACCGCGACAGCGATCGTGGCGGCTATCTTAGTAGCGGTAGTGGTCGGGCTTGAACGGGCCTTCGACCGGCACGCCGATGTAGCCGGCCTGCTTGTCCGAGAGCTTCGACAGCTTCACGCCGAGCTTCTCGAGGTGGAGCATCGCGACCTTCTCGTCGAGGTGCTTCGGCAGGACGTACACTTCGTTCTTGTAGTTCTCGCCCTTGGTCCAGAGCTCGATCTGCGCGAGCGTCTGGTTGGTGAAGCTGGCCGACATCACGAACGACGGGTGACCGGTGGCGCAACCCAGGTTCACCAGGCGACCCTTCGCCAGGATGATGATCTGCTTGCCGTCCGGGAACTTCACCAGGTCGGTGCCGGGCTTCACTTCGGTCCAGTCGTAGTTCGACAGCGCGGCGATCTGGATCTCCGAGTCGAAGTGGCCGATGTTGCAGACGATCGACATCGGCTTCATCGCCTTCATGTGATCGGCAGTGATGACGTCGGCATTGCCGGTCGCGGTGCAGAAGATATCGGCGCGGCTGACCGCCTCTTCCATCGTCACGACCTCGAAGCCCTCCATCGCCGCCTGCAGTGCGCAGATCGGATCGACTTCGGTGACCATCACGCGCGCGCCGCCGTTGCGGAGCGACTGCGCGGAGCCCTTGCCGACGTCACCGAAGCCGGCGACGCAGGCGACCTTGCCGGCGAGCATGACGTCGGTCGCGCGACGGATCGCGTCGACCAGCGATTCCTTGCAGCCGTAGAGGTTGTCGAACTTCGACTTGGTCACCGAGTCGTTGACGTTGATCGCGGGGAACGGCAGCTCGCCCTTCTTGGCGATCTCGTACAGGCGGTGGACGCCCGTCGTGGTCTCTTCCGAGACGCCCTTCAGGTTCTTGACGGTCTCGGTCAGGTAGCCGGGGTTCTTCGCGACGTACGCCTTGAGCGCACGCTGCATCTCGACCTCTTCCTCGTTCTCGGGCTCGGGCATCGTGTGGCCGGCTTCGAGCTTAGCGCCCCAGAGCGCGAACATCGTCGCATCGCCACCGTCATCGAGGATGATGTTGGCGGTCTGGCCCTCTACGTCGCGATCCCACGAGAAGATGTCGCCGACATAGTTCCAGTAATCCGCGAGGCTCTCGCCCTTGATCGCGAACACCGGCACGCCGGTCGCGGCGATCGCGGCGGCGGCGTGGTCCTGCGTCGAGAAGATGTTGCAGGTCGCCCAGCGGACGTCGGCGCCGAGTGCGGTCAGCGTCTCGATCAGCACCGCGGTCTGGATCGTCATGTGGAGCGAACCGGTGATGCGCGCGCCCTTGAGCGGCTGTGCCGCGCCGAATTCGGTGCGCAGCGACATCAGGCCGGGCATCTCGGTCTCGGCGATGTTGATCTCGGCGCGTCCGAAATCGGCGAGGCTGATGTCGGCGACGACGTAGTCGGTCTTCGCGGGGGCGAGGGTGGTGGCCACGATGGGTCTCCTGGAAATTCTGTGATCGGCGAGCCTCATGCCCGTGCCGGATGCCGTGCCACTTAGGCGATCGGGGGCCTCAAATCAAATATAAAGATATCTTTATATGACGTGTCATTGCCCCTGGGCAGCACGTTCTCCTGCGAACGCAGGAGCCCAGGTTAACGAACGGTGTCCTATGCGATCCTGGGCTCCTGCATTCGCAGGAAAACGGCTAAGCCCGCCCCGTCTCCGCCACCAGCAACCGCGGATCCACACCGGCCTGCGCGAAGGCGAACGTCCAGCGATCCTCCGCAGCGGTATCGAACAACAATTCCGTATCGCCGAGCACGTTGAACCACCCCGGCCGCGACAGCTCGCCCTCGAGCTGTCCGCCATCCCAACCGGCATAGCCAAGCGCCACCACCCAATCCGACGGGCCCTTCCCTTCGGCGATCGCGCGCAACACGTCGACCGTGCTCGACAGTTTCCACCGCCCGGCGACATCGACCGAGTCCTGCCCGCCCCAGTCTGACGAATGCACCACGAACCCGCGCCGCGGCTCGACGGGCCCGCCGAAATGTACCGGTGCATTCGGCGCATCGCCGGGCTCGATCCCGAACTGTTCGAGCAGATCGTGAAAACCCAGACCATCGATCGTCGCGCCGATCCCGATGCCGATCGCGCCATTCTCGTCATGGCTGCACATCGCGATTACCGCGCGAGCGAACCGTGGGTCGCTCATCCCCGGCATCGCGAGCAGGAATTGTCCGGAAAGAAAGGGCGTCTTGTCCATGCGTTGGACCATAGCGACGCGGACGATCGCCCGCCACGCTTGAAATACCCGCGTCCGCGTCCAAGGTACGGCTCGCCCGCGACCAACGCGCGGCGACAGGAGATTTCAGATGACGATCAGCGTCGGCGACCGGCTTCCTACCACCAACCTTGTCAAGGCGACCGCAGACGGCCCCGACCAGGTCGACACCGACAGCTTCTTCAAGGGGCGGAAAGTCGCGCTGTTCGCGGTCCCCGGCGCGTTCACGCCGACCTGCTCCGCCAAGCACTTGCCCGGTTTCGTCGAGAAGGAAGCCGAACTGAAGGCCAAGGGCATCGACGAGGTCGCCTGCGTCTCGGTCAACGATGCGTTCGTGATGGGTGCGTGGGGCAAGTCGGCAGGCGCCGGCGACATAACATTGCTCGCGGACGGCAATGGCGACTTCGCCAAGGCGATCGGGCTGACGATGGACGGCTCGGGCTTCGGCATGGGCATTCGCAGCCAGCGTTACTCGATGCTGGTCAACGACGGCGTGGTCGAGCAGCTAAACGTCGAGGCTCCCGGCGAGTTCAAGGTGAGCTCGGCCGAGCACCTGCTGAGCGAGATCTAATCCTCCCCGGCACGGGGAGGGGGACCGTTCGGCACCTTTGCCGAAGGGTGGAGGGGGCTCACCGCGAGCGTTACGGTCGTGGAGCGCCCCCTCCGTCAGTCCGAGTGGGCTGCCACCTCCCCGACACGGGGAGGATTTAGGTGGTCTTGCCACCGTAACGTCCGCCACCTAACACTGCCCGATGACAATCGCATCCGACCTCGTCGCCGACCTCGACCGCCTTTACCGCGCCTCCGTCGAGCGCCTCCAAGCCGCCATGAGCGCCTATATCGCCGACGGCACGACGCCAGATCCGATCAGCCGCACCGACGGCTCGTTCGCCTATCCCGAAATCCGGCTGACTTATAAGGGTGGCGTCGATCGCCCGACCCCGCTCCGCTCGTTCGGTCGCCTGGTCAACGCGGGCGAATACCGCATCAGCGTTACCAAGCCCGCGATCTTCGCCGAATACCTGACCGAACAGCTTACGCTGCTGATCGAAGATTACGACGTCACTGTCGAAGCGGTCGAAGGCCGCCAGGAAATTCCGTTCCCCTATGTGATCGAGCCCGGCCACGCGCTGAGCCTCGACGAGGTCTCCGCGACCGAATTGTCGCGCCACTTCCCCGCGACCGAACTCGCGCATATCGGCGACGAGATCGCCGATGGCCTCTGGGTCGCCAACGACGAGACGCGTCCGCTCGCGCTGTTCGATGGCCTGCGCACCGATTTCAGCCTCGCGCGCCTGCGCCATTACATGGGCACGCCGGCGGAGCACGCGCAGCGCTTCGTGTTGTTCACCAACTATCACCGCTACGTCGACGAGTTCGTCCGCTGGGCCGGGACGCAGTTGGGCGAAGGCTCGCGCTTCACCAGCCTCTCGGGCGCGGGCGGCATCACGATCTCGTCGGGCGACGACATCGACAAGATCATCTCCGACAGCGCCTGGCGCCGCCACCAGATGCCCGCCTATCACCTGATGGCGGACGACCGCACCGGCATAACGCTCGTCAACATCGGCGTCGGGCCGTCCAACGCGAAGACGATCTGCGACCATCTGGCGGTTCTGCGTCCCGAGGCGTGGCTGATGATCGGCCATTGCGGCGGCCTGCGTCCGAGTCAGCGGATCGGCGATTACGTCCTCGCGCACGCGTATCTGCGCGACGACCATGTCCTCGACGACGTCCTGCCCCCCGAAATCCCGATCCCCGCGATCGCCGAAGTCCAGCTCGCGATGGCCAAGGCGGCGGAGATCGTCTCGGGCCAGTCGGGCGAGGAGCTTAAGCGCCGCCTGCGCACCGGCACGATCGTAACTACCGACGACCGCAACTGGGAGCTGCGCTACTCGAAGTCCGCGCTCCGCTTCTCGCTGTCGCGCGCGGTCGGCATCGACATGGAGTCCGCGACGATCGCCGCGCAGGGCTATCGCTTCCGCGTTCCCTACGGCACGCTGCTTTGCGTTTCCGACAAGCCGCTCCACGGCGAGCTGAAGCTGCCGGGCCAGGCCAACCGCTTCTACGAGCGCGCGATCAGCGAGCATCTGCGGATCGGGATCGAGACGTGCGAACAGCTCCGCCTGGAAGGCTCGAAGCTCCACAGCCGCAAGCTCCGCGCATTCGACGAGCCCCCGTTCAGGTAAAAACCGGAGCGCATCGCGCGGGAATGCGTTACGCTTTCGAAATCATTGCTGAGGGAAGATAGAAGTGGCCGACACCGACACGCCCGATACGGAAGCAAAGAAGCCCGTCACCCGCCGTCGCGCGCCGCGCAAGACAAGCGCGCCGAAGGCGGCTCCGGCAGCGACGTCGTCCGCCAAGCCGGTCGCGGCCAAGCCGGTACCGGTCGCAAAGCCGGTTGCGGACAAGCCTGTGGCTGCAGCGCCGCCAAAGCCTGCGGCCAAGCCTGCGCCGAAGCCACGCTCGACCAAGCGCAGCACGCCGCGCCCGGTCCCCGTGCGCAACGCGGCGACGCCGGCCCCGGTTGCCAAGACCGCGGAAAAGACCCGCGGCAAATGGGGTGCGGCCGCGATCTTCAGTGGTGTCGCGGTTGCTGGTGCGGCGGTTGGCGCGTTGCTGACCTTGCGCGGGAGCACGCCCAAGACTCAGTCAGCGCCCAAGCCGAAGGGCACGCACGCGCATCAGGCTGACGGGGCGGACTCGTCGAAATCGTTCGACGCGGGCATCGCCGATCCGGGTACGGTCCCGGAGTAAGACCGCCCCCGTTCCCAGACGAATACTCCACCCCGGCGAAGGCCGGGGCCCAATTGGAACGTGTTGAGTAACGAACCGCATCGCTCTGTTAGCGGCGTTTCCCAATTGGGCCCCGGCCTTCGCCGGGGTGGTGCGTTGTAGGTGTCGCCCCACGCCGCCTTGGTTCCCCCGCGGAGGCGGGGGCCCAGCTAAAACCACGGGAGCGTTCGTGACCCTGGGCCCCCGCCTTCGCGGGGGAACTAGAAGGTGACGGCCAGGAACCCCCTCACCACCCGGTCGGCTTGCCCTTGTTCTGCACGTCCAGCCAAGCCTTCAACGGCGCGAAATACTCCACCAGCGCCTTGCCCGACATCTCCCGGCTCCCGGTGAACACCTGCAACGCATCCGGCCAAGGCTTCGACTGTCCCATGCTCAGCATCGCGTTCAGTTTCGTGCCGACTGCCTTGTCGCCATAGAACGAGCAGCGATGCAGCGGCCCCTTCCAGCCGGACTGGTCGCACGCCGCCTTGTAGAACTGGAACTGCAACACGCGCGCCAAGAAGTAGCGCGTGTAGGGCACCGCCGCCGGGATATGGTATTTGGCGCCCGCATCGAACTTGGTCTCGTCACGCGCGACCGGCGGCTTGATCCCCTGATACTGGAGCCGCAACGCATCCCACGCCGCCTGATAGCCGGTCGCCGGGATCTGCCCCGAGAACACACCCCAGCGCCATTTGTCGATCAGCAGCCCGAACGGCAGGAACGCGACCTTGTCCATCGCCTGTCGCAACAGCAGCCCGATATCCTTGTCCGCGCTCGGCACCTTCGCCTGGTCGAGCAGGCCGATCTTCACCAGGTAATCCGGCGTGATCGACAGCGCGACGGTATCGCCGATCGCCTCGTGGAAGCCGTCGTTGGCGCCGTTCTTGTAGAGGAACGGCTGCGCCTTGTACGCCCGCTGATAGTAATTGTGGCCGAGCTCGTGATGGATCGTGACGAAGTCGTCCGCATTCACCTTCGTGCACATCTTGATCCGGATATCGTCCTGATTGTCGAGATCCCACGCCGATGCGTGACAGATCACGTCGCGGTCGGCAGGCTTGGTGATCTGCGACCGCTTCCAGAACGTCTCCGGCAGCGGTGCGAAGCCGAGCGACGAATAAAAGCCCTCGCCCTGCTTCACCATCTTGAGCGGATCATAGCCCTTCGCCTTCAGCAGATCGCCGGTGTCATACCCGACGTCGCCCGCGCCCTTCGGCGCGACGATGTCGTAGATGTTGCCCCATTCCTGCGCCCACATGTTGCCGAGCAGGTCGCTGCGGATCGGCCCGGTCTTCGCCTGCACCGCGTCGCCGTATTTCTCGTTCAGCTTCCACCGCGTGTAGGTGTGGAGCGCCATGTAGAGCGGCTCGACCTGCTTCCAGATCTTGTCGGTCAGCGCCGCGAACTGTTCGGGCGTCATGTCGTAGCCCGAGCGCCACAGCGCACCGACATCCTTGTAGCCGAGCTCGCGCGCGCCTTCGTTCGAGATCGACGTCATCTTCGCATAGTCGCCGCGCATCGGCGCACCGACCTTGTCGTTCCAGCTCGTCCACATCTCCGTCAGCTTGGCCGGATCGCGGGTCGAGCCCATCGCAGCCTCGATATCCGACCCGTTGATCGGCTTGCCGTCGAGCGTTCCCATGCCCTTGCCGTAGGACGACGACATCTTGGTGGTGAGCGTCGACAGTTCCTCGGACGCGCCCGGCCGCGTCGGTGCCGGCAGCGTCAGCCCGCCGCGCAGCAGGTCGAGCTTGCGCTTGGTATCGAACGACAGCCCCGGCAGCGACGCGTAACGTGCGGCACCAAGCGCATATTTCACCCCGAGATCGGTCATCTCCGCGCCCGACTTCGCCGCCAGCGCATCGGTGTCGTCGGTGATGTAGGTTGCATTGACCCACGCCACGCGGTTGGCGTCGAGCGAGGCAGCCGCCATCGCCTTCTCGGCCTCGGCCACGAACGCATCTGCCTGCGCGACCGTCGGCTTGCCGGTTACAGCCGGAGCGACTTGCGCGCCGGCGACGGACGGCACGGCGCACAAGGCTCCGGCCAGAGCAAACATCGAAATACCGAACCGAACCATCGTCATCCCCTTTTTATGGGGCGGTGATGGCTGGTGGAGCCGGTCGCGGTCAACCCAGGATGACGGACCTGGAGGCGAGCGTTCGGTCTTAATCCGCCAGAAAGTCCGCGATCGCCTGGCCGAGTTCGGGCTTCACCACCGCGCTCATATGACCGCCCGGAGTCTCTACATACGTCCCGTTCGGCAACGCCGCAGCCAGATCCGGCGCCGAACCATTATCCTGATCCTCGCCGCCGCACACGACCAACGTCGGCTGCTGGATAGCCTTCACGGACTCGAGAGGCGTATCGACGAACGTCTCGAGGATACCGAGCAACGCGACCGGATCGCCGCCGGTGGTCTTCAGGAACGCCTCCGCCAGCCACTCCGGCGTACCCTGCACATGCTGCCCGAGCCTAGTCAGGATATTCCGGAAATGCCCGGCGCGCCGCGACGTCTGCGTCAGCCCTTCCAGCCCCATGCCGGAGAAGATCACGCGCCGCGGTGTCGCGCCCGTCGCGAGCATCCGAGACGTAGTCCGTGCACCCAGCGAATACCCGCCGAGATCATAGTCGGTCAGCCCAAGATGCGCGACCAGCGCGTGGCCATCCTGCGTCAGCGCATCCGCCGGATACGCTTCAAGCCCGTGCGGCTTGCCACTTTCGCCGTGCGCGCGCAGGTCCGGCATGATCACACGAAAGCCCTTGGCGGCGATCTTCGCGGCATGACCATAGCGGATCCAGTTGGTCTTCGCGTCGGAGAAATAGCCATGGATCAGCACCACCGGTCGACCCTCGCCGACCTCGCGCCACGCGATCCGCGTGCCGTCGAAGCTCTCGAAAAACTGGGTATCGCTCGGGGTGCTGGCCACGGTCTCGTCCTCTAAACTGTGCAGTCGCCAGTTCGTGGCCTCGGCCCGCGCTGTCAACCGTCGCGCCGAAACGAAAACGGGCGACCCGCAGGCCGCCCGTTCCGTTGATCGTCCAATGGGATCAGAACTGATACCCGATCCCGCCCGATCCGCCGGCCCGGCCCTGCGAGTCATAGGTGCCGCTGAGCTTCACGACGGTGTGCCCGTCGCTGAACGCCTTCGACATGCCGACCGCGACTGCGGACTGCCCGGCATAGGTACCGCCGCCGATCGCGACCATGCCCTTGCCGGCTTCATACGCCTGGGGAAGCCCGGCCGCGGCAAGCGCACCCGAAGTCCCGGCATAGCTGTCCCGTCGTACCGAGCGGAGATCGAAGTCGAGCGCCGCGATCCGTCCGTCGGTATAGGCATTGGCCTGCGTCACCGCGGAGTTCATCCCGGCGTTCATCTGCCCGAGATTGACCGCGTCGGTGGTCGAGACGCCCGCCCCGACGTTGCTTAGGACGGTTGCGGCTCCACCATCGTTGAACGTCACGTTGGTATGCGACGGACCATATTGCACCGAGTTGTTGCCCATCGCGAGCGCGTTGTCGGCGGTCCCTTGCGCCGTCGCGACCGCCTGGTTGGTGGAGTTCAGCTGGCCGCCGTTCACCGCGTCGGTCGATCCCGCCGCGACCACGCCCGCCGCGACGTTCGTCACCGTCACGGGCGCCGCCGCGTTACCGCCCGCCAGCGTCACGGTGTTGGTCCGCGCGCCGTTCGCGTCGGTGCCGTACGACACCGCGTTCACCGCCGTCAGTGCCAGGGCGTACACCTGGCCGCCGTTGACTGCATCGGTCGATCCGGCCGCGATCGAGCCACCCCCGACGTTGTGCAACCCGACCGGCCCAGCCGCTGCACCGACCAGCGTCAGGTCGTTGGTCCGCGTACCGCCGTTCGGCGTCGTGACGCTGCCGGGGTTGGAGTATTGCACCGGCCCGGTGCCACCATTGGCGACCTGGTTGCCCAGGTTGGTGATCGCGGTCGTGTTGTTCGCCACCTGCGTGTTGGTCGCGGCCAACTGCGATCCGTTGACGGCATCGGTCGAGCCGGCGGCAACATTGCCCGCCGCGACATTGGTGATGACCGTCCCGCCGGCGCCGCCGAGCGTGATCGAACTCTTCGTGCCGTTGTCGTACTGGACGGTCGTGGTGCCGAGGGCCGCAACCTGCGCTGCAACGCCGGCCACCTGTCCGACATTGGCGGCATCGGTTGCCGCGGTACCTGCCGCGACGTTCGTGATCTGTCGCTCCGCACCGGCCGAACCGACCGACACTTCGCCGACCGAGTTCTGCAATCCGCCAAGGCCGAGCGCCGCATAGCCGAGCGCGCCACCACGGAGCGCGGACGAACCCGTCCCGAGCGCAACGCTGTTGTCCGCCGTTGCCGTCGCCTCAGGACCGATCGCCAGGCTGTCGGTACCCGTCACGACGCTGTCGGCACGGGTCGAGAGAACGCGGAAGTAGCGGATACCCGCACCGCCGTTGATCGCGCCATCGACGGCGTTGAACACCGACTGGACGCTGCCATACTGCACGCCGCCAAAGCCGATCGAGGCGAGCACGCTGTTGGTTGCCGCGTCATAGCTCGACAGGCCACCCAGGCCGGCCGCAACGCTGGTACCCAGCCCGACGAGCTGCCCGCCGTTGACCGCTTCGGTCGAACCCGCCGCCAGCGTCCCTGCCGCGACGTTGCCGAGCACCACCGGTGCCGCGCCCGCGCCGCCGAAGCTCACCCGCGTCCGGCTCGGATCGTCATACTGCACCGACAGTGCGGCGAGATTGCCGACCTGCCCGGACACGGTCGCCAGCTGGCCACCGTTGACCGCGTCGGTCGAGCCGGCTGCAACCACACCGTCGCCGACGTTGTGCAGCGCCACTGCACCAGCCGCTCCGCCAACCAGCGTCACGTCGTTGGACGGCACGCCGCCGTTTGGCGTGGTCGGCGCACCGACGCTCGAATATTGCAGCGCACCGATCGCGCCATTGGCGATGCTCGTCGTCAGGTTCGAGACATTGGTATTCGTCGCGAACAGCTGGCTGCCGTTGACCGCCTCGGTCGAGGTCGCGCCGAGCGTCCCGGCCGCAACGTTGCCGATCACGACGGGCGCCGCACCGGCCCCGACGCCGCCGAGCGTGATCCGCGACCGGCCGAGGTCGTCATACTGCACCGCGAGCGCCGACAGGCCGCTAACCTGACCGGATACGCTGGCGAGCTGGCCACCGTTCACAGCGTCGGTCGATCCCACCGCGACATTACCGTCAGCGACATTGTGCAGCCCGACCGGCCCCGCAGCCGCACCGACCAGCGTGACGTCGTTGCTCGGCACGCCTCCATTCGGCGTGGTCGGCGTCGCGGCATTCGAATATTGCACCGCGCCGATACCGCCATTGGCGATGTTGGTCGTCAAGTTGGTCAACGCCGTGTTGGTGTTGGTGACGTTGGCGTTGGTCGTGAACAACTGGCTGCCGTTGACCGCCTCGGTCGAGGTCGCACCGAGCGCCCCCGCCGCGACGTTGCCGAGTACCACGGGGGCAGCACCAGCCCCGCCGAAGGTCACGCGAGAGCGGGTGAGGTCGTCATACTGCACCGCCAAACCGTTCAGCGTGCCGACCTGCCCCGAGACCAGGGCAAGCTGACCGCCATTGACCGCGTCGGTCGAACCCACCGCGACCGCGCCATCGGCGACATTGTGCAGAGCGACCGCGCCGGCGGCACCGCCCACGAGCATCGCATCGTTCGACGGCACGCCACCGTTTGGCGTGGTCGGCGCACCCGCGCTGGAATATTGCAGCGCACCGATCGCGCCATTGGCGATGTTGGTCGTCAGGTTGGTGACGTTGGTGTTGGTCGCAAACAGCTGGCTGCCGTTGACCGCCTCGGTCGAAGTCGCGCCGAGCGTACCCGCCGCGACGTTGCCGATCGCAACGGGAGGCACACCAGCACCGACACCGCCCAGCGTCACCCGAGCGCGCGTCGCGTCGTCATATTGCACGCCAAGCGCTGCCAGGGTGCCGACCTGTCCCGTCACAGTGGCAAGCTGGCCACCGTTCACGGCGTCGGTCGACCCTGCGACGATCGCACCGTCACCGACATTGTGCAACGCGACCGCACCAGCCGCGCCGCCGACCAGCGTCGCGTCGTTCGATGGCACGCCACCGTTCGGCGTGGTCGGTGCCCCTGCGCTGGAATATTGCAGCGCGCCGATGCCGCCATTGGTGATGCTGGTCGTGAGATTGGTGACCGCGGTGTTGGTGTTGGCGACGTTGGTGTTGGTCGCGAACAACTGGCTGCCATTGACCGCCTCGGTCGATGTCGCGCTCAGCGCGCCCGGCGCTAGGTTACCGATCGTCGTACCGGCTGCTCCGGCCAGCGTCACGCGGTCCTGCGCCGCGGTATCATATTGAACCGCGCCGCTGGCGAGCGTGCCGATCTGGGCCTGCACGCCCGCGAGCTGGCTGACGTTGACGGCGTCTGTACCCGCGGATCCAGCCGCGACGTTGGTGATCTGGCGCTCGGCCCCCGGTGCCCCGACCGAGACTTCGCCGACCGACGTCTGGGGAGCGGCCAGCCCGATCGCGGCATACCCCGTCAGCGGAACGCGCGCCGCGACACTGCCCGCGCCCAGTGCGACCCCGTTGACGCCGGTCGCGGTTGCGCCTGTGCCGAGCGCAACCGCATTCGTCGCGCCTGCACCGACCTCCGCGCCGCCACCGAAGGCGATCGATCCCGTCGCGCTTGCATCGGTCAACGCGCCGTTACCGAACGCGATCGAGTTCTCCTCGCCGGCGAAGGCTTCGAGACCGGTCGAACCCAACCCAGTGATCCGGTTGCCGCCGATCGCGATGCCGGCGGGCGTGCGCAGCATGAAGCCGTCCGCTTGCGTATCGCAGCGATCTCCGGGACCGACGATCGTGCCGCCGGAGTTCAGCACCTGCAACGTGATCGGCGCGCCCGCCGCGGCGTTGGCCAGCAGCCCGGCCGCGTTGATGCTGAGCGGCGGCGCCGTAACCGGCAGAAGCGGGAGCCCGAGGACATTCAATCCCCCGACGATGTTCACGACGTTGGTGACATTTCCCAGAACCGGATTGACGGTGTTTTGGATCGGCGTGACGATCCCCGTCACCACCGGCGTCAGGATATCGGTCACCACCGATCGTGGTAGGCTTACACCCGAACACGCGCCGACAACGTTGGGCGGCGGTGCGACCTGCGCTGCCGCGGGCTGCGCTGCAAGCAACGTCGTCGCGGCCAACCCGATCAGTGAAACTCCACCACGCAACTGCCGCGACAGCGTCGGGCTGCGATGGCCTTGGCCGGTCTTGGCGATGCCGGATTTCGATCCCCGTGGATCACCTGCTGACGCATTGCGATAAGTCGACGCGGTAGACATGCCAATAACCTCCACTAGCGACTGCGGCAGCAGCCCGAACATTACCGGTGACTGATCGTATTCCGACCTGATCACTGGAACGCGTGAAGTTTCCGACCTCCAATCCTAACAGCAAGTTACCCGATTAAACGGTATTGATATCGATATCGACGTCTATTCAATCAGAATTACAGTTCGCAATGGTTTCAATTTCGAACCATCATGAATTGCGTTGCTTCGTGGATCGTTAGCGTTCCGGATTATGCTTCGATTCCCAACAAAGAAAACGGAACCGGAAATGAAATAGGTTTCCGCTCGGGACGACTTCCAAACTGGATAAATGCCTTCCCAGAAATTTTGCCCATATCCGGCAGGCAAGGAAAAACCGCGCCGCCATACTCGATGGCGACGCGGTTCTGTCCGCGCGATCTGTCCGAAAACGGGGCGAATCACCCCGTCCGGTTCAGGCCTTCTGCAGATGCCGGCGCCCGAGCAGTTCGGCGATCTGCACGGCGTTCAACGCCGCACCCTTGCGGAGGTTGTCGCTGACGCACCACAGGTTCAGGCCGTTCTCGACGGTCGGATCCTCGCGCACGCGGCTGATGTACGTCGCGAAGTCGCCGACGCACTCGATCGGCGTGATATACCCCCCGTCCTCGCGCTTATCGACCAGCATGATGCCAGGCGCCTCGCGGAGGATGTTCTGCGCTTCCTCGGCCGTGATCTCGTTCTCGAACTCGATGTTGATCGCTTCCGAATGGCCGACGAACACCGGCACGCGGACACAGGTCGCGGTAACCTTGATCTTCTTGTCGAGGATCTTCTTGGTCTCGACGACCATCTTCCACTCTTCCTTGGTCGAGCCGTCGTCGAGGAAGCTGTCGATGTGCGGGATAACGTTGAAGGCGATCTGCTTGGTGAACTTCTTGGGCTCGGCCGGATCGCCGACGAAGATGTTGCGGCTCTGCTCGAACAGCTCGTCCATCCCGGCCTTGCCCGCGCCGGACACCGACTGATAGGTCGAGACGACCACGCGCAGGATCTTCGCCGCGTCGTGCAGCGGCTTCAGCGCGACGACCATCTGCGCGGTCGAGCAATTCGGGTTGGCGATGATGTTGCGGACCTTGTAGCCGTCGATCGCCTCGGGGTTCACCTCGGGCACGATCAGCGGCACGTCGGGGTCCATGCGGTAGAGCGACGAATTGTCGATCACCACGCAGCCGGCGGCGGCGGCGATCGGCGCGTAGACTGCGGTGCCCTCCGAGCCGATCGCGAACAGCGCCATGTCCCAGCCGTTCCAGTCGAAATGCTCTATGTTCTGGCATTTGATCTGCTTGCCGGTGTCGCCGTAGTCGACCATCAACCCCTGGCTGCGCGACGACGCGACGCAGGCGATCTCGTCCGCCGGAAACTCGCGCTCCGCCAGGATATTGAGCATCTCGCGCCCGACATTGCCGGTCGCACCCGCGACCACCACCCGATAACCCATGTCTTAACTCCGATTGGACTTGGGCGGGCAGTACCGACGTTGCGCGGCGAGGTCCAACGGCTTTCGACTTATTGCGCGGATAGGGGGAGTTTGGGGAGTGGATCACGGCGACCGTTTCACCCGCTTCCTTGTTCCCCCGCGAAGGCGGTCGCCCAGACTGGGCCCCCGCCTTCGCGGGGGAACACGCTAGTGCTGGGCGATAGTGATCAGCACCTGTCCCAGCAGTAGCACCACCCCGGCGGAGGCCGGGGCCCAGTTGGGGGACGTTGCTAACTGAGGGCTGCGGTCCATTACTGCGACCTTTCCAACTGGGCCCCGGCCTTCGCCGGGGTGGCGGCTGGGGAAGGTGCAGAGCTAGATCCGACCCTCAATCGTGCGTCCGCGCCTGCCACGTCGCATGCTCGATCCCGTGCACCTTCGCGAGGTGATCCGTGATCGCATCCAGCTCCTCCGCCGGCACGTTCGTCGCCACCAGAGTCGCCGCGATCTCCACCCGGTCCTCGCCCCGCTCAGTCACGTCCAGTTCCGCCACCTGCAACTGCGCCGCCTCCAGATGCTCGACCACCAGATCGCCGATCGGCCCCGCATCCCCCGCCGCCACCGTCACCATCACGCTATACGTGGCCTCGATCGTCCGCCCCTCGGTCGGGATCCGGTTGATCCCGTCGACCAGTGGCCGCAGCGCGGTGTTCGCCAGCAGCACGACGAACGTCAGCAAGCCCGCCTCCGCGATCATGTCGCTCCCCGCGCACGACCCCACCGCCGCCGAGCACCACAAGGTCGCCGCGGTGTTCAGCCCGCGGACGTTCATCCCCTCCTTCATGATCACGCCCGCGCCGAGGAAGCCAATCCCCGACACGACATAGGCAATGATCCGGATCGACTCGACGTCCCCGCCCAGCCGCTGGCCGAGATCGACGAACGCCGCCGAACCGAGCGCGACCAGCGTGTTCGTCCGCAACCCTGCGGTGCGCTGGCGATATTGCCGCTCCGCCCCGATCAACGTCCCGAACACGAACGCGGCGATATAGCTCACCAGCGTGTCGAGGAACGGCCACAGGTGAAACGTCTCGACGAACCGCATCGGACGTTACTTCACCGGCGCCGCAGCCGCCTCGGGCACCGGCTTGTCCTTCACCGTCCGGTCGAGGAAGTTCAGGATCGTCCCCCAGACATGCTCGCTGATCCCCGGCCCCGCCACGCGGTGCGTGTAGCCGGGGTAGAACATCATCTCGAACGGCGTATCGGTCGCCTGCATCCGCGCGGCGACCTTGGTCGAATTGTCGAGGAACACGTTGTCGTCCGCCATGCCGTGGATCAGCAGCAACGGATCGACGATGCGGTTCGCCTCCTCGACCGCCGCCGACGTCGCATAGCTCGCCGGATCCTTCGCCGGATCGCCCAGATACCGCTCGGTATAATGCGTGTCGTACAACTGCCAGTCAGTGACCGGTGCGCCCGAGACGGCGGCCGCATACACGCCCGGCGTCTTCTCCAGCATCTTCAGCGACATGTAGCCGCCGTACGACCAGCCATAGGTCGCGATCTTGCTCGGTTCGACGAATGGCAGCGACTTCAGATAGTTCGCCCCCGCCAGCTGATCCTCGACCTCGACCGTCCCCATCGCGTGATAGATCTGGTCCTCGAACGCCTTGCCGCGGTTATACGAGCCGCGATTGTCGATCTTGAAGTAGATCCAGCCGCGATCGACCAGATACTGCGGCAATCCGCCCTGCCAGCCGCGCGTGACCTGCTGGCCGGTGCCGGGTCCGCCGTAATGTTCGAAGAACACCGGGTATTTCTTGCCCGGCTCCAGCGGCGGCGTGATCATCTCGTAATAGAGCGTCATGCCGTTCTTGGCCTTGAGCGTCCCGAACTTGGTCTCCTGGTGGCTCGAAAGATACGGGTAGTAGGGATGCCCCTCGACCACCGCATTCTCGTTGATCCACGAAATCCGCTTGCCGGTCGCGTCGGCCAGATAGACCTGAGTCGGCTGCTTGGGGTTCGAGCGCGAGATGATGAACCGGCTGGCTGCCGCATCCATCGTCGCGCTGTTCCACCAGCCCGCTTCGGTCAGCTTGGTGATGACGTTCGGCTTGGCGACGTCGACCGAATAGAGCTGCTGCTCAAGCACGTCGTCTTTGTTGCCGAGGAAGAACAGCCGCCCCTTGGTTTCATCGACGCCGACCAGATCGGTGACGACCCAATCGCCCTTCGTCAGCTGCGTCCACTTCCCCGACGCGAACCGGTAGAGCTGGCCGTAGCCGCTCCGCTCCGACCGCCAGATCAGGCTGCCGTCCTTGAGCACGTGATACGCATCGGACAGGTTGAGCCAGCTCTTCACGCCCGACTTCTCGGTGAACAGCACCGTCGACTTGCCCGTCGCCGGATCGACACGCAGCATCTCCAGCAGCTTCTGGTCGCGACTCTGGCGCTGGACCAGCAGCATCCGGCCATCCGGCGTCCAGTCCACCCGCGCGAGATAGATGTCGGGGTTGGTGCCGAGATCGACCTTCACCTGCCCCGAGCCATCCGGCTTCATGATGTACAGATCGACCAGCACGTTGGGCGTGCCCGCGGCGGGATAGCGCTGCTCGTAAACCTTGGTCCCGGTCGCGCCGATTGATGCGCGCGTCGCGGTATGGACGGGCGCCTCGTCGAACCGCTCGACCGCGACATATTGCTCGTCCGGTGACCACCAATAGCCCGTGCGGCGATCCATTTCCTCCTGCGCGACGAACTCCGCCTCGCCGAAGTGGACCGTGCCGCCGCCGCCGGTCGTCACCGCGCGCGCGTCGCCGCCGGCGAGCGGCTGCACGAAGACGTTCTGGTCGCGAACGAACGAGACGAAGCTGCCCTTGGGGCTGACCACCGGGTTCAGCTCGCCGCCGGGGGTGTTGGTCAACCGCTTCACCTTGCCGTCGAGCCCGGCGAGATACAGGTCGCCGTCGAGCGGCACGAGGATCGACTTGCCGTCCGGCGCCCAGTCATACGCGACGATGCCCTTCTGGCCACCGATCCGCGCGCGCTCGCGCTGCATCTTCTCGGCTTCGGTCAGTTCCGCGCCGCTGCCGACGGTCTTCGAATCGACCAGCATCCGCGCCTGCCCGGTCGCGGTGTCGACCGCCCAGAGATCGAAGCGCTCCTTCTCGTCGTCGCGGTTGCGCAAGCTCGTCAGCAGCGTGCCGTCGGGCGATAGCCGGACCGCTTTAGGCTGCGATCCCGACAGGTCCGGGTTGCCGAACACGCGCGCCATCGTCAGGTCGCCGGGCTTGGCGGCTTCGACCGGACGTATCGGTGCAGGGGCGGGTGCAGCGGGGGCAGCCGACGGCGTGACCTGATCAGCGGCCATCGCGGCGGTTCCGACCGAAGCAAGTGCAAGCCCGAGCAACCATGTGCGCATCCTGTAGTCTCCGTGGGATCATGCCGCCGAGCCGTATCGGCGACGCGGCGCGTTATCGCGGTGCCACATCGCTGCGTAAAGTCCGCATTGTGGGGTAAACGCTCGGGAGCAACGGGACGCGCGATCGCACCTTGCCGCATCCTGCGATACTTAAAGTCACGTTCACCGCGTCTTTACGCGCTTCGTATAAGGATACCGGAGACAAGGGAGCGCGGTTGAGGTTTGCCGCGCTGCATTACGTCTGGGATATGATGATTTCCAACGCCGTAACACAGATCGAGCCGTCAAGCGCATGGGACGCGCTCGTCCGCCTGGGCGCGGCCGACGGCAGCGCAGCGCACCCGCACATCCATCGCCTGACCGGTGGCGGCCCGGCGCAGCGCAACCTCTCCGACGCGGTGCACGCGGTATGCGCGATCCATTGCCATCATCCCGGCATGATCGCCGACGTTCTCGCCCACGCCGTGCACCCCGAAGCGACCGGCTGGCTGACTGTCGTGGCAGCCGGGTTTGCCGACGAACGTGCGTATCTCGCCCAACTGACCGCCGCGGTTGGTCCACTGCCGTCGACGCCGGGCCAGGCGGAAAGCGAATCCGCACTGGTCGGCGAACGCCATGCGCTCGAGATGCTCGCGCGCTCGGAACGCACCGGCTGCGCGACCGGCGCGGTCGCCGCCCTGATCCACGACTGGGCCAGTGTCCGGCGTGTCCTCGACGCGGCCGCGGACCGGTTCGGTGTCGAGACACCTCCATCGACTTTTCCGCCGGCGTCCGAAACGGCCGCGGCGATCGCCAGCCTTGGCGCATCGCCCGGTCGAGAACGCGCGATCCTCTTCGGCGCGCAGCAACTCTTCGCGCAGCACCGCGGCCTGTGGTCGCTGCTCGAAGCGCGATCGAGTGCCCGCGGCGACCTGTAACCGGCTTGCGCTGACCAACGCTTCCCCTCTATCCATACCCGGTATTCAGAACCGGACGGGACATCGCATGAAGCGCTTCGAGGGCACCCAGAGCTACGTCGCGACCGACGATCTGAAAGTCGCGGTCAACGCCGCCGTGACGCTGCGCCGTCCGCTGCTGATCAAGGGCGAACCCGGCACTGGCAAGACCGTCCTCGCCTACGAGATCGCCAAGGCACTCGGCGCGTCGCTGATCGAGTGGAACATCAAGTCGACCACCAAGGCGCAGCAAGGCCTGTACGAATACGACGCGGTCGCTCGCCTGCGCGACGGCCAGCTCGGCGATGCGCGCGTCCACGACATCGGCAACTATATCCGCAAGGGCAAATTGTGGGAGGCGTTCACGCAACCCGCGCCGCCCGTGCTGCTGATCGACGAGATCGACAAGGCCGATATCGAGTTCCCCAACGACCTGTTGCAGGAACTCGATCGGATGGAGTTCCACGTCTACGAGACCAAGGAAACGGTGCGCGCGGTCGAGCGCCCGATCGTCATCATCACCAGCAACAACGAGAAGGAATTGCCCGACGCGTTCCTCCGCCGCTGTTTCTTCCACTACATCAAGTTTCCCGATCGCCAGACGATGCAGGCGATCGTCGACGTGCATTTCCCCGGCATCCAGAAGATCCTGGTCAGCAAGGCGATGGACCTGTTCTACGACGTCCGCGACGTGCCGGGGCTGAAGAAGAAACCGTCGACCAGCGAGTTGCTCGACTGGCTGAAGCTGCTGCTCCACGAGGACATGCCGCTCGACATCCTGCAGAACCGAGACCCGACCAAGGCGATCCCGCCGCTCCACGGTGCGCTGCTGAAGAACGAGCAGGATGTGATGCTGTTCGAACGCCTCGCGTTCATGGCGAAACGGCAGAAGAACCAGGGTTAATCACAGACCACGCGCCCACCTGCCCGAAAAACGGGGCGAGCGAGACCGTTAACCATAGGCCGAAACCGACCGGTCATCGTCGACTGCGTATCGGGGGAGCATGAAGCGAATCCCCCGAACGCTCCTCTGCCTCGCTCTTGCCGCCACGACGGCCGCCAGCGCCCATGCCGGTTCGCTGCTCGATTATGTCGGCCAGTGCGTCCCCTTCGCCCGCGCCGCGTCGGGGATCCAGATCTACGGCAACGCCTGGACCTGGTGGGAGCAGGCCGACGGCAAATACGAACGCACGCACAAACCCAAGGAAGGCGCGGTGATCGTGTTCGAGAAGACCAAGCGCCTGCCGATGGGTCATGTCGCGGTCGTCAGCCGGGTGGTCGAGAAGCGCGTCGTCATGCTAACCCACGCCAACTGGTCGCGCCAGAACGGCGAACGCGGCCATGCCGAACAGGACGTCACGCTGTTCGACGTGTCGCGCAACAACGACTGGAGCGACGTGAAGGTCTGGTACAAGGACGTCGACGGCCTCGGCGGCGGGATCTACCCGGTCTACGGCTTCATCTACGGCCACGCGCACGCCGCCGCCGAACTGACGAGCCGCAACCCCGATTATGTCGGTGCGCTGATTGACGCCTACGTGCCCGTCAGCGGCGAACCCATCGCCCGCTGAACGCGCGTCCGTCATCCTGACGAAAGTCAGGATCCAGAGCCAAGAAAGACCGCGTTCGCAACCCTGGATCCTGACTTTCGTCAGGATGACGGCGCGAATGGATTTCCGCCACCCTTCAAACCGTGCCACCACCGTATTCGAAAAGACGGTGAGGATAGCGATGCGGTTCAAGGCTCTTACGACGGTCACGCTGGCCTTGCTCGCGACCACCGCCCCCGCGATCGTCGGCGCGCAGAAGGAAAAGGCCCCGCCCCCCGGCGGCGACATCCCCGCCAAGTTCGTCCCCGCCAACGCCAGCTTCGACTTCGACCGCCGCGAAGTCGATATCCCGATGCGCGACGGCGTCACGCTCCACGCGGTCATTCTTCAGCGCAAGGGCGTCACCGACGCACCGATCCTGCTCCAGCGCACCCCCTACAACGCCGAGAGCAGCGCCAGCCGATCCTCCAGCCCCAGCGGCGCGATGAATCTCCGCGCATCGGACGCGATGTTCTTCGACGCCGGCTATATCCGCGTGTTCGAGGACGTCCGCGGCAAGAACGGTTCGAACGGCGCGTACATCAACGAACGCCCGCTGATCGGCCCGCTCAACAAGACGAAAGTCGATCACTCGACCGACGCCTACGACACGATCGACTGGCTCGTGAAGAATCTCAAGAACAGCAACGGCCGCGTCGGCATCATCGGCGGCAGCTACGACGGCATGATGGCCGCGATGGCGCTGGTGAACCCGCACCCCGCGCTGAAGGCCGCCGTCCCGATGAACCCGGTCATCAACACCTGGAAGGGCGACGACGACTTCCACGGCGGCGCGTTCCGCCAGATCGGCTACGATTATTACTACACGCAGGACGCAGCGAAAGGCGAAGCCGGCGACCTCTGGCGCGACGCCTACGACGATTACGACACGTTCCTCCGCGCCGGGTCCGCGAGCGAATTCGTGAAAAACCGCGGCCTCGAACAGCTCCCGTTCGTCAACCGCCTCCACGATCACCCGACCTATGACGCGTTCTGGCAAGGCCAGGCACTCGAGACGATCCTGCCCAAGCAACCACAGACCGTGCAGACGCTCTGGGTCGCCAGCCAATGGGACCAGGAGGACATCTACGGCGCGGTCGCAGCCTACGAAGCCGTATCGAAAGTCGACCCCAACCACGTCAACCACCTCGCGCTCGGCCCCTGGGCGCATGGCGGCGCGAACGGCGACGGCTCGACGCTCGGCGCGATCCGCTTCGATGCCGACACCGCACTCTGGTTCCGCAAGAACGTGCTGCTTCCGTTCCTGAACGGCGCGCTAAAGACCGGCGCGACACCGCCCGCGCTCGCCCCCGTCACCGCGTTCCAGACCGGCGCGAACCAGTGGCAGACGCTCGCCGGCTGGCCAAACTCGACCGCCACGCAGAAACTCTACTTCCAGCCCGCCAGCGGCCTCGGCGCCGCCGCCCCCGCGCAGGACGGCCACGACGACTATATCTCCGACCCCGCCAAGCCGATCCCCTACCGCCTCCGCCCGATTCGTCCGACCTACGCGACCGGCTCGACCTGGCGGCAATGGCTGGTCGACGATCAACGCCCGTTCTCCGACCGCACCGACGTCCTGACCTACCAGACGCCGCCGCTGACGACCGCGGTCGCGATCGCCGGCGCCCCCGTCGCGGACCTGATCGCCAGCACCACCGGCACCGACGGCGATTTCGTGGTGAAACTGATCGACGTCTATCCAGCGGAATATTCCGACAAGCCCGATATGGGCGGCTATCAGCTCGCCGTCTCGATGGACATTCTGCGGGGCCGCTACCGCGACAGCTTCGAGAAGCCGACCCCGATCGTTGCCGGCCAGCCGACGCATTTTCGCGTCGTGCTACCCAACGCCAGCCACGTCTTCCTCCCCGGCCACCGCATCATGGTCCAGGTCCAGTCGAGCTGGTTCCCGCTCTACGACCGCAACCCGCAGACCTACGTCCCCAACATCTTCGACGCCAAACCCGCCGACTACCGCAAGGCCACGATCAGCGTCTTCCACTCGGCCGCGCAACCCAGCGCGATCGAACTGCCGATCGCGGCTACCAAGTGAGGACGTGACCCCATGTTCCTGAACTTCCTCGACGAACTCCGAAGCGCCGGCATCCCCGCCAGCCTCAAGGAGCACCTCATCCTGCTGGAGGCGCTCGACGCCGAGGTGATCGAGCGGACGCCCGAGGACTTCTACTACCTCTCCCGCGCGGTGTACGTGAAGGACGAGGGGCTGCTCGACAAGTTCGACCAGGTCTTCGCCAAGGTCTTCCGCGGCCTCGCCACCAGCTACGGCACGCCCGCTGGCGAAGTGCCCGAGGACTGGCTGAAGGCGGTCGCCGAGAAATTCCTGACCCCCGAGGAGATGGCTGCGATCAAGTCGCTCGGCTCGTGGGACGAGATCATGGAGACGCTCAAGAAACGCCTCGAGGAACAGAAGGAACGCCACCAGGGCGGCAACAAATGGGTCGGCACCGGCGGCACGTCACCTTACGGCAACGGCGGCTACAACCCCGAAGGCGTCCGCATCGGCGGCGAAAGCACGCACAAGCGCGCGCTGAAAGTCTGGGACCAGCGCGAGTTCCGCAACCTCGACAACACCAAGGAACTCGGCACCCGCAACATCAAGGTGGCACTCCGCCGCCTGCGCCGCTTCGCCCGCGACGGCGCCGCCGACGAACTCGACATCGACGGCACGATCGCCGGCACCGCGCGGCAAGGTTATCTGGACATCGTCATGCGCGCCGAACGCCGCAATGCGGTGAAACTGCTGCTGTTCCTCGACGTCGGCGGCTCGATGGACCCGTTCGTCAAGCTCTGCGAGGAGCTGTTCTCCGCCGCGACCACCGAGTTCAAGAACCTCGAATTCTTCTACTTCCACAACTGCCCGTACGAAGGCGTGTGGAAGGACAACACGCGGCGGTTTGCGGAGCGCACGCCGATGTGGGATCTGCTCCACAAATACGGCCACGACTACAAGCTGATCTTCGTCGGCGACGCGTCGATGAGCCCGTACGAGATCACGCATCCGGGCGGCTCGGTCGAACATTTCAACGAGGAGCCGGGCGCGGTGTGGATGCAGCGGCTGACCAACACCTATCCGGCGGCGGCGTGGCTCAACCCGGTGCCCGAGGCGCAATGGGGCTATTCGCAGTCGGTACGAATCATTCGCGAGCTGATGACCGACCGGATGTACCCGCTGAGCCTCGCCGGGCTCGACGACGCGATGCGCGAGCTGACGCGGAAACGGTGAGTTTGGCGCGGTGAGCCGCTGACCGTAACGGAACCGTCACGGACGCGATCGGTTTATCGGGCATCATCCCTACCGAAGGACAAGCCCTATGTCGTCGATCCCCAACTCCGCCATGCCGCACGCCAAGGTCCATCACGACGACGACCACAAGCCGAAGCCCGACGCGAAGAAGACCGCGGCGACCAGCGATTGGGTCGAGGATGCGACCGATGCGGCCAAGGCCGGCCTCGCGACGGCGACCGATGCGGTGAAGTCGCATCCGAAGACGGCGATCGCGGTCGGCGCGACGGTGATCGCGGGGATTGCAGCGGCGATCGCAGCGCCTGCGTTGCGCGCGAAGGATGCGGCGGAGAAGAAGGCACCCGAAAAGAAGCCGGAGCCGAAGAAGCCAGCCAAGGCCAAGAAGCCGCACTGATAGCTTGGTGCACCTAGTCCGGTGCACCACCCCGGCGAAGGCCGGGGCCCAATTGGGGGACGTCGCTAACTGAGCGCGCGCTTCGTTACCGCAACCTTTCCAATTGGGCCCCGGCCTCCGCCGGGGTGGAGATACACCACTGGATGGGCTTGCACTTCCTTGTTCTCCCGCGAAGGCGGGAGCCCAGTCTGGGCTCCCGCCTTCGCGGGAGAACAACTTTTAAAGGCCAGCCGCCCCCCTCAAACCCGATCCACAACCCCACCAGCCATTGCCACCGGAACCCCAGTCGTCCCCGGAAAGCTGATCGTCAGTCCCTTCAGCGTCCGCACCGCCATATACGCAAACCCCTCGGCCTCCAGCGCATCGCCGTTCCACCCGAGCACATCGGTAGGCTCCACCACCAACCCGGTCCGCTCCGCAATCATCGCCAGCATCGTCGGATTATGCCGACCACCCCCGGCAACCAGCAACCGCACCGGCCGAGCCGGCAAATGCCGCAAAGCCTCGGCCACGGTAGCGGCCGTAAACGCCGTCAAAGTCGCCGCCCCATCAGCCGCCGACAACCCTCGCGCCGGCTGGATCGTAAAGTCATTCCGATCGAGCGACTTCGGTGGAGGCGCATCGAAAAACGGGTGATCAAGCATCGCCGTCAGCACCGTCTCGTCGATCTGCCCGGACGCCGCCAACGCCCCCCCGGCATCATACCGGGCACCAGTCTCCGCCTCGACCCAGCTATCGATCAACCCGTTCGCCGGCCCGGTATCGAACGCCACCAGCCCATCGCGGTCCATCATCTGCGCCCGCTCCGGCGACATCTCGCGCGAATCGTGCATGTCGCGCCCGCCAGGAATGAAGGTGATGTTCCCCACCCCGCCAAGGTTCAGCACCGCAACCGGCCCCTCGAGCCCCGCCGCCAGCGCCGCATGATACACCGGCAGCAACGGCGCCCCCTGCCCGCCCGCGGCCACATCCGCCGACCGGAAATCCGACACCGTCGTGATCCCGGTCGCCCGCGCCACCGCAGCCCCATCGCCGATCTGCCACGTCCAGCGCCGATCCGGCCGATGCGCGATCGTCTGCCCGTGAAAGCCGATCACATCGACATCCGCCGCCACAACGCCCGCATCCGCCAGCAGCTTATGCACCGCAAACACGTGCGCGCGCGTGATCAGCTCCCCCGCCGCGACCACCGGCGGACTGGCACGCGGCTTGTCGAACGTCAGCGCCATCCGCGTAGCCTCCGCCAGCTGCGCCCGCGCCGAATCCGAATACGGCTCGCCGCGAAACGCGATCGGCCGCACGAACGCCTCGCCGTCGGTCTCGATCAACGCCGCGTCGATCCCGTCGAGCGACGTTCCCGACATCAGTCCAATCGCCAGCATATCGGTTCCTTCCCGCGCAAGATCTCCACCCATGGCGGATGCATTTTCCGCCGCCTAGAAAAAACCGAACTTTGCGCCTATGTGCGCGGGCTTCATGGCAACAACACTCCCCTCCCCGCCGAAGATCGGCATGGTCTCGCTCGGCTGTCCGAAGAACCTCGTCGATAGCGAACGGATCCTCACGCAGCTGCGCGGCGACGGCTACCAGATGTCGCCCGATTACGCTGGCGCCGACATCGTGCTGGTCAACACCTGCGGCTTCCTCGATTCCGCCAAGGAGGAAAGCCTGGAGGCGATCGGCGAGGCCATCGCCGAGAACGGCCGCGTCATCGTCACCGGCTGCATGGGCAAGGAAGCCGACGCGATCCGCGCGCGCTTCCCGCAGGTCCTCGCGATCACCGGCGCGCACGAATACGAGCAGGTCGTCGGGGCGGTCCACGAGGCCGCCCCGATGCCGCCGTCGGCGTTCCTCAACCTGATCCCCGACGCCGGCCTGAAGCTGACCCCGCGCCACTACAGCTATCTGAAGATCTCGGAAGGCTGCAACCACCGCTGTTCGTTCTGCATCATCCCGAGCCTGCGCGGCGACCTCGTCAGCCGCCGCCCCGACGCGATCCTGCGCGAGGCGGAGAAGCTCGTCGAAGCCGGTACCAAGGAACTGCTGGTCATCAGCCAGGATACCTCGGCGTACGGGGTAGATCTGCGCCACGCCAGCTGGCCGGTGAAGACCGGCGGCCCGATGGCACGCGGCGAGGCACGCGAAGTCCGCGCGCACATGACTGACCTCTCGCGCGAACTCGGCAAGATCGCGCCGTGGGTCCGCCTCCACTACGTCTACCCGTATCCGCACGTCGACCACGTCATCCCGCTGATGGCGGAGGGCCTCGTGCTGCCGTATCTCGACATCCCGTTCCAGCACGCCGCGCCGTCGGTGCTGCGCCGGATGAAGCGCCCCGGCAACGATGCGAAAGTGCTCCAGCGGATCCATAACTGGCGGACGATCGCGCCCGACATCACGATCCGCTCGACCTTCGTCGTCGGCTTCCCCGGCGAGACCGAGGAGGATTTCCAGTATCTGCTAGACTGGCTCGACGAAGCGCAACTCGACCGCGTCGGCGCGTTCCGGTTCGAACCGGTCGAAGGGGCGGCGGCGAACCTGCTTCCTGACCACGTGCCCGAAGAGCTCAAGGAAGAGCGCTACGCCCGCATCATGGAAAAGACCGCGGCAATTTCCGCGGCCAAGTTGCAGGCGAAGATCGGCCGCACGCTGGACGTGATCATCGATGCGGTAGACGAGGAAGGCGCAACCGGCCGTTCAAAGGCGGACGCGCCCGAGATCGACGGCGAAGTCTTCCTCCGCGACGCCGGCCATTTGACGGTCGGCGACATCGTCCCGGTCACAATCGAAGACGCCGACGATCACGACCTCTACGGCGTCCCAGTCGCCTAACTCCGCTTACTGTTCTCCCGCGAAAGCGGGAGCCCAGGGTCCGGCGCGATACCGCCCGTAACCCTGGGCTCCTGCGTTCGCAGGAGAACCAATGTCAGACGACGTTGCGACCGGTGAACAGCTTCACCAGAACGACGATGACCGCGATCACCAGCAGGATGTGGATCAGTCCGCCTGCGACATGGAAGGCAAAGCCTGCCAGCCAGAGGATCAGCAGGATGACGGCGATGGTGTACAACATTATTCAGTCCCCTTGAGAGTATTGGCCTCCCGGCACGGGGTGAAACGTGGCTGTAACACGCCCAGTTCCGTCAACATTTCTGCCCTAGGCTAACCCCTTCAACCGGTACGAAATTAAAATCGCGGGCGTTGCGTGCGCCAAGCGCTTCTGCTTCGATACGGCCATGATCCTCCGCCTTCTCGCCGTCGCCGTGCTGCTGCCGGCCCCCGCCCTCGCCCAGTCGCTCACCCCCGCCGAAACCGCGCAGATCGACACGCTGGTCACCGGCGCGCTCGGCGACACCGGCGTGCCGTCCGCCTCGATCGCCGTAGTCCGCGGCGGCCGTATCGTGTTCGCCAAGGCCTATGGAAAACCGTCCGAGGCGATCGCCACCGCCGACCCGAAGCTCCCCTACCAGATCGCCTCCATCTCGAAGCAGTTCACCGCCGCCGCGATCCTGCTGCTCGAGGACGAAGGCAAGCTCAGCCTCGACGACTCCGTGTCGAAATACATCCCCGGCATCACCGGCGGCGACCGCATCACCATCCGCCAGCTGCTCAGCCACACCTCGGGCCTGCAGGACTATTGGCCGCAGGACTATAGCTTCGCGGCGATGGCCAAGCCCGTCACGCCGCAGCAGATCGTCGATCGCTGGGCGAAGAAGCCGCTCGATTTCCAACCCGGCACGCAGTGGCAATATTCCAACACCGGCTACGTCGTCGCCGGGCTGATCGTCGAGAAGGTTGCCAAACAACCGCTGCTGAGCTTCCTCCAGCAACGCATCTTCAAGCCGCTCGACATCCGCGCGATCGACCAGGACAAGGCGATCGGCAAAGCGTTCCCACAAGGCTATGGCCGCTTCGCCCTCGGCCCGGTTCGCCCCGAGACGCCGAGCGCGGACGGCTGGCTCTACGCCGCCGGCGAACTCTCGATGAGCGCCGAAGACCTAGCGAAATGGGACGTCGCCCGCCTCGACCGCACCACGCTCCCCGCCGACGACTGGGCCGCGCAGGAAACCCCCGTCAAGCTCGCCGACGGATCGAGCAACGGCTACGGCCTCGGCGTCTTCACCGGCAGCGCGAACGGCCGCCGCTATGTCGAGCATAGCGGCGAAGCGGTCGGCTTCCTATCCAAGAACACCGTCTATCCCGACGACAAGGCCGCGATCGTCGTCCTCACCAACAGCTGGTTCAGCGACGCAACGGGCCGCATCGCCGCCGGCGTCGCCAAGATCGTCCTGCCGCCCGCCACGTCCAATGCCGAAGACACCGCCGCACTCGCCCGGGCCCGCACCGTCTACGACCAGCTTCGCACCGGCACGCTCGACCGCAAAAGCCTGACCGAAGACGCGAATTACTATTTCAAACCGGTCGCGCTCGCCGACTACAAGACCAGCCTCGGTGCGCTCGGCGAGCCCGCTACGTTCGCGCAAACCGGCAAGACCCGCTTGCGCGGCGGCTTCGTCAACCGCACCTACCGCATCACCTATCCCGACCGCACGCTCTCGCTCAGCACCTATGCCGAGCAGGGATCCAGCGGCCGGTACGAACAACTCCTGGTGGCGCCCGCACAATGACCGACTTCGCTTCGATGCTCCAACCCGACCGCGGCCAGCCCGCACGGACGATCCACGTCGTCCAGCCCGCCGCGTATGAAGGTTGGCTCGCCAAACAGTCGCAGCGCATCCGCACAACGATCGCCGCGCATCGCCTGACCGGCAAGCCCGGCGACCGCGCGGTGCTGCCGGGTGATACCGCGGACGACTGGTCGATGCTGCTGGTCTGCAACGAAGCGATGACGTCGCCGTGGCGGATCGCCTCGCTCGGCGCTTCGCTGCCCGAGGGCACCTACCGCCTCGCGGAAGGTCCGGTCGACGCGGCCGGACTCGGCTGGCTGCTCGCCCAGCACCAGTTCACGCGGTACGTAAAGCCAGACGCGATCGGCGCCGGCGTGCTGCTGACCGAAGACGCCGCGCACATCGACCAGACTGTGCGCCTCGCCGAAGCCACCGCTCTCGTCCGCGACCTTGTCAACACCGGCGCCTCCGACATGGGCCCCGCCGACCTCGAAGCCGCTGCCGAGACGCTCGCCAAACGCCACGGCGCGACCGTCACGACCACGCGCGGCGATGCGCTAGCGGCCGGCTACCCGATGATCCATGCGGTCGGGCAGGCCGCGAGCAAGGACCGCGCGCCACGGCTGATCGAACTCGAATGGGGCGATCCCACGCACCCCCGCATCGCGCTGATCGGCAAGGGCGTCACCTTCGACACCGGCGGGCTCGACATCAAGCCATCCGCGGGCATGCGGCTGATGAAGAAGGACATGGGCGGCGCTGCGCATGCCTTGGCGCTGGCGAGCCTCGTGATGGCGGCCAAGCTTCCGGTCCGCCTCCATCTCCTGATCCCCGCGGTGGAAAACTCGATCGCCGGCAACGCCTTCCGCCCCGGCGACGTGCTTGCTACGCGCAAGGGCCTGACGGTTGAGAACACCAACACCGACGCGGAAGGCCGCCTCGTGCTCGGCGATGCGCTGACCAAGGCGGGCGAGGGCAATCCCGAACTGATCCTCGACTTCGCGACGCTGACCGGCGCGGCGCGCGTCGCACTAGGTCCGGACCTGCCGCCGATGTTCACCGACGACGAGTCGCTGGCGGCGGACCTGCTCGCAGCCGGGCTGGAGCAGAACGACCAGATGTGGCGCCTGCCGCTTTGGAACGGCTATGATGAGATGCTCAAGTCGGACATCGCCGACATGGTCAACGCACCCGATGGCGGGTTCGCTGGTGCGATCACCGCCGCGCTGTTCCTGCGTCGGTTCGTGCCGAAGACCGCGGCGTGGGCCCATCTCGACGTGTTCGCATGGCGCCCGTCCGCCAAACCAGGGCGACCGAAGGGTGGCGAAGCCTATGCCCTCCGCGCCGCGTTCGCGATGTTGGCCAAGCGGTACTCGCGCTAAATAAAGGGAACGCCAAACACGCCGTCATCCCCGCGCAGGCGGGGATCCATAATCTCAGGTGTCGGTGATCACACCGATACGCGAGCCAGTATGGGTTCCCGCCTCCGCGGGAATGACAGCGGTGAGACCGTAACCGGGATCACCCCGTCGCGAACTGCCCGAACGGCAGCAACTTGTCCGCCAGGGCCTTCGTCGCATTCGCATCACCCGCGCGCAGCGGCACGAGCACCGCTACCGCAGCTTTCCGCACATACCCGTCGATCGCGGTCGGTGTCGGTGCCTTGCTCGCGGTCTCGACCAGCGCGCGTCCCCGAGCATCGTTCGGATCCAGCTCCAGCCGCAACAGCCCGGCAAGCCCGGCAAACATCGCGCGATTGCCACCCAACGCCACCGACTTATCCAAAGCCTCGAACCCGACCGCCTTCTGCGCGCCCGCCACCGCACGCCCGACGAACCGCCCGAGCTTCGCGATCACGCCGACATGCCAGGCGCCCAACGCCGCCTGCGCCTCGGCATTGCGCGGATAGCGGACCACTAGCGCCTCATATTGTTTTCGCGCGGCGATCGCCTGCCCCCGGTTCCCCAGCAGTTTCGCGCGATACCCGTTCGCCATCGCCTGCATGATCGCGGCCTCGGCATCGTTCGGCGAGCGGCTCAGCGCCTGCCCCGCCGCTGCCGCCGCCCGGTCGATCCGCGCCAGCGCGATGCTGCGATCGCGGTCGACGAATCCGGCCTGCGTCAGCAACTCGCGCGGCGTCTCCGCCCGTACCGGCGTCGAGCAAAGGACGGCGCACATCGCCGCAGAGGCCCCAACGTAACCGGAATACCATCTGGTCATACCAACCTCGCACGAAAGCAGCGTCACGCCAATCCGACCACCGAATCGTCCGTTAAGCATAAGTCGATAATGTTTATCGGGACTTAACAAACAATCGCGCAAGCCCTCAAAGTGTTGCCGCGGCCTCGATGATAGGCACGAACTTCTCCGCGGTCAGGCTCGCGCCACCAACCAGCGCACCATCGACGTTCGGCGTGGAAAGGATCGCCGCCGCATTCGCCCCCGTCACCGACCCGCCGTACAGGATCCGCACGCCCGCCGCCGCGTCACCGATCAGCATCCGCAACTTGGCGCGCGCAATCGCATGGATCGCCGCGATCTCGTCCAGCGTCGGCGTGCGCCCCGTGCCGATCGCCCAGCGCGGCTCATAAGCCAGCGTGAACCAGCTCCCGTCCGCATTGTCCGGCACCGATTTCTCGATCTGCGCCTGCACCACCCGCTCGGCCCGGTCGGCGTCGCGCTCCGCCTCGGTCTCGCCGCAGCACAGGATCACGTGCAGCCCCTGCCGCCGTGCCGCCGCCGCCTTCGCCCACGCGTCGTGGCTCGTCTCGTGCTGGTCGGCGCGCCGCTCCGAATGACCGACGATCGTGAACGACGCGCCGACTTCCTTGACCATCGCCGCCGAGACGCAGCCGGTATGCGCGCCCGAATCCGCCTCGTGCACGTCCTCCGCACCGATCGCCAACCCTGGCACGCGTTGCGACGCCGCATCGATCAGCGTGAATGGCACCGCGACCGACACGTCGATCCCCGGCGCAGCCTGCGCTGCCGCCGCGATCGCCTCGAGTTCGACGAGCATCGCCCGCGACCCGTTCATCTTCCAGTTTCCGGCTACAAGCTTCCGCCGCATCACGATCTCCCGCATGTTTTGCCCAGCGATAGCGACGCGACCGCCCTGCACAAGCCCGCACGGGACGACACGCCCCCAACGACTGTGCAACCGCCCGACTTGAAGAGCCGCCCTCGCCCCCGTAAAGCAACCGCGTTCCCATCCCTGTCGATCGGCTGTCCATGCTCGCTTTCTTTCGCCGCCTTACCCATTCGAAGGTCGGCGTGGTCATCACGTTCATCGTGCTCGGCGTGATCGCGCTCGCGTTCGCCGCCGGCGACATCACGGGCTTGAGCTCGATGACCGGTGGCGCAGGGATCACCGGCGGCGACGTCGCCAAGGTCGGCAAGGCCGAGGTCACCGTCAACGAGCTCAAGACGCAGGCGCAGACGCAGCTCGAGGGCTTCCGCCAGGAACAGCCGACGCTCGACATGGCGACCTTCGTCAACCAGGGCGGGCTCGACGGCACGCTCGACCGGATCGTCTCCAGCATGGCGCTCGAGCAGTTCGGCCGTGCGCAGGGCATGGTCGTCAGCAAGCGCGCGGTCGATGGCCAGATCGCCAGCATCCCCGCGTTGCAGGGGCCGACCGGCAAGTTCGACGAGAATTTGTACCGCCAGGTGCTCGCCCAACGGAAGCTGACCGACGCGCAGATCCGCAGCGACATCGTCCGCGACACGTTCGCGCAACAGCTGACCATTCCGAGCACCGGCGCGACCCAGGTCGCCAGCCAGCTCGCACTGCCCTACGCCTCGCTGCTGCTCGAAAAGCGCACCGGCACGATCGGCTTCATCCCTGCCGCGGTCGTCCCCGCCGGCCCGGCACCGAGCGATGCCGACCTCGCCACCTTCTACAAGCGCAACATCGCACGCTACACCGTGCCCGAGCGCCGCATCGTCCGCTACGCGATCGTCTCGCCCGACCGGGTCAAGGCGCAGGCCGTCCCGACCGACGCCGAGATCGCCAAGACCTACCAGCAGGACCGGGCTCGCTACGCGGCGACCGAAAAGCGCACGATCACGCAGGTCGTCATCGCCGATCAGGCCGGTGCCACCGCGCTTGCTGCCAAGGTGAAGGCCGGCACCAGCCTCGCCGACGCTGCCCGTGCAGCAGGCCTCGAAGCCTCGACTCAGACCGGTGTCGAGAAGGCTGCCTATGCCGGCACCGCCTCCGCGCAGGTCGCCGACGCCGTATTCGCCGCCGCCAATGGCGCGGTGATCGGCCCGGTCCGCACGCAGCTCGGCTGGACCGTCGCAAAGGTCGACAAGATCGAGAACGTCGCCGGTCGCTCGCTCGACCAGGTGCGGGGCGAAATCGCCGCTGCACTCGGCATCCAGAAGGCCGCGGCCGCACTGTCCGACGTCCATGACAAGATCGACGACTCGCTCTCGAAGAACGCGACGTTCGATGAAGTCATTGCCGACCAGAAGCTCGCCGCCGTCACCACGCCGGCGCTGATCGCCAACGGCGTCAACCCCGACGATGCCGCCAGCAAGCCCGATCCCGCGATCGCGCCGCTCGTCGCTGCCGCGTTCCAGGCCGCCGATGGCGACGGGCCGCAGCTCGTTCAGCTCGGCACCGATGGCGGCTTCGCAGTCGTCGCGCTCGGCCGCGTCGTTCCCGCCACCCCGCGCCCGCTGGCACAGGTTCGCGCCGACGTGCTTCGTGACGTGACCGCCGATCGCTCACGCCAGGCTGCACGGAAGGTCGCTGCCGATGTGCTTGCGCGCATCAACAAGGGGATGCCGATCCAGCAGTCGCTGGCGCAGACCAAGCTGCCGCTTCCCGCCGCGCGTCCGCTGACCGCGTCGCGTGCGCAGATCGCCGCCGATCCGCGCGGGGCACCGCCGGCCCTCGCGCTGATGTTCAGCATGGCGCCGAACACCGCCAAGACGCTCGCCGCACCCGACGACAGCGGCTGGTTCATCATCAAGCTCGACAGCATCGCCAGCGGCAACGCGGCCGGCAATCAGGCTGCGATCAAGGCCGCGCGCGGCAACATCGCCCGCTCGGTCGGTCGCGAATATGTCGAGCAGTTCGCCAAGGCGGTCCGCGCCGACGTCGGCGTGAAGACCAACGCAACCTCGATTGCCCGCGTCCGTGCCGACCTGCTCGGCCAGGGCGCTGCCGGGAACTGATCGTATGACGAGCGCGCGCGAAGCTTTGGCCGAAGGGCGTCCCGCGCTCGTCTGGCGTCGTCAGGTCGCCGATACCGAGACGCCGGTCGCCGCCGCGCTGAAGCTGATCGAGCCGGGGCGTGGCGACTTCCTGCTCGAATCGGTCGAGGGCGGCGCGATCCGCGGTCGCCACAGCCTGATCGGCCTCGCCCCCGACCTGCTGTTCCGCGCGCATGGGCATAGCGCGGAGATCAACCGTCACTGGGCCACCGATCGCGAGACGTTCGCGCCGTGCCCCGTGCCTACGCTCGACGCGTTGCGCGCGCTGGTCGCCGAATGCCGTGCGGAGGTTCCGCCCGAACTGCCCCGCGCGCTCGCCTGTCTCGTCGGCTATTTCGGCTACGAGACGATCGGGCTGGTCGAGACTCTGCCGCAGCCGCCGGTCGACCCGCTCGGCCTGCCCGACATGATCTTCGTACGGCCGACCGTCATCCTCGTGTTCGATCGCCTGACCGACGCGCTGTACCTCGTGGCGCCCGCCTGGCCCGATCCCGCACGAGATGCCGACGCGATCGTGACCGAGGCCGAAGATCGCCTCGACGCGGTCGCCGCCAAGCTCGCCAGCACGCCCGTCCCCGCACCGATCCGTGCCGACGTCGCCGAACCCACCTATACGCCAGCGCTTCCCGACGGCCGCTACGGCGCGATGGTCGCGGCGGCAAAGGACTACATCCTCGCCGGCGACATCTTCCAGGTCGTGCTCGCGCAGCGCTTCAGCACGCCGTTCGCGCTGCCGCCGTTCGAGCTCTACCGCTCGCTACGCCGCATCAACCCGTCGCCGTTCCTGTACCACCTCGACCTGCCGGGTTTCGCGCTGATCGGCTCGAGCCCCGAGATCCTCGTCCGCGTCCGCGACGACGAAGTCACGATTCGCCCGATCGCCGGCACGAGGCCACGCGGCAAGACCGCCGCCGAGGACGAAGCGAACCGCATCAGCCTGCTCGCCGACCCCAAGGAGCGCGCGGAACACCTTATGCTGCTCGATCTCGGCCGCAACGACGTCGGCCGCGCCGCGTCACCCGGTTCGGTGAAGGTGACCGCCAGCTACGGCGTCGAATTCTACAGCCACGTCATGCACATCGTCTCGAACGTCGTCGGCACGCTGTCGCCCGACAAGGACGCGCTCGACGCGCTCTTCGCAGGCTTCCCCGCCGGCACGGTCAGCGGCGCGCCGAAGGTCCGCGCCTGCCAGATCATCGCCGAACTGGAACCCGAACGCCGCGGCGCGTACGCCGGCGGGGTCGGATATTTCTCCCCCGACGGCTCGATGGACTCGTGCATCGTGCTGCGGACGGCGGTGGTGAAGGACGGCACGATCCACGTCCAGGCGGGCGCCGGCATCGTCGCCGACAGCATCCCCGAATACGAACAGCGCGAGTGCGAAGCCAAGGCCGGCGCGATTCTCGCCGCCGCGCGCGAAGCGGTCAGCCGGGCGAAGGCACCGGGTTTCGGTGAGTAGGCAGAACGGCGACCCGTGAAGGCAGGGAACAGTCTTGGTCCCTGCCTTCACCGGAGAACGACAGACTTACGGTTGCGGGTTCGCCTCGGTAGCCGACGCACGACGCTCCGCCGCATACGCCTGGTTACGCTGCATGAAGCAGCCCGACTGGCCACCCGTGCCGACCGCCGAACATGTATCCGGCAATCCGCCAGCCACACGCCCGACCTGATCCATCGTCGCCGCGCGGTTCACCCAGCTCTGGTTCTGCGCCGCGACGGGCTTGTCGTCGCGCAACGATTTCGGGATGCGATAAGGCTGGTCGAGCGTCGAGCACACGACGATCTCGCCACCGCTCGACTTCGGACATTTCTGGTCGCCGGTCAGCGTCACGCTGCGGATACGCTGCGGCGGCGTGTCGACTTGTGCGTCCTGCGCCGAGGCCATGGCGGGAAGTGCGATCAGTGCAGCGAGGACGGCGGTACGAAACATCGGTTAAGCTCCTTTGAAAGGATAACGTCCAGCACGCGGCATTGCTCCGCCCTGAATGATAGCGCTCATATAGGAGCGGTGCCCCGCTCTCGCGACTGCAGCACGACAGAATTGCGACCGCCCGTCCAACGGCCTCGGTTTGCGGCAACACCGTTGCGCGGCGTGACGCATCGGCTATGGCGGCGCCATGATCCTCGTCGTCGACAATTACGACAGCTTCACCTGGAACCTCGTCCATTACCTGATGGAACTGGGCGCCGAGGTCGAAGTCGTCCGCAACGATGCGATCTCCGCCGGGCAGGCTCTGTCGTCGGGCGCGGACGCGTTCCTCATTTCCCCCGGCCCCTGCACGCCGACCGAGGCGGGCGTAAGCCTCGATCTCGTCGCGGCCTGCGCGGATGCCGGCAAGCCGCTGCTCGGCGTGTGCCTCGGCCACCAGGCGATCGGCCAGCATTTCGGCGGCAAGGTCGAACGCGGCGGGCTCATGCACGGCAAGACCTCGCCCGTCGTCCATGACGATACCGGGCTGTACGCCGGGTTGCCCTCGCCGTTCATCGCCACGCGGTACCATTCGCTGATCGTCAACGCGGTCCCCGACACGCTGGTCGTCAACGCGACCGCGCAGGACGGCACGGTGATGGGCTTCCGCCACGAGACGCTGCCGATCCACGGGGTGCAGTTCCACCCGGAAAGCATCGCAACGGAGCATGGCCACGCGATGCTGGCCAACTTCCTCAAGATGGCGAACATTCCCCACCAACTCCCCTCCCGCCTGCGGGAGGGGTCGGGGGAGGGCAGCGCCGCACCCACGACCTCGGCGAAGGAAGTAGCCCCTCCCCTAACCCCTCCCGCAAGCGGGAGGGGAATGTGACCACCACCACGCTCCTTCCCGACCCCAGCTCCCCCCTATCGCGCGAATCCGCCCGAGAAGCCTTCGCCGACATCCTCGACGCCCGCGCGAGCGACGACGCGATCGCCACCTTCCTCACCGATCTGGCGATCCGCGGCGAAACCAGCATTGAGATCGCCGAAGCCGCGCGCGCGCTCCGCAACCGGATGATCCCGATCGACGCCCCCGCCGGCGCGATCGACGTCTGCGGCACCGGCGGCGACGGCCACCACACCCTGAACGTCTCGACCGCGGTCGCGCTGGTCGTCGCCGCGTGCGGCGTCCCCGTCGCTAAGCACGGCAACCGCGCCGCATCGAGCAAAGCCGGCGCCGCCGACACGCTGGAGGTCCTCGGCCTCGACATGGACCGAGCCGGCGCCACCGCGGAGGCAAGCCTCAACGAGATCGGCATCGCCTTCCTGTTCGCCGCCAACCACCACCCGGCGATGAAGCGCATCACCCCGATCCGCCAGCGCATCGGTAAGCGCACGATCTTCAACCTGATGGGCCCGCTCGCCAACCCGGCCGGCACCACCCGCCAGCTCATCGGCATCGCCCGCCCCGATTACGTCACGCTCTACGCCGAAGCACTCGAACAGCTCGGCACCGAAGCCGCGCTCGTCGTCTCGGGCGAAGAAGGCCTCGACGAACTATCGGGCGCCGGCCCCAGCATCGTCGCCTCGGTCGGCACCGTAACGCTGCCCGCCAAAGTCGCCCCCGAAGACGCCGGCCTCACCCGCCACGCCATCACCGACATCCGCGGCGGCGACGCACACCACAACGCCGACGCGCTCCGCCGCCTGCTCAAGGGCGAGGCCGGCGCCTACCGCGACGCCGTCCTGCTCAACGCCGCCGCCGCCTTGATGGTCGCCGGCACCGTCCCCACTCTCGTCGACGGCGCGGCCAAAGCCGCCGCCGCCCTCGACACCGGCAGCGCCGACGCGCTGCTCGCCCGCTGGATCGCCTACTGACATGACCATGCTCGACCGTATCCTCGAGACCAAGCGCGCCGAAGTCGCTGCGCGCAAGGCCACGACCTCGCTCGCCGATATCGACGCCGGCATCGCCCGCATGTCGAAGCCTCGCGGCTTCCGCGCCGCGCTTGATGCGAAGAAGGGCGACGCCAAGACCGGCTACGCGCTGGTCGCCGAGGTCAAGAAAGCCAGCCCTTCGAAAGGCCTGATCCGCGCCGATTTCGATCCCGTAGCCCACGCCCGAGCCTACGAAGCCGGAGGCGCCGCCTGCCTTTCGGTGCTGACCGACGAAAAATGGTTCCAGGGCTCCGACGCCTATCTGACCGCGGCCCGCGACTCCGTCTCGATCCCCGTGCTGCGGAAGGACTTCATGGTCGACCCGTGGCAGTCGACCGAAGCCCGCGCGATCGGCGCCGACTGCATCCTCATCATCGTCGCCGCGCTTGACGACATCCAGATGGCCGAGATCGAGGCTTCCGCGCTAGAATGCGGCATGGACGTGCTGGTCGAGGTCCACGACGCGCACGAGATGGAGCGCGCGCTGAGGCTCAAGTCGCGCCTGATCGGCGTCAACAACCGCGACCTGCGCGACTTCTCGGTCGACTTCCAGCGCACCTACGATCTCGTCGGCAAGGCCCCGAAGGATTGCACCTTCGTCGCCGAAAGCGGGCTCACGACGCGCGCCGAACTCGATGCGATGGCCGAACACGACATCCACTGCTTCCTGATCGGCGAAGCGCTGATGCGCCAAGACGACGTCGAGGCCGCTACTCGGGCGCTCGTCGGATGACCGGCCTCACCCACATCGACGAAGCCGGCGCGGCCCGCATGGTCGACGTCGGCGGCAAGGCGGTGACTGCCCGCGAAGCCATCGCCTCCGGCCGCATCACCATGTCCGCCGAAGCCGCCGCGGCGATCGGCGCCGGCACCGCGAAGAAGGGCGACGTCCTGGCCGTCGCGCGCGTCGCCGGCATCATGGCCGCCAAGCGCACCAGCGACCTCATCCCCCTCTGCCACCCCCTCCCGCTGACCAAGGTGGAAATCGACCTGGTCGTCGACGAAACCGGCGTGACCGCCACAGCCACCGCCTCGACCGAAGGCAAGACCGGCGTCGAGATGGAGGCCCTGACGGCTGCCACGGTCACGCTCCTGACGATCTACGACATGGCGAAAGCAATCGACAAGACGATGGTCCTCACCGACATCCGCGTCCGCGCTAAGTCCGGCGGCAAATCCGGCAACTGGACCGCGTAGAAGAAAACCCTCTCCCCAAAGGGGAGAGGGAAAGACGCCAAAGGCGGCGAGGGTGAGGGCAAGCCAAGCAGAACGCGCCTAGCCTGGGACTTCAATCCCCATCCATCGACCAGTCGTGGCTTTCCACGATCGTAGACTCGACCGGCCGGCCCGCAGCATCGAGCGACGGATCATACCGAAACCGCTGCTCGATCAGCCGGCACGTCAAATTATCCAGCACCCGGCTCCCGCTCGACCGGGTCACGCGGCACCCCGACACCCGCCCATTGGTTTCGACCAAGTACCGCACAAACACCCGCCCCCGAATCCCGGTCTCGGCGGCTTCCCGCGGATAATCCGAATCCCGCAACCGCCCGCTGCGCCACTCCGGCGGCGTCTCCTCGCCCCCGCCGCCATCGCCGTCGCCATATCCCCCACTCCCGGTGCCACTCCCGACTCCGCCACTTCCCGTCCCCGGCCCGCGAATATCCGAAGCGCCCGCCGTCGCCTGCGCCCCCACCCCCGCCTTCTCCGCAACCACGACAGGCGGCGGCACCACAACCGGCACTACCGGCGGCGGCGCCACCACCTCGGTAGCCTTCGACTTCAAATTAGGCGGCGACGCAGCCCCCTCGGGCTTCCGGCTAGGCGAAGGCCGAGGCCTGACCTTCTCCTCGGGCGGCGGTGGCGGAGGCGGCGCCGCATCGAACACCTTCAACGCATCGGTCACCGCCGCCGGCATCGGCACCACCAGCCCGTTGAGCAGCGCATAGCCAAGCACCCCCGGCAACAGGACAGCACCCACCGCCGCCCCGATCCTGTCTTTCGCCCGAGGGTGATTGCGTGTCATCATGCTGATCTGGTGTCTCTTTCCGACAAACAAAGCCCCGCATCGGATGAACCCGCGCTGGCCAACGGTCGAGGAACGCTATCGAGGACCCATCCGCACTCGGCAGTCACCGCCGGAGAAGCCCGCGACCAAATCAAAACACCACCCCGGCGAAGGCCGGGGCCCAGTTGGGAAGGCCACAGTATTAGAGGGCAACCGTTCCGCCCAACCCTTGTTTCCCCGCGAAGGCGGGGACCCAGACTGGGCTCCCGCCTTCGCGGGAAAACAAGGAGGTGGCAGCGACGTTCGATCTAACGCAGTCAAGTCAGTCACAAAGACCGCCCTGCCGTCGCACTCCCGGCAACGACACCTGTCCTACACACCAAACCCATGGCAAAGCACGGAACCTACCCCCACGCCCCGCGCTTCCCCATACAACACCCCAAAAGCGCCAACCGCCAAAACGCTCCCAGCGTCTACACTTCCTATACTTCACTTTCCCAAACCGCCCGAAAACAGAGTCTTACGCATGACCCTAGTCCCCGTCGCCGAAGCCCAGTCCCGCCTCTTCGCCATGGCCCCCCGCGTCGGCAGCGAAACCGTGGCCTTGCGCGAAGCCGCCGGCCGCTGGGCCGCCGAGGACATCCTCGCCCGCCGCACGCAACCCGCCGCCGACCTGTCCGCCATGGACGGCTACGCGATCCGCTTCGAAGACCTCCCCGGCCCCTGGAAAGTCATCGGCGAAAGCGCCGCCGGCCGCCCCTTCACCGGCAAGGTCGGCCCAAGAGAAGCCACCCGCATCTTCACCGGCGCCGCAATGCCCGAAGGCGCCGACACGGTCATGGTCCAGGAAGAAGCCGAACGCGACGGCGCAACCCTGATCCTAGCCGGCGAAGGCCCCCCGACGCTCGGCCGCAACACCCGGCGCAAGGGCCTCGACTTCTCGACCGGCACCCGCCTCATCGCCGCCGGCGACCGCCTCAGCCCCGCGCGCATCGCCGTCGCCGCGACTGGCGGCCACGGCAGCCTCACCGTCAACCGCCGCGTCCGCGTCGCCGTCGCCGCCACCGGCGACGAACTCGTCCCCCCCGGCTCGATCACCGACGGCGTCGCGCTCCCCGAATCGAACGGCATCATGCTCGCCGCGATGCTCGCCGACATGCCCGTCGACATCATCGATCTCGGCATCCTGCCCGACAATCTCGAGATCCTCCGCGAGGCCTTCGCCAGCGTTCAGGCAGACCTGCTCGTCACCACCGGCGGCGCATCGGTAGGCGACCACGACCTCGTTCGCCCCGCGATCGAAGCCGCCGGCGGCACCATCGACTTCTGGCGGATCGCGCTGCGCCCGGGCAAGCCGATGATGGCCGGCCGGATCGGCGAGATGATGGTGCTCGGTCTCCCCGGCAACCCGGTCTCCGCGTTCGTCACCGCGACGTTGTTCGTCAAACCCGTCGTCGCGCACATGGCCGGCGCACGCGACCCGCTCCCCCAGTCGACCCACGCCCTCCTCGGCGAAGACCTCCCCGCCAACAACGCCCGCACCGACTATCTCCGCGCCGAACTGCGCGACGGCAAAGCCTATGCCTCGACGATCCAGGACAGTTCGATGCTCCTGACACTGGCCCGCTCGACCTGCCTCATCGTCCGCCCCGGCAACGCGCCCGTAGCAAAGACAGGCGAATCGGCGGAAATCCTCGTGATCGGGTGAAGCGAGCGCTTGACGGCGTTAATTATGTTCCATAGAAGTTCCCAGTCTGTTCCGGACGGAGAACCGCCATGCTCACGCGCAAGCAGCACGAACTCGTCTGCTTCATCAACGATCGCCTCAATGATACCGGCGTCTCGCCGTCGTTCGAGGAGATGAAGGACGCACTCGACCTCAAGTCGAAGTCGGGCGTCCACCGTCTGATCAGCGCGCTCGAGGAGCGCAACTTCATCCGCCGCCTGCCGAACCGCGCGCGCGCGCTCGAAGTGCTGCGCATGCCCGAGCGTCCGGAAAAGAAGACGCCGTCCAAGCCGTCGAACGTCAAGGCAGCCCCCGCGGCCGCAACGCCGCAGCCGGCCAACGACGTCATCGAGATTCCCCTCCACGGCCGCATCGCCGCCGGCGTCCCGATCGAAGCGTTCGAGGGCAGCACGATGCTAGCCGTCCCCGCTGCGTTGTTAGGGACCGGCGAACACTATGCCTTGGAAGTCTCGGGCGACTCGATGGTCGAGGCCGGTATCCTGGACGGCGACTACGCCCTGATACGCCGCACCGAAACGGCGCGAGACGGCGAGATCGTCGTGGCCCTGATCGAAGACAGCGAAGCCACCCTAAAATACTTCCGCCGCGAAGGCGCCATGGTCCGCCTCGACCCGGCAAACCGAGCCTACGACCCCCAACGCTACGCCCCCGCCCAAGTCCGCGTGCAGGGCAAACTCTCCGGCATCCTCCGCCGCTACGACTGAGTTGCCGAGACCGGCCTGCGTTATCGCGACGCAGCCCGGTCTCGGTTTTGGGTTGCTAAGGAAGCGACAGCCAAGCCGGGAAGCCAAGTCGCTCTTTCCTACCGGCAGCAGCGACCGGGCCTCTTCGGCAAACTAAGCGATGTGCTTGGAGCGGTCGAAAAAGTGGCCAGTTCTTCGACACGCCCAAGCAAACACCGCCAATCATTCGGAAGACCCTCTCACGCTCCGATCCATAAGCGCGACCTCGACTCGAACCCTCAATCTCTGCGCCTCTGCGCGAACATATCGCCGCCAATCCCTCGCACAGCCGAAGAATTGGTTCGCGCGGAGACGCGGAGGTGTTTCGCTTAGGGAGAACGAAACCATTCCAAACGTCTTTCGCAAGTAAGACAGATAGTCGCCAGTCCGATTCATCCTGCCGTACAAGAACCTTCTCCGCGTCTCCGCGTCTCCGCGTGAACCAATTCTTTGCACCAAGATCGCATGCAACGACGGGTGATTGTGTTCGCGCGGAGGCGCAAAGGCGCGAAGATGTGGTGTTTAGATTTGCGACTACCTGCCTTCGCAGACCACCGAAATACCGACGTCGGCTTATCGTTCATGGAGGTGTGAAGGTGTCCCGAATCGCATCACCTTCGCGCCTTTGCGCCTTCGCGTGAACATTTCTACTTTTGACGGCCTCGGCTGGCGCGAAACGACGACGTAGCACCGTGAAACCGGCCATGTCGCGGCCCGAACAAATGCGCGGTGCGTTCGAGGAGAGGCGGATCGCGCCAGGGGTGGCGATCGCCTGCGTTCAGGATGGTCACGACCGTCCCGCGCCCCAAGGTCAACGCGACGCCGCCCGTTCGACGGAGTATGCGGCGATCCAGTTTCAGCCACCGTGGCACACAGCGTTTCGGCAAGCCCCGTTCGCTGACGACGACATCGGCGCTGCGACAGGCGGCAAGGAACTCGGCAATCGGGACCATATAGGCGCTGCGCGTCGCGAGGACCCGCCACATCCGTCCCCGTGCGGCGATATCGGTGACGCATAGATCGCGGCTGCACCGCGCATCGGGTTGGTCCGCCAGCAGCAGCGGCTCGCCATCCACCCCGCCGTTCTCTGCCAGCATGTCGCGCGTATAGTCGCCGGCCCGATCGCGCAGCATCGCGAGCCCCGCCGCCGTCCGCACCGCGACATGACGCCCGTCGCCGGTCACGAGAACATCCGGCGCCGGCGTCGTCAGCGCCCAGACCGCGCCGATCGTCAGCGGTACCAGCCCGAGCCGCCGCCACTGCGTTCGCCACAAGGCAATCCAAATCCCCCCAACGATCATCAACGCAAACGCCGCCGTCGGCATCGCTGGCAGGGAGCGCACCGATCCGGGTGCGCTAGCAACGATATGCGCGAGCCACAGCAGCGCATCGAGTGATCGCTGGACCAGCCACCAGATCGGCGCGCCAAGCCCGCCGGCATCAAGCAGCAACGCCAGCGCTTCCAGCGGCATAACGACGAAGGTCGTCAGGGGGATCGCGATGATGTTGGCGAACGCGCCGTAGAGCCCGGCCTTGTGGAAATGATATACCGCGATCGGCATGAGCGCGAACTCGACGAGCAGGCCGGTGAGCAACAGCGATGCTATGCCGCGAGCGAGGCGGCGCGGTCTGCCTTCCTCATGCGGGCCGAAGAACGCGCGAATGGCTGGATGCTCGTGCAGCGCCATGATCGCGGTGATTGCCGCGAACGAGAGTTGGAAGCTCGGCCCCGCCGCCGACTCGGGCAGCACGAGCATGACGCACGCTGCCCCCGCCGCGACGAGACGTAAGGTCATCGCCTCGCGCCCCATCGCCAGCGCCGCCAGCACGAGCAGCGCGGCCACACACGACCGGATCGTCGGAACCTGGCTTCCGGTCAGCAACGTATAGGCGATCGCCGCCGCCGCTCCAGCCAGCGCAGCGATCAGAGGCAAGCGCGCGTGCAGTGCTAACCAAGGACTCAGCGCCAGCAGCCGCAACACGATCAACATCGTCGCCGCCACCGCCGCCGTAATATGCAACCCGCTCACCGACAGCAGATGCGCGAGCCCGGCGCGACGCATCGCCTCCGAATCCTCTTCGCTGATCGCACCGACGTCGCCAGTTGCGAGCGCTGCGGCGATCCCGCCTGCGCTGCCATCCAATCGTGAAACGATATGGCGCGAGAGCGCAACGCGGACGCCGGCACCCGACTCGCTCGGCGTTGTCACAGCGACCGGTGCGAAGCCCCGGCCTGTCGCTCCGATCCCGCCGAACCAAGCAACTCGCGCGAAATCGTAGGCGCCCGGAACCGCGGGCAGCGGCGGCGGCATCAGCCGCGCCCGTAGATGCACGACCGCTCCCGTTCCCAGCAGCTTCGGCGCATCCGCTTCCGCCAGATTGACGCGGACACGGTATGGCAGGGCGACCGGTTGCCCGTCGGCCTCCACTCCCTTCCCGATCGGCAGCAGCGTCAGCCGGACCAGCTTGCGTGCAACCAGCGGTTCGATCGCCTCCACCTTGGCCGAGAAACTCGCGATCGTCGGTCCGCCCAACACCGGCCGGGCCACCGACTCTGATCGAGCCCAAATAAGCCCGAGCCCCAGCGCGACCGTCAGCAACCCGATCGCCAGCGACCGCGCGGCACGCCCGCCCTGCCCCACCGCCAGACACGACAGCCCACCGGCGGCCAACACCAATATCGCCAAGCACCACGCCGCCGGGTCCGGCAACGCGAACCACAACGCGATCCCCGCACCCAGCATCACCGGCAACCACAACACCAGTTGGTCGCGCTCCGCCTCGAGCCAGCGTTCCACGGCAAGCCCGACGACAGCCCCCCATCGCGGCACGCCCATTTGTCGCCGCCAAGGACGCATGCTAGGGGCGGCGACGGCTGTCATGGCCATCGTTTCTCCATCGTTTCATCAGTCTGGGAGCACCCGCGGTTGGGCGCAATATCTGATACGGGCACCGCCAATTCGGCCGCACCCGTGGTTACCCGTTTCGCTCCGTCGCCGACGGGGTTCCTGCATCTTGGCGGCGCGCGCACCGCGCTGTTCAATTGGCTGTTCGCAAAAGCAAACGGGGGTAAATTCCTGCTGCGGATCGAGGATACCGACCGGGTCCGTTCGACCCAGCCGGCGATCGACGCGATCATTGACGGAATGCGCTGGCTCGGGCTCGACTGGGACGGCGACGTCGTCATGCAGTTCGCGGGTGCCGAACGCCACGCGCAGGTCGCGCACGAAATGGTCGCGAAGGGCCATGCGTATCGCTGCTACATGACCAACGACGAGATCGCCGCGATGCGCGCCGAGGCACAGGCTGCGAAGAAGCCGCTTCGCATCCGCAGCCCGTGGCGCGATCGCCCCGAGAGCGAAGCGCCGAACCTGCCCCACGTCGTCCGCCTGCGCGCGCCGCAGGAAGGTGCCGTCACGATCGAGGACCGCGTCCAAGGCGCCGTCACGGTCAAGAACGAAGAGATCGACGACCTCGTCCTACTCCGCTCGGACGGTACGCCGACCTACATGCTCGCGGTCGTCGTCGACGATCACGACATGGGCGTCACGCACGTCATCCGCGGCGACGATCATCTCAACAACGCGTTCCGCCAGTTGCCGATCTACCGCGCGATGGGCTGGCCCGAGCCGATCTACGCGCACATCCCGCTGATCCACGGCCCCGATGGCGCCAAGCTGTCGAAGCGTCACGGCGCAGTCGGCATCGAAGCGTACCGCGACGAGATGGGTATCCTGCCCGAGGCGTTCGACAATTACCTGCTCCGGCTTGGCTGGGGCCACGGCGACGACGAGATCATCAGCCGCGAGCAGGCGGTCGAGTGGTTCGACCTGTCGGGCGTCGGCAAGTCGCCGTCACGCTTCGACCTGAAGAAGCTCGAGAACCTCAATGGCCATTACATCCGCGAAGCCGACGACGCGCGCCTTGCGCAACTCGCGGCGGATCGTCTCGGCCACGATCTGCCGACCGGCGGACTGGACCTGCTCACGCGCGCGATGCCGGTCCTCAAGCCCCGTGCCGCGAACCTGAACGAGCTGGCCGAGGGATCGAATTTCCTGTTCAGCCAGCGCCCATTGGCAATGGATGACGCCGCAGCGAGCCTTTTGCAAGGTGAAGCGAGTGTCATTTTGGCGAACGCGCATGCCGAACTTGACGCGCTCGCCGAGTGGGATACGGAGGCGCTCGAAGGCGCGGTACGGCGCGTGGCCGAAGCGCGGGGCGTCAAGCTCGGCCAGGTCGCACAGCCGCTTCGCGCCGCGCTAACGGGACGCAAGACGTCGCCGGGGATCTTCGACGTGCTCGACCTGCTCGGGCGCGACGAGAGCCTGGGACGGATCGCCGACCGGATGGCTAGCTGATAAGATTTCGAGGAAGGATACAAGCATGAGCGAGACCGCAACCCTCAAGGTCGACGGCAAGGATTTCCAGTATCCGGTGATGTCCGGTACGGTCGGACCCGATGTCATCGATATCCGCAAGCTGTACGCGCAGACGGACAATTTCACCTATGATCCGGGCTTCACCTCGACGGCGTCGTGCCAGTCGAAGCTGACCTACATCGATGGTGACGCGGGCACGCTGCTGCACCGCGGCTACACGATCGGCGAGCTGGCCGAACAGTCGAACTTCATGGAAGTCGCCTATCTGCTTCTCAACGGCGAACTGCCGAGCGAAGACGAGCTGGCGAACTTTTCGAACACGATCACGCGCCACACGATGGTGCACGAGCAGCTCGCGCAGTTCTTCCGTGGCTTCCGCCGCGACGCGCATCCGATGGCGATCCTGTGCGGTGTCGTCGGCGCGCTGTCGGCGTTCTATCACGATTCGACCGACATCCACGATCCGGCACAGCGCGTCATCGCGTCGCACCGCCTGATCGCCAAGATGCCGACGATTGCCGCGATGGCGTACAAGTACAGCGTCGGTCAGCCGTTCGTCTATCCGGACAACACGCTGAGCTACACCGGCAACTTCCTGAAGATGACGTTCGGCGTCCCCGCCGAGAAGTACGTCGTGAACCCGATTGTCGAAAAGGCGATGGACCGCATCTTCATCCTCCACGCCGATCACGAGCAGAACGCGTCGACCTCGACCGTCCGTCTCGCCGGGTCGTCGGGCGCCAACCCGTTCGCCTGCATCGCAGCCGGCATCGCCTGCCTGTGGGGCCCAGCACACGGCGGCGCCAACGAAGCCGCGCTCAACATGCTGCATGAGATCGGCACCGTCGACCGGATCCCCGAATACATCGCCCGCGCCAAGGACAAGAACGATCCGTTCCGCCTGATGGGCTTCGGCCACCGCGTCTACAAGAACTACGATCCGCGCGCGGCCGTCATGCAGACGACGGTCAAGGAAGTGCTCGGCGAGCTGGGCGTCACCGACCCCGTGTTCGACGTCGCGATCGAGCTCGAGCGTCTCGCGCTGAGCGATCCGTACTTCATCGAGAAGAAGCTGTTCCCGAACGTCGATTTCTATTCGGGCGTGATCCTGTCGGCGATCGGCTTCCCGACCTCGATGTTCACCGTTCTCTTTGCGCTTGCCCGCACCGTCGGCTGGGTCGCGCAGTGGAACGAGATGATCACCGATCCCGACCAGAAGATCGGCCGTCCGCGCCAGCTCTACAGCGGTCCGACCGCGCGTGATTACGTCCCGATGGCGTCACGCTGATGAAGACGCTCCGGCCGATCCTGATGGTCATCGGCGTGCTCTGCGCGCTGATGGGTCTGCTCTGGATCGGTCAGGGGCTCGGATACGTCCACTGGCCGCAGTCGAGCTTCATGCTCGATCAGCGGCCTTGGGCGGATCGCGGCGCATTCCTCGCCGCGTTCGGCCTCGCGCTGATTCTAGTGGCGCGCCGGATCCGCCGGTAACGTCAGCACGAACCGCGCACCTTCACCGGGAGCGCTTTCGATCATGAGATCGCCCTGCATCGCCCGCGCCAAGCGCCGTGCTATGTACAGGCCAAGCCCGTTGCCGCCGGCCTCCGACGGATCGACCCGCTCGAACTTCTCGAAAATCCGGATCTGATCCTCGGGCGCGACGCCCTTGCCCTGATCCGCGACGACGACGATCGCTTGCGTCTCGGACCGCTCCACCGACACCGTGACATGCGACCCCGCGGGCGAATAGCGCACCGCATTGCCGACCAGATTGACGAGGATCTGCAGCACACGCCGGAAATCACCGAGTGCCGGCACGCGTGCGTCCATCGCCGGCCGCACGATCGTCACCTCGGCATTGCTCGCGCGTACAGTCAGCAGACCGGCGGCGCGACGGGCGACGTCGGCGAGGTCGATCGGCTCGGGTGCCAGCGCGAAGTCCGGACGCTCGACCGCCTGGAGATCGACGAGGTCATCGACCAGTTCGAGCAGATGCCGCCCCGCGCTGGCGATATCCGCAGCGTAGTCGGCATAATCATGCTGCACCGGGCCATCGGCCTGCGCGTTGATGCTGTCGGCGTTGGCGACGATCCGCGCGAGCGGGATCCGCAACGCCTTGTCGAGCCCACTCGTGAAGGTCGGCGACAGCGTTGCGGTTGCCATTGCCGTTTCAACGGACGGCGCGACGTCCTCGACGACCATCCGCGCGACGCCGACGAACCCGGCGAAATCGCCCGAAGCATCGTGACGCACGTTCGCGGTCAGCGTTACCGCACGTCCCGAGCTCCGTAACCTCGCCGGTTGCGCCGCCATCGCGCGTCGCCGGGCGAGCGAATCGAGGATCGGCAACGTCCCGTCCGTGCCAGCATCGAGCGCAAACATCGCGGTCAGCGGCTGGCCCAGCAGCGCGAAGGCGTCGAAACCGTGCTTCGGCCCCGCATCGAGCGTCACGAACGTCAGCCGCAGCGCCGAATCGGTCTCCCATCGCCAGTCGGTATCGCTGCCTAGGAAATCATTCTGCGCGTCGGGTGCAGTCCGGGTCGGACGCCACGCCGCGATCTCGCGCCAGCCGCTGACCGTCAGCCGCACATTCTCGCCGTCCGGTTGCGCACGCACCCAGAGGTCGACGTCGGCCTCGTCATCCGCGACCACCACGCCGCGCGACACGACGATCCCGAGCCGCCGCGCCAGCCGCGCGATCGTCGCGAGTTGCGGCACCGCCAGCGGCGCGCCGCGCATCCCGCCCGCGCGCTGGTTGAGTGCGATCAGCGCCGGATCCGCGAACGACAGCGAACCGTCGGGTGCGACGATCGCATGCGCAATCGGACTTTCGATCGAAGGGTCGAACACGCTCATCGCCGATCCGTACGCGCCAGCGCGCGCAACGCCATCCGAAAATCGCGGTTCAGTGCCAACGGTGCGATCGACGCCCGCGCATCCTCGACGCCGATCGATACGATCGCATCCAGCGCATCGGCAAACGCCTCGATATCGCGCCGCGGATCGGCTTCGGACAGCGCCAGGCCGATCCTGGCGATCGTCGGTCGATCCATGTCGAGCGCACGCAACGCCAGCCACAACCGATCGCCGTCCGGCTCGAGCGTGATCGATCGCGCCTGATCGAACGCGATGCCGAGCGCATGCGCGAGGACCGCGACGAACAGCGACAGCCGCCGATCCCCGATCGATTCGACCAGGACGGCGGCCAGTTCATTGGGTCGCGCGTCCAGCGCCTTGGCCAGCCGCATGGCGACCGCGTCGGGTCGCTCGCCTTCGTCATGCGCGGCAAGGCTGCGCTCGGCCGCATCAGTGATCGCCCGGTCGCTCTCGCGTGTGGACTTCAAACCATCGCGGATCGCCGCCGCGACCCACCAGACCAGCCGGTGATGCAGCTCGGCCGGCAGTTCGCTCCCGCCTGCCGAACCCAGTTCGTTCGCGACCCGTCGCCGGCTCTCGGCCGCAAGCAACGCAGACGCCGCCGATGCCACGATGCTGTCGGGCACCCCGGCCAGTCGTACCAGCAGGCTTGCCTCGTCGGGTTCGGCTACCTCGACGGGCAGCGATGCCGCGATCAGGTCGTGGCGAACGCGGGCGATGAGTTCTTCCATCAACTCTTCGTCACGGAGCAATCCAGCGCGCGTCAGGCGTTCGACGACGCCCCCCGCCCCCGCCTTGAGGATCGCTTCACCCGCGCGCGTGGCCCCGTCACCCGCCAGCAGCCGCGCCGCATGTCGCCGGATATCCCACTCGATCGCGCCGACGATCGCGCCGAGCACATGCGCCAGCATCAGCCGTGTCCGGTCGTCGAGCCGTGCGTCCGCATCCAGGAAAAAGTCGGCAATCGTGCCCGCCAACCGCGCTTCCGCCCGCAGGCGTGCAGTCTCCGCCCGCGTCACCGGATCGTAGGACGGCATAGCGTCATGCATCGTTGGGCCGACCGACATGATCCCGTGCTTAGCCCCCGGTCGTTAAGGTCCGCCTAAGGCGTGCGACGCAATCGTTCGATTACTGCCGCCAGCGTCGTGGTCGCATACACGGCCGTCAGCCCAAGTCCGAACACCGGAAAACCGACCAGCGCAAACACGGCAACGATCAGCAGATAGGCTGCGGGGCTGCCCCACCAGAGTTGCCGCTCACGTTCGACGATGGCGCGCTCCGCGAGTCCACCGATCGCGACAAGCGCAGTGCCGATCGCCAAGGCCGTGTTCTCGCCTGCATAACCGCTGACGAAGAATGCGAAGACGAGGATCGCGGCGGCAACGACGCCAGCGATCGCCAGCGTCTGACCATGCGCCATCGGCTCCTCGTCGCGCAGTCCGCTCAGTACCGACCCCAGTGCCAGAGCGATGCACCCGATCAACGCGACCAAGAGCCCGACCGACGACAACCCGAAGCCGATCGTCACCAGCCCGGCGACGCCGAGCGCCGCCCCGGCCGCGCCGACCGTCGTTCCCGCCGCGCCGCGATCGACGAGCAGCGGCAACGCCAATCGCGCGATGGGCGCGAGCACGAACCGGTCGAACCAGCCCCGCCGCCCCGACACGATCGTCATCAGCACCGCGCGACCACGCTCCTCCAGCGTCCGTGCCTGACGCTCGATCCCGTGCCCGCCGCGCACTGCGTCGGTCGGCAACAGCACATGAATCGCGCGCGACTGCACCGCCAGCCGCAACAGCGACGACTGGAGATCGTAATCCTGCGGCAACGCGGCCACTTCGGCGATCCGGCTCGAACTCAGCCGCGCGACGCCGGCCCATGCCATCTGCCCGCCGACACGCTCGAACCCCGGACCCGCATCGCTCTCGGGCACGACGAGCAGGCAATCGCCTTCCTCGGTCGCCATCGCCTTTACGATCGCCTCGGTCGTGACCAGCCCGTCGCCGAGCATCAGCACGCGAGCCAGCGGATGAAGTTTCTCGACCGCTTCGGTCGCCGAGCGCACCGTATCGACGCTGACGCCGCGCCGTCCGATGCGGTTGATCGCGCCAAGCAGTTCGGGGGTCATCCGCGCGACGACGACGATCACCTGCGACACGCCGGCCGCGATCAGCAACCGCGCCTGGTATTCGATAAGCGTGACGCCACTGAACGGCAGCGTCGCGGCAAGACGATCGGGGCGATCGTCGGCGTCGTGAATTGCAAATAATAGGCCGGCAAGCATGCGCGGCTGTTAGGCGGTACGCGCCGTCCTGCAAAGCCCGCGTTCGGCCGAACCGCCCCGCTATATGGTCGGAACCGCGTTACAGGCGGGAAATCGCTCGGCGAAGTTTCTTCAAACCCTCTGCGTCACGCGGGTCTTCGGCGACCTCCGTCGCGAGGGCCATCAGTCGCACCGCGCCGAAACTCGCCGCCAATCCCCGCAGTCGCCATGCCGCCGCGCGCCAATCCTCTGCGTCCGCCGCCAGCGTCATCGCGGTCAGCACGCGCTCCGCACTTTCGACGAACGCGCTGCGCAGATCGGCGATCAGCGCCGGATCGTCGCCGACCGCAGCCGCGAGCGTCGTACCGATAGCTCCGGGATCATACGCCATGCCGCCCTGCTTACCGGACGGATGCTTAAGCAAAGCTTGCACTATGCATTTTGTCTGCCCGCGTTTCGTGATACCTCCGACACTCATGAACGGGGGTTCGTCAATGATCGGGTTTCGCGCGACGGCAGGCAATGCCCATCCCATTCGCGCGGATATCGTGATGGATCCGGTGATAGAAGACATGTCCGACACCGTCCTCGAAACACGCTTTGATGAGGTTTATCAAGAGCCTGCGCCCGAACGTGGACGTCTCTACGCAGGTATAGCGGTCGCCATCGTCGTGGTCTGGCTCGCGGCGATGCTCTGGCTCGTGCGCGGATCGCTCGCAACCATCGAGCCGGTTGCGCTCGTCCAGTTCATCGCCGCGCTCTGCGTCGTCCCCGCGCTGATCGGCATCGTCTGGCTACTCGCGATGCGAACCAGCCGTAGTGAGGCGCACCGGTTCGGTATCACCGCGCAGGCGATGCGCGACGAGGCCGCCAGTCTCGAACGCAGCGTTGCCGCGCTCTCGAACACGATCGACGTCAACCGACAACACCTCGCCGAGCAACTCAACGCATTGATGGCGATGGGCGGCGGCGCGACCGAGCAGCTCGCAGCGATCGGTCGCGGCATGGTGTCCGAGATCGACCAGGCCGCGGCGCACGCGCGCAACCTCGCGACCTCGACGGCCGGCGCGCAGACCAGCCTCGGCGTCCTGATCGCCACCCTCCCCCGCGCGCAGGCCGATATCGACGACGTCGCCAAGCGCCTCGAACGCACCGGGCTGTCTGCGAGCGAACACGCCGCAGCGCTCGACGCACAGATCGTAGCGCTGGCCGAACGCGGCCGCGACGCCGACGCGATGGCGAGCGGCGCTGCACAGCGCCTCGCCGCCCACATCGTCCGTATGGAGGCGACCAGCCAGACGGCCGGCGCACATCTCGAATCTGTCACCGACGGCATGTCCGCCGCCGTCGACGCGCTGCTCAACCGCACCGCCGACGCCGTCGACCTGTCGCGCCGCGGTATCGCCGCGCAGGGGGACGCGATGCTGGCGATGGTCGGCGCGAACCAGGCCGCGCTCGACAGCGCCGCCCGCGACAGCGCCGAAGCGCTCGCCAAGCGCATCGCCAGCGTGGAGGACGCGATCGAACGCGTCGCGATCCGCCTCGACCTGCAACGCAGCGCCGGCGACCGGATCGTCGATGACCTCCACACCGGGCTCGGCGAAGTCGAATCGCGGATCGAATTGCTCCATCGCCACGGCACCGAGCGCACGCAGGACCTCGCGGCATCGATCAGCGCGCTAGGTGGCTCGGCGGATGCGATGACCGAAGCGCTGCGGGCTGGCGACGACATGGCGCACCGGACGATCGCCACGACCGAAACGCTTCTCGTCGCACTCGATGCCGCCGCGCGCGAGATCGACGAGACGATGCCCGAAGCATTGGGTCGCCTCGATACGCAGGTTCTAGCCAGCAAAAGCATCGTCGTCTCGGCGCGCCCCGAACTGCTCGCGCTCGTCACCGCTGCGGAGAGCACGCATGACGCGATCGAGGCGATCGCCGGAGTCATAGGCGAACAGCGTCAGGTTCTCGACACGCTCTCGACCGACCTTCTCAACACGCTGAACACCGGCCGCGCGAAGGCCGATGCGCTCGGTCAAATGGTCGATGAAGCTATCGGCCGGACGCAGCATTTCGCCGAAGACGCCGCGCCGCAGTTGATCGAGGCGCTCCACCGTGTCCGCGAGACCGCTGCCGTCGCCGCCGACAAGGCGCGCGAGACGCTGTCGAAAGTCATACCCGAGGCCGCAGCCGCACTCGAAGCCGCCAGCGCCGACGCGATGCGCCGCGCGACCAACGATACCGTGGAACGCCAGGTCAAGGCGCTCACCGACGCCACCGGCGCTGCGGTCGACGCGGCCACAGGCGCGACCGAACGCCTCGCGCGCGAAGTCCAGGCGATCGTCGACCAGACCGCGATCGTCGAAACCCGGATCCAGGAAGCGCGTACCGAACGCGAAGACGCCGACCAGGACACCTTCGCGCGCCGCGTCTCGCTGCTGATCGAATCGCTCAACTCAGCCTCGATCGACATCACCAAGGCGATCGCCCCCGAAATCTCGGACAGTGCGTGGGGCGCGTATCTCAAGGGCGACCGCGGCGTCTTCACGCGTCGCGCCGTCCGCATCCTCGATGCCAGCGAAGTCCGCGAGATCGCCGGCCTCTACGACGAGGACGAGACGTTCCGCGAGATGGTCAACCGCTACATCCACGACTTCGAAGCAATGCTCCGCACGATCTTGACGCAACGCGACGGCTCGCCGCTCGGGGTGACGTTGCTGTCGTCCGACATGGGCAAACTATACGTGGCATTGGCGCAGGCAATCGAACGCCTGCGCTGAGCCGGACCTCATAGGAGCTTTCGAAATGATCCAGCGTCACCGCTAACGCGGCCCTCGCCAGCGGAGCAATCCGCCGACCGGACTCATATTTCGAGGCTTACATGCCCAGACTGAACACTAAAATTTGCGTCGTCACCGGCGCAGCACGCGGCATCGGCCGCGCGATCGCCGAGCGCTTCCATGACGAAGGCGCCATCGTCATCCTCACCGACATCGACGAAACCGCCGGCGCCGAGACTGCGGCGGCGATAGGCTGCCGGTTCGAAAAGCTCGACGTCCGCGAAGAGACGGATTGGCAGCGCCTGGCGGAGATCGTTCCGGTGGTCGACGTGCTCGTGAACAATGCGGGCGTAACGGGTTTCGAGCAAGGCATGGTCGCGCATGATCCCGAGCATGCGACCTTGTCGGACTGGCGCGCGGTTCATGCGGTCAATCTTGACGGCACGTTCCTCGGCTGCCGCTATGCGATCGGTGCGATGAAAGCAGCGGGTACCGGCTCGATCATCAACATCTCGTCGCGGTCGGGGCTAGTCGGCATTCCCCTCGCCGCGGCCTATGCGTCGTCGAAGGCCGCGATCCGCAATCACAGCAAGACGGTGGCGCTGTATTGTGCGCAGCAGGGGTGGAAGATCCGCTGCAACTCGGTGCATCCCGCGGCGATCCTGACGCCGATCTGGGAGCCAATGCACGGGGATGGGCCGGACCGCGAAGCGCGGATGGCGGCGCTGGTGGCCGATACGCCGTTAAAGCGGTTCGGAATGCCGGACGAGGTCGCTGCGGTCGCGGTGATGCTCGCGTCGGACGAGGCGCCGTATATCACGGGGACGGAGATCAACATCGATGGCGGCTTGCTGGCAGGCTCAGCCGCATCGCCGGGGTAAAGGCTAAATTGTAATCCTCCCCCGCCAGGGGGAGGTGGCTGGCACTTGCCAGACGGAGGGGGAGGTAAGGGAAACCTCTGTTCCGTATCCTCCCCCTCCGTCACCTTCGGTGCCACCTCCCCCTGGCGGGAGAGGATCGTGGGGTCGCCCCTCAGCGCGTGACCATGTTGCCGCGGTCGAACAAATCGACAGTCTGCGGCGTGATCCATCCGTAAGAATAATTCAGCTGGAACAGCACGAACAACACCGTCGCCACCAAGGTCACCCGCCACGCCGTTCGCCCCGAACGAAACTCATGCGGCGCGCTTTCGGCCTGGCCGGGGACGTGTTCGCCCCCGACCTCGCGTGTCGTCTTCACGCCGAATGGCAGGACCAGAAACACCGAGAACGACCAGAACAGGATGTAGATCGCGAGTGCCGAGGTCCAGCGCATCGACTCAGCCCTCGATCAGCAGCACGTCAACGATCGGCTGCTTACCGGTCCAGCGCTTGGCGACCTTGCGGACCGCGAGACGGATCTGCTCGCGCATCTTCTCGCTCTCGCGCTTGCCGCCGCGTACCGTGTCCGCTGCCGCCTGGACCGCATCGGCGATGAACGCCGCGCGGTCTTCCTCGACCGGCACACCCTGCACGCGAACCTGCGGCTGGCCGACCATCCGGCCGTCCTTGCCGAGCGCGACACCGACCGAAATCTGGCCGTTGATCGCCAGCTTCCGCCGCTCGCTCAGCGTCGCACCGTCCGCCGGCAGGATCACGTCGCCATCGAGCACCAGGCGCCCGACCGTCGCATTGCCGATCTTCGCCGGGCCCTTGGGCGCAAGACGGATGATGTCGCCGTTGCTCTGCACGATCGCACGCGGAATGCCCTGCTCGAGACCGAAGCGCGCATGCTCCATCATATGACGCATCTCGCCATGCGTCGGCACGAGTACCTCCGGCCGCAGCCAGTCGTACATCTGCGCGAGTTCCGGCTGACCCGGATGCCCCGATACATGGACGTGCGCCTGGCGCTCGGTGATCATGCGGATGCCCTTGGCCGCCAGCGTGTTCTGGATGCGACCGATCTGGACCTCGTTGCCCGGGATCTGCTTCGACGAGAAGATCACCATGTCGTCGGCCTCAAGCGTGATCGTGTGCTGGCCATTGGCGACACGCGCCAACGCCGCGCGCTCTTCACCCTGACCACCGGTGGCGATGATCAGCACCTTGTTCTTGGGCAGGCGCATCGCTTCGTCGGGGCTGATCGTGTCGGGGAAATCCTTCAGATAGCCCGTGGCGCGCGCCACCTTGATGATCCGGTCGAGCGAGCGCCCGGTCACGCACAGCTTGCGGCCGGTTTCCTTCGCGACTTCGCCGAACGTGTGGAGGCGCGCCGCGTTCGACGCGAAGCTGGTGATCATCACGCGGCCCTTGGCCTTGCTGACCTCCTCGAACAGTCCCTTGCGGACGGTGCTCTCGCTGCCCGACGCGGTGGTGTTGAAGATGTTGGTCGAATCGCAGACCAGCACGTCGACTCCCTTGTCGCCGATCGCCATGAAGCCCTCGGGCGTGGTCGGGTTGCCGATCACCGGGTTCTTGTCGAGCTTCCAGTCGCCGGTGTGGAACACGCGACCATAAGGCGTGTCGATCAGCAGCGCGTTCGCCTCGGGGATCGAATGCGACATCTCGACGAAGGTGAAGCCAAACGGCCCGAGCTGGAAATTGCCACCCATCGGGATCATCTTGAGCTTCACGCGGTTGGCGATGCCCTCTTCCTCGAGCTTGCCGCGGATCAGGCCCATCGTGAACGGCGTCGCGTAGATCGGCACGCCGAGGTCTTCGGCGAGGTACGGCAGCGAGCCGATGTGATCCTCATGGCCGTGCGTGATGACGATGCCGAGCAGGTCGTCGATCCGGTCCTCGATAAAGGACAGGTCGGGCAGGATCACGTCGACGCCGGGATATTGCGGATCGGCGAAGGTGATGCCGAGATCGACCATCACCCACTTGCCCTGGCAGCCGTACAGGTTGACGTTCATGCCGATTTCGCCGGAGCCGCCAAGGCCACAGAAAAGGAGTTCGTTCTTCGGAGTCATTGATTACTTTCAGTATTATACAGGAATATGGCCCGCAGGCCGGTCGGCGCGAGCCCAATGGCCCTAGATATGGTGACGATCCCACATCATCGCCAGCCCCTGGATCGTCAGGTCGGCTTCGATGACGTCGAACACGTCGGTCTGTTTCTCGAATAATGTGGCAAGCCCGCCGGTGGCGACGACCTTCACGGGGCGGCCGATCTCGCGCTTCATCCGCGCGACCAGCCCCTCGATCATCGCGACATAGCCCCAATAGATGCCGATGTGCATCTGCGAGACGGTATTGAGCCCGATCACGCTGGTATCCGTCGGTGCCTCGATCGCGATCCGCGGCAGCTTCGCCGCGGCGGTCACTAGTGCGTCGAGCGAAAGGTTGATCCCCGGCGCGATGATCCCGCCCTTGTACGCGCCGCTATAGTCGACGACGTCGAACGTGGTCGCGGTGCCGAAATCGATCACGATCAGATCGCCGGGATGCAGCGCGTGCGCGGCAATCGTGTTGACCGCACGGTCGGCGCCGAGCGAGGCGGGCTCGTCGACGTCGATAGCGATGCCCCATTCAACCGGCGCCTGGCCGGCGATCAGCGCGTCGGTGTTAAAGTATTTCGACGCGAGCACCTGGAGATTGTGGAGCGCGCGCGGCACGACGGTGGCGACGATCACGCCCTCGACCGCGAGGCGATCATGCCCGCCAAGTTGCATCAACTGGCTCAACCACACCGCATACTCGTCCGCCGTCCGCCGCGGATCGGTCGCGATCCGCCAACGTGCGACGATCTCGCCGGCTTCGACCAGCGCGAACACGACATTGGTATTGCCGGCATCGATCGCGAGCAGCATCAGCGGGACCTCAAAGCAGGAAGACGTCGGCAGCGTGAATGACACGCCGCTCGCCAGACGCCAAGCGGAGGATCAGCGCGCCATCAGTGTCGAGCCCGACGAACAGGCCGTCGATCCCGCTGCCGTCGGGGAGGCGAGCGGTCAGCGCGGTACCGGCGGGGTGTGCACAATCGACCCAGCGCTCGCGGACGGGGGCAATGCCCTCGGTCCGCCACCGGCCGATCCAGCGCGCAAAACTATCGGCGAGGATATCGAGGAACATCGCCGGATCGACCACCACGCCATGCGCGGCAAGGTCCGTCGTCGCACGACCGGGCAGATCGGGATGATGCGCAATGTTGACGCCGTAGCCGACGATCACCGCATTGTCCGCACGTTCTAGCAGGATCCCCGACAACTTGGCATCCGCGAGCAGCAGGTCATTGGGCCATTTCAGGACCAGCGTCTCGCTTGTATCGGTCGTACCCTGGCAGATCCCGGCGACGAGGAACGTCGACACGGTTTCCTGCAAGGCGACCGCGGCGACCAGCGCGAGGCTGGCCGCGGGCGGATCGTTCGGTCGCAACCGGACGAGCGTGCTCGCGTAGAGGTTACCCTCGGGCGACGACCATTCGCGCCCGAGCCGCCCCCGCCCCGCCGTCTGCCGGATCGCGCGCAACCAGAGACCGTCGTCGGCACCGCCGCGCGCAAGCTCCAGCAGGTCGGCGTTGGTCGATCCTGTTTCCGCGACGGTGCGGATGATGCTCAGAACAACGCCCGTGCGGCCGCCATCGTCCACGCGCCGAGCACGGGGATGAGGAGGTAGCCGGCTGGCGACACAAACACCGCGGCGATGGCGATCAGGCCACCCTCGACCTTGCTCTCCATCGGCGCGAACGCGGGTGCCGGATCGTCGAAGTACATCGTCTTGACGACGCGCAGATAATAATACGCGCCGATCACCGAAGCGGCGATGCCCACCACGGCCAGCGGGAACAGTCCGGCGTCGACCGCTGCGCTGAACACCGCGAACTTTGCGTAGAAGCCGAACAGCGGCGGGATGCCGGCGAGGCTGAACATGAAGATCGCGAGCGCCGCGGCGAGTGCAGGCCGCGTCCGGGACATACCGGCGAGGCTGTCGATCGTCTCGACCGGCTGCCCGTCGTCACCACGCATCTGCAACACCACCAGGAACGAACCCAGCGTCATCGCGACGTAGATCGTCAAATACATCAGCACGCCCGACACGCCTTCCGGCGTTCCGGCCGCAAGACCGATCAGCGCGAAGCCGACGTTGTTGATCGACGAGTATGCGAGCAGCCGCTTGATGTTCGTCTGGCCGATCGCCGCGACAGCACCGAGGATGATCGAGGCGAGTGCCGCGAAGATCACGATCTGGCGCCACTGGTCGGTCGCCGGGCCCATCGCATCGACCGCCACGCGGACGCTGAGCGCAAGCGCCGCGACCTTGGGGGCGGACGCGAAGAACGCGGTGACCGGGGTCGGTGCGCCCTCGTACACGTCGGGCGTCCACATGTGGAACGGCACGGCGCTGATCTTGAACGCGAGGCCTGCGAATACGAACACCAGACCAAACAGCAAGCCGAGCGACTTTGTGCCGGCATAGGCTTCCGAGATGCCCGAGAACAACGTCGTGCCGCTGAACCCGTAGACCAGCGAGATGCCGTACAGCAGGATGCCGCTCGCGAGCGCGCCGAGCACGAAATACTTCAGGCCGGCTTCCGCCGAACGCCCGTCGCGCCGCATGAAGCTGGCAAGGACATAGGCCGCAAGGCTCTGGAGCTCGAGACCGACATACAGCGTGAGCATGTCGGTGGCGGAAACCATGATCCCCATGCCGCAGGCCGACAGCAGAATCAGCACCGGATATTCCGGACGCAGATCGTCGCCGTGGGTACGCGCGAAGAAGCTCGGCGCCATCACGATCGCGACCGCCGAGGCGATGTAGATCAGCACCTTGGCGAACGCGCCGAACGCGTCCGCGCGGTACAGGCCATCGAACGCATAGCCGCCCGACGAGGCCGGACCGACCAATGCGATCCCTGCCCCGACCAGCACGAACACGGCGGCGATCGAGACGGCGCGCGTGGACTTGTCCCCGCCCCAGGCCGAGACGAGCATCAGGGCGATCGCACCCAACGCCAGCACCAGTTCGGGCAGCGTCATTGCGATGTTAGCGGCGTAATCCATCAGTGTGCCTCCCCGTGCGCGGCACTATGGACGGTTGCGGCGGGCTTCCCCGCAGTTGGGTTGGAATCGCTGGCCGGCTTGGCGCGGTCGACACGGGCGAGAAGCACACCCACATCCTTGCGCATCGGAGCCAGGAAGCTCTCGGGATACACGCCCATCCACAGCACGACGGCCGCGATCGGTGCAAGCAGCCACATCTCGCGACCCGACAGGTCGACCATCGCGCGGACGTCATCCGACTTGATCTCGCCGAACACGACGCGACGGTAAAGGAACAGCATGTACGCGGCGCCCAGGATGATGCTCGTCGTGCAGAGCAACGCCGTCCAAGTCGAGACCTGATACGTGCCCATCAACGACAGGAACTCGGCGACGAAGCCGCTGGTGCCCGGCAAGCCGATCGAGGCCATCGTAAAGAACAGGAAGAAGATCGCGTACTTAGGCATGTTGATCGCGAGGCCGCCATAGCGCGAGATCTCGCGGGTATGGAGCTGGTCGTAGATCACGCCGACGCACAGGAACAACGCGCCCGATACCAGGCCGTGGCTCAGCATCATGATCATCGCGCCTTCGATGCCCTGACGGTTGAACGCGAACAGGCCGATCGTGACGATCGCCATATGCGCGACCGACGAATAGGCGATCAGCTTCTTCATGTCCGACTGCACGAGTGCGACGAGCGACGTGTAGATTACCGCGACCGCCGACAGACCGAAGATCAGCCAGGTCAGCTGACCCGAAGCTTCGGGGAACATCGGCAGCAGGAAGCGCAGGAAGCCGTATCCGCCGAGCTTCAGCAGCACGCCCGCCAGGATCACCGAGCCTGCGGTCGGCGCCTGGACGTGCGCGTCGGGCAACCAGGTATGGACCGGCCACATCGGCATCTTGACCGCGAACGACGCGAAGAACGCCAGCCACAGCCACGTTTGTACGTGCGCCGGGAAGTCGTAGTTCATCAGCGCCGGGATGCTGGTCGTGCCCGCGGTCTTCGCCATATAGAGCATCGCGATGAACATCAGGACCGAGCCGAGCAGCGTGTACAGGAAGAACTTGTACGACGCGTAAATCCGGTTCGCGCCGCCCCAGATGCCGATGATCAGGTACATCGGTATCAGGCCGGCTTCGAAGAACACGTAGAACAGGAACAGGTCCTGCGCCGCGAACGTGCCGATCATCAGCACTTCGGTGAACAGGAACGCCGCCATGTATTCCGGCACGCGGGTCGTGATCGAGCGCCAGCTGGCACCGATGCAGATCGGCATCAGGAACACGCTGAGCATGATCAGCATCAACGCGAAGCCATCGATGCCGAGCGACCAGCCGAACGGGCCGAAGATGCCGGGGGCATGCTCGACGAACTGCCACTGCGCGCCGCCGATGTCGTAGTTCATCCACAGCATGATGCCGAGAACGAAGTCGATCAGCGTCGCCGCCAGAGCCAGCGTCCGCGCCGTGTTCGCCGAAACGAACAGGCACACGACGGCCGCGATCATCGGGACCGCGATCAGGACGGATAGGATAGGAAAGCCGGTCATTACAGTCCGATCGCCCAGGTTACGGCTGCGGTCAGCCCGATCAGCATGACGAAGGCATAGGTGTAGAGGTATCCCGTCTGGAAGCGGTTGGCCACGCGACTGCCGATCTGGACGACCCAGGTCGCGCCGTCTGGCCCGAACCGGTTGATCGTCTTCTCGTCGCCGCGGTGCCACAGGAAGCGGCCGATCGCGAACGCCGGGCGGACGAAGATGAGGTCATACAGCTCGTCGAAATACCACTTATGCAGCAGGAAGTCGTAGAGCACGCCGAACTGTTCGACGACCTTGGCCGGGAACGTTGGTGCCTTGATATAGGCGTACCAAGCGGTCAGCAGGCCGAGCAGCATCGCGATTGTCGCCGACAGTTTGATCAGCAACGGCACGCCGTGCATCTCGTGCATCAGATGTTCGCGGAACGCGAGTGCGCCCTTCCAGAACTCTTCGCCTGCGGTCGGTTCGATGAAGAACCCGTGGAACACGAAGCCAGCGAGAACCGCACCGACCGACAGAACGATCAGCGGGATCAGCATCGGCAGCGGGCTCTCATGCGGGTGATACCCACCGTCGCCTTCGGCCGGCGCATGTTGCGCGTCGTGAGGATCGTGCGGCGCATGGCCTGCATCCTCGGCCTTGGCCGGATTCGCATGGTGATCGTCCGCATGATGCGCGTCGTGTGCGTGGTCGTCATGACCATGGGCATCGTGGAGCGCATGCTGGATATGCTCCGATGTGGCCCAGCGCGGCTTGCCCCAGAAGGTCAGGAACATCACGCGCCACGAATAGAAGCTGGTCAGCAACGCGACGAGCACACCGACGAACCACACACCAGGCTGACCCGCAGCCCAGCTCGCCTCGATAATCGCATCCTTCGAATGGAAGCCTGCGAACCCGATCGCGGTGTTGCCGAAGATGCCGGGGATGCCAACGCCGGTGATCGCGAGCGTACCCGCCATCATCGCCCAGAACGTCACCGGGATCTTCTTACGCAGGCCACCATAATAGCGCATGTCCTGCTCGTGATGCATCGCATGGATGACCGAGCCGGCGCCGAGGAACAGCAGCGCCTTGAAGAACGCGTGCGTGAAGAGGTGGAACATCGCCGCGCCGTACGCGCCGACACCGGCCGCGAAGAACATGTAGCCGAGCTGCGAACAGGTCGAATACGCGATCACGCGCTTGATGTCGGTCTGCACCAGGCCGCAAGTCGCCGCGAACAGGCAGGTGGCGGCACCGACCGAGGTGACCACGGTCAGCGCGACCGGGCTCATCTCGAACATCGGCGACAGGCGGCAGACCATGAACACGCCGGCCGTAACCATCGTCGCTGCGTGGATCAGCGCCGACACCGGGGTCGGGCCTTCCATCGCGTCCGGCAGCCAGGTGTGCAGGCCAAGCTGCGCCGACTTGCCCATCGCACCGACGAACAGAAGTAAGCAGAGCACCGTCATCGTGTCGAAGCGGTAGCCGAGAAAGCCGAGCGTCGAGCCCGCCATACCGGGGGCCGCGGCCAGGATCTCGGGTATCGAGACCGTGCCGAACACCAGGAATGTGCCGAAGATGCCGAGCATGAAGCCAAGATCGCCGACGCGGTTGACCACGAACGCCTTGATCGCGGCCGCGCTGGCCGACGGCTTGCGGAACCAGAACCCGATCAGGAGGTAGGATGCGAGACCCACGCCCTCCCAGCCGAAGAACATCTGCACGAGGTTGTTGGCGGTCACGAGCATCAGCATCGCGAAGGTGAACAGCGACAGATACGCGAAGAAGCGCGGCTGGTCGGGATCCTCGTCCATATAGCCCCAGCTATACAGATGCACGAGCGCCGAGACCGACGTCACGACCACGAGCATCACCGCAGTCAGCGCATCGACGCGCAGCGACCACGCGACGTTCATGTCGCCCGAGTGGATGAAGTCGAGCAGCGGCGCGACGGTGGCCGTGCTGGTGCCCGAGAGGAAGCCGATGAAGATGGGCCAGGACAACAGGCACGACGCGAACAGCGCAGCCGTGGTGACGATTTTCGCCGGCACGTTGCCGATCGCGCGATTGCCGAACCCGGCAACGATCGCGGCCAGTAACGGCAGGAAGACGATAAGCTGGATCAACCGTATTACCCCTTCATCCGGTTGACGTCGTCGACCGCGATGGTGCCGCGACCGCGGAAATAGATCACGAGAATGGCGAGGCCGATCGCGGCTTCACCCGCGGCGACCGTCAGCACGAACATCGCGAACACCTGTCCGACGAGATCGTGGAGGAACGCCGAGAACGCGACGAGATTGATGTTCACCGCCAGCAGGATCAGCTCGATCGCCATCAGGATGACGATGAGGTTCTTGCGGTTCAGGAAGATGCCGAGCACCCCCATCGTGAACAGGATCGCCGCGACGACCAGATAATGGACGAGACCGATCGTCACAGTTCGACTCCCTGCCCGACGACCGGGCTCGTGTTGCGCGTGGCATCTTGCGGACGACGCGCGTTCTGGCGGCTGATGTTCTGCGCCTTGACGCCGCCACGCTGGCGGTGGGTCAGCACGATCGCCCCGATCATCGCGACCAGCAGCACCAGGCCGGCCCCCTCGAACACGAACAGATAGCGCGTGTAGAGCAGGTTACCGATCGCCTGGATGTTCGGCACGGTGTCGTCGATCGGTGCGGCACGACGTGCGAGCTGGATCGGGCCGGTGCTCCACGCGCCGATCGCGATCATCACCTCGGCCGCGAGTGCAACCGCAAGTGCGAGCCCGATCCCGAAATACCGGGCGACGCCAGCGCGCAACTCGGTGAAGTCGATGTCGAGCATCATGACCACGAACAGGAACAACACTGCGACCGCGCCGACATAGACGATGACGAGCAGCATCGCGATGAACTCGGCACCGACCAGGATCATTAGGCCGGCCGCGTTGAAGAACGCGAGGATCAGCCACATCACCGAATGGACCGGGTTGCGCGACGCGATCGTCAAAGCGCCCGACAGGACGACGACGAAGGCGAAGAGATAGAAGGCTAAGGCCTGAATCATGAGGTCCTCGTCACCCCAGCGAACGCTGGGGTCTCAAGCCGCGCGGGCGCGCTCTGAAACGGGGAGATCCCAGCCTGCGCTGGGATGACGGAGTTGATCTGTGTCATCGCGGCGCTCGCTTAACGGTACGGCGCATCGGCGGCAAGGTTCGCCGCGATCGCGCTTTCCCAACGGTCGCCATTATCGAGCAGCTTCGACTTGTCGTAGATCAGCTCTTCGCGCGTCTCGGTGGCGAACTCGTAGTTCGGCCCCTCGACGATGGCATCGACCGGGCACGCCTCGGCACACAGGCCGCAATAGATGCACTTGGTCATGTCGATGTCGTAGCGCGTGGTGCGGCGCGAGCCGTCGTCGCGCGGCTCGGCCTCGATCGTGATCGCCTGTGCGGGGCACACGGCCTCGCAAAGCTTGCACGCGATGCACCGCTCTTCGCCGTTCGGATAGCGACGCAGCGCATGCTCGCCCCGGAACCGCGGCGACACGGGATTGCGCTCGTACGGATAGTTGATCGTCGCCTTTTCCTTGAAGAAATAGCGAAGCGTCAACGCGTGCGCCTTCACGAATTCCCACAGGGTAAACGACTTGATGATCTGAGCGACGCTCATGAACCCACTCCAACGCGCGTCAGCATGAGATAGCCCGACACGAGGAAAACCCAGAACAGCGAGACGGGGAGGAAGACCTTCCAGCCGAGCCGCATCAGCTGATCGTAGCGATAGCGCGGCACGGTCGCCTTCACCCAGCTGAACAGGAAGAAGAAGAACAGGATCTTGGCGAACAGCCAGATGATCCCCGGCACGTAGTACAGCGGCGCCCAGTCGACCGGTGGCAGCCAGCCGCCCCAGAACAGCGTCGCGTTGAGCGCGCACATCAGCAGCACGTTGGCGTACTCGCCAAGCCAGAACAGCGCGAACGACATCGACGAATATTCGGTCTGGTACCCGGCGACGAGCTCGCTCTCCGCCTCGGTCAGATCGAACGGTGCACGCTGCGTCTCGGCCAGCGACGAGATGAAGAACATCACCGCCATCGGGAACATCAGCGGGTTCAGGATGTACCCGTTGAAGAACCAGACGTGCGACTTCTGCGCCATCACGATCGCCGACAGGTTGAAGCTGCCGGTCCACAGCACGACCGAAATCAGGATGAAGCCGATCGCGACCTCATACGACACCATCTGCGCGGCCGCACGAAGCGCCGAATAGAACGGGTATTTCGAGTTGGACGCCCAGCCCGACAGGATGATCCCGTAGACGCCGAGCGACGAGGCCGCGAGCACGTAGAGCAGCCCGACATTGATGTCCGCGAGCACAACGCCGACGCCGAACGGCACCACCGCCCAAACGATCAGCGCGACCGTGAAGGTGATGATCGGCGCCAGCAGGAACAGCGTGCGGTTGGCGGCTGCGGGGACGATCGTCTCCTGCAGGAACACCTTCAGGCCGTCGGCGAAGCTCTGCAGCAGACCGAACGGACCGACGACGTTGGGACCGCGACGCAGCGCCATCGCCGCCCAGATCTTGCGATCGGCATAGATGATCATCGCCACCGCCAGCATCAGCGGCAGTGCGATCACGAGGATGTCGATGATCGTCGCGAGGAAGAACGCCCAGTCGTAACCGAGCGAGGATTCGAACCAAGAGATCATTCGGCTGCCTCCGCGTAATCTTCTCCGTGGAGAAGTTCAGCCGAGCAGCGCTGCATCGTCGGCGACGCACGGCAGATCGCGTTGGTCAGGTAGAAGTCCTTGATCGGATAGCCGACGAGAACGCCCTCCCCTTCACCCGAAAGCGAAGGCGGGTTCCACTCGAACGTAGCGAGCGCTTGGTGGCGCAACGCGGGGACGTCCGCGTACATCTCCTCGCGGAGGCCCTCGAAGCTGTCGAACGGCAGCGTGTGGCTGAGCGTGTCCGACAGCGCGCGGAAGATCGACCAGTCGTCACGCGCGTCGCCCGGTGCGAACACCGCACGCTCGCCGCGCTGGACACGTCCTTCGAGATTGACCCACGTGCCCGACTTCTCGGCATAGGTGACGCCCGGCAGGATGACGTCGGCAGCTGCAGCCCCCTTGTCGCCGTGATGACCCACGAACACCTTGAAGCCTACGAACTTCGAATAGTCGACCTCGTCCGCGCCGAGGAAGAAGCCGAGCTTCGCCCCCATCACGTCGGCGATGCCGCCCGTCTGTGCATAGCCGAGCATCAGCCCTCCCATCCGCGAGGCCGCCATGTGGACGACATTGAAGCCGTTCCAGCCTTCCTTCACGAGACCCAGCGTATCGACCAGCTTCAGCGCAGCCGCATGGCCACCCTTCAGCGCGCCGCCACCGACGATCACCATCGGACGCGCAGCCTTGCCAAACGCCTCGGTCACCGCCTCAGGCAGAGCGCCGAGCATCGCAAGATCGTCGCCAAGCCACTCGACCTTGTACGTCAGGTCCGTCTCCGGCCCGATCGCGAAGACCTTCGCGCCCTTCTTGATCGCTTTCCGCACCCGCGTGTTCACCAACGGCGCTTCCCAGCGCAGATTGGTGCCCACCAGCAGGATCGCGTCGGCGCGCTCGGTGCCGGCGATCGTCGTGTTGAAATTGACCGCGGCGATGCTCGTCGCGTCATAGTCCATGCCGGTCTGACGGCCTTCGAGCAGGCTCGAACCCATCTTCGCGAGCAACGCCTTGGCGGCGTACATCGTCTCGCAATCGACCAGATCGCCAGCGACAGCCGCGACGCTCGATCCAGCGTTTACCGCCCTGATCGCCGCAAACGCTTCATCCCACGTCGCGGGAACCAGCTTGCCGTTCACGCGGACATAAGGCTTGTCGAGACGACGACGCACGAGACCGTCGATCGCGTGGCGGGTCTTGTCGGTCGCCCACTCCTCGTTCACGTCCTCGTTGATCCGCGGTACGCACCGCAGCACCTGGCGACCACGGCTGTCGAGCCGGATGTTGGTGCCGACCGCATCCATCACGTCGATCGTCAGCGTCTTGCGCAACTCCCAAGGACGCGCCTCGAACGCATACGGCTTCGACGTCAGCGCGCCCACCGGGCAAAGATCGACGACGTTGCCCGACAGCTCGCTCTTGACCGCATTCTCGAGATACGAGGTAATCTGCATGTCCTCGCCGCGGAAGATCGCACCGATTTCCTCGACGCCGGACACTTCCTCGGCGAACCGGATGCAGCGTGTGCACTGGATGCAGCGGGTCATGACCGTCTTGACGATCGGGCCCATGTACTTCTCGGTGACCGCGCGCTTGTTCTCGTCGTAGCGCGAATGGCCGCGACCGTACGCGACCGACTGGTCCTGCAGATCGCACTCGCCGCCCTGATCGCAGATCGGGCAATCGAGCGGATGGTTGATCAGCAGGAATTCCATGATGCCCTCGCGGGCATTCTTGACCATCGGCGAGTTGGTGAAGATCTCCTGCTTGTCCGCCGCCGGCAGCGCGCACGACGCCTGCGGCTTGGGCGGACCAGGCTTCACCTCGACCAGGCACATCCGGCAATTGCCGGCGATGCTCAGCCGCTCGTGATAACAGAAACGCGGGATCTCCTTGCCGGCAAGCTCGCACGCCTGCAGCACGGTGGCGCCCTGCGGCACCTCGATCTCTACGCCATCGACTTTGACTAAGGGCATTACTCTGCGGCTTCCATCATCGGCGCGGTGTCGCCACCGCGCTCACGGATACGGCGCTCCATCTCGGGGCGGAAATGCTTGATCAGGCCTTGGATCGGCCATGCGGCTGCGTCGCCGAGCGCGCAGATCGAGTGACCCTCGACCTGCTTGGTGACCTGCTGGAGCATGTCGATCTCGGACAGTTCGGCGTCGCCGGTGCGCATCCGCTCCATCACGCGCCACATCCAGCCCGTGCCTTCGCGGCACGGCGTGCACTGGCCGCAGCTCTCGTGCTTGTAGAAGTACGAGATGCGGCTGATCGCGCGGACGATGTCGGTCGACTTGTCCATGACGATGATCGCCGCGGTGCCGAGGCCCGAACCGACTGCCTTCAAGCCGTCGAAGTCCATCGCGCAGTCCATGATCTGCGCGGCGGGCACCAGCGGCACGGACGAGCCACCCGGGATCACCGCGAGCAGATTGTCCCACCCGCCACGGATGCCACCGCAATGCGTCTCGATCAGGTCGCGGAACGAGATGCTCATCTCTTCCTCGACCACGCAGGGCTTGTTCACGTGGCCGCTGATCTGGAACAGCTTGGTGCCGCGGTTGTTCTCCGCGCCGAAGCTGGAGAACCACGCCGCGCCACGCCGCAGGATCGTGGGGGCAACCGCGATCGACTCGACGTTGTTGACCGTCGTCGGGCAGCCATAAAGACCGGCACCTGCCGGGAAAGGAGGCTTGAGCCGCGGCTGGCCCTTTTTCCCCTCGAGGCTCTCCAACATCGCGGTCTCTTCGCCGCAGATGTAAGCGCCAGCGCCACGGTGCACGAACACATCGAAGTCGTAGCCCGACCCGCACGCGTTCTTGCCGATGAAGCCGCGATCATACGCTTCGGCGACGGCCGCGAACAGCGTCTCGGCCTCGCGAATATATTCGCCGCGGATGTAGATGTACGCGGCACGCGCACGCATCGCGAACCCGGCGATCAGCGCGCCCTCGATCAGCTTGTGCGGATCGTGGCGGATGATCTCGCGATCCTTGCAGCTGCCCGGCTCGGACTCATCGGCGTTGATCACGAGGAAGTTCGGCCGATCGGGCTTCGGCTCCTTCGGCATGAACGACCATTTGGTACCGGTCGGGAAGCCCGCACCGCCACGGCCGCGTAGACCCGACGCCTTCATCACGTCGATGATCGCGTCCTGGCCGAGCGCCATCAGGTCCTTGGTATTGTCCCAATCGCCGCGCATGATCGCTGCGTCGATATTCCACGGCTGAAAACCGTAGACGTTGGTAAAGATGCGGTCCTTATCGGCGAGCATCAGGCCCACTCCCCCCGGTAATCGTGGTTCGCGTCGACCATCGCCTTCAGCGAGGTCGGGCCGCCTTCGGGGCAGCTCGCGCGACGACCGAATTGCGGACCCGGCGTCGGGTGCCCGCCATTGGCCAGCGCCTCGAGGATCTCGGTCGTCTTGTCGTAGTCGAGGTCTTCGAAGTTATCGTCGTTGATCTGCACCATCGGCGCATTCGCGCACGTGCCCAGGCACTCGACTTCGGTCAGCGTGAACATGCCGTCCGGCGTCGTGCCGCCCTTGACCAGCCCACGGTTCTTGCACGCAGCCAGAACGTCGTCCGACCCGCGCAGCATGCACGGCGTCGTGCCGCAGACCTGGACGTGGAAGCGACCGACCGGCGCCAGATTAAACATCGTGTAAAAGGTTACGACCTCATACACGCGCATGTACGGCACGCTGATCTGACGCGCGACGAACTCGATCACCGGTACCGGCAACCAGCCCTGCGTCTGCGTTTCCGCGCCGACCTGGCGCTGTGCCAGATCGAGCAACGGAATTGACGCCGACTGCTCACGACCCTTGGGATAGCGCCCGAGAATCTCGTTCGCCTTCACCTGGTTCTCGTCCGTCCACGCGAACGAACCCCAGCGTGCGCGGGTCTCGGCCTCGTCGGGAATTTTCGGAGCTTCAGCCATCAGCGGTCACATTCACCAAAAACGATATCCATCGCGCCGAGGATCGCGGTCGTATCCGCCAGCATGTGGCCCTTCGCCATGAAGTCCATGGCCTGCAGATGCGAGAACGCGGTCGGGCGGATCTTGCAGCGGTACGGCTTGTTCGAGCCATCGGCGACCAGGTACACGCCGAACTCGCCCTTGGGGCTCTCGGTCGCGACATAGACGTCGCCGGCGGGCACGTGGAAGCCCTCCGTGTAGAGCTTGAAGTGATGGATCAGCGCTTCCATCGACTGCTTCATCTCAGCACGCTTGGGCGGCACGACCTTGCGGTCGAGCGACGCGATCGGCCCCTCGGGCATGTCGCGCAGGCACTGCTTCATGATCCGCGCGGACTGACGCACTTCCTCGACGCGCACCATGAACCGGTCATAGCAATCGCCGCGCGTGCCGACCGGCACTTCGAAGTCCATCTTGGCATAGGCATCGTAGGGCTGCGACTTGCGCAGATCCCAGGCGATCCCCGAGCCACGGATCATCGGGCCCGAAAAGCCCCACTTGATCGCGTCGTCGCGGCTGACCACGGCGATGTCGACGTTGCGCTGCTTGAAGATGCGGTTGTCCGCGACGAGCGAGATCGCATCCTCGAACAGCCGCGGCAGGCGCGTGTCGAGCCAGTCGCCGATATCGGCGAGCAGCTTCAACGGCGCATCCTGATGCACGCCACCCGGACGGAAATAGTTCGAATGCATGCGTGCGCCCGAGACGCGCTCGAAGAAGTTCATGCAGTCTTCGCGGATCTCGAAAAGCCACAGGTTCGGCGTCATCGCGCCGACGTCCATGACATGCGACCCGAGGTTGAGCATGTGGTTCGAGATGCGCGTCAGCTCGGCGAAGAACACCCGCAGATACTGCGCACGCTCGGGCACCTCGAGATCGAGCAGCTTCTCGACCGCCAGTACCCAGCTATGCTCCATGCACAAGGGCGAGCAATAATCGAGACGATCGAAATACGGCAGTGCCTGCGTGTACGTCTTGTACTCGATCAGCTTCTCGGTGCCGCGATGGAGCAGGCCGACATGCGGATCGACGCGCTCGACGATCTCGCCGTCCAGCTCCATGACGAGGCGCAACACGCCGTGCGCCGCGGGATGCTGCGGACCGAAGTTGATCGTGTAGTTCTGGATCGTAACGTCGCCGGTCGTGGGATCGGCTGCGTCGGCTTCACCCAGAAGCTCTTCGACATACAGACTCACTGGTTCTGTCCCCCGCTAGCATTGGCACCCTTGGTCGGGACCACGTCGGGGTTCGCAGGCTTCGGCGTCGCGTCGGACTCCGACTTGCCGGCGCCCGTCTGCGCGGTCGACTCGGTGCTCTTGGGTTCGGTCGGCGCCTGCGTCGGCGACTGCGCCGCATCCGCCTTGACGATGGTGTCGGCCTTGAGCGGCGTCGGAGCACCCTTGGCCTCGGGCAATGCGCCCTTCTCGTCGCCGGGGAGCACGTAGTTCGCGCCCTCCCAAGGGCTCATGAAATCGAACGTACGGAAATCCTGCGCAAGCTGCACAGGCTCGTACACGACGCGCTTCGACTCTTCCGAATAGCGCAGCTCGACATACCCGGTCAGCGGGAAGTCCTTGCGCTGCGGGTGGCCGCGAAAACCATAGTCGGTCAGGATGCGGCGCAGGTCCGGATTGCCGCTGAACAGCACGCCGTACATGTCGTACACTTCGCGCTCGAGCCAACCGGCGACCGGCCAGATGTCCGTCACCGACGGCACCGGCTTTTCCTCGTCCGTCGCGACATGCACGCGCAGGCGATGGTTCCGCGTCAGCGACAGCATGCAATAGACGACCTCGAACCGCTCTGCGCGATCCGGATAGTCGACGCCGGCGATCTCCATGAGCTGCTGATAAGCAAGCCCCGGCGTATCGCGCAGCGCGATCATCGCGTCGTACAGGTCTTCGCGACGAACGTGCAGCGCGACTTCGCCGACATGGTCGACCGCGTCGAGCAGCATGCCACCGAGCGCCGCGCGGGCGCTGTCGATCACACCGTCGTTCGACGTGTAAGCTGGTGCGGGAGCCCTCAACGCTCGATGCTCCCGGACCGCCGGATCTTCCGCTGCAACTGCATGATGCCGTACAGCAAAGCCTCAGCCGTCGGCGGGCACCCGGGGACGTAGATGTCCACCGGCACGATCCGATCGCAGCCACGGACGACGCTGTAGCTGTAATGATAATAGCCGCCGCCGTTCGCACATGATCCCATCGAGATCACGTACTTCGGCTCCGACATCTGGTCGTAGACCTTGCGGAGTGCCGGGGCCATCTTGTTGCACAACGTGCCGGCGACAATCATCACGTCCGACTGGCGCGGCGACGCGCGCGGTGCGGCGCCGAAGCGCTCGAGATCGTAGCGCGGCATGTTGACGTGGATCATCTCGACCGCGCAGCAAGCGAGCCCGAACGTCATCCACCACAGCGAGCCGGTACGCGCCCACTGGAACAGCTCCTCGGTCGACGTAACGAGGAAACCCTTGTCCGTCAGCTCACCGTTCAATCCGTCGAAAAAGCCCTGGTCGGGTGGCACCAGCGAACTGGGCGAACCGGGTGCGGGCTGAAGCTCTACTCCCAATCGAGTGCTCCCTTCTTCCATGCGTAGACGAGGCCAAGGGCCAATTCGCCGATAAAGATCATCATCGAAATCCACGCGGTCCAGCCGAGCGTGAAGACCGAGACGGCCCAGGGATACAGGAACGCGGCCTCGAGATCGAAGATGATGAAGAGGATGGCGATCAGGTAGAAGCGTACGTCGAACTGGCTGCGCGGATCCTCGAATGCGGGAAAGCCGCACTCGTATTCGCTGAGCTTCTCAGGCGTAGGCTTGTGTGACCCCGTGAGGCGCGAGACGGCCATCGGCAGGAACACGAACGTGCTCGACAATGCGATGGCGATCCCGAGGAACAGGAGGATCGGAAGATAGTGCGACAGGTCGACCAAATTGCTTCTCGCAAGTGCGAACGGAACGGGGCCGCTTTAGGCCGATGGGGGGTGATGGGCAAGGCGTGGAGGGTGTGAGAATCACTCGCAAGTGGAGGGGCTGGGGTCGCGGGAAACATGCGTTACCTGGCGCGCACGAGCGTTGGCGCTCCATGACGTCGCCGATACCGATCCGTCACCTCGGACGTGTTCGGCGCCTTGCTGAGAAGCAAAGACGACGCCGCGTTCGAACGACAGTCCCCGCCTCCTTGTTCTCCCGCGAAGGCGGGAGCCCAGTCTGGATCCCCGCCTTCGCGGGGAGACAAGCTAACTTCTGCTCTAGGGGGTACACCGAGTAGTTCTGAGGTCCCCCGGCACCGCAAACAAACGAGGGACGAAATTGTGCGCGAGTGGATGCCGGAAAAAGCGCGGGATGACGGACTGCGCGCTAACGAGGCCCGACCTCACGATCCTCCCCCGCCAGGGGGAGGTGTCGCCGAAGGTGACGGAGGGGGAAGACACGGAACAACCGTTGCTCGTTCCTCCCCCTCCGTCAGGCAAACGCCTGCCACCTCCCCCTTGCGGGGGAGGATTGGTCATCCGCTTTAACGCAGTGCGCCGGCCACCAGCTTGTGCAGACGCGAGTGCAGTGCATCGTTCGCAGCGAGGAACTCGTTACGCTCCATCGCACGATCGCCACCGCGGAAGTCGGTGACGAAACCGCCGGCCTCCTTCACGAGCAACATGCCAGCCGCAACATCCCAAGGCTTCAGGTTCGATTCCCAGAACCCGTCGAACCGGCCCGCGGCAAGCCAAGCCAGGTCAAGCGCCGCAGCGCCCAAACGACGGATCCCCGCAACCTCAGGCGCAACCGCGCCGAAAATCCGGCTCCACTGCGCGAAGTCGCCATGACCGAGGAACGGAATCCCCGTCGCGATCAGCGATTCGGACAAATCACGCCGCGACGACACGCGGAGACGCTGGTCGGTGAGCCAAGCACCCCGCCCCTTCTCCGCCCAGAAGCTCTCGTCGGTCAGCGGCTGATACACGAGCGCAGTCGTGACTTCACGCTTGCCGTTAGGCATCGGCTCTTCGACCGCGATCGAGATGCAGAAATGCGGGATGCCGTGGAGGAAGTTCGACGTGCCATCGAGCGGATCGACGATGAACCGCGGCTTGTTGGGGTCACCCTCGACCTCGCCGCGCTCTTCCATCAGCATGCCCCAGTCGGGACGCGCGTGCGAAAGTTCTTCGAAGATCGTCTGCTCGGCGCGCTGGTCGGCCTGGCTGACGAAGTCGGCCGGACCCTTGCGGCTCACCTGGAGCTGCTGGACCTCGTTGAAGTCGCGGCGCAGGCGCGGCGCGGCCTTGCGGGCGGCGCGCTCGATGACGGTCATGATGCCGGAATGGGAAGCCATTGTATTCTATCTCCCCCCTCCCGCGTGCGGGAGGGGTCGGGGGTGGGCTCGCGCTATCATCGCCGCGCGGCATCGAAATAGTTCGCGCCAGTATCGTCGCGTACCATGGAGGGCGGGCGCCCACCCCCCGGCCCCCTCCCGCTTGCGGGAGGGGGAGCAGTTGTCAGTCCGCGCGCCTAACGTAGGTCTGCTCGTAGACATCGACCACGATCCGTGTGCCAGCACCAATATGCGGCGGCACCATCACGCGCACACCGTTTTCGAGCACGGCAGGCTTATACGAAGACGAGGCAGTCTGCCCCTTAACAACGGCATCCGCCTCGACGATCAGCGCCTCGATCGTGTCGGGCAACTGGACCGAGATCGGCCGCTCTTCCCAAAGCTCCATCACCACGTCCATGCCGTCCTGCAGGAACGCCGCGGCGTCGCCTAGGATGTCGGCATCGAGCGAGATCTGCTCGTAATTGATCTTGTCCATGAAGGTGAGCATGTCGCCCTCGCGAAACAGGAACTGGAAGTCGACGGTCTCGAGCCGCACCTTCTCGACGCTCTCGGCGGAACGGAAGCGGATGTTGTTCTTGCGGCCGTCGATGAGGTTCTTCATCTCGACTTGCATATAGGCACCGCCCTTGCCGGGCTGGGTGTGCTGAATCTTGACGGCGCGCCAGATGCCGCCCTCATATTCAAGAATGTTGCCGGGACGAATCTCGACCGCGTTGATCTTCATGACCGATTCCTGCTGGAAAGAGCTAGGGGCCGTCCGCGAAGCATAACCCTGGGGCATAACTCTGCGGAAACCCGAAGCGGCGGGCTTTAGCGGGACGACCCCCTTCCGGCAAGCATAGGGTAGGGATTCACGTTCTCGCCCTGCCACCAGCGCTGCCCCGGCTGCATCTTGGTCAGCCCGAAGTGCAGGTGGTAATTGCCCGCCCCCGCATCGCCGGTGTCGCCGACATAGCCGAGCGTATCGCCCGCCTTGACCGCCATCCCCTCGCGTATGCCGGCCGCGTACCCGGAAAGATGTGCATAATAATAGGTCCAGCGGCGGTCGGGCGAGCGGACGTAAAGCGTGATGCCGCCAAGCCCGCTCTGAAACAGCTTCTCGACCCGTCCCGGCGCGGCCGCGAGGACCGGCGTCCCACTTGGTGCCATAATGTCGGTCCCGTGATGGCCGCGCAGACCGCCTCCCCGCGCATCGTTCCAGCTATTCGCTATCGCCTTGCGTGGGACGCCCGCCACCGGGACAGCAAGCATGCCTGGCGTCACGGTAACAGCAGCGACCTCGGCGGGAGGCACCGGCTTGCGCCAAGGCACCCGCCGCTCGATGCCGCTACCGCTGCTGCCGAACGACACCATCGAGGCGAACGCGCCGATCGCCACCACGATCAGCCCGAGAATGATCCAGAACGTCCGCGTCATCGCCTCAGGCCTGGAACACGGCCTTGGTCCCCGGCTTGATCATCATCGACAATCGCGCCGCATCCCAATTGGTCAGGCGGATGCAGCCATGGCTCTCCGCACGTCCGATCGTCTCGGGGTTCGGCGTGCCGTGGATGCCGTAATGCTCCTTCGAAAGGTCCATCCAGACGACCCCGACCGGACCGTTCGGCCCCGGCGGCAACATCTCCTTCTGCTGCCCCTTCTTCGCATCCCAGAACAGCGCCGGGTTGAAGTGGAACTTCGGGTTGTAATCAGAACCCTTGATCGTCCACGTGCCGAGCGGCAGCGGATCGTGGCTCGAACCCATCGTCGCGGAGAATTGCGCGATCAGCTTGTCGTTCGCATCGAGCACGCGCAGCACGCCATCCGACTTGTCGACCACGACATGATCCGCCTGCGGCTGCTTCGCATCGACGTTCAGCATGGTGAGCGTCGCGATCCAGTCCGGCTTCAGCTTCGGATCATAAGCGCGCGACGATGGCAACGCGTTCGGGAACACGACCTTGGTACCCGGCGCCAGCTTCGTCGTCGGCGAGTTCAGTGCCACAATCACCGCCGGCGTCGTGTGGAACATCTCGCCAAGCTTCTCCATGACATTCTTGTAACCCAGCGACGGGAGCTCGGCCTGCTTGGCGGGATCCTTCGGGAACGGATTGACGAACGGCCCCGCCAGCATTTCCGGCGTCAGCGCGACCGTCACGGTCGGCCGAGCAGCGCGGTACGGATACAGCGCCTGCAACGTCCGCGCGTCAGGCTTGCCAGTAATCGACAGCCCCTTCGCCTCCTGGAACCCCTTCAGCGCAGCGACCAGCGACTGCCCGCCCCGCCCGTCGAGCACGCCCGGCCCGAAACCAAGATGGTCGAGGATCACCTGCACGTGCAGGATATTGCGATCGATCGGTACGGGTTTGGCGGGCGCGGTCTGCGCTACCGCTGGCGACGCGGCACCCAGCAGGCAGGCCGCAAGAACCGAAGCCTTCATCGCAAATGCCGTCATGCCCATCATCCCAAACCGTTACGCTGCTGCATCAAACGGTCGGGACGACGGTTGTTTCCAACGGCTCAGCGCTTCGCGAGAACCTCGCCGAACGCCTTGATCGCAGCGACCTCGTCGCCACCCCAAACGGCGCTCGACACCGCAATGAAGTCAGCACCGGCTGCCACCAGCGGTGCCGCATTCTCCGGCGTAATCCCGCCGATCGCGACGCACGGCATCTCGAACAGCGTCGACCACCAAGACAGGATCACCGGCTCGGCGGTATGCGTCGCGACCTTCGTCGTCGTCGGATAGAACGCCCCGAACGCCACGTAATCGGCCCCAGCCTCGCCCGCTTCCATCGCCAGATGACGACTGCCGTGACAGCTCACGCCGATCTGCGCATTGGGGCCGAGCTGCGCCCGCGCCTCGCGCGGATCGCCATCGTCCTGCCCGAGATGCACGCCGTCCGCGTCGAGCCGCTTCGCCAGCCCGATATCGTCGTTGACGATGAACGCGACATCACGCTCGGCACAGATCGCACGCAACGGCTCGCCCAGCGCAGCCGCCGCATGCTGGTCGATATCCTTCACGCGGAACTGGAACGCCGCCACGGGGCCAGCATCAAGCGCCCGAGCAAGACGCTCCGGAAAGTCGCCCCCGCACTCGAGCGGCGACACCAGGTAAAGCTGGCAAGCCGGCCGACGCATGTCGCGGCGGAAATTCTCGGCGAAATTGGGATCGAGCGGGCCCAGCGGATCTTCGAATTCGGTCATGTCCGCCCCCTAGCTGCTCATACCCGCCACGTCACCCCGGCGCATGACCGAAGCGACGTGCAGGCAAACCGAGGCTTATTCTTCGTTCTTGTAGATCCGGATGATCCGGTCGAGCATCGCCAGCGCCTCGTCGCGCGGACGCTGGAAGGTGTTGCGGCCGATGATCGAGCCGTTGCCGCCGCCGTCGCGAATGTCGCGCGCGTCCTGGAAGATCGCGTCCTCGCCCTTCGACGCGCCGCCCGAGAAGACGTTGATGCGACGTCCGGCAAAGCTCGACTGGACGACGTGCTTCACGCGATCCGACTGCTTCGACCAGTCGGTGTTCGCGTAAAGCGGCTTGGCTTCCTTCTGCTCGATATGCGCGGTCGGCAGCTTGGTCTTGATGATGTGCGCGCCGAGCAGCGCCGCGATGTGCGCGGCATAGGCACCAACGTCCAAAGCGAGCTCGCCGTCCTTGGTAAGCTCGCCGCCGCGCGGATACGACCAGATCACCGTGGCGATGCCGACCGACTTCGCCTCTTCGCTCAACTCGCGGATTTCCTCGACGAGATCGAAGAACTGGTCCGCGCCCGGATAGATCGTGAAGCCGATCGCCGCCGACCCGAGCCGCACCGCGTCCGACACCGTCGCCGTCACCGCCTGATCGATCGTCGTCGCCCAGCTGTTCGAGCTGTTGCACTTCAGGATCGTCGGGATCTGCCCGGCAAACGTATCCGCCCCCGCTTCGAGCATCCCGAGCGGCGCGGCATAGGCACTGAGCCCCGCGTCGATCGCGAGCTGATAGTGGTAGTGCGGGTCGTACGCCGCCGGATTGACTGAGAAGCTGCGCGCCGGGCCATGCTCGAACCCCTGGTCGACCGGCAGGATCACGAGCTTGCCAGTGCCGCCCAGCTTACCCTGCATCAGGATGCGCGCGAGGTTCGACTTCACCGCCGAGCTGGTGGCTTCGTACTTGTCGAGAATGGTTTTGACTTGGGGAGTGATCGTGGAAGTCATGCTGAAATCCTGTCTTAAAGTTCGAGCCAACGGCGCAGTGCGTCGTCGACTCGGGTCATGGTGGTGATGGGTATCGTACCAATAATCTTGACGATCTTGTTGCGGTCGACCGTATCAACCTTGTCGATCTGGATCTCGCTATCGCGAAAGAGGCCGGTTTCCGCCGATGCCTCGAGCGACACGCGAAACAGGTTCGTCCCGCTAATGACGCTGGTCAGCGGGCACAGAGAAACCGTCGTGTGATCTACAAAAAGGTCTGATTGGACCACAAGAAAGGGGCGCGGCTTGCCAGAGAAATCGCCCTTGCCCGCTCCGACGACGATCATACCGCGGACGAATTTCATGCAGGGGGCGCCCCGATGAGTGCGTCCCAATCCTCTTCACCTGCCTGCCTATCGTGATCAGCCGCCGCGAGCGACTGACGCCGTGCCTCCGCCAGGAATGCCTCGTCGTGGCGTTCGACATAGCGTCGCACGGCTTCGCGTGCGATATCGCTCTTGCTGCGCCCTTGGGTGCGCGCAACCGCCGCGAGTCGCTCTTCGAGTTCGCTATCGAGCCTGACGCCAAGCATCCGAGTCTCCGTTTAACGTGTTAAACATAGGCGGGCGGGTGTTGAGGATCAACCCCGGCTGGGCTGCTAACCTAGCGATTGACGTTGGATCTTTCGACGCCGACACTCTCGAAATACGGGGCGGGCGGCACAGGGGCGGGCCAATGAAGATCATGCAAGGCATCGTCGCATGCGCGATGATCATGACCGCCTCCGCCGCGACGGCCTCGGTAAAACTGGGCGAACCGGCGCCGCCGTTCGAACTGACGCTGATCGACGGAACCAAGGTGCGCAGTGCCATTCTGCACGGGCAGGTCGTCGTCCTGAACTTTTGGGCCACATGGTGCGGGCCGTGCAAGGCAGAGCTTCCGCTGCTCGACAGCTATTACCGCATTCGCAAGGACAACGGCCTGCGCGTGTTCGCGGTGGCAACGGAGGACTCGGTGCCTGCGTCGAAACTGAAACCCCTGTTCGCGGCGATGACGATCCCGTCGGCGCGGCGAATCAAGGGGCCGTTCGCGGTGATGGGCGCCCTCCCCACCAACATCATCGATCGCGCCGGCGTGGTTCGCTATGCGAAAGCCGGCGCGTTCGACCTGAATGAACTCAATACCCTGCTGGTCCCGTTGCTGCGGGAACCGGCGCCTTAACGCGTCAGCGCCGCGACGCCGGGAAGGTCCTTGCCTTCCATCCACTCGAGGAATGCGCCGCCTGCCGTCGATACGAACGTGAACGCGTCCGCGACGCCAGCGTGATTGAGCGCCGCAACCGTATCGCCACCGCCGGCGACCGAGACGAGCGATCCGCCTTCGGTGAGTGCCGCAGCGGTCTTGGCGAGCGCGACGGTCGCCTTGTCGAACGGCGGCGTCTCGAACGCACCGAGCGGACCATTCCACACCAACGTGCGGCAATTCTTGAGCACGTCCCCGAGCGACTCGACGGCGGCCGGCCCGACGTCGAGGATCATCTCGTCGGCGGCGACTTCGTGGACGTTGACGGTGCGGGTGGCGGGGTTCGGCTTGAACTCCTTGGCGACCACGACGTCGTACGGCAGGTGGACCGTGCAGTTCGCCCTGTCCGCAGCTTCCATGATCTGTTCGCAAACGCTCGCAAGCTCATGCTCGCAAAGGCTTTTACCGACATCGACGCCGCGTGCCGCGAGGAAGGTGTTCGCCATGCCGCCGCCGATGATCAGATGATCTACCTTGGTGACGAGATGCCGCAGCACGTCGAGCTTCGACGACACCTTGGCGCCGCCGACGACCGCCGCGACCGGATGCTCGGGTTCGCCGAGCGCCTTCTGGAGCGCATCGAGTTCGGCTTCCATAGCGCGACCGGCGAAGGCGGGTAGGACGTGCGCGAGACCCTCGGTCGAGGCATGCGCGCGGTGTGCGGCGGAGAAGGCATCGTTGACGTAGAGATCGCCAAGGCTTGCAAACCGCTGGACGACCGCCGCGTCGTTGGTCTCCTCGCCGTCGAAGAAGCGCGTGTTCTCCAGTACCGCAATGTCACCGGGTTCGAGCGTAGCGACGGCATTATCCGCCCCTTCCCAGTCGATGTAGCGGACTTCACGGCCGAGTACTTCGCTATACGGCTTCACGACTTGCGACAGCGAGAATTCGGGGCTCGGCACGCCCTTAGGACGGCCGAAATGCGCGAGGACGAGGACGATCGCGCCCTTGTCGGCAAGCTCGCCAACCGTCGCGACGGTCGCGCGCAGGCGGGTGTCGTCGGTGACGCGACCCTCGGCCATCGGCACGTTGAGGTCTTCGCGCACGAGCACGCGCTTGCCCCGGACATCGCCCATATCGTCGAGCGTCTTGAATGGCTTGGTCATGGTTCTTCGATCCTGATCTCATCACCGACGGCGATTCTGCCGCCCATCAAAACTCGGGTACAGGCCCCGCCCCGCCAGTCCGGCGTCAGCGCAGCGAACAATCCCGGCGCCAGTGCATCCATGCGGTCGCACGGATCGGTGTGACGCGTCACCTCCAGCACGACGTCCGCGCCGATGCGCAGCCGCGTGCCGGGTATCTGGGGAAGATCGAAGCCGTCGACGAGCAGGTTCGCACGGCGCTCGTACCACGGAATATCGCGCCCGACTTCAGCCATCGCGGCGTCCCAGTCGCCACGTTCGAGCAACGTAACCTGCCGCCGCCCCTTGCCACCGGGCTTCACGCGACCGCGGAAGTCGCCGTGCAAGCCAGCCTCGATGGTGATCTCGACATCGTCGATGACCTCCATCGGGCCCTTGGCGCGGGCGTGGCGGGCGATCCCGGCGATCGTGCCAACTGTCGACACACCCACTATGCCGTCACCCCAGCGAAAACTGGGGTATCCCCATTGGCGGACGCCGCGACCCGAACGGGGAGATCCCAGCTTTCGCTGGGATGACGGACTAGGGGAATGGAACGCAGCGTCCGTCTACCTTCAGATGAACTTCGCCATCGCGGTAGCCGTATCGACCATGCGGTTCGAGAAGCCCCACTCGTTGTCGTACCAGCTGACGACGCGAACCAGCTTGCCGTCGATCACCGCGGTCTCGAGGCTGTCGATCGTCGACGACGCCGGGGTATGCTGGAGATCGATCGACACCAGCGGCTCGTCCGACCAGTCGAGCACGCCTACCAGCGGGCCGCTCTCGGAGGCCGCCTTCAGCACCGCATTCACCTCTTCACGCGTCGTATCGCGCGACGGCGTGAAGGTCAGATCGATCAGCGAAACGTCCGGCACCGGCACGCGGATCGCCGAACCGTCGAGCTTGCCCTTCAGCTCCGGCAACACTTCGGCAACCGCGCGCGCGGCCCCCGTCGTGGTCGGGATCATCGACATCGCCGCAGCACGCGCGCGACGCAGGTCCGGGTGGATCTGGTCGAGAATCTTCTGGTCGTTGGTGTACGCATGCACGGTCGTCATCAGGCCGCGCTCGATGCCGATCGCATCGTTCAGCACCTTAGCGACGGGCGCGAGGCAGTTGGTGGTGCACGACGCGTTCGAGACGATCGTGTGCTCGGCGGTCAGCTTGTCGTGGTTGACGCCGTAGACGACGGTCAGGTCGACGTTCTTGCCCGGTGCCGAAATCAGCACCTTCTTGGCACCCGCATCGAGATGCTTCTGGCAGCTCGCCTTGTCGGTGAAGAAGCCGGTGCATTCAAGGACGATGTCGACGCCCAGCTCGGCGTGCGGCAGGTTCGCCGGGTCACGCTCGGCGGTGACGCGGATGCGCTTGCCGTCGACGACCAGCTCGTTGCCCTCGGCCGAAACCTCACCCGGATACTTGCCGTGCACGCTGTCGCGCTTGAACAGCCAGGCGTTCGACTTGGCATCGCCGAGATCGTTGATCGCGACGAGTTCGAGTGCGCCGTTCGACTGTTCGAGTACCGCACGGGCGACGAGACGGCCGATGCGCCCGAAACCGTTGATCGCAACCTTGACCGTCATTGCTGTCTCTCCGCTACGCCCGCGAGTCCGTTCCGGGCGCGCAGCCTTTGCGGGGCGGTGGGGCGCCCTGTCAACACCGTGGATGGTGATGGGTTTCGCCTAAACCGACTTGTCGCACCCCCCGTCCATGCTATCTCGCATGGCATGTCAGAAACACTTCCCGACGGACCAACTGCCGTCGAACGGATCGACGCCGCGATCGCACGGATCGAATCCGCCATTGCAGCCCGCACCGAAGCCGGCGACGCGCTCGCCAAGCGCCACGCTGCACTCAAGGCGCGGATGGCCGAAGCCGTCGCCGCGCTCGACGACGTCATCACGCGCGGGAGCCCCAACTGATGGCCCAGGTCATGCTCGATATCGGCGGTCGTCCCCACGCAGTCGCCTGCCGTGACGGCGAAGAGTCGCGCGTGCGCCTGCTGGGCGCGATGGTCGCCGAACGCTGGGCCACCGCGGACCGCGCGGCGGGCGGCCTCAGCGCCGAGCGCGCGATGCTGTTTGTCGCGCTGATGCTCGCCGACGACCTCGACGAAGCCGCGCACCGGCCACCCGAAGGTTCGGCGGTCAGCGAGATCGCACTGACGCGGATCGCAGATCGTCTCGAAGGCCTTGCACAAGCCCTTGAGCTAAGCCCTCCGAACGCCTAGATTGGCTGTGGCGGGTTCTGCCCGGTACGAGCCTTTATTATCCCTGAGGCTATTCATCATCCATAGGGGGCTGTCCCTGTTAGGATCCTGGTCCGAAGCATATGGTCCCCACCTGACGTACCGTGCGTCAGTGGATAACCCGGCACACGGCCATGGTGGGCCCGCCACACCACCATCTTTCCCCTATCTCAGGGTCACAAGCGCATGACCGACAAGAGCGCGCTGAGAGCCTCGCTACGCGCCGCGCGGGAAGCTCGCCCGCCCGTGGAGCTTCCTGTGCCGTCGGCGTTTCTGGCAAGGTTGAAACCCGGACTGACGGTCGCCTCCTATGTCCCGTTCGGGGGAGAAGCGGACCCCTCGCCCTTTGCGCGCGCCGCCGTCGATGCCGGATGCGTCATCGCCCTGCCCCATGTCGTCCGCCGCTCGCTGCCGATGCGCTTCCTGCCCTGGGCTACCGAGGCGGCGCTGATCGCCGGGCCATTCGGGTTGCACCAGCCCGCCGAAGACGCCGCAGAACTTGAACCCGACATCATCCTGACGCCGCTCGTCGGCTTCGATCGCAGCGGCAACCGGATCGGCCAGGGCGCCGGCTATTACGACCGCGCCTTCCTTGCCCACCCGAACGCGTGGCGCGTCGGGGTTGCGTTGTCGGTGCAGGAAGTCGACACGCTGACTCCAGACCCGTGGGACGTCCCGCTCCACGCCATCGCCACCGAATCAGACTGGATCACGCCATGACGCCAACCTGGCGCAAACCCGTCGGCATGCTCGGCATCCTGCTCCTGATCCTGGTGTGGTGCGTGGCCATTGTCAGCCTGTCGAACATCGTCGGCAGCTGGCACTGGCTGGCGCAGTTGGTATTCTACCTGTTCACCGGCCTGATCTGGATAGCACCGCTGAAGCCGGTACTGCGCTGGATGGAACTCGGGCGGTAACCCAGCCCCGCCTGCCGTCTCCCACGAACCGACGCGCTCCGTTCGCCCCCCCTACCGTTCGTCCCGAGTAGCCACCGAGTAGTCGCGTAGCGGCGTATCGAGGGGGCGTATCGAAGGAAAGGTTAGCGCAACGGAACCCATGCTTCGATACGAGCCCTCGATACGATCCTGACTGAGCTACTCGGTCTCTACTCAGCACGAACGGTATGGGTGGAGGAATGGTCCTGACCAAGCGGTGGGACTGGATGCTCGCAGCATCCAAAACTTTGAAGGGTCTCGCCCACCCTACAGGGTGGCGCGAGTGACGGGACTCGAACCCGCGACCTCCGGCGTGACAGGCCGGCGCTCTAACCAACTGAGCTACACCCGCATTCCCAATGACGAACCCTAGCGCCCCCAAGGGGCACGCGGGAAGGCTCGTCAAAACCTCAACACTATCTCGAACCATCTACCCGGTCAGGGCAAACGATGGCGCGAGTGACGGGACTCGAACCCGCGACCTCCGGCGTGACAGGCCGGCGCTCTAACCAACTGAGCTACACCCGCTGAAACAGCGTGGAGGCGGCAACTAGGCGAGGGTTCGGATACCGTCAACCCAAATTATCCGCCAGTTTCACGTTGTGCCTCGGGCGGGTCGCCACGACGGCGATTTCGCCCGGTCTTGGGCTGCACCAGCGTCCCGTGCTCGAACAGGAAGCCGGCGATGTCGGGCTTGCCAGCGGCCTTCACGATCGTCTGGATGATGATCAGCAGCGGAACCGCGAGCAACGCGCCCGACGTGCCCCACACCCATCCCCAGAAGCTCAGCGAGATCAGGATCAGCAACGGACTGATCGTCAGCCGATGCCCGACCACGAACGGCGTGATCGCGTTCGCCTCGACCAGGTGCAGCCCGTACATCAGCGCCGGCGGCAGCATCGCCATCCAGATGTCCGAGAACGTCATCAGCCCGCCCAGCGCGAGCAGGAACGCACCGATCACCGGCCCGAAATACGGGATGTAATTGAGCAGCGCGACGATCCCGCCCCACATCGCCGGATACGGCATGCCGATAAACCACAGCGCGGTCCCGGTGACGATCCCGAGCACGATGTTGATCAGCGTGATCGTGCCAAGGTACGCCGACACGTCGTCGACGATGTCCTGGATCACGCGCGCCGTCGCCATCGCGCCGTCGAAACTGGTCCGCCCAGTGATCGTCTGCCGCCGCATCCGCGTCCAGCCCGAGAGGAAGAAGAACACGATCAGCACGCCGAACAGGAACTGTACGATCACGGCCGGCGCCGACGTCGCCGCAAGTTCGAGGATCGACCCCGGCGCGGCGACCCCTGCGGTCGCCGGCTGCTTGATCGGCGTCGATGCGACCTGCCGCAGCGTCTTGTTCACGTATTTCTCGAGGCTCGAATACAAATCGAGCAGCGGTGCGAGGTTGCTCTGGATCCGGTCCAACCGGGTCGGCAGCAGGCGGAAGAAGTCGGTCGCAGGCACGAGGATCGCGGCGATCGCGATGTTCGCCGCGATCAGGAACACCAGCAGACACAATATCGCGGCCAGCGGCGACGGTACGTGACGCCGCTCGAGCCATTCCAGCACCGGCACGAGCGCCACGGAAATAACGAGCGCGATGGTGAGCGGCAGAAAAAACTCCGCCCCCGATTTCAGCGCGAACGGCGTGGCGAGGATCAGCCCGACACCCGCGGTCAGCGTCAACGCCGCGAGCAACCGATCGCGACGCTGCGCAATTCGCATCGCATCCTCGACCCCGACCGCGATCGGCAGCCCGAACGCACTCTCGGCCGGCGGACCTTCCGCAACGACGCCGTCCCCGCCCCCCGGCTGGTGCGTTTCCTGGCGAAGACCCTCGTCCGTCATGGCAATTCCTTTGCCACTCCCATCCCGTAAACGCGGTCGGCATTCAAGCCGCGCGCGGCGCCAGCGCGATGGAATTCCTCGAAAAGACCGCAGCATGTCCGATCATGTCTTGATCCCAAGCCCCCCGCTCTTCGTCAGGATGACGGAGCAGTATCAGGTACGGTCTCCTACGCCGACACCCCCACCCGGTCCTCGAACAGCACCTGCAGGTCCTTCTTCAGGATTTTCCCGTTCGCATTCCGCGGCAAAGTCTCATGCACGAAGCGTACCGCGACCGGCGTCTTGAACGCTGCCAGATGCTGCCGCACCCAGCCCTGCAACTCCGCCTCGGTCGTCACCGCCCCCGGTGCGAGATGGACCACCGCAGCCGGCTCCTCGCCGAGGATCCGGTGCGGGATGCCAATCAGCGCCGCGTCGGTTACTGCGGGGTGCGCGTAGAGGACGTTCTCGACCTCGCTGGAGTAGATGTTCTCGCCGCCGCGGATGATCATGTCCTTGGCCCGGTCGACGATGTAGCAAAATCCTTCGTCGTCGAGGCGCGCGAGATCGCCGGTCCGCACCCAGCCGTCGACGAAGGTCGAGGCGGTCGCGTCGGGCTTGTTCCAGTACCCCTTCACGATCATCGGTCCGCGCGCCCAGAGTTCGCCGACCTCGCCCGGAGGCATCTCGGTCACGCCGTCGTCCGCCACGATCTTCAGGTCGGCCGCCGCGACCGGAGGTCCCGCGCTGGTCGGGCGGTTGAGGTAATCCTCGCCGCCATGATGCGTGACGGTCGCCATCGTCTCGGTCATGCCCCAGCCATTGCCGGGCATCGCGCCGAACTCGGCATGGATGCGCTTCACCAGTTCGGGGGCAGCGGGCGCGCCGCCATAGGCGATCGATTCGAGCGAGGAGAGATCGTAGCGGCCACGGTCGGGATGCTCCAGAAGCTGCCACGCGATGGTCGGCACGCCGCCGGTGATGTTGACCTTCTCGCGCTCGATGATCTCCATCGCGCGGATCGTGTCCCATTTGCGCATGAAGATCATCGTGCTGCCGGTCGCGATCACCCCCATCATTCCCGCCGAGCAGGCGGTGACGTGGAACAGCGGAATCACCGTCAGCGTCACGCGCGGCGTCGGTTCGGGCGGTGCCTCGCCGCGGCGCAGGAACGAGCGTGCCGACGAATACCCCCCCGACAGGATGTTCGACATCATGTTGCGGTGCGTGCCAAGTGCCCCCTTGGGCGCGCCGGTGGTGCCGCTGGTGTAGAAGATCGTTGCATCGTCGTCGGATGCGATGGTCGCCTCGGGCAGACCTACGTCGGGTAGCGCAGCCCAGTCGTGCGGCGTCCCGATCACGTCCTCGAGCCGCGTCACGATCCCCGTCAGCGCTTCCGCCGCGCGCGCGACGAACACATGCTCCAGCGCCGGCAGCGTCGCATACGCAGCCTCAAGCCGATGATGCCGCTCGTCATCTGTGATCAGCACGCGCGCGCCAGAATCGGCGAGGCCATATTCCATCTCCGCGCCGGTCCACCACGCGTTGAGCGGCACCATGATCGCGCCGATGCTCGCGCCCGCAAAGAACGCGACCGGCCATTCGGGCAGGTTGCGCATCGCCAGCGCGACGCGGTCGCCGGGGCCGATCCCCATCTCGCGCAACCGGTGCGCCAGCACCGCGATCGCCCGAAAGTTCGCCTCGTAGGTGACGCGCTCATCCTCATACGCCGTGAAGACCCGTTCGCCATGCGCGCGCGCCGCCTCGGCCAGCCAGCGCAACGACGGCGGCGCGTTCTTCCAGATGCGCGTCTCGATGCCGTCGATCGTCAGCATCTCCATCTCGAACTTCGCGCCGGGCGCGGTCAGCATTCGCTCGGCATCGGCGAGCGACATCGCCGGCCAGGAGGGATCGAGTGCAATGATCGGTTCGCTTGCCAAGACCGGTTGACTCCAGAGTTGAATTTCGGGTTTGGCTTATCGCCTGTTCGAAGACAGGTTATAGTTGATTCCTGCCGCACTCAAGGCAATAGAGGCACCGAGTTCGAACTAGGGGTATGGAGCGAGTGATGGCGGGAACGATCGAATCATGAGAATCGCCAAGGCTGCGGCGCATGGCTTCGATGCGAGCCGATTGGCGGCGATCGATACGCTGCTCCAGACGCGGTACATCGATTCGGGCAAACTGCCGAACGCGCAATTGCTGATCGCGCGCGACGGCGAGATCGTCCATTTCTCGAATGCGGGCGCGGCGCGTGAGGGCGGCAAGAGCGTCGACGAAGGGTCGCTGTTCCGGATCGCGTCGATGACCAAGCCGATCACCTCGGTCGCGTTCATGATGCTGGTCGAACAGGGCCTCGTCGCGGTCGATACGCCGGTCCACCACGTGCTGCCCGAGTTCAAGGATATCGGCGTCTATGATGGCGGTGGCGGCGGCGTGCCGTTCGTGACCAGGCCAACCGCCGAACCGGTGCGGATGGTCGACCTGCTCCGCCACACCTCGGGGCTGACCTATAGCTTCCAGAACCGGTCGAACGTCGATGCCGCGTACCGCGAGGGCAAGATCGAGGGTTGGCATGGCGGGTATGACCTCGACGGCTTCATCGGCGCGCTGGCGAAGATTCCGCTCGAATTCTCGCCCGGCACCGCGTGGAATTATTCGGTCGCGACCGACGTGCTCGGCGCGGTCGTGCAGCGCGTGTCGGGCCTGCCGCTCGACCAGTTCTTCAAAGAGCGCATCTTCGCACCGCTGAAGATGGACGACACCTTCTTCCAGGTTCCGGCCGACAAGCTCGATCGCCTGACCGATTGCTACACGCTTGCGCCCGGCAAGGGCCGCGTGATGTACGATCGCGGGGCGGAGAGCGCCTGGAGCCGGCAGCCGAAGCTCGTGTCCGGCGGCGGTGGGCTCGTCTCGACCGCGCTCGATTACCACCGCTTCAACACGATGCTGCTGAACGGTGGCGAACTGGACGGCGCACGCATCCTCGGACGCAAGACGCTCGACCTGATGACGCAGAACCACCTGCCCGGAAAATCCGATCTCGCGGCGATGTCGAAGTCGCTGTTCAGCGAGGCATCGAACGCCGGTACCGGCTTCGGGCTCGGGTTCGCGATCACGGACGACGTCGCGAAGACGATGGTGCCGGGGTCGAAAGGCGAGTTCTACTGGGGCGGGATGTTCTCGACCGCGTTCTTCGTCGACCCCGTCGAGCGCCTGTCGATGGTGTTCATGACGCAGCTCTCGCCGAGCAGTTTCTATCCCATCCGCCGCGAACTGAAGACGATGATCTACGCCGCGATGACCTGAGCAATCGAATGGCCTGACCCAGCCCAAACTTCCCCGTCACCCCAGCGAAAGCTGGGGTCTCCCAATTACGAGGAGATACCAGCTTCCGCTGGCATGACATTCAAAACACAGGAGACTCCATGACCAGCCCGATCCGCACCGAACGCCATGACGACGTGCTCGTCGTCATCTCGAATAACCCTCCCGTCAACGCGCTCGGTGCTGCGGTCCGGCAGGGCCTCGAAGCGGCGATCAAGGAAGGCGTGAACGACGACAGCATCACCGCGATGGTGATCCGCTGTGATGGCCGCACGTTCTTCGCGGGCGCGGACATCACCGAGTTCGGCAAGGAGATGGTCGAGCCCGGCCTGCCCGCCGTCGTCGACATGATAGAGGCGTCGTCGAAGCCCGTCGTCGCGGCGATCCACGGCACCGCGCTCGGCGGCGGCTGCGAAGTGACGCTCGGCTGCCATTACCGCGTCGCCGTCCCTTCGGCGAAGATTGGTACGCCCGAGGTGAAGCTCGGCCTGCTGCCTGGTGCGGGCGGCACGCAGCGCATCCCGCGGATCGCCGGGGCGAAGCTCGCGCTGGAGATGACCGCGAAGGGCGATCCGATCTCGGCGAAGAAGGCGCTCGACGCCGGGCTGATCGACAAGATCGTCGGCGAGGACTCACTCGAAGCCGATGCCGTCGCGTTCGCACGCGAGATCGCGACCAAGCGCCCCCTGCCCCGCGCGTCCGAGAAAACCGCGCAGGCCGATCCGGATGCCGTGGCTGCGTTCAAGAAGGAGAACGCCCGTCGTTTCCGTAACTTCGACGCGCCGGCTGCCAACATCGCCTGCGTCGAGAAGGCCGCCGACGGCTCCAGCTTCGAGGAAGGTATCGCCTTCGAACGCCAGGAATTCATGAAGTTGATGACCGGCGTGCAATCCGCCGCACAACGCCACATCTTCTTCGCCGAGCGCCAGGCCGCCAAGATCGACGACGTCCCCGCCGACACCAAGCTGCGCGAGATCAAGCGCGTCGGCGTGATCGGCGCGGGCACGATGGGCGGCGGCATCTCGATGAACTTCCTGTCCGCGGGCATCCCGGTCACGATTGTCGAGATGCAGCAGGACGCGCTCGACCGCGGCACCGGCGTCGTGCGGAAGAACTACGAGGCGACCGCCGCCAAGGGCCGGATGAAGCCCGAGCAGGTCGAGCAGGCGATGGGCGCGCTGAAGCCAACTCTGGACTTCGTCGATCTGGCGGAATGCGACCTGATCATCGAGGCGGTTTACGAGACGATGGAGGTGAAGAAGGAGATCTTCACCAAGCTCGACGCGATCGCCAAGCCGGGCGCGATCCTGGCGTCGAACACGTCGTACCTCGACATTGATGCGATCGCGGCGTGCACCAAGCGGCCCGAGGACGTCGTCGGGATGCACTTCTTCTCGCCGGCCAACGTGATGAAATTGCTCGAGGTGGTGCGCGGCGACAAGACCGCCGACGACGTACTGGCGACGGTCATGGCGCTCGCGAAGAAGATCAAGAAGGTCGCCGTGGTGGCGGGCGTCACCTACGGGTTCATCGGCAATCGCATGCTGATGCCGCGTCAGGTCGAGGCGACCAAGCTGCTGCTGGAAGGCGCGAGCCCGGAGCAGATCGATAAGGTCCATGTCGCGTTCGGGATGCCGATGGGGCCGTTCCAGATGAGCGATCTGGCGGGCGTCGACATCGGCTGGCACCGCGACCCGAGCCGGATCGAGAACATCCGCGACGCCCTCGCGGCGGAGAATCGCTGGGGTCAGAAGACCAAGGCGGGCTTCTACGATTACGACGAGAAGCGGACGCCGTCGAACTCTGCGCGCGTCACCGAGATCATCGACGATTTCCGCAAGAAGTCGGGCGTCACGCCGCGCGAGATCAGCGACGAGGAAATCGTTGTGCGGACGCTCTACACGATGGTCAACGAAGGCGCGCTGATACTCGAAGAGGGCAAGGCACAGCGTGCGTCAGACGTCGATGTGGTCTGGATCTACGGCTACGGCTGGCCGGTATACCGCGGCGGCCCGATGTTCTGGGCGCAGTCCGAGGGGTTGGCGAAGGTCGTGGCCGGGCTGGAGAAATACGGGTTCACCGTTGCCAAGTCGTTGAAGGATGCAGCCGCAACCGCCGGTAAGATCAAGTAACTTCTACTGCCCGCCCATCCCAAGCCCCGTCATCCCAGCGAAAGCTGGGATCTCCCCTTAGGGTCGCAGCGACTGCCAAGGGGGATACCCCAGCTTTCGCTGGGGTGACGGGAGACGAGGCAGCGGACGAGACGATGACAGATAACAGAGGACAGGATGCGCTCATGACCGACCTCGACACCTTCCGTACCGAAACCCGCGCGTGGCTCGCGGAGAATTGCCCGCCCGAGATGCGCAAGCCGGTGCGCTCGGAGGACGACGTCTGCTGGGGCGGGCGTCAGTTCAAGCCTTCGAGCCCCGCGCAGAAGGAGTGGCTCGACAAGATGGCGGCGAAGGGCTGGACCGTCCCCGACTGGCCCAAGGCGTATGGCGGCGGTGGCCTGTCACCTGCTGAGACCAAAATCCTGCGCGAAGAGATGGCGGCCATAAAGGCGCGCAACCCGCTCAATTCGTTCGGGATCTCGATGCTCGGGCCGGCGTTGCTGAAATACGGTACCGAGGGGCAGAAGCTCGACCACCTCACCAAGATCGCGCGCGGCGAGATCCGCTGGTGCCAGGGCTATTCGGAGCCGAATGCGGGGTCGGACCTTGCCGGGCTTGCCACCTCGGCGGAGGACAAGGGCGATCATTATCTCGTCAACGGCCAGAAGGTGTGGACCTCCTACGCCGACAAGGCCGACTGGATCTTCTGCCTCGTCCGCACCGACAAGACCTCGAAGCAGGGCGGGATCAGCTTCGTGCTGTTCGACATGGCCTCACCGGGCGTGTCGACCAAGCCGATCCTGCTGATCAGCGGCAATTCGCCGTTCTGCGAAACGTTCTTCGACAATGTCGAAGTGCCCAAGGTCAACCGCGTCTACGAGGAGAACAAGGGCTGGGACGTCGCGAAATACCTGCTCGGGCATGAGCGCGAGATGATCTCGGGGATGGGGCTGGCGTCGAGCGGCGGCAATCCGCTGATCGACGGGGCGATCGCGACCGTCGGGCTCGGGCATGACGGGCGGCTGGCCGATCCGCTGTTGCGCGCGTCGATCGCGCTGTTCGAGGTGCGCGCGAAGGCGTTCGGGGCGATGTCCGAGCGGTTCATCGACGAGCTGAAGGCGGGCAAGGCGCATCCGGCCCAGCCGAGCATGATGAAATATTACGGTACCGAGCTGAACAAGGGTCGGTACGAATTGATGATGGCGGCGGGCGGGTCGGATGCGCTCGAATGGGACAGCGATCGGTCGCGTGGCGGGGCGATCCCGCGGTCGTGGCTGCGGACCAAGGCGAATTCGATCGAGGGCGGGACGAGCGAGATCCAGCTCAACATCATCGCCAAGCGGATCCTGGAATTGCCTGCCTGACGCAAACTCTCGCAACCCGCCCCCAGCACGTCACCCCAGCGAAAGCTGGGGTCTCCCCGTAACGGAACGCCCCCCTGCCGCATGATACCCCAGCTTTCGCTAGGGTGACGGAAGTCTTCGGGGCGACGGAGTACCCTGAAATGCCACTGTATCTAGACGACGACCAGACCGTCCTGCAGGACACCATCCGCGATTTCGTCGCAGAGCACGCGCCGGTCAGCCACATGCGCGCGTTGCGCGACGCCGAGGACGCGACCGGGTTCTCGCGCGAACTATGGAAGCAGTTCGCGGAGATGGGCTTTACCGGCATCCTGATCGGCGAGGACCAGGGCGGGCTCGGGCTCGGCCATGTCGAGGCGGGCGTGGTGCTGGAGGAGATCGGGCGCAACCTGTCCCCCTCCCCGTTCCTCTCCACCGCGGTTGCCGCAGTCGAAGCGCTTAAGGGTACGGGGCAGGCGGAGCGCTGGTTTCCGGGGATCATCGCCGGCGAGACCGTGGCGGCACTCGCGATCGACGAGGGCGCCAAGCACCGCGACACCGTGGCGATGACCGCCGAACGCTCGGGCAACGGGTTCAAGCTGACCGGCGCGAAGCGCTTCGTTACGCACGGCCACACCGCCGACCTGATCATCGTCGCCGCGCGTACCGGCGGTAGTGCCGACGACAAGGATGGCATCACGTTGTTCGCCGTGCCGAAGGATGCTGCCGGGCTGACCGCGAACGCCGAACGCCTTGCTGATTCGAGCCTCGCTGCTCGGCTGGAGTTCGAAGGAGTCGAGGTCGACGCTGATGCGGTGATCGGCGAGGTCGATGCCGGTCGTACGCCGCTCGATCGCCTGTTGCGCGCAGGTCGGACCGGGGCGTCGGCCGAGTTGCTCGGCGTCGGTGGTGGGGCGATGGACATGACCATCGGCTATATGAAGGAGCGCAAGCAGTTCGGGACGCTGATCGGCAGCTTCCAGGCGCTCCAGCACCGTGCCGCGCATCTGTATTCGGAGATGGAGGTGGCGCGGGCCGCCGTTCTCAAGGCGCAGCAACTGCTCGATCTCGGCAGCGACCGCGCGGACGAGGCGGTGTCGGTGGCCAAGGCTATGACCGCGCTGGCGACAACGCTCAGCGTGCAGGAAGGCGTGCAGATGCATGGCGGTATCGGCATGACCGACGAATACGACATCGGCTTCTACATGAAGCGCGCGCGGGTGCTGGCTGAGATGTTCGGGGATGCGAACTTCCATGCGGATCGGCTGGCGGTAGCGGCGGGGTATTGACCAGAACTTGTGTCCCCGCGAAGGCGGGTGAACACGGAGGTCAGATGAGCTTGGATACTGCCGATACGTCGCCCGAAGCACTCGCGCAGGGGCTCGTTGACCTGCTCGAGATCGAGGAGGTCGATACCGATCTCTACGTCGGCAAGCGCCAGCCGGGCGGGGTCGGCCGCGTGTTCGGCGGGCAGGTGATCGCGCAGGCTCTCCAAGCCGCGCAACGCTCGACGGAAGCCCCCAAGGCCGCGCATTCCCTCCACGCGTATTTCATGCGGCCGGGTAACGAGGACTACCCGATCGTCTACCGCGTCGTCCGCGACTTCGAGGGGCGGAGCTTCGCCACCCGCCGCGTGATCGCGATGCAGAAGGGGCAGCCGATCCTCAACATGGCGGCGTCGTTCCAGACGCCGGAGGACGGCCTCCATCATCAAGACGCGATGCCCGATGTCGCCCCGCCCGAAGACCTGCGCTCCGATCGCGAACTGCGCCTGGAGAGCATCGACGGCATCCCCGAGAAGTTCCGCGCGCACATGCTGCGCCAGCGGCCGATCGAGATCCGTCCGGTCAACCCGCGCAGTTGGATCGAGCCCGTTCCGCAGCCCGCGGCGCATGCCAACTGGTTCCGCCTCGTCGCACCGATCGGTGACGACCCGGCGATGCACCGCGCGATCCTGTCCTATGCGTCGGACATGGCGTTGCTCGGTACCGCGCTGCTGCCGCACGGCGTCAACTGGATCACGCCGGGGCTGCAGACGGCCAGCCTCGATCATTCGCTGTGGCTGCACGAGGATTTCCGCGCCGACGACTGGCTGCTCTATGCCTGCGACGCACCGTGGTCCGGACATGCCCGCGGGTTCAACCGCGGGCGTATTTTCTCACGCGATGGCCGGCTCGTCGCCAGCGTCGCGCAGGAGGGGTTGATCAGGATGCGCCAGTAACCCGCGCGGTTACTTGCGCACCCAGACCTTCTCCCCGCCGATCCACGTCTCGCTGACCTTCGTGGCGCGCAGGTCAGTCGGCGAGGCCATCGTCGGATCGCGATCGACGACGATGAAGTCCGCGCGCTGGCCCGGGGCGAGCGCACCGAACTGCTTCTCCGCGAACCCGGCATAGGCCGCCGCACCGGTCATCGCCCACCAAGCCTGTTCGCGCGTGACGAGTTCCTGCGGTTGCCAACCACCCTGTGGCTGACCATCGGCATCCTGCCGCGTGAACGCCGCCGCCCAGGTCGCGAACGGATCGGGCTTCTCGACCGGGAAGTCGGTCCCGAAGGCGAGCTTCGCTCCGTTGGTCAGCATAGATTTCCATGCATAGGCGCCGGTCAGCCGGTTCGGGCCGAGCCGTGCCTCCGCCATCGTCCGGTCGCTGGTTTCCTGCGTGGGCTGCATCGAGGCGATCGTGCCAAACTTGCCGAAGCGCGGCAGGTCGGTCGGATCGACGATCTGCGCATGCTCGACCCGCCAGCGGCGATCGCCGGTATAGGTCTCGCTCTCGACCTGGATCGCGTCGAGCACTTCCCGGTTCGCCTTGTCGCCGATCGCATGAACCGCGACCTGGAACCCGTCCATCGCCGCGCGGCTCATCTGGTTCTGAAGCTGGTCGTCGGTCAGGAAGCCGAGCCCCGACTGGCCCGGTGCGTCCGAGTAGGGTTTCAGCAGCCACGCGCCGCGCGACCCGAGCGCGCCGTCGGCATAGAGCTTCACGCCGCCCATCCGCAGGTGATCATTGTACAGCCACGGCGTCGGCCCCTTGCCGCCGATCCGGCTGGCGGTCTCGACGCCCATCGCATAGCTCATGATGCGGACGCGAAGCCCGCCGATGTCCGCCATCCGGCGATAGGTGAGCCAGTCGTCGAGGGTGGTGCCCATGTCGGCGACAGCGGTGACGCCGTAGCCGAGCAGGATGCTCTGCGCGGTCAGGAACGCGGCGTCGCGCTCCTTGGGAAGCGGTTGTGGTACGACCTTCTCGATCAGCGCCTGCGCGCCGTCGACGAACACGCCCGCGGGGGCGCCGCCGGTCTTCTCGATGCGTCCGCCGGAAGGCGAGACGGTGGCGGCGGTGACACCGGCCTCACGCATGGCCTCGCGGTTCGCCCAGCCGGCATGGCCGTCGGCGCGCGACAGCCAGATCGGATGCCCGCCCGAGACGGATTCGAGATCGGCGGCGGTCGGGAAGCGACCCAGCCCCCAGACCTCCTGGTTCCAGCCGCGCCCGAGGATCCATTTGCGATCGGGATTGCCCGCGATGTACGCCGCGATCCGCGCCTTCGCCTCGTCGAGCGATTTGGTCATCGAAAGATCGAGCGACAGCGCGCCGAAGCCGAGTTCGAGAACATGCCCGTGCGCGTCGACGAAGCCCGGCAGCACCGTCTTGCCGCCCATGTCGACACGCCAGTCGTAGAGCGGCTTGCCAGCGTTCTTCTTTAATTCCTTGCGGCTCAGCTTGGGGGCTTCCTCGCCGGGGGGCACGAGCCGCGTGACGCGACCGTCCTTGTCGACCAGGATCGCCTTGAAGTGGATCACGCGGCCACCGTCGGCGACGGTGATGCCGTTGACGTTGTCGACGATTCCATCGGCAAAAGCTGGTGTCGGGAGCAGCGCGAAGATGGCCGCAGAGATGAGATAACGCTTCACTTCGGCAATCTCCGTACCAGCGCGCTCGTATCCTGGCGGGCGCCGCCCATGGCCTGAACATCGGCGTAGAATTGATCGACCAGCGCTGCGACCGGCAGCACAGCGCCGTTGCGCCGCGCCTCGTCTAGGGCCAGCCCGAGATCCTTGCGCATCCAGTCAACCGCGAAACCGAAGTCGAATTTGTCCTTCGCCATCGTCGGCCAGCGATTGACCATCTGCCAGCTCTGCGCCGCGCCGCCCGAGATCGCGTCGAACACCTTGTCGAGATCGAGCCCCGAATTTTGCGCGAACCGCAGCGATTCAGCGACGCCCTGAATCACGCCGGCAATCGCGATCTGGTTGCACATCTTGGTCGTCTGGCCAGCCCCCGCCTCGCCGACGTGGACGATGCGCGCGGCATAGGCCCGCATGAAGGGTTCGGCCTTCGCCATCGCCTCGGCCGATCCGCCGCACATGATCGAGAGCTTGCCGTTCTCCGCGCCCGCCTGTCCGCCCGACACCGGGGCGTCGACTACCAGCGTGCGCTCGCCCGCGAGCCGCCGCGCGATCGAGGCGGAGACCGTCGTGTGATCGACGAACACCGCGTCGTCGCGCATCGCGGCGAACGCGCCGTCCTCGCCTAAAGTGACCAAGGCCAGATCGTCGTCATTGCCGACGCAGGCGAACACCGCATCGGCATCCTTCGCCGCGGCGGCCGGCGTGTCGGCGACCTTGCCGCCAGATTTATCGGCCCATGCCAACGCCTTGGCCTGAGTCCGATTATAGACGGTGACGTCGTGCCCTGCCGCGGCGAGGTGTCCCGCCATCGGCGCGCCCATGACGCCGGTTCCGATGAATGCCAGTTTTGCCATAGCGTCCGCGCATAAGCGGTGTTTCCCACGCGCGCCAGATGGTCTAGCGGGTCGGACATGGCTACCCACGCTGCCGTAGCGGCACCCACCCTCCCCGTCTCGATCGACGACGTCCGCGTCGCGCATGACCGGATCCGCGACTCGATCGTCCGCACGCCGACGCTGATCAGCAAGACGCTGAGCAAGATGACCGGCGCGACGGTGTATCTGAAGTTCGAGAACCTCCAGTTCACCGCGGCGTACAAGGAGCGCGGCGCGCTCAACACGCTGTTGCAGCTGTCGGCCGAAGCGCGCGCGAAGGGCGTCATCGCCGCGTCGGCGGGCAATCACGCGCAGGGCCTCGCCTATCATGCCAACCGCCTGGGCATTCCGACGACGATCGTGATGCCGACCAACACGCCGACCGTGAAGGTCATGCAGACCGAGGGCCACGGCGCCAACGTCGTGCTGCACGGCGAGACGTTCGACGCGGCCTATGCCCACGCTCGCATCCTCGAAGGCGAGTGCGGCTTCACCTTCGTCCACCCGTTCGACGACCCGCGCGTCATCGCAGGGCAAGGCACCGTCGCGATCGAGATGCTGCAGGACGTGCCGCAGCTCGATACTCTGGTCATCCCGATCGGCGGCGGCGGACTGATCTCGGGCATGTCGACGGTCGCGCGAGCTTTGAGCGAAGCGCCGGGCGGTCACCCGATCGAGGTCGTCGGCGTGCAGGCCGAGTTGTTCCCGTCGATGTACAACCGCATCAACGGCACGGACATGGCGTGCGCGGGCGATACGCTGGCCGAGGGCATCGCGGTCAAGGAGCCGGGCGCGATCACCTCGAAGATCGTCGCCGAACTGGTCGACGAGATCGTCCTCGTCAGCGAACGCAGCCTGGAAGAGTCCGTCAGCCTGCTGCTCCAGATCGAGAAGACCGTGGTCGAGGGCGCCGGTGCCGCCGGGCTCGCCGCGCTGCTGTCGCATCCCGAGCGGTTCGCGGGCAAGACCGTCGGCATCGTGCTGTGCGGGGGCAATATCGATACGCGGCTGCTCGCCAACGTGCTGTTGCGCGATCTGGCGCGGTCGGGGCGGCTCGCGCGGTTGCGGATCCGGTTGCAGGACAAGCCGGGTGCGCTCTTCCATGTCGCGCGGATCTTCGACCAGGAACGCGTCAACATCATCGAAATCTATCACCAGCGCGTCTTCACGACGTTGCCGGCGAAAGGGCTCATCACCGACATCGAATGCGAGCTCCGCGACCGGGCGCACCTCGATCGGCTGGTGGGGGCATTGCGGGCTGGCGGGTACGAGACGTCGACCGTCGAGCTGGCGTGATCCCATTCTGATACGGCGATTTACCGCGTTTACCGACATTCGTGGTAAACCGATTGCACGTTTGCGGTGGACGGCCATATACGAGGCGACGCGGCTGATCGCGCCTGCCTGAAGGACTTTCCGCTCGGTGACCGCGCCCTTTCGTTTCCCGCGCTTCTTCGTCACCAGCCCTGCGCCGTGTCCGTATCTGCCGGATCGTCAGGAGCGAAAGGTGTTCACCGAACTGACCGGTCCGCACGCGAACGAACTGAACGATGCGCTAGGGCGGATCGGGTTTCGTCGCAGCCAGGGCGTGGCGTATCGGCCGTCCTGCTCGGGGTGTACGGCGTGCGTCTCGGTCCGCGTGGTGACCGATGAGTTCGTGCCCAACGCGACCCAGCGCAAACTGCTGAAGCGGCTCGGCGATATCGAGATTACCGCGTGCAAGGCATGGGCGACCGACGAGCAGTTTCAGTTGCTCCGCCGTTACCTCGGCACGCGGCATCCGGGCGGCGGGATGGCCGGCATGGACGAGGACGATTACGCCGACATGATCGAGCATTCGCCGGTCAATTCGGTGATCGTCGAGTACCGCGATCGGTCGGTCGACGGCGTGCCGGGAGCGCTGATCGGCGCCTGCCTGACCGATCGCCAGGCGGACGGCCTCTCGATGGTCTACAGTTTCTTCGCGGCCGACGACACGGCGCGACCGGGGCTCGGCAACTTCATCATCATGGACCATATCCTGCGCGCCCGCGATGCGGGGCTGCCGTACGTGTATCTCGGATATTGGGTAAAGGGCTCGCCGCGGATGGAATACAAGACGCGGTACCGGCCGCTGGAAGTGCTCGGGCCGGCGGGGTGGCGGCGGCTGGAGGATGCGGATCTGGTAACGCCGCTGGCACGGGTCGCGGCGCTGGCGTAACCCCTTCTTGCTTTATCGCCAGGGCGGGGGCCAAGTCTGGGTCCCCGCCCTCGCGATAAAACAACCTTAGTCCTCGCGTTGGACCACCACGTCGACGTCGAGCTCCTCGCCACCCTCGCCCAGCCGCGAGCCCGCCACCGGCGCCGCTCCTGCCGCATCGAGCGCCATCGCGACGCGAACGTAATGCTCCTCCGGCGACATCCCCGTGCAGGGATCGAAGCCTACCCAGCCCAGCCCGTCGACGAACGCCTCCGCCCAGCCGTGCGGCGTGGGCAGATGCACGACCTCGTGATCGTTGTGATGATAGCCCGATACATACCGCGCAGGCGCGCCGAGCGAGCGTGCGGCGACCGCGAACATCTGCGCCATGTCACGCGGCGTCGCGCTGTCCTCGCGAAATGCCGCGGCGGCGGTCCGCCCCGGTTCCGGACGACCGGCATCGAAGACGAACTGCTTGTGCAGCGCGCGGTTCAACCGGTGCAGCGCCCCGATCCGGTCGCGCGCGCCGATCGCCGCATCGGCAGCGAACTCGGCGATCGTCGCATCCGGTGCCGTAGCCTCTGTCGAGCGCAGATAGACGGCAGGCGGCAAAGTCTCGTGGACGCCGTGCAATACGCCGTCCGAATGGCTGGTCAGCACCTCGCCCGTCACGGTGATCTCGATCCCGTCGACCGGCCCCTCCGCGTACAACATCGTCACCGCGTTGCCGAAGCCGTCCCTGCCCGGCCGCAGCCTGGCGTCGCAATCGACATCGATCCGCCACGACGCCACGGTCTGGTCATGCGTGTTCTCGGGCGTCAGCCGGAGCATCTGGACGAGCCGGCCCTGCGGCTGGCTGAAGCGGTAGATCGTGTGGTGATCGATCGACAATCGCATCAAAGGAACTTGAACTGGCGACCAATCGCGCCGTGCAGCAGCGCGTTCTCGGCGATGAAGGCTTGCAGATACTGATGCAGCCCCGACGAGATCACTTCGCCGGATCGGGTCTTGCCCATCCGGCTCGCGCGCATCCGTGCCATCCTGTCCGCCTCCCCGTGATTGCCCGTGCGTTTCGCCAGCAGGTTGAGCACGTCGACCGTCTCTTCGACCGACGCAGCGAGGCTTCGCGGGAGTTCCGCGCGCGCTAGCAACAGGTCGATGACGTCCGCAGGCCGCAGACCGTCATTATACAGCCAGCGATAGGCGGTGACCGCGGAGACGGTCTGGAGGATCGTCGTCCACTGGTCGCGATCGATCGCGCCGCCCAGTCGTTCGCCCTCGGGGAGCAGGATATGGTATTTGACGTCGAGCAGACGCGCGGTGTTGTCCGCGCGCTCCACCGCCTGCCCGAGCCGGATGAACCACGTCGTCTGGTTGCGCAGCATGCGGTGGACCGCGCCCTCGAACCCGCGCGTCTCGTTCTTGACCGCCTCGACCAGGTTCATCTGGTCGGTCGTGCTGCGCGGCGTCGTCCGGTTCTCGAACAGCAGCCATGCGCGATTGATCGCAGTCCAGGCCTCGCGAGTCAGCGCGGTGCGCACTGCCTTTGCGTTGTTGCGCGCCATGTCGACGCAGCGGACGATCGAACCGGGATGACTCGAATCGAGCGTCAGGAAGCGGACCACCTCGGTCTGCGTCATGCCCGCGCCGAGCGTCGCGAACGGCTCTTCGGTTTCGGTGACGGCGAGTGCGGACGCCCACGCCGCTTCTCCGGCCGGCTGGGAAGACAGCACATCGAGGCGTACGGTGGCCTCGACCAGCCGCGCTATGAAGTCCGCGCGCTCGAAATAGCGCCCGAGCCAGTAGAGCGACGATGCAGTGCGCGAGAGCATCAGGAGTCCGCTCCCGGCGATGGCAGCATCGTACCGAGCGATTGCGACATGCCGCCCATCGTCTGCGTCATCCCGCCCGCCGCCATGCGCTGCGATTGATCCGCCATCAGCACGAAACTGTCCTTGGTCCCGCCACCCTGGCTCGAATTGACCACCAGCGATCCCTCCTTGAGCGCGACGCGCGTCAGGCCTCCGGGCACGACTTGCACGCCTTTCGAGCCGGTCAGCACGAACGGACGGAAATCGACGTGACGGGGGCTCAAACCGCCGTCCGCCATCGTCGGAACGGTGGACAGGGCAAGCGTGGGCTGTGCGATGTAGCGATGCGGTTCGGCGATCAGCGCGGCGCGGAAATCCTCGATCTCCTGCTTCGACGCGGTCGGGCCGACGAGCATTCCGTAGCCGCCAGAGCCGTCGACCAGCTTGACGACGACATGTTCTAGGTTGTCGAGGACGTACTTCAGCGCCTGCGGTTCACGGCAGCGCCAGGTTTCGACGTTGCGAAGCTTGCACTCGCCGCCCGAGTAGAATTTCACGATGTCGGGCATATAGCTGTAGATCGCCTTGTCGTCGGCGATGCCGTTGCCCGGCGCGTTCATGATCGCGACGTTGCCGGCCGCATAGGCTGCGATCAGCCCGGGCACGCCGAGTGCCGAATCCGGACGGAACACGAGCGGATCGAGATAATCGTCGTCGACCCGGCGATAGATCACGTCGACCTTCACCCGGCCGGCGATCGTCCGCATCCACACGACGTCGTCGTCGACCACGAGATCGGCGGCCTCGACGAGCTCGATCCCCATCGAATCCGCGAGGAAGCTGTGTTCGTAATAGGCCGAGTTATAGTGGCCCGGGGTCAGCAAAACACACGTCGGGTTGGAGCCCGTGCCGTGCGGCGCGACCGACTTCATCGTCTCGAGCAGGCGGTCGGGATAGCTGTCGACCGCCGCCACGCGGAATTCGCGGAAGAGTTCGGGACAGAGCCGGAGCATGGCTTCGCGGTTTTCGAGCATGTAGCTGACGCCGGACGGCGTGCGCGCATTGTCCTCGAGCACGAAGAAGTCGTCGGGGCCGGTGCGGACGAGATCGATGCCGCAGATATGCGCCCAGATGCCGTGTGGCGGCCGCATGCCGGCGATCTCCGGCCGGAACTGCGCGTTGCCGAGTACGAGGTCCTCGGGGAGGATGCCCTCCTTCAGAATGCGTCGTTCGCCGTAGATGTCGTCGAGGAATGCGTTAATCGCCTCGACGCGCTGGACCAAGCCCTCGGAAAGCCGCGTCCATTCGTCGTGGAGGAACACGCGCGGGACGATGTCGAACGGAATGATCCGCTCGGCCGCCTCGTTCTCGCCGTACACCGCAAAGGTGATGCCGAGCTGCCGGAACGTCGTCTCGGCAGCTTCCTGACGGCGACGCAGTTCGGCGTCAGGCGTATCCTCGATCCACTTGCACAATGCCGCCAGTTCGGGCCGGGCGGTCGTATCGCCCGGTGTCCCCATGATTTCGTCGAACGCTTGTTTCCCCATCGAAACGGTCAATTCCCCATCAAGCGTTGCGGTTCCATGCTGCAACGCATCGCTGCGCTGCACAAGTCCTTCTGTGAACTGGTATTCGCCCAATCCTCCCCCATCGGGAAGAAGATCGTATCTTAGGCGCCCAGGCCTTCGAGCAGGCCTGGCGTGAGGACCTGCGGGAGGACGGTGGGTTCGGCTGCGCCCGGCGCGTAGTATAGATATAGCGGCACGCCGGCGCGGTTGTGGGCCTGGATGAAGCGGCCCATCACGGGGTCGCCGTCGGTCCAGTCACCGATCAGCGCCGCGACGTTGTGCTTGGCGAAGGCGTCGCGGACGCCGGCGGTGTCGATCGCCGCCTTCTCGTTGACCTTGCACGTCAGACACCAGTCAGCGGTGAAGTACACGAATACCGGTCGTTTTTCGGCACGCAGGGAGGCGAGTTTGGCCTCAGTGAACGCCTCGTCGCCGGCAGTCGCTACTTTCGCGGACACAGGCGGCGCGCGCGAGATCAACACTGCGCTGCCAACGAACACGACCAGCAGCAGGATCTGCGCCACCACGCCGAACGACTTGCCCTTGCGCTGGCGAGAGCCGCCGATCCACAGCACCGCGCCGACCGCCAGCACCGCGACCAGTGCGAGCGTGAGCGTGTCCACGCCGGTCTGGCGTCCGAGCACCCAGCCAAGTGCGATCGCGGTGAGGAACATCGGCACCGACAGGATGTGGCGGAACGTCTCCATCCACGCGCCAGGCTTCGGCAGCCAGCGCCGCCACGACGGAATGAATCCGATCGCGAGGAAGGGGAGCGACAAGCCGATCCCAAGCCCGCCGAACACAGCGAGCGCCGCCGGCCACGGTAACACCAGCGCCGCACCGAGTGCTGCGCCCATGAACGGCCCTGTGCACGGTGTCGCGATGAACGCGGCGAGTGCGCCCGTCGCGAACGCACCGCTTGCGCCACTCTCACCGGCAAAGCGCGGCGTCGGCACCTCGAACAGCCCGGCGAGGTTAAACGCGATCGCGGTGCTCAGCAGCAGCAACGCGACGATCGCGCCGGGATGCTGCAACTGGAACGCCCAGCCGACCGCGGACCCGCCTGCGCGCAGCGCCAGGATCGCACCGCCGAGGCCGAGGCAGACCAGCACGACGCCCGCGGTATAGGCCAGTGCCTCGCCGCGCGCGTCCTTCTTGCTCGCACCACCACGGGCGAGGCTGAGCGCCTTCAGGCTCAGGATCGGGAAGACGCACGGCATGATGTTGAGGATCAGACCGCCGAGCACTGCACCCGCGAATGCAATCAGCGCCGTCAGCCAGAGGCTCTCGCCATTTGCGCTCGTCGCGTCACCGCCGGCCGCTTCAGCCACCGCACCAGGCGTCGCCTTGACGCCGAGCCCCTGCCCGTCGCCGATCCGCAGCACGCCCTCGATCGGTCCGCCAGCCTTGGCGTTCGCCGCGACCTTGGTGCTGATCGTCAGCCGGTCGCCGTCGCGCGTGACCGTCTGCGCCGCGCCGTTCTCGATCGCGCCGGTGGTGACCGGGAAGAAATACGCCTTGTCGATCTTCGCGCCCGCCGGGAACGGCACCGCGATCCGCATCGTCCCGTTGCTCGCCGCGTAGGTCGCGCCGGCATCGAGCGGCTTTGGAATCGCCTGACGCCAGCCTGCGAACGCGGCGGCCTGCGATGGCGCGCCGTCACCGATGGTGAGGTCGAGCGAGAGCGCCTTCTCTTCGGGTACGCAGATCGTCGCCGAGCAGACGAGGTAGCTCGTCTTCAGGCGGATGGGGAATTTCGACCCCGCCGCCAGCCCCGCCGGGACCTGGATCGTCACAAGCGGCGCATAGGGCGCCTCGTAGACATAGTTCATCAGGCCCGCGATCAGCAGCGTCGTCGGCACCGGCCATTCGGGCTCGCCTGCCTTCGCGCCCGTCGGCAAAGTCCAGTCGAACGTCGCCGGAAAGCCCGCATCGCCCGGGTTGCGCCAATAGCCGTGCCAGCCCGTTTCGGGCGTCGTCGCGAGCGCGATCGTCAGCGGCGCGCCGGCTTTCGGGTGATCGCTCTCGGCGACCAGCTTCATCATCAGATGCTGGCTGGAGCCGTTCAGCGATTCCGCAAGCGCGGGCGTGCTTGCCAGCCCACACACGGCCAGCAAGACCGTCATCACGGCGCAACGTAATCCGCGCATGGCCATCCTTGTTTCGTTCATCGCGCAAAGCCATAGCGGTGACGATCTCGTATTGCACTTCAAAGCGACGGCCCCGCTCGATGGTCATCGCTGTCTAAAGGACTGTTCGTGAAAGCACTTATCGCCGCGCTCCTGCTGACTTCGGCCGCTTCGGTCTCTGCCCAGACGGCGGCGCCCCCCGCGGCGACCCCCACGACTCCGCCAAAACTGATCGTCGCGATCTCGGTCGACCAGTTCGCCGCCGACCTGTTCCAGCAATATCGCAATCACTATACCGGCGGCTTCACCCGGTTGCTGAACGGCGCAGTGTTTCCGAGCGGATATCAGAGCCATGCCGCGACCGAGACGTGCCCGGGCCACTCGACGATCCTGACCGGCATGCGGCCCGCGCATACCGGGATCATCGCCAACAACTGGATCGACCAGCGCGCCGGCCGGCCCGACAAGGTCGTCTATTGCTCGGAGGACGAACGCGTCACCGGCAGCACGCACGACAGCTACACCGTGTCAGACATGCATCTGAAGGTGCCGACGCTGGGCGAGATGATGAAGGCGCGCGATCCGCGGGCGCGCTCGGTCTCGGTCGCGGGCAAGGATCGCGCGGCGGTGATGATGGGCGGCCACAAGGTCGACGAGCTCTGGTGGTGGGACGGCAAGACGTACGTTTCGTACGCGGGGCGCGCGGTGCCGCCGGCGGTGCAGCGCACGCGCGACGCGGTCGCCGCGCTGATCGCCAAGCCGCAGGCGGCGCTGCCGCTGCCCGGCTATTGCGCGGGCGTAAACCATCCGATCGTGATCGCGGGCAAGACCTACGGCCAGGGGCGCTTCGAGCGCGAGGCCGGCGACGCGAAGGGCTTCCGCGTGTCGCCAGCCTCCGATGCGGCGGTGTTCGCGATGGCGGCGGCGCTGGTGCAGGACATGAAGCTCGGCAAGGGTCCGCAGACCGACATCATCGATATCGGCGCGTCGGCGACCGATTATGTCGGGCATACCTACGGTACGCAGGGCACCGAGATGTGCATCCAGATGGCGCAGCTCGACAAGACGCTGGGCGATTTCTTTGCGGTGATGGACGAGACCGGCGTCGACTACGAGGTCGTGCTGACTGCGGATCACGGCGCGCACGACGCGACCGAACGCCAGCAGCAGCGCGCGATGCCGATGGAGGCGCACATGGACGAGAACGTCCTCGCCAAGCAGGTCGGCACCGCGATCGCGAAGGACATGGGGCTGCCGGGTAGTGTGCTACTAGGGACCGAAGGCGACGTGTATATCGACGACACGCTGCCGGCGAAGACGCAGGCCAAGGTGCTTGCCGAAGCGCTGCGTCGCTATCGGGCGATGCCGCAGATCGCGGGTGCCTACTCCGCCGCTGAGATCATGGCGACGCCGATGGCGAAGTCCCCGCCCGAGACGTGGACGCTGATCGAGCGGGCACGGGCATCGTTCTATCCGGAGCGGTCGGGGCAGATGGTGGTGCTCCTCAAGCCGCGCGTGACGACGATCGTGTCCCCGGCAGGCGGCTATGTCGAGACGCATGGGTCGCCGTGGGATTACGACCGCCGCGTCCCGATCCTGTTCTGGCGCAAGGGGATGACCGGGTTCGAGCAGCCGCTGTCGGTGGAGACGGTGGATATCGTGCCGACCTTGGCGGCGACGATCGGGTTGCCGGTGAGTGGGCTGGACGGGCGGTGTCTGGATCTCGACCCGAGTGCCGCGAGCACGTGCGCTAACTGAGCGCCGCGCCTTACCGACAAGCCTGTTCTCTCGCGAAGGCGGGAGCGCAGGCTGGACTCCCGCCTTTGCGGGAGAACAAATCTTTTGGGTTGGCGCTGCTTCCCACGAAATCCGTCATCCCAACGAAAGCCGGGATTCCCCCATGACCGCGCGAGCCCATCCCAACCGGGATACCGCAGGTTTCGCTGGGGTGACGAACAGTGGGTAGACGCGGACCAACTCAGCGCGTCTCGAACGGCCGCAGCCCCGCCCCCAGGCGGTTTGCCCCGATCGCCAGCTTGTCATGGCTGTAGTCCGCGACGAATGCCGGGCTGGTCGCATCGCCGGGCGACAACCGCGCGTCATTCCCTTCGATCCGCAGCCCGGTCGAGCCGAACGTCTTGGCCTCTGCCGCCACGACGATCAGGCCGCTGTGATTCTCCTTGTGCGAACCCTGCACGAACGTGTTGCGTGCGATCAGGCCGGTGCCGCCATCGGATAGATCGATCATGTAGTTCGTCTTGCGGCCGCCCGTATCGTCGAAGCTGTTGTCGGTGATCGTCACCGTCGGGCTACGCAGCTTGACGTAATGCCCGCCGGTGCCGCGCTCGAACCGCGAGTTGGTCACCGTCACGCTGCCGTCATTCGCAAGGTAGATCGCGTGCGAACAGCCCGGTGACACGTCGCACTGGCCCAGCCCGGAGAAGGTGGAGCGATCGACCGTGATCCGCTTCGTCGTCGGCCCGCCGCCCAATATGCCTTCCTGGCTGTTGAGGAACATCGAGTTGGTCACCGTGAGGTTGCCCATTTCGATCCGGATACCGGCGCCATTGCCGTCGCGCACGCTGTACCCGCGAAAGACGATGCCATCGACCGCCGAGCCGAGCCCGCGCAGGACGAACGCCGCCTTCCCCTCGCACGCGACGCTGTCGAAGATGGCGGTCCCTGGCTGCACCGCCTTGAAGGTGATGTGCCCGCCCGCCTGCACCGCGCACTGCCGGTAGGTACCGGGCGCGATCAGGATCGTCGCCGTGCCCTGCTGGATCGACGACACCGCGTCCTGGAGGCTCGCGAACCCCTGGCCGTTGACGGTGAACGGCGCATTGGTCTGCGCAAGCGCCGGGACGGAGAGCAGCGCAAGCGCCAGCAACGATCGTTTCATGGGACGTCCTTTCACGGTCACGATGCGCCTACCAGCCGCGGCGGTACGATGCGGCTCGAGGACTATCACCCGCGATCGATCGGCCCAACACCCGCCAGCGCACTGCGTGTCCCGGAATGGCGCACCCCGGAATGGCGCAAAAGGTTCGGTTCAATCCCGTCGCAACGGCGTATTGCCGCTACCGTCCGATCCGCATAATACCGCTACCGTAACAAAGCCGGCGGGGGGAACCGATCGGCGCGGGGGATCCACATGCACGCCATGACGCCGACGGAGGTCTTCCTCCTCGCGATACTCATCATCTTCACCGTGCCGTATCTGGTGTGGAGGCTCGGGCGGACCGATTACTGGGCGCCGCTGGTGGTCGTGCAGATCTTCGGCGGCATCCTCCTCGGGCCGGGCGTGCTCGGCGCGGCGTATCCCGACTATTATGCGACGGTCTTCACGCCCGCGACGCTGGGGTCGCTTAACGGCATCGCGTGGTGGGCAGTGATGATGTTCGTTTGGGTCGCCGGCATCGAACTCGATCTCGGCGAGGCCTGGAAACGGCGCGGCGAAACCGGCGTCACGGCGGGGCTGGCACTGGCGGTACCGCTGATCACCGGCAGCATCGCCGCGGTGTTGATGCTGCGTTACCCCGGCTGGCGCGGGCCGGACGGCGCGACGTGGCAAGTGGTGCTCGGTATCGGCATGGCCTGCGCGGTCACCGCCCTCCCCATCCTCGTCCTCTTCCTCGAAAAGCTCGAGATCCTGCGCGAACCGATCGGCCAGCGGATCCTGCGCTATGCGAGCCTCGACGACATCGCGATCTGGGGCGTGCTCGCGCTGATCCTGCTCGATTGGGAGCGCGTCGGGCGACAAGGTGGTTTCCTGCTCGGGTTCGCCGTGGCGACGCTGTTGGTGCGTAAGCTCATGGCGATGATCGAGGAGCGCGATCGCTGGTATGTCAGCCTGATCTGGCTCGCCGGCTGCGGGTTCGCGGCGGACTGGGCGGGGCTGCACTTCATGGTCGGCGCGTTCCTGTCGGGCGCGGTGCTCGATTCGAAATGGTTCACGACCGCTAGGATGGACCAGTTCCGCCACTTCGTGCTGCTCGCGGTGATGCCGGTGTTCTTCCTGTCGACGGGCCTGAAGACGCAGTGGGCGGTCGGCGGGTTCGCGGTGTTCGGCGCGGCGGCGTTGCTGCTGGTCGCGTCGGTCGGCGGCAAGCTGGCGGGGGTTCACGCCGCCGGGCGGATCCTGAAATGGCGGCCGGGCGAGGCATCGGCGATCGGCTGGCTGCTCCAGACCAAGGCGCTGATCATGATCATCTTCGTCAATATCCTGCTGGATAAGAAGATCATTACGAATGAGACGTTCACGGCGCTGCTGCTGATGGCGCTGGCGAGCACGATGCTGACGGTGCCGGTGGTCGCGCCGAAGTTGAAGAAGCTGGTGGGGTTGGTTGGGAAGAGCGCCTGATCCCCCGCTCCGTCATTCTGACGAAATTCAGGATCCAGGGTAACAAGCACCGTCCTGCGTGGCTCTGGATCCTGACTTTCGTCAGGATGACGGACGTTGGGGTCAGCCTCCCGCATTGAGCAGTTCGTGCCGTTTCGGGGCGTGGCGGGGTTGGTGTGAAAAAGCGCCTGATCCCCACCCCGTCATCCTGACGAAAGTCAGGACCCAGGGTTACGAACGCTGTCCTGCTTGGCTCGGGGTCCTGACTTTCGTCAGGATGACGGGTGTTGGCGGTTCAGCCTCCCGCGTTGAGAAGGTCGTGGCGTTTCAGGGCGTGGCGGAGTTGGTCGTAGCTGAGGCCTAGTGCTTCAGCTGTGGCGCGTTGATTGAAGCGGTGTTCCGACAGCGCGCGGGAGAGCAGGTCGCGCTCGAAGCGGGATACGCGGGACTTGAAGTCCGAGGGGCCTTCTTCGCACGCGACGACCGGGTCCTCGCCTTCATCCGGTTCGACCGCGCGCGGCACCACAACCATAGGCTTCGGCGCAGTCGACGCGCCCGGCCGATGCGGCGACTGGAACGGGTCGATCTCGATCGCGTCGATCGGCCCAGCCTGTTCCCAACGATACACCGCCCGTTCGACGACGTTACGCAGTTCGCGGACATTCCCCGGCCAGCGATAGGCGATCAGCGCATCCATAGCCGCCGGGCCGAAGCCTTCCCAGCGTTCGCGCCCCAGCTCGGACGCCATGCGCCGGCCGAAATGCTCTGCCAGCACCACCACGTCCCCAGTCCGCGCGCGCAGAGGTGGCAGAGTCACCACCTCGAACGACAGCCGGTCGAGCAGATCCGCGCGGAATTCGTGGCGATCGACCTTGTCGGGCAGATGCTCGTTGGTTGCGGCCACGATCCGGACGTCGACGCGCATCGGCCGCGACGAGCCGATCCGCGTGATCTCGCCATATTCGACCGCGCGCAGCAACCGATCCTGCGCCGCCATCGACAGCGTGCCGAGTTCGTCGAGGAACAGCGTGCCGCCATCGGCCTCCTCGAACCGACCTACCCTCGCCTTGGTCGCGCCGGTGAACGCGCCGGCCTCATGCCCGAACAATTCCGCCTCGATCAGCGTCTCGGGCAACGCCGCGCAGTTCATGATCACCAGCGGCTGATCCCACCGCGGCGACAGGCGGTGGAGGCGTTCGGCGACCAGTTCCTTGCCGGTGCCGCGCTCGCCGATCACCAGCACCGGACGGTCCAACGCCGCCGCTCGCGACGCGCGTTCGAGCGCCGCCATGAACGTGCCGGACTCGCCGATGACCTGGGTTGTTCGCTCCATGGCGAAGATGTGGCGCGAATTCCCAACTCTTGGCAAGCTTCCGCCACCGCCCAACCACCCGAAATCGCGCAAACCCCTGCAAACCCGCCATTTTCAAAACTGGCACGAGAGATGCAGAGCTTCAGGCAACCCGCCGAATAGCGGAACCAACCATCCTTAAAGGGGACCCACCATGTCCAACACCAACATCGCCCGCACCGTCGCCGCTACCCTCTGCACCATCGTCGTCAGCGCAACCTGCGTCCTCGGCGCAGTCGGCCCCGCGATCGCAACCAACGCAACGCCCATCGCGGCAACCACCGCAATCGTGGCATAAGACCCCGACGGACTCGCTAAGAGCCTCGGGCCGACCCCTGGAGTAGGATTTACATGGGCATCTTTTCCCGCACCCGCGACATCGTCGCCGCCAACTTCGCCGATCTCATCGAGAAGGCCGAAGACCCGTCGAAGATGATCCGCATGATCATCCTCGAGATGGAGGAAACGCTGGTCGAGGTTCGCGCCTCCGCCGCGCGCACCATCGCCGACCAGAAGGAGATGCGCCGCCACATTTCGAAGCTGGAGCAGCTCCAGGACAACTGGACCGAGAAGGCTGAGCTGGCGCTGAGCAAGGACCGCGAGGACCTCGCCAAGGCAGCCCTGGTCGAGCGCCAGAAGGCATTCGACATGGCCGAGCAGTTGAAGGCCGAGGTCGGCGTGCTCGACGATGCGCTCCGCGCGTCGGAGGAGGACATCGCCAAGCTCCAGACCAAGCTCCGAGAGGCGCGCACCAAGCAGAACGCGGTGCAGACCCGGCTGGAGAGCGCGAACAATCGGACGCGGCTTCGGGAAATGTACAACGGTCCGAAGACGCACGAGGCGTTCAGCCGCTTCGACATCCTCGACCGCCGCGTCGACGAGGCCGAGGGCCGCGCGGATGCGATGGGGCTCGGGGTCGTCAAGACGCTCGAAGAGGAAATCGCCGAGTTGCGCAGCAACGACAAGGTCGACGCCCAGCTCGCCGCGCTCAAGGCGCGCATGAAGAAGGACGATTGAGATGGATGACCTGATGCCCGTTCTCGTCTGCGCCGTGCTCTTCATCGGGCTGCCGTGGGTGATCCTGCACTACATCACCAAGTGGAAGCAGGCGCCGCGGATCACCGAAGAGGATGAACGGCTGCTCGACGAGATGCAGATGCTCGCCCGCCGCCTCGAGGACCGCGTGATGACCGTCGAACGGATCATCGCCGCCGACAATCCCGACTGGAAGCCGGGCCTCGGCACGACGCAATCGCCGTATCTGTCGGACCATCAGTCCGACCGCACTTCTGATCGGAGGAACTGAGATGTCCGGCAGCCGCACACAGTTTTACCTCGATAAGCAGAACGCCAAGTGGAAGGGCGTCTGCGCCGGGATCGCCGACTATACCGGCGTCGATGCGCTCTTCGTCCGTGTCGGCATGGTCGTCCTGACGCTCGCCGGGGGCTTTCCCTGGACGCTGCTGGCCTATTGGATGGTTGCCTGGATGGGGCATGCCAAGCCGATCGGACTGTACGAGACGCCCGACGACGCGAAGTTCTGGCAGGGCGTCCGCTCGAACCCAAAGCGGTCGACTGCCGAAGTCCGCAGCAAGTTCCGCGACATCGACCGCCGCCTCGCCGACATCGAGACGCACTATACCAGCCGCTCCAGCAACAGCCTCGCGGCAGAGATCGACAGCCTGCGCTGAGACGTGGGGGGTTCAGGGAGACAGACGATGGATATGGGTTGGATGGTACCGGTTGGCATCGTAGGGGCGGTCAGCGCGTCGCACGCCTTCCGAACCTGGGTTCGCGCGAAACATGGCTACCCGCTGGAGAGCGATCATGGCGGCAAGCGCCACCGCCTCAGCTACAAGAACGGGATCGGTCCCGACGATGAGCGCAAGGTCGAACTGCTCAGCAGCGAGAATGAGCGTCTCACCGGTCAGGTTTCCCGCCTCGAGGAGCGGATCGCGGTCCTCGAACGCATCGCCACCGATCCCGCCGAGCGCACCGCTCGCGAGATCGACGCCCTCCGCGACCGCTAAGGAGGATCAGCAATGTTTCCTTTTGAATCTTTCGTGCCGGTCGCGTTGATCGTCGGTCTGGCCGGTATGGCGGGTTGGGTGATTACGACATGGCTTCGCATCAAACATGGCTACCCGCTAGACGGCGCATGGGGACAGGCCATTTACCCAAAGAAGAACGATGAATTGGTGGAACGCATCAAGCTGCTTAGCCAGGAGAACGCGCAGCTTCACGCGCAAATCGGATCGATCAAGGATCGCCTGGCCAATGTCGAGCGGATCGTCACGGACGGCAGCCACTTGCTTAGCCACGAGATCGAGCAACTCCGCGACCTGCCGCCTGCCAACTAAATCTTATTACGGGAGACAAGATCATGAATGGTGGACAAGTGATGGTCGTGATGATCGTCCTGATCGTGATGATCGCGGGCATCGTCAAATCGCGTCACAAGAGCGCGCGAGATGCCGAGGGAACATCACTGATGAACGATCCTGAGGCCGCGCGGCTGCGCGGCGAGGTGCAGCAGATGAAGGAGCGCATCCAGGTGCTGGAGCGCGTGATCACCGACAACCACAAGAGCGTCGATCTCGACCGAGAGATCGAACGGCTCCGCGACCGCTAGAGGAGGCGGACATGATCGAACCGAACCTTTACATCACGCTCGCGCTGGCGAGCCTTGCGGGCCTCGCGATGATTGTCGCAGGCGGATTGGCCGGATGGCGCGGGTGGCTCTCACTGCGGCGGATGGAACTGGACCAGATGCAGGACGGTCGCATGCCGGTCGCGGTGTCGACCGGATCGCGGATCGAGATCGCGGATCTGAAGGAGCGGATCAAGAAGCTCGAGGCGATCGCTGCCGGGGTGGATCTCTGAGGCCGACTGAGTGACTGATTGGCGCCCCCCCTCTGGCCGTCACCCCAGCGAAAGCTGGGGTCTCATCATAACCGAGAGACTCCAGCTTTCGCTGGGGTGACGGAAAATAGGCTTGGGGTGACGGAATGAGCCTCAGTGTAATGTAACCCGCTTGGCGCCAGGAGTATTGCAAACACCGGAGTGTTGCGACCGGACCTTCACCCGAGTAACCGCTCGCACATGCCCACTCTCACCGACATTCGCGAGGAATACGACTTCCTCGAACCCGACGATCGTTACCGCCTGCTGATCGACCTCGGCAAAGAGCTCGAACCGATGCCGGATGCGCTCAAGACCGATGCGACGTTGGTGCGGGGGTGTTCGGCCTCGGTCTGGGTCTATCCGACCACGACCGATGATGGCCGGCTCCACTTTCTCGCGGATTCGAATGCGGCGATCACCAAGGGGATCATCGCGCTGGTGTTGCTGACGGTGCAGGATCAGGTGCCGGGCGCGATCGTCGCTACCGACATCACTGCGGAACTTGCGCCGTTCGATCTGAGCAAGCAGCTGAGTTCGAACCGAACGCAGGGGATCCCGAACATGATCGCGCTGATCCGGGAAACGGCCGAGCGGTACGCCACCTAAAACCGTGCCCTCACCCTTCCCACGGCCAAGCGGCCGCGGGCCCCTTCCCTCTCCCCTCAGGGGAGAGGGAGAGACGCCGGAGGCGGCGAGGGTGAGGGCACCTCGCGGTGTTCGGTAAGGGTTGCAACGATTTCATCCGTATCCGCACCAGCCGGCACGAGCATCCATCGGTCCGGCCGAGCGCCGTCGATCATCACGACCGCGTTCTTCGGGCACACACCGAGACACTTGACCTCGACCACCCCGCGGTCAGCCTTGCGGCCCTTCTTCACGCCGAGCGCCTGGCGCAACAGTTTCACGAGCGAGGTCCGGCCCTTCTCGCCAAACCCGCCATCCAGCTTCTTCGAGCATTTCCCGCAGACCAGAACGCTACCCTGCCAACGACTGGCGAGGACACGGATCACGCCGGTTTCCACGTCCGCAGGTCTTCGGCCACCTTCAGAACCTCGTATGCTGCCTGCACGCCCTGGAACCGCTTCGCCGCGTCCTTGTCGTTCGGGCGGACATCCGGATGATTCGCCTTCGCCATCCGCCGCCATGCCGCACGCACGTCCTCGAAGGTCGCGTCTGGCTCAAGGTCCAGCACCTCCAGCGCGCGCATCTCGTCACGCGAGCGGCTGCCGTCGCCCGAACCGGCCCAGGCATAATGCTTGGGATCGGTATAACCATCGGCGGTGCGCGTCTCGGCCGCTTCGCGCTCGGCCGCTTCCTCCGCGCTCAAGCCTTCGAAATAATTCCAGCCACGATTATATTCGCCCGCGTGGTTCATGCAGAAATACCAACGATCGGGGCTGTTGGGCGATTTCGGCGCCGGGCAGTTTCCGGGTTCGTTGCAGCCATGCCGGTCGCACAGCCGGACGGTCACCGCCTCGGTGCTCGCGCCATACTCGCGCCAGCGTGGGAAACCCCAGTCGGAAGATCGTGTCGTGCTTCTCGCCATAGCGGCCCGAGATAGGCGTCCCCGCGGACAACGCAACCGCACGCGGTGATCGCGAGCAAAAGTCCCGCGTTCCGACAATCTCCCGCAGCGCAACATTCCGCCTTGAGTCAGCCACCGTTCATCGCTTACTGAACATGAACTATTTGTCATGTGGCATGGATAGACGCGTCCGGGTCGGACGTATTCCCAGCCGACACCTCAGCGACAGGAGCATCGGTGCCGACTCTCATTCCAAGGCTTACCACATGGCGCGCGGATCTTCCCGCCTCCATCGTCGTCGCGCTCGTCGCGCTGCCCCTCTGTCTCGGCGTCGCGCTCGCCTCGGGTGCTCCGCTGTTCGCGGGCGTCATCTCGGGGATCGTCGGCGGTATCGCGGTCGGCCTGTTCTCGAAGTCACCGCTGTCGGTCAGCGGCCCAGCAGCGGGCCTGACCGTGATCGTACTCACCGCGATCGAGAGCATGCCGAGCTACCAGATGTTCCTGATGGCGGTCGTGCTGGCCGGCGTCCTTCAGATCTGTTTCTCGCTGACCCGCGCGGGCATCCTCAGCGAATTCGTGCCGTCGTCGGTCATCACCGGCATGCTCGCCGCGATCGGCCTGATCCTGATCCTCAAGCAGATTCCGCACGCCGTGGGATTCGACCGGGAAGCGGAGGGCATCTTCGAATTCACCACCGCGAACGGCATCAACACGTTCGCGCGGATCTTCGACAGCCTGAGCGCTGCCGTCACGCCGGGTGCGATCCTGATCGCCTCGGTCAGCCTCGCCTTCCTGTTCTGGTGGGACGGCGCCAAGCCGAAGAACGGCCCGTTGCGTTTCGTCCCCGGCCCGCTGGTCGTCGTGCTGATCGGCATCTTCGGCAACGTTCTGCTTGGCGCGGTGAAGCCCGAATGGCAGCTCAAGGCGACGCACCTCGTCCAGGTGCCGATCACGCAGACATTGTCGCAATTCCCGTCGCTGTTCACCTTCCCCGATTTCTCCGGGATCACGATGGGCATCGTCTGGAGCAGCGCCGTGACGCTCGCGATCGTCGCCAGCCTCGAATCGCTGCTGAGCGTCAAGGCGGTCGACGAGATCGATCCGCGCCGTCGCTCGACCGACAAGAACTGGGAGCTGATGGCGCAGGGTGGCGGCAACATCCTATCCGGGCTGATCGGTGGCCTCCCCGTCACGTCCGTCATCGTGCGCTCGTCGGCGAACGTCGACGCCAAGGCAGAGAGCAAGCTGTCGACGATCCTGCACGGCTTCTGGCTGCTGGTCAGCGTCGCGTTGATCCCCGCGGTGTTGAACCTGATCCCGCTGTCGGCGCTTGCCGCGGTGTTGATCGCGACGGGCTACAAGCTGACCAAGCCCAAGTTGTTCACCGAGCGTTACAAGCAGGGCTGGACCCAGTTCATTCCGTTCGTCGTGACGGTCGCCGCGATCCTGTTCACCGACCTGCTCGAAGGCATCCTGATCGGCATGGTCGTCGGCTTCGTGTTCGTGATCGCGCGCAATTTCCGCACCGCGATCACGTTCGCCTGCGACGATGAGGACTGCCTCGTCCGTGCCCGCCGCAACCTGTACTTCATCCACAAATACGAGTTGCAGAAGTCGCTCGACCGGGTGCCCGACAACGCCGACCTGCTGATCGACCTGTCGTCGACCAGTTACGTCGATCTCGACAACGTCGACATCATCAACGCGTTCATCAAGGGCGCCGAGTATCGCGGCATCACCGTGCTCATCCGCGGCGATCTCGCGTTGCGCACGGTCAAGCTGATCAACGCCCCCCAGACCGAGGTCCGTTTCGCATGAGGCAGTACAAGCAGCTCCTGCTCGCCAACAAGGCGTGGGCGGCCGAGATCATCGAGGAGAGCGCCGACTTCTTCCAGCGCCAGCTGGTCGGCCAAAACCCGGAGTTCCTGTGGATCGGCTGTTCGGACAGCCGCGTCGGGCCCGAACAGATGACCATGACGCCGCCGGGTAACATGTTCATCCACCGCAACATCGCCAATCTCGTCAATCCCGACGACATGAACCTGATGTCGGTGCTCGAATATGCGGTGGACGTGCTCGGCGTGCGGCACATCATCATCTGCGGGCATTATGCGTGCGGCGGAATCCGCGCGACGGTCGATGGCCGCACGACAGGCGCCGTCGATGCCTGGCTCGCCCCCGCGCGGTGCGTCATGCACGACCATGCCGACGAGATCGACGCGCAGCCCGACCGCGAGCAGAAGGTCAACCGGCTGGTCGAGGTCAACGTCCGCGACCAGCTCCTCCGCCTCGCGCGCACGGCCACCATCCAGGGCGCGTTCGCCCGCGGGCAGGAAGTGCTGCTCCACGGCTGGGTCTACGACATCCGCGACGGGCTCATCAAACCGATGATGGAGATCGATTCTACGACGGTCCTCGAAGAGGTCGGCCGGCCGGACAAGGTGCTGGTGTAAAGCGTACCCCCTTCCCACCGTAGCGGTCGGAAGGGGTCGGGCTTTCGCCTACGAGCCGCGCCGCGCCGATTCTGGCAGCATGAACTTGATGCGGGTCGTCGTGGCGCCGCAACCGAGGGCCCCGTCGGGACGATACGTCTTGGCGTATTTGGCCTTGGTGAAGAACTTGGTGCCCGCCTCCGAGAAGATGAACGGGGGGTAGCTCAGCAGCGCGCGCTGGTTGATGACGTTGCCGTCCGCCCCGATGTCGAACTGCACCTGAGTCCAGCCTTCGAAACCCCAACGCTGCGCCTCCATCGGAAACGCTTCCGATCCAGGCATCGCGACCATCTTCGGTGGCGCATCCATGATTGCGCACTGGTTCGCCGTCAGGCCAGTGGAGGCGAACGTCGCGCGGGCCGCGTCGATCTGGCCGTTCCGTTCCTCGATCGATGCGATCCGGATCAGCGCGCCGACGCGGAGCGGATCGTTCGGCTGCAAACCCTTGTCGTCCGCGACTTGGCGGAGGATCACGAGCGACGTATCGTTCTTGTCCGATTTGCGCGTCCGCGAGACAGTGCCGTCGACCATCATCAACCTGATCGCGGCGCGAGCCTGAGGATCGTTCGCGTAAACCGGTTCGGACAGCATCGGCATCAAGGTCCGCTGGTAGACGCCCGGCTTCCAGATATCGGTGACCGCGCTGAGACGACCGGGGAGGTCGAAGCTCAATCGCGCGCTCGGCGGTGCATCGTTGGCGCTCGCGATCGCCAGACCGCGCGCATACAGCGCGGCGCGCTCTTCACGTGCCACGGTCGGATTGTTGGTCACGCGGTACAGGGCCGCCAGCGTTCGAAGGGCATTGGGCGATTGCGCTGTCGCCGATGCCAGTTCGGCGCGTTGCGTTGGCAAGGCCGTCCCCTGAGGGCCAGTCGGCGCAGGCGGAACGGCGACGCCCTTGCTGACCAGCCACTGCTCCAGAATGCCGTCCAAACCATCGCTGATCGACGGCCGCTCGAACGCCGTGGAGCAGCGCATCTCGACCCGCACGTGATACCGATAAAAGGCTGGGATCGCCTGCACCTGTTCGGCGGGCCAAGACCACCCCTTGACCGCGCGGGCGAATTCCAGGGCCACCTGCCCGCCACCCGCGGCATAGATCGGCATCGCCTGGTCGATCGTGCCATCGGACGCGATATTGAACTCGACCACCGCGACGTCCTGCGGCTTCAACCCTGCATCGCCGCCACAATCCGGCGAGCGCATCTCTGCGGCAGGATCGAACGATCCCTTCGTCATGCGTCCGGCACCTGTGTACGCCATATAACGACGCGCTTCGTCGGCATTGCCGCTCAGCAGATACGCGATCGCTGCGTCGGAACGCGCGGATGCGTCCGTAATGTCGATCTTTGCCGTTTCCATACCGCCGAGAAGCTTGATGGCCTGCAACGCACTCGTACGAGCGCCTGCGATATCGCCGGTGTTGAGCTTAAGGATGGTCCGCTCCCGCGCAAACCTGGCAAGGACCGCTTTATCGAGCTTCGTCGTACCGATCAGCGCATCGCTCCGTGCCAGCGTCGCGGCGGCAGCTGTCGGATCGACGAAGATCTGTGCGGTGACCAGCGAGAGCATCGCGCCCAGCTTGTCCGCGGTGCTGATCGCGCCAGCCTCTGCTTGCTGTAACGCGGCGACCGCACCCGCGTAGTCGAGCGTATCCATCGCCACCTGTCCGAGTATCAGAAAGGCACGCGTCCGGTCTTCCGCGAGACTGGCGTCTCCCTGGGGAAGCAGGGCCAACCCGGCGCGAGCGGCCTTCACCGATTCATCCGACCGGTTCAATGCAAACAATGTCGGCGCTTTGCGAACCAGGACGATGCCGCGACTACGCGACCCCGGTTTCGTCCGCGCTTCAAGTTCTTCCCAAGCGGCTAGCGACGCTGCGCGATCAGGCTTCGCATCCAGCGCGGCTGCAGCGTCGAAATCCTGCTGGAGAGTTGTCGCCGAGGGCGTCTGCGCGCCAAGCGGCACCGATCCGCCCGCGATCGCCAAAACCCCCACGCTCAGCAGCGCGACTCCCCTGATCCGCATCTCATCCCCCATGTCGCCACCCCGCGTCATTTGCGCGCAGTCTGCAATGGTTCGGGGATGGATGCCAGAGGGTCTATAAGCCGGGTTCTGTCCATTTCCGATCCTTCGATACGGAAGTTAGGCGACCATTCCTCTAGGACGACGGTTGCCCGCCGCCTCAAGCAATCAACCCGGGTGACGAGCTGAAACGAAGCCCATGTGCCACCCCTATTCGATCTTGCTCCCGGTGGGGTTTGCCGTGCCGCCCCTGTTACCAGGCGCGCGGTGCGCTCTTACCGCACCCTTTCACTCTGACCGCCCCGACTAAAGCCGAGGGTTGGCCGTCTGCTCTCTGTGGCACTTTCCCTGAGGTCACCCTCGCCGGGCGTTACCCGGCACCGTCGTTTCGCGGAGCCCGGACTTTCCTCGCGTGTCCGAAAACACCCGCGGCCGCCCGACCCTCTGGCGAGGCGAGCCCTAGCGCGGGTGCGGGCGATGCACCACCGTTTTTAGCTGGGGCGCCTATCCTCCCCCGCCAGGGGGAGGTGGCTGGCGCTTGCCAATCGGAGGGGGTGGCAAGGGACTGCCTCTGCTCCGTGTCCTCCCCCTCCGTCACCTTCGGTGCCACCTCCCCCTGGCGGGGGAGGATGAGAATTAGTCGTCGCCTATCGGCTTGGGCAGCAACAACGCCAGCAGGATGCACCGGCACTCCGCATCGACTTCGCCGTCGACCAGTTCAGGACGGAATCGCCGCTGGAACGCCATCGTCGCCGCCATGCGGTTTTCGACGTCATAGCCGAACCGTTCGAGCGCGAGGCAGAAGCCGCCTTCGGTCCAGCCCGGGTCCATCAGATTCTTGGTCGGTCGCGGCAATGCCAGCCGGCGCCGCGCCAGTTCATGCCATGGGAACAGCTCGCCTGGATCGCGCTTGCGCACCGGCGCGATATCCGAATGGCCGACGATGTTGCCGCGCGTGATCTCGTGGCGATCCTTGATCTCGGCGACCAGCACCACGACCGATGCGATCTGCTCCGGCGGGAACGGACGATAGCCGAACTCGTGACCGGGATTGACGATCTCGATGCCGACGCTGGCGGAGTTGACGTCGTCGACGTCGCGCCAGTGGGATTTGCCCGCGTGCCAGGCGCGCTTGTCCTCCGCGACCATCCGTAGGACCGTGCCGTCTTCCTCGACCAGATAATGCGACGACACCTTCGCCTCGGGATCGCGCAGCCGAGCGATCGCCGACGCGCCGTCCTGCATCCCGGTATAGTGCAGCACGATCATCGTGATGGGCAGCGAACGATCGTCGAAATTGGGTGACGGGGTCTCGATGAACTTCAAGCCAGCTTCCCTTTCAGCCGTCGGGCCAGCACCGACGGCGCAGTCGCGATCGCGGCGATCGTGACGTCGCACTGTGACGCCACCGCCCGACCGCATCAATAGCCTACGCGCGTGAGCGGACGCTTCGTGAGAGGCGCGCGGACGGGGCTGCGCGTGATTCGGCGCGTCCCTCTTGCCGTCGGCACGCATCCGGGCGAAAGCCGCTCCCGAAAAGGGAGTTGCCATGTCCGTGATGTCCGACCGCTGGATCCGCGAGCGCGCGCTGGGCGATGCGATGATCGAACCGTTCCACGAAGCGCAGCGTCGCGACGGCTGCATCTCGTACGGGCTGTCGTCCTATGGCTACGACGCGCGCGTTGCCGACGAGTTCAAGATCTTCACCAACGTCGACAGCGCGATCGTCGACCCGAAGGACTTCGCGGCGAACAGCTTCGTCGATCGCAAGACCGACGTCTGCATCATCCCGCCGAACAGCTTCGCGCTCGCCCGCACCGTCGAATATTTCCGCGTGCCGCGCGACGTGCTGGTGATCTGCCTCGGCAAGTCGACCTATGCGCGGTGCGGGATCATCGTCAACGTGACGCCGCTGGAGCCGGAATGGGAGGGGCATGTGACGCTGGAATTCTCCAACACCACGCCGTTGCCGGCCAAGATCTATGCGAACGAGGGCGCGTGCCAATTCCTGTTCCTGAAGGGGAACGAGCCTTGCGAGGTGAGCTATGCGGATCGCGCCGGTAAATACATGGGCCAGCGCGGGGTGACGCTGCCGCGGCTTTAGGGCTCGGGGCTCGGGGCTCGGGGCTCGGGCTGGATACTCGGTACTGCTGCCGCCGGAGAGACTGACGAGGGGCTATGGGAACATAGACTTGCTGCACGTTTGCTCCGCCTCGGGGAATTACCCGCTTCCGCCGCGGATTCAACGGCCCAGCGAGCTATCAGACACGTGAACAAATCGGGCGAACCGAGCCCTCCCCGTCCCCCCTCCCCGGCGAAGGCCGGGGTCCAAGTGGCGAGGTCTCGGTGACGACGCTCAACGGTCCGTCGGCAGCGTCCCAAATTGGGGGCCCGGCCTCCGCCGGGTGGTGTCGTGCTTCTCTTGATAGACGAAGTTTACGACTGCTGACGACGCTACGAGCACACCCGAACCAAGCACACGCGTCTTCGGCATACAGACCAAGCGCGGACGATTTGACCCCGCTGCCAAACCCACATGCCCAAACGGTGTTGTGCCTTGCAGCCGATCGCCGTTCGCCGTCCTACAGATACCGAACCAACAACCTTGCCGATCTCGTTTCCCCGCGAAAACGGTGGCCCAGCTTAAACTCCCGCCTGCGCGGGAGAACAAGAGCGCGCCCCCTTCGCGATCACGACCGCGAGATCAGCCTTTATCGAGTGGCGATCTGCTGCGCTTGCCGAGCGAGCGCACGGCTAGCCAGATCGTGCGACGATGCCACCGCGCCGGATGGCAGGTCCATCGCAACCGCAGGTCGCTCCAGCACCGCCGCATACAGCGCGCGTGCCTCCGATTCGCGACCCGTGCGGTGATAGACCGACGCGAGGTTGAGCATCAGTTCGGGGCGCTGCGGGAAGATCTTGCGCTCGGCGACGATGCGCTGCTCCGCCATCGACAGATCGCCGGCTGCGATCGCGACGTAGCCCGTGCGATCGACCGTCGCGGACTGGTCCGCCAGAGCCGGCGTCGCGGCGCCAAGAGTTGCGAGAACGAACAGAACGGACTTGCGCATCATCCATCTCCACTGACCTTCGCATTCCGGAAGGTTTCACTTTTGTGACAACGGTGTGTCACTTCGATGACTGTCATACAAGTACATTGATCAAGCGCGCTCTCGCGGGTTCATTGCCTCGATCGATCTGCCCCGCGTCGCTTCGATCCGAGCCTCGCTCGTCACGAGCACACGACAAAAAAGGGCGGCCCCGGAGGACCGCCCTTTGGACGTTCGATACTGTACGCAGGCGACTTAGAAGTCGTTGCGGTACTGCTCGTTGCCGATGAAGCCGAGCTTGGTGATCGCGGACCGCTTGATCACGGCCAGCGTGCGATCGACCACTTCGTACCGGGCCTGTGGATCAGGCTGGAAGTGAAGTTCGGGCTCGGGCGTCATGCCCGCGGACTGATCCAGATACTGGCGAAGCGTGACCTCGTCGACCGGCGCACCGTTCCACGCGATAACACCGGCGGCATCGATCGAGATCTTGTTCTTCTCGGGATTGACCGGGTTCTGCGGCTGGTTCGGGCTGTTGACCGGAAGGTCGACCTTAACCGCGTGCGTCTGAATGGGGATCGTGATGATGAACATGATGAGGAGAACGAGCAGGACGTCGATCAACGGCGTCATGTTCATTTCCATCATCGGCGCGCCATCTTCTTTGCCGCCGCTCATTGCCATTTTATACTACTCCTAATTACGTCCGAGCCACCATCAGCGTTCGGCATCAGCGTTCGGTGGTGCCGCCGGGAGGCGGTTCGGAGATGAAGCCGACGCGGGCGAACCCGGCCTGCTGCATCGTGTAGATCGTGGCGCCGATGCAGCGATACGGTGCGTTCACGTCGCCGCGAATATGCGCCTCAGGCAGCTCGAGGCCAGCGGCGTTGGCACCGCCCTGACGTGCGATCTCGGCCTTCAGCTTGTCCACGCCGCGCTGCAGCAGCTCTTCATGGGTAACCGGCGAAAGACCCCAGAATACCTGGCACTGCCCGTTGGCCGACGTCACCGACAGCGAGACGTTCTCGGGCTTGGTCATCGTCGGATCGAAGCGGACATCCGGGAGCTTCAGCTGCACCGCCTGGACCGCGACGGTCGTCGTCACCAGGAAGATGATCAGGAGCACGAGCATGACGTCGACCAGCGGCGTCGTATTGATGTCCGATATCGAACTCTCGGTGGAATCGCCACCAACACTCATCGCCATGTGCGAACTATCCTATCCATTTGATCGCCGCCGGAACCGCCGGCAGCAATGAAGCGGGGCAGCTGCGAGCAGCAGCCCCGCCTTTCACGCGTCTCAGTTGGCGCGCGGTACGCCACCGGTCTGGCCGGCAGTCGTGGTCGTCGTGACAGGCTTGGCCGGAACCGGCTTTGCGCCCGAAGCGATCGACGGACGAACCGCACCGTTCGACGCGAGGAAGCCGAGCACGTCGTTCGAGAAGGCCGACAGGTCCTCTGCGATCGACTTGTTGCGGCGCTGCAGCCAGTTGTACGACAGAACGGCAGGAACCGCGACGACCAGACCGAGGGCGGTCATGATCAGTGCTTCACCGACCGGCCCTGCGACCTTGTCGATCGATGCCTGACCCGATGCACCGATCTTCACGAGCGCGCGGTAGATGCCGATAACCGTACCGAACAGACCGATGAACGGCGAAACCGAACCGACCGTCGCGAGGAAGGCGAGACCGCCACCGAGCTTCGAGTTGATCGCGGCTTCCGAACGCGCCAGCGAACCGTGCAGCCAGTCATGCGCCTCGACCGGATCGGTCAGCTTCGAATGCTGCTCCTGAGCGGCGAGACCGTCGTCGACGATCTGCTTGTAGGCCGAGTTCTTCTCGAGCTTGGCCGAACCTTCGCGAAGGCTGTTCGACGACCAGAAGGCCTGACGGACGCGCTTGCCCTGGCCGATGATCTTCTGCTGCTCGAACAGCTTCGAGAACAGGATGTAGAACGACACGACCGACATCAGCACGAGGATGCCGAACACGGTCTGCGAAATCAGGCCGCCTTCACGGAGTGCGGCTTGCAGGCCGTACGGGTTGGCGTCGGCTGCGGCGGGCGCTGCCGCTGCAAGGATGGTGGTGATCATGATCGGTTAGTCCTCTGACTATAGTCAATGTCTGAAACGAAAAGTGCAGCGTAAACTGACCAGAGTATCGAGCCCAAATCACCGGGCCCGATAATCACTGGCCCAAATCACTGGGGCGGGATCTTCCACGTCACACGACGCGAAGAACTCGACCGGATCGGATTGCCCGCCGTGTCCATTGCCGGCGAATACCGACCACGCCGGGTGATCGCGGCGCATGCGGCCCGATCCAGCGCGGACGATCCGCTCGACGACGTCACGCGGCAATTCTCGACGCGACCCTGGGCATTGATGTCCCAAGCGATCCCAACGGTGCCTTCTTCCTCGGCGCGCAGCGAACTCGGCGGATAATCATCCGTCGAAACCCACTGAGCAGGATCACCCTTAGGTCCGGCTGCCTTGCTGACGACTGGCGGCGCGGGAGGCGCTGCTGGAGCCGGCGGGGCTGGCGGCGACGGCGGGGCCGTCGGCTGGAACTTGGGGATGATGCTCGACGTGGTAATCGCTGGAGCGGGCTGCGGCGTTACCACGACCGGCGGCGGCGTCACGACCGTGGTCGGTGGCGGCGGCAGGTTTGGCTGGTCAGGCGGCGGCGGCGGGGGCTCGTCGGGTGGAGGCGGCGGCGGTGGCGGCTCCACGTCGAACGTCGTCATCTTTTCCTGGGCCTTCTTTACGTACTGATACGCAAGGCCAGTGACGAAAGCATAGCCCAAGGCCGCATGAATCAGCGCGACGATCACGATCGCGACGATTTTGCCTCCGGACATCTTCTGGTCAGTATAGGCCATTCAGAAACGACACTCCCTTAATCTGCCTGCTCCGTACGCACGTATCCGCACTCGGTACGCGACACATACGTCTGCCGTTGGCCGGAATAACCACGGGGCAGTGCCCAAGTCCTATCGCCACGTTCTGCGACACGCAAACGCTTTGTCAGACGCAACAAACGTACAACCGTACGATGGCAGAATTATTTCTGTATCGTTCAGCTTCAGTCGCGTAGCCTGAACACATGAATCCACTGTTTCACGTTACGGCTTCGGCCCTCGCGATCGCCCTCGTCGCACTGCCCGCCGATGCCGGCCGGGCCCCGCCGCAGCCGCAGGTTTCTCCCGGTACGGCGCCTGTCACGGCAGGCCAGGCGCCACGGGAGGCGCCACCGGAAACACAAGGCGGGATCGGCTATGCCGACGTCGCCGACCTAGTTCTCTCGGCGCCGATCATCGCCGATGCGACCGTGCGGTCGACCGCGAAGATAAAGCCGGCCGAGGCGCCCAGTCTCGCGCCCGGGCTTGTCCGGCTCTATGTCGAAGTCGACGTCACGGCGCTGATCCGGGGTGCGGACGGACTGCCGCCGCGAATCGGGTACCTGCTCGATATCGCACCCGATTCCGCCGGCAAGGTGCCCAAGTTCAAGAAGGCGCGCGTGCTGATCTTCGCGCGGCCGGTCGCAGGCGCAGTCAACCAGGTCCAGCTGATCGCGCCCGATGCGCAACTCGACTGGACACCGACGGCGGATGCGCGCGCCCGCAAGATCGCCAAGGATGCGCTGGCCAGCGACGCGCCACCGGTTATCACCGGGATCGGCAACGCGTTTCACGTCGCCGGTGCGCTGCCCGGCGAAGGCGAGACGCAGATCTTCCTGACGACGGCGGATCAACGTCCGGTTTCGCTATCGGTACTGCGTCGCCCAGGCGAGGAACCCCGCTGGGCGGTGGCACTGAGCGAGATCGTCGACGAATCGGCAGCGCCGCCTGCTCCCGAGACGCTGCTGTGGTACCGGATGGCATGCGCGCTGCCGGCGACGCTACCCGAACGGAGCACCGGATCGCTCGAAGCCGCCGACGCGACGATCGCACGCGAGGATTACGCCTTCGTCCTGGCCGCGCTCGGACCCTGTGGACGGACGCGGAAGAGCTGAACGCCCTCACGATTTAGCGTTTGCCGATCTCCAGCACCTGCCCGGTAGTCGACTGCGCCTGTTCGAGAAAAGCGACGGCGGCATCGATGTCGGCGGGGTCTGCCTCCTCGCCCGGCACGACGGCGTTGAGCCGAGTCGACGGCGCCAACTCGACCGCCAGCGGCGCGATCGATGCCCTCGCCTGCGCCATCGTCAGCGCATCCAGCATCGGCGAGATAACGACGACGAGCGATTCGCCCCCCGCCCCGCGGACCAATGCCGCGATATCGCCACCCGACTCCAGCGTCAGCCGCATCCGATCACCGCCGATGACGGACGAGCGTGACCCCGATCGCCTCGTCGGCTTCGGCGATCGCGAGCTTCACGATCTTCACCTGCACCCGCAACACCCGCGCATCCTGCAGAAACAGCGTCTCGCAGATATGATCGGCCACGCCCTCGATCAGCGTGAAGTGCACGCCGGGCGGCAGCGCGGTGGTCGCCGCGTTCTTCAGGTCGAGATAGTTCTTGGAGGCGGACAACGGCGTATCCGGCGCAAAGCGCTTCGGGCAGACCATGTCGACGGTCAGCGAGATCCGCAGCGGCTGCGGCAGGTGCGTCTCTTCCGAATAGATGCCGGTCAGGACCTGCACTTCGAGATCGTGAACTTCGAGTTGAAGACTGTCTTCCATAGGCGCGCCTCTAGCAGACGCACGCCGAGATGAAAGTCGGCTCTTCGGAAGAGCGAACGCGGTCGGATATCCGGCCCCCTCGATCCTCCCCTGCCAGGGGGGGGTGGCGGGCACTTGCATGACGGAGGCGCAGTTCATGCACTATGCCCGCTGCGTGTCCCCCTTTTCCGAAGCCTTCGGTTATCCTTGCGTTCAGCGTCGCCAACGCTAAAGCGCGCTGCCCCACCGTTCACGCGCCGCCGACACGCAGTCGACACGCGGCGCATGCGGGGCAGGAGATGCCGGTGATCACGCTCGTCCCCCTCGATGTCATCAATCCGACTGCGGTCGAGATGTTGCTCGATGCCGCTTTCGGCCCGGATCGGTTCACGCGGACCGCCTATATGATCCGTGGCACCGGCACGCCGATCGCTGCGCTCAGCTTCGCCGCGGTCGAGGACGGCGTATTGGTCGGCTCGATCCAGTGCTGGCCGATCGCGCTGATCGACGACGACCGGCAAAGTCCGCTGGTGATGATCGGTCCGGTCGCCGTCTCCCCCAACCGCCAGGGCGACGGCATCGGCCGCAGCCTCGTCGCGCGGGTGCTCGACGCCGCTGCAGCGAACGGACTCGCCGATGCGCTCATGCTGATCGGCGACCCCGATTATTACGGTCGCTTCTTCGGCTTCTCGGCCGAGCGCACCGCATTCTGGGACGCCCCCGGCCCGGTCGAGCGCCACCGCCTGCTCGCGCGCGGCACTTCGGTACCGGATACCGCGGGCATACTCGGTCCACGCACGGCGGAGACGATACCAGTCACCGCATCCGTATAAGGCGCCGCTTTACCTCGGCCCCCTCCCCGCCTAGTCCGCCGCCATGCCCATGGATCCCATTCCCGATATCGCCTCGCTCAGTCTCGCCGAGATCGCCAAGCTCGTCGAGGAGGCCAAGTTGCCGCCCGTCGAGAAATGGAACCCGACGCATTGCGGCGACAGCGAGATGCGGATCGCGCGCGACGGCACCTGGTATCATCAGGGCTCGCCGATCGGGCGCCCGGCGATGGTCCGGCTGTTCTCGACGATCCTCCGGCGCGAACCCGACGGTACGCACGTCCTCGTCACCCCCGTCGAGAAACTCGATATCGAGGTCGAGGACGCGGCCTTCATCGCGGTCGAGATGAAGGCCGAAGGTAGTGGTCGCGATGCGAAGCTCGCCTTCCGGCTGAACACCGGCGACCTGGTTACCGCAGGCCCGGAGCATCCGCTGCGCTTCGTCGAGGATACGGATGGCCCTCGCCCCTACCTCGCCGTGCGCGGCGGAATGGAGGCGCTGGTCGTGCGCTCGGTCTATTACGAACTCGCCGAGCGTGCGATCGCCGACGACGCGACGCCCGCCGGGCTGTGGAGCGACGGCGCGTTCTTCCCGCTGGAGCCCGCTGCATGAGCCTCACGGAACGGATGACCGCGGCGCTGGCGAAGGGCGCCGGGTCGCACATGATCCTGCTCACCGGAGACCAGCATGACGGCGATCTCACTGCCGCCGACACGTTGCTTCCCGCGGCGGTGCTGATCGCGGTTACCGACCGCGCTGATCCCGGCGTGATCCTGACGCAGCGTACCGACACGATGAGCCGCCACCCCGGCCAGATCGCGTTCCCCGGCGGTCGGATCGATCCCGGCGAGGACGTCGTGACCGCGGCCCTGCGCGAGGCCGAGGAGGAAATCGCCCTCCCCCGCGACCAGGTCCGCGTGATCGGCGAGGCCGACAGCTACCGCACGGTCACCGGGTTCCAGGTGACGCCGGTAATCGGGATCATCCCGCCCGACCTGATCTTCACGCCGAGCGAAGCGGAAGTCGCCAGCGTCTTCGAAGTCCCGCTCGCGTTCCTGCTCGACGAGGCGAATCATGTCGAGGCGACGCTCGAATGGCAGGGCCACGACCGGCATTATTACGAGATCATGTGGAACGAGCGCCGTATCTGGGGTGCGACCGCAGCGATGATCGTCAACCTCGCGCGCCGTCTGAGGTGGTCTTGATACTCCCGGCTGCGGCGTGGCGCGACCGTGATGGCCTGGACGCACTGACTAAGGTTCTCGGCGCGGTAGAGAGCGAGTCGCGCTTCGTCGGTGGCGCGGTGCGCGATACGCTGCTCGGGATCGACGTCGCCGATGTCGATATCGCCACCCGCCTGCCCCCGCAGGAGGTGATCGAGCGGCTTCAGGATGCGCGGATCAAGGCGGTCCCGACCGGGCTCGCACACGGCACGATCACCGCGGTCACGTCTGCGGGGCCGGTCGAGGTGACGACGCTGCGCCGCGACGTCTCGACCGACGGCCGCCACGCGATTATCGCCTATACCGGCGACTGGCGCGAGGACGCGGCGCGCCGCGACTTCACGATGAACGCGCTCTACGCCGATCCCGCGACCGGCGAGATCTTCGATTATTTCGGCGGCCTGGACGATCTCGCGGCACGGCGCGTCCGCTTCATCGGCGACCCGCTGCAGCGGATCGCCGAAGATCACCTTCGCATCCTCCGCTTCTTCCGCTTCCACGCGCGGTTCGGCACCACGATCGACGAAGCCGGGCTCGACGCCTGCACCGCACGTGCCAACGACCTGATGGCGCTTTCGCGCGAACGCGTCGCGAGCGAAGTGCTGAAACTGCTGGTCGCGGCCAACGCCGTGCCCGTGGTCGCGCTGATGGTCAAGCGCGGCATCTTTCGTGCGGTGTTGCCGGAGATCGACGCGGCCGGTGCCGAGCGGCTCGCCCTCCTTGCCGACCGCGAGACGACGGCAGGCATCGCGCCGGACCCGATCCGCCGCCTCGCCATAACGATCGCTCCCGCAGCGGCCGAAGCCGTCGGCGCGCGTTTGAAGCTCTCGAACACCGACCGCAAGCGCCTGATCGCGGCCACCGCCGGCCCCGGCGAGGAAGGCCCGCAGGCACTTGCCTACCGCGTTGGCACGACCGTCGCCGTCGACCGCCTTTTGATCGCCGGCGACGACGTCACGTCGATCACGGACTGGACGCCGCCCGCCTTCCCGTTCTCCGGCGGCGCACTGGTCGAACGCGGGCTCCGCAGGGGGCCGGACGTCGCGGCAATGCTGCGCCGGGTCGAGACGCAATGGATCGCAGAACGCTTCCCCGACGCCTCACGGGTCGCGGCAATCGCCGACGAAATGGTCGCAACCGCGCTCTGAGGCGGCGTTTTTGAGTTCGAAGGAGCCGGACGCAGGGCATCCGTCATTCCCTTGCTCCGGTCTATCGGAGCAGGGCGGAGGCTAGGCGACCGACCCGATCATCGCATAGGCCGCATCGGCTTCAAGCGGCTTGGCATAGAAATACCCTTGCCCGAACGTGCACCCCAGCGCGGCCAGCGTCTGCGCCAGTTCGTTCGTCTCGATACCCTCGGCGGTGGTCTTCATCCCCAGCGCCTGCGCCAGGCTCAGGATCGCGCGGACGATCGACACCTTGTCGCGGTCGGCGAGCATGCCTGAGACGAAACTGCGATCGATCTTGAGCACGTCGATCGGCAGCTTCTGGAGGTATGCGAGGTTGGAATATCCAGTCCCGAAATCGTCCATCGCGAGCGTCGTGCCAAGCGCCTTCAGCGCATGCATCGTGCCCGCGATGCGGTCCGGATCGGTGACGATCGCGCTCTCGGTCAACTCCAGCGTGAAGCGATCCCCGCTCAATCCGGTCGACGCCAGCGCCGCCTCGACCACCGGCGCGATGTCGTCGCGCTGCAACTGGATCGCCGACAGATTGACCGCGACCTTCACCCCGCACGATCCGCCGTGGCGCATGTCCCAGTCAGCCAGCGTACGAGCCGCCTCTTCGATCGCCCAGCGCCCCAACGGCACGATCAGGCCGGATTCCTCGGCAACCGGGATGAATTCGGTTGGGTTGTGTGCGCGCCCCTGTTCGTCGGTCCAGCGGGCGAGCGCCTCGAACGACACGATCCGGCCGGTCGCGAGATCGCAGATCGGCTGATACGCCAGCCGCAGTTCGCGATTCTCGATCGCGCGCCGCAATGCGGTCTCCATGCTGAACTGCGCGCGGGCAATCGCGAAGTCCTGCGGCAAATAACTCTCGGCGCGACCGCTCACCTTCGCCCGCTTCACCGCGAACTGCGCGTGGCGGATCAGTTCGGCGACGTCGGCAGCCTCGTCGGCGCCGTACGCGATGCCGACCGAGCATTCGACGCTGATCTCGTAATCGGTAAGCCGAAACGGCATCGTCAGCGTCCGCTGGATCCGCTCGGCCAAGGCGTGCGCCTCGTCGCGGTCATTGTCGACCGTCATGAGGATGCCGAACTGATCGCCACCGATGCGCGCCAGCGTATCGCGGGCGCGCAACGCCCCCTTGATCCGCCGGGCGACGGTGATCAGCAATTCGTCACCAGCCAGCGAGCCGAGACACGAGTTCAGCCGCCCGAACCGGTCGAGATCGATCGCGAGAACCGCGCTGGCGCTACGATCGCCGATATCCTCGATCAGTTCCTCGAATCCCTCGCGGTTCGGCAAACCGGTCAGGCTGTCGGTCGTCATCTCGCGGCGCAGGCTGCGTTCGGTCTGGATCTGCGAGGTCTGGTCGATGAAACTGATCGTGCAGCGATCGCGCAACGACGCGAACGTCCGCGCGATCGTCACGCGGTAATAACGGCAGTCGATCTCGTCCCCCAGCGACCATTCGAAATCGGACTGCAAGCTCGCCGAATCGAGGAAGGCAAGGATACGCGACCCCAGATCGGCGATCATCGGCGATCGCTCGGCGATGACGCCCAGGCCGGCCAGCCGATAGGCGCGGTTCATCGCGAACAGATCGAACACACCGGCGTTCACCACCACGTGCGCCGCCGGTATGGGAACGAGTTCGAGCGCCCGCGCGACGAGTTCCGTCGCGACGATTGGTTGCGTCATCGCATCCGGGGCCATCGATGCCATGCGCCTTGCCTAGCCGACGTTCGTTAAAACGTCCTGAAGGAACCGAAACGGCTCTTAACTGTCGTTTATCGCCAATCTTTCGGTTTTACAGCGTGCTACCGCTGGATTTACCCGAACCGATTATCGCGCGGAAAACCGGTCGGTGGCATTCTTCCTGCTGCGCCGCGTGCCGCACGCCATGGGCCAAGGTCCGATTCGGTCCGGGTTCTTCCCGTGCCGCCGCCCATCGCCCAGCTCAGACCCTCGGCAAAGACGAACGTGATCGCATCCGCGAGCCCGCCGTCACGGTAGCGCTGCAACTGCAGCCCCTGCCCGCGCGTCATCTCGACCAGTTCGGCGAGCGGGAACACCAGCATCTTCCGGTTGTCGCCGATCGCCGCGACGTAGTCGTCGTTGGGGCCGATCGGTCGAACGATCTTCAACTGCGCACCCGGCCGCGGCGTCATCACCGTCTTGCCCTTGCGGGTCTCGGCGATCACTTCCGCCGAACTTACCGAGAAACCGCGCCCATCGGTCGCCACCACTAGGAGCTTGGGATGCTTGCTAGCGGGCAGTAGCGCGACGATCCCGACGCTGCCATCGAGGTCGATCATCGCCCGCACCGGTTCGCCGAACCCGCGCCCGCCCGGCAGCTTGTCCGCCGCCAGCGTGTAGAACCGCCCGTTCTCCGCCGCGAGCAGCAACTTGTCAGTTGTCTGTGCATGAAACGCAAACGCCGCCCCGTCCCCCTCCTTGAACTTCAGCGCCTCCGGGCTCGCCAGATCATTGTGCCCCTTCATCGCCCGGATCCAGCCGCGCTGCGACAGGATCACGGTAATTGGCTCGCGCTCGATCATCGCCTCTAGCGGGATGTCGCGGGTCGGTGCATGCTCTTCGATCGTCGTGCGCCGCTTGCCAAGCACCGTTTCCAGACCATAGCGATCGCGGATCTTCGCCATGTCGCGCTTCATCCGCGCGCGCTGCTTCTTCGGATCGGCGAGCAACGCGGCGAGCGTCGCCTGTTCCTTGTCGAGCTTGTCGCGCTCGGTCTTGATCTCGAACTCTTCGAGCCGCCGCAAGCTGCGCAGCCGCATGTTGAGGATCGCCTCGGCCTGACGATCGGTCAGCGCGAACTCGGCGATCATCACCTTCTTCGGCTCGTCCTCGGTGCGGATGATCTCGATCACGCGGTCGAGATTGAGGTACGCGATCAGGTAGCCGTCGAGCAGTTCGACGCGGTCGGCGATCTTCGCCAGCCGGTGCTCGGTACGCCGGCGCAGCACGACGAACTGGTGATCGACCCACGCCGCCAGCGCCTCACGCAAGCTCATCACGCGCGGCGTGCGATCCTTGTCGAGCACGTTCAGGTTGAGGCTGATCCGCGTCTCGAGATCGGTCAGCCGGAACAGCCCGTCCATCAGGATCTGCGGATCGACCGTGCGGCTGCGCGGTTCGAGCACGATGCGGATCTCGGTATCCGATTCGTCGCGCACGTCGGCGAGGATCGGCAGGCGCTTCGCGTTGATCAGATCGGCGATCTGCTCGATCAGCTTGCCCTTCTGCACGCCGTACGGGATCTCGGTGACGATCAACTGCCAGCCGCCGCCCTTCTCGCGCTCGGTTTCCCAGCGCGCTCGGACGCGAAAGCCACCACGTCCGGTCGCATAGGATTCGCAGATCACCGCGGGTGGGTCGACGACCAGCCCGCCGGTCGGAAAATCGGGCCCCTTCACATGCTCAAGAATCGCCGCATCGTCGGCGTCGGGCGTGTCGATCAGCACGATCGCCGCCTCCAGCAACTCGGCGGCGTTATGTGGCGGAATGCTCGTCGCCATGCCGACCGCGATCCCGCTCGCGCCGTTCGCCAGCAGGTTCGGGAACAGCCCCGGGAACAACTCGGGCTCGTGATCCTCGCCATTATAGGTCGGGCGATACGCGACCGCGTCCTCGTCGAGCCCATCCATCAGGTCGATCGCGACCTGCGTCAGTCGCGCTTCGGTATACCGGTATGCGGCGGCGTTATCGCCGTCGATGTTGCCGAAATTGCCCTGCCCGTCGACCAGCGGATACCGCATCGCGAACGACTGCGCCAAGCGCACCATAGCGTCGTAGACCGACTGGTCGCCATGCGGATGATACTTGCCGATGACGTCGCCGACGACGCGCGCGCACTTCTTGTAGCCCTGCGCGGGATCGAGCTTCAGCAGTCGCATCGCCCACAAGAGGCGCCGATGCACCGGCTTCATCCCGTCGCGCACGTCGGGCAGCGACCGCGCGGTGATCGTCGACAATGCATAGACGAGGTACCGCTCGGACAGCGCGCTGTCGAAGGGGGCGTCGACGATGGAGTCGAACGGATCTTTGAAATCGGTGGCCATTGCGCGCAGCGATAGCAGCCGCGAACGAAACGATCAAAGCATGAACGTACGAAGCGGCCTGCACGTTCGATCACGACGATATGCCCGCATGACGCGGTCGATCGAGCCCGCTACACCAACCTTATGATCCGCCTTGCCTTTATCGCGCTCGCCGCAATGTCCACGCCCGTCATGGCGCAAACGCCCGCTCCCCCGCCGGCCAAGCTGTTGACATGGCCCGACCTGACGAAGCGGCAGAAACCGATGCCCGATGCGACCGTCGACTATGGCACTGACCAGATGCAGAAGGTCGACGTCTGGCTTCCTAAGGGCAAGACCAAGGGGCCGTTCCCAGTGGTCGTGATGGTGCATGGCGGCTGCTGGACGACGAGCATCGCCGACCGCAGCCTGATGAACTGGATCGCCGACGACCTCCGCAACGCCGGCGTCGCGGTCTGGAACATCGACTATCGCGGCGTCGACCGCACCGGCGGCGGCTATCCCGGCACGTTCGCGGACGCTGCCAAGGCCGCCGACCAACTCAAGGTCAGCGCCAAGACGTTCAACCTGGACACGCGCCGCGTGCTCGCGATCGGCCACTCGGCTGGCGGCCACCTCGCGCTTTGGCTAGCCACCCGCCCGAAGCTTTCGACGACGAGCCCCCTCCACACCGCGCACCCACTCCGCATCCGCCAGGTCATCAGCCTCGGCGGCCTGCCCGATCTCGAAGCCACCGCGACCAATGCCGACAATGGTTGCGGCACCGAAGTCGTCGCGAAACTGGTCGGCACGCCCACGCCGCAGCATCCAGACGTCTACGCCGACACCTCGGTCCCGCGCCTCCTGCCGCTCGGCATGAAGCAGGACCTGATCAACGGCCGCGAAGACCGGATCATCCCCTTCGTCATGGCAACCGACTATATCGCCAAGGCAAAGGCGGCCGGCGACACCGCGACGCTAAACACCATCCCCGCGACCGGCCATGTCGAACTGATTGCGCCCGAAACGCCCGCCTGGGCCGAAGCCAGACGCCTGATCCTGACCTATTTCGGAAAGAGCCAGTGACTCTCGAAGACGCCCGCGCGCTCGACGCGACCGATCCGCTCGCCGCCTACCGCGACAAGTTCGCACTCCCCGAGAGCGTGATCTACCTCGACGGGAACTCGCTCGGCGCGCTTCCCAAGGCCACGCCCGCCGCACTCGCCGACGTCGCCACCCGCCAATGGGGCGACCGCCTGATCCGCAGTTGGAACGAAGGCTGGATCGAGGCCCCCCAGCGGATCGGCGCGAAGATCGCCCCGCTGATCGGCGCGCGCGCGGATGAGGTCATCGTCGGCGACACCACGTCCACGCATCTTTTCAAGGCGTTGGTCGCCGCTCTTCGCAGCAACCCCGACCGGCACACCGTCGTCAGCGAGGCCGGCAACTTCCCTACCGACCTGCACATCGCCGAGGGCGCAGTCGCCTGCGTGCCCGGCGGGCGTCTGAGAGTTGTCGCCCGCGCAGACCTCGCCGCCGCGCTCGACGACGACACCGCCGTGCTGCTGCTCACCCACGTCCACTACAAGACCAGCGACCGCTTCGACATGCCCGCTTGGACCGCTCGCGCGCACGCCGCCGGTGTGCTCATGCTCTGGGACCTCAGCCACAGCGTCGGCGCGGTCCCGATCGACCTCGCCGGCGCGCAAGCCGATCTCGCCGTCGGCTGCACGTATAAATACCTCAACGGCGGTCCCGGCGCGCCCGCGTTCCTCTACGTAGCGAAGCGCTGGCAGGAGGCGCTCGCCAACCCACTCTCCGGCTGGATGGGCCACGCCGCGCCCTTCGCGTTCGAGGACGCCTACCGCCCCGCCCCCGGCATGAAACGCTGGCTCGCCGGCACCCCCGCGATGCTGTCGACCGCGGCACTCGAAACCGCGCTCGACCTCTGGGCCGACATCGACCAGCATGCCGTCGCCACCAAGAGCGCCCAATTGTTCGACATCCTCGCCGCCGTGGGCGATGCGCTTGGCCTCGACTGCGTCAGCCCCCGAGACCCCGCCAAACGCGGCAGCCACATCAGCTTCCGCCACCCGCACGCCTACGAACTCACCCAAGCCCTCATAGCCCGCGGCGTCATCGGCGACTTCCGCGACCCTGACATCCTCCGCCTCGGCCTGACGCCGCTGTACCTCAGCCACGAAGATGTCTGGCGGGCCGGCGACATTCTGCGCGAAACGCTCGAAACCGAAGCCTGGCGAGACCCCGCCTTCGCCGAGCGCCTCGCTGTCACCTGACACCGCGCTAAGCCGCGATTGCACCCCCCGCACCCTTCGCCTATAGGCGCGGCCTATTCCGGCCTCGGCTTCGCGGTGCATAGCGCGTAGGCTGGGGCCGCTCGATTTTCACCGCTCGATTTCCAGGGGACCGCGCATGGCTCGCCGCCGCCAGATCTACGAAGGCAAGGCCAAGATCCTCTACGAGGGTCCCGAGCCGGGCACGCTGATCCAGTATTTCAAGGACGACGCGACCGCGTTCAATGCCCAGAAAAAGGGCACGATCAACGGCAAGGGCGTGCTCAACAACCGGATTTCCGAGCACATCTTCACGCTGCTCGATCATATCGGGGTGCCGACTCACTTCATCCGCCGCCTCAACATGCGCGAGCAGCTGATCCGCCAGGTCGAGATCGTCCCGATCGAAGTCGTCGTGCGCAACGTCGCCGCGGGCTCGATCTCGACGCGCCTCGGGATCGAGGAGGGCACCAAGCTGCCCCGCACGATCATCGAATATTACTACAAGGACGATGCGCTCGGCGATCCGATGATCTCCGACGAACACATCGCCGCGTTCGGCTGGGCGAGCCAGGAGGAGATGCACGACATCGCCGACCTCGCGATCCGCGTAAACGATTTCCTGTGCGGGCTGTTCGCCGGCGTCGGCATCCGCCTGGTCGACTTCAAGCTCGAATTCGGCCGCATCTTCGACAACGACTTCGGTCGGATCATCCTCGCGGACGAGATCAGCCCCGATGGCTGCCGTCTGTGGGACATGGAAACCAACGAGAAGATGGACAAGGATCGCTTCCGTCGCGATCTCGGCGGTGAAGTCGAAGCGTACCAAGAGGTTGCACGCCGGCTCGGCCTGCTGCCCGAAGGTGCGGACAACGCCGTCCTCGACCTCGAAAAGCATCGCAAGAACCGGGGCAAGTAAATGAAACTCAAGGTTTTCGTGACATTGAAGCCCGGCGTTCTCGATCCGCAGGGCCGGGCCATCCACCACGCGCTCGGCAGCCTCGGCTTCGACGGCGTGCAGGACGTCCGCCAGGGCAAGCTGATCGAGCTCGAGGTCGCCGACGATACCGACGACGCGACGATCGACGGCATGTGCCGCAAGCTGCTCGCCAACACGGTGATCGAGAATTACCGGGTCGAGCGCGCATGAAGACCGCCGTCATCGTCTTTCCGGGCTCCAACTGTGACCGCGACATCGCCGTCGCACTGGAGGCGGTGACCGGCGTCAAGCCGCGCATGGTCTGGCACGGTGATGCGGACTTGCCGGCGGATGTCGGACTGGTCGCGGTCCCCGGTGGGTTCTCGTATGGCGACTACCTGCGCTCGGGCGCGATCGCGGCACGCTCGCCGATCATGCGTGCGGTCGTCGAGCAGGCTGGTAAGGGCTTGCCTGTGCTCGGTGTGTGCAACGGCTTCCAGGTGCTGACCGAGGCGGGTCTCCTGCCCGGCGCGCTGATGCGCAATGAGGGGTTGAACTTCGTCTGCCGCGACGTCGCGCTGACGGTCGAGACGGCGAGCTCGACGTTCACTTCGGGCTACTCAGCCGGTGAACGCGTCTCCTTTCCGGTCGCGCATCATGACGGCAACTATTTCGCCGACACCGAGACGCTCGACCGCCTTGACGGCGAAGGTCGCGTCGCCTTCCGTTACGCGGAAAGCGTCAACGGTTCGGCTCGCAATATCGCCGGGTTGCTCAACGACAAGGGCAACGTCCTCGGCATGATGCCCCACCCGGAGCGGCGCATCGAAGCAGCGCACGGTGGCACCGATGGTCGTCGTTTGTTCGAGGGCCTGCTGGAGGCGGTCAGCGCTTAAATCTCCCCACAACCTCCTCCATCACCCCGGACTTGTTCCGGGGTCCACGGTCCCGGCGCAATCAATGGCCGGAGAGAGCGCGGAACTGTGGATGCCGGAACAAGCCCGGCATGACGGAGAGGCGTGACGGGTAGGCGTCAAACCCGCGTTCGGAACGGCGAGAAGTCCGTCCCCCGGTCATACACATCGACTCCTTCGCGCCGCTTCAGCCACCCCACCGCGACATAGGTCAGCGGCGTCAGCAGCACCTCCCACGACACCTTCAGCAAGAACTGGCTGACCATCACCATGAGCATCGCCTCGACCGGCCAGTCCGGCGCACCGTAGAACGCGAGCGGATAGAAGATCAGGCTGTCGAACGCCTGCCCGACCACCGTGCTGCCGATCGTCCGTGTCCACAGCATCCGCCCCTGCGTCCAAATCTTCATCCGCGCGAGCACGAAGCTGTTGGCGAACTCGCCCACCCAGAACGCGCAGATCGACGCGAACACGATCCGGGGCACTTGGCCGAACACGGACTCGTACGCGGCCTGCCCCGTCCAACCGGCATCTGGCGGCAGCGCGACGACGACCGCCGACATGAACACCATGAACAGCATCGCGCCGAACCCCGCCCAGATGCAGCGCCGTGCGTACGCATAGCCATACACCTCGGTCAGGACGTCGCCGATCACATAGCTGATGGGGAAGAACAGGATCCCCGCCCCGAACGGCCACGCGCCGATGAACGGCAGGTCGATCACCGCGCGCTTGCCCGCGCCGATCACGTTCGACAGCAGCAGGATCGTGACGAACGCCGCCATGACGAAATCGAAATAGCGAAACTGCGTGCCGCCGACCGCGCTCGCGTCCACCGGCTTCGCCCCCTGCGCGTGATCCGTACCAATATCCATGACCGACATTATGATCGAGGTTCCAAGCCCGCACAATCCGCGCTAGTCGTCGCCGCAGCGCGCGCCCGTAGCTCAGCTGGATAGAGCAAGGAGCTTCTACCTCCTCGGTCGGGGGTTCGAACCCCTCCGGGCGCGCCAACCGCTTTCCCGAAATCCCGACGCACAAAAAAACGGCCGGATCGTGAGATCCGGCCAGTCGTGGGAGAGACGGTGAAAGAGAAGATCAGAACGTGATGCGCGCGGTCCCGCTAATCCGGCGATCGTTCAGCTGCACGTCGCGCGGCCGCGTCTCGACGCCGAAATAGGTCGCGCGACGAGTGTCGAGCAGGTTGGTACCATCGACGCCCAGCGAGAAGTGATCGGTGACGTTGTAGTTCACCGACGCATCGAGCTGACCAAAGCCCTTGTTGATCACGGGGAGCGATCCGGTGCCGTTGCCGGCGGTCGTGATCACGTATTTGCTGCGCCAGTTATACGCCGCACGCGCGGACAGCTTGCCCTTCTCGTAGATGCCGACGAGGTTGTAGCTGTACTTCGACAGCAGTTCGAGCGGCACCGAAACGGCATTGCCCGACGTATCGGCCGCCAGCGGGCTCGGGGCCTTGCTGTCGACATAGGTGAAGTTCGCCTGCACGCCGAAGCCGTCGAGCGGCGCGGGCAGGAAATCGAAGAACTGGTTGTACGCGACCTCGAAGCCCTTGATCGTGCCCTTGTCGCCGTTCGCCGAGGTGGTCACGCGGTAATCGTACGCATTGCCGTTCGGGTAGGTGATCGTCTGGTCGACCGACACGGTCTGGATGAAATTGCGGACCTTCTTGTAGAATACCGCACCGGTCAGCGATCCCGCCTTGGCGAAATACCATTCCAGCGATCCATCGAGCTGATCGGCCTTCAACGGCTTGAGCAACGGATTGCCGAAGGTCGCGGTGTAGGGACCGGAAACGACCGAGCCATCGGCGTTGCGGCCAGGCTCCGAGAACGACACGCTTGCGTTCAGCTGGCTGAAGGTCGGGCGGGCGATCGCCTTCGATGCCGCCACGCGCGCCTGAAGCTTGTCGGTCAGGTGGATGCGGATGTTCGCGCTCGGCAGTACCGACGTGTAGCTCTGATCGTAGCTGACCGGCGTCGTGGTCGGATCGTTGTTGGTGCCGGTGGCCGGATTATACGTGCGGTTCTCGATGAACCCGGACGTGTTCAGCTCGGTCCTGACGACGCGGAGGCCGAGCGTGCCGTCGATCGGGATCGGCAGTGAATTCGCCGCGAACTTGGCGGTCGCATAGCCGGTATAGGTCTTCTGGCTCTGCTCGTTCAGGCTGCTTGGGACATAGGCAACCTTCGAATCGATCTGGAGCTGCTTCAGCGTCGCGTCGTAATCCAGCGTGGTCGCCGCCGGGAACGCAAGGACGTTGCCGAACAGGTCGGCATTGCCGCGGAAGAAATCGCTCAGATTGGCCTGCTCCTGATCGCCATCGCCGATCGCGCGACCGACATACACGAAGCGATAGCCGGCATCCTGCGTGCTGTTCTTGCGATCGGCAAAGCGACCGCCGACCTTGATCGACTGGAGAAAGCCGTCGCCGACCTTGTATTCGACGTCGAGCCGCGCGGTCTTGTCGGTGGCGGTCGAACGATCGATGTGATCGAGATAATAGCCGACGCTATACTGGCTCGGGTCGGTCAGGCTGGTCGCGTTGGTGATGTTGACGACCGGGATCGTCCCAGAAATATCCTGGTACAGCGTCACCGGCGACGACGCGAGCGAGACGATCGAGCGCAGGTTCTTGGTCGTGCCGCGCACATACTGACCATCGGCGGTGATCGTCAGATTCGAGGACGGCGTCCATTTCCCGTTCAGCGAATAATCGGTCGTGATCGAATGCCGCCGGGTCAGGCTGGTGTTCGACGCGGTCGGCACGTTGGCGAAGGTTCCGCTCTGGAAATCGCCATTGGGTGCGTAGGTGAATGCCGCGCCCGCCGCAGGCGTGATCGCATCGCCGCCGGTGTACGCAAAATAGCTATAGTCCTGCCACTGGAACTTATAGTCCGAACGCAGCACTTCGCCGGTGAACTCCAGCGTGCTGGTCGGCCGCCACTGGATGGAGACGTCGGTGCCGAAGCGCCGCCGATCGCCGAGCGTCTGGCCGATGCCGGTACCGTGCGGCAATGTCGTCACCTGACCGGTACGACCGAGCGCCGCCAACGTCGCGGCGTCCGATGCCACGGCCGGGTTCAGCGTGTAGAACGGCTCGGTCGAGATCACGTCCTGGCGGAATGCGGTCTTCTGGTACGCGACGTCGACCAGGATGCCGATCTCGCCGATGCCGGTATCCCAGCGGTCGCTGAGCAAGAGCGAACCCGATGGCTTGCTCTTCTTGTACAGGTCGAAATAGCTGTTGGTGACGCTAGCCGAAGCACGGAAGCCGTCGAAGTCGAACGGTTTGCGCGTGCGCAAGTTGATCGTGCCGCTGATCTGATCTTCGATCATGTCGGCCGCGGGGTTCTTGTAGACGTCGACGCCGGCGAGAAGCTCGGACGGCACATCCTCGAAGCTCAGGCCGTTGCTACCGCTGGCGGTAAAGCTGTCGCGACCATTGATCTCGGTGCGGACCTGCGTCAGGCCGCGGATCGCGACGCTGCTGCCTTCGCCGTAGCTGCGCTGGATCTGGATGCCCGAGATACGCTGCAAGGCTTCCGCGACGTTGCGATCGGGCAGCTTGCCGATGTCTTCGGCGACGATCGAGTCGACAATCTGGTCGGAGTTGCGCTTGATGGCCTGCGCGCTGCGGAGGCTGGCGCGGACGCCGGTCACGACGATGTCCTCGCCGCCGGGGGCCGAGGCCGCCTCGACGGGCTGGCCGGCATCGCCGCTCGGTGCGGTGACCGCACCGGTGGTGGCCTGCGCATCGGGTGTCGCCTGTGGTTCGGCAGCCGGAGCAGCAGCAACGGGAGCAGCAGGCGTCGCATCCTGCGCAGACGCGGCTGGCGTCAGGCTCAGGGCCAGCACGGCGGCGGAGGACCCGGTGAGCAGACGAAGCGCGATCTCGCGCTGCGAACGGACGAACATGACAAACCCTTTCAACACATCGATTGACCACGCCACGCTGCTGTGTCGCCGCCGATTGCTTCCCGGGGCAGTTGCGTTCCGGGTACGCGGAATCCCGCGTCAAGTTTCGATGGTACGGCTCGGATCAACGACCCTGCCCGTTCCCTCCTTCGACCTCTTGAGCTAGCGTTAGCGCTAACGGCCTTGATTTGTCATATCACGAAGTTTGCGGTTGTGAAGAGGGATTCCTCTCGGGATATTCGCCTCGGATAGAGTATAGCGTCGATGGTAGCCGTAACTTTTGGTTATAATAGATTAAACTCCGTCACCTTCGGAGATTGTCGGACATGAAACGGTTTGGGAAACGGCAGCATATGATCAAAACACGATTGCTACGTGCGGTATGCGGGCCGTTGCTCGCGGGCTGCGCGCTGCAGCCCGGTATCGCGCAAACCCGGATTGCGGGCGATCCTTACACCGGCGATCCGGTCGGGATCGTCGCGGATCCCTGCCCGATCCACCCCCGGCCGACCGACGGCGCCGGCTGGGAGCAGTGGAAACTGCACATGCTAACGCGCGATTTCGCCCAGCTCTGCCGCTACGCCGCGCAGAACGCAGCGCTGCTCGGCTCGGGTGAGAAGGTCCGTGTCGTCTTCATGGGCGATTCGATCACCGACAACTGGATCGGCGCGGATGCCGCATTGTTCACCGGCGGCCTCGTCGATCGTGGGATCAGCGGGCAGACCACGCCGCAGATGCTGGTCCGCTTCCGCGCCGACGTGCTCGGGCTGAAACCGCGCGCGGTCCACATTATGGCGGGCACCAACGATATCGCGGGCAATACCGGCGCGGCGACGATCGAGACCGTGCAGGGCAATATCATGACGATGGCCGAACTCGCGCGCGCGCACGGCATCAAGGTGATCCTCGCCTCGATTCCCCCCGCCGCCGCGTTCCCCTGGAGCCCGGCGATGAAACCCGCGCCGCAGATCGTCGCGTTCAACACGTGGCTGCGCGGTTATGCAGCGAAGAACGGCTTCACCTATGTCGACTATCACGCCGCGCTTGCAGGCCCCGATGGCGGCATGAGGCCCGGCTACGCGACCGACGGTGTCCACCCGACTCCGCAAGGCTATGCCGTGATGAAGCCGCTCGCACTCGCCGCGATCGCTAAAACCCTCGGCCGATAAGGACAGAAGATGGATTTCAACAGGCGGTCGATTCTCGCCGGCATGGCGGCGCTCGGTGCGGCGCGGGGTGCGGTTGCGCAAAGCCCGATGGGACTCTCCGCCGGGCCGGTGAAGCCCGAATGGTCTTCGCTGGTCGGCGCGTATCGCTACCCCGACTGGTTCCGCGACGCGAAGCTCGGGCTATGGTCGCATTGGGGGCCGCAGGCGGTGCCCGAGCAAGGCGATTGGTATGGCCGCTTCCTGTATATGCAGAGTCATCCGATGTACGAGCATCACCTCAAGACGTACGGCCACCCGTCTAAGACCGGTATGATGGACATCATGAACCGCTGGACCGCGGACCGCTGGGATGCCGACGCGCTGATCGAACGCTACAAGAAGGCTGGCGCGAAATACTTCATGTCGCTCGCCTGCCATCACGACAATCTCGACTGCTACGACAGCCGTTATCATGCGTGGAACACGCTGCGTGTCGGCCCGAAGCGCGACGTCGTCGGTATCTGGGAAAAGGCGGCGCGGAAGGCGGGGCTGAAGTTCGGCGTGTCGAACCATGCCGCGCACGCGTGGCACTGGTATCAGACGGGATACGCCTATGATCCAACCGGGCCGTTGAAGGGCGTCCGCTACGACGCGTCGACGCTCCGGAAAGCGGACGGCGCGGGCAAATGGTGGGACGGCCTCGACCCGCAGCATCTCTACACCGGCGCGCACATGGCCGCGCCGGACGGCATCGACAGCATCGCTGCGATGAACGACTGGCACGACAAGAACGACGGCCAGTGGATGGAGCACGGCCCCAAGGACGCGCCCGGCTATGCGGCGAAGTGGCTGCTCCGCCAGACCGACCTGATCGACAAGTACAAGCCGGACATGGTCTATTTCGACGATTACGAACTGCCGTTCGGGCCGATCGGGCTGGAATCCGCCGCGGACTATTACAACCGCTCGATCGCATGGCATGGCAAGATCGACGTCGTCCTCACCGCCAAGAAGATCCAGCCGGGGCACCGCTTCGGCTTGGTCGAGGACGTCGAGCGCGGCTATACCGACCATGTCTGGGACGAGCCGTGGCAGACCGACACCTGCCTCGGCGACTGGTTCTACAATGTCGCCCGCCTCCGCGACAAAAGCTACAAGAGCGCGCCCGAGGTGATCCAGCGGCTCGCCGACGTGGTGTCGAAGAACGGCAACCTGCTGCTGTCGGTGCCGCAGCCGGGCGACGGCTCGATCGACAGCGAGGTCGAGCATATTCTCGACGGCATGACCGACTGGGTGGCGATCAACGGCGAAGCGATCTTCGGCTCGCGACCGTGGCGGCGCTACGGCGAGGGGCCGACGATCCTGCCGACGGGCATGCAGAACGAGACGGTGAAGCCGTTCACGGCGAAGGACGTCCGCTTCACGACCAACAAGGGCGCGCTGTACGCGGTGTTCCTCGGTTGGCCCGAGGGTGCGGCGACGATCGGCTCGCTGGCGCGGACGGTGAATGCCGGCGTGGTCGAGCGGGTGACGCTGCTCGGCGGCGGCGTGATCGCGCATCGGCAGGATGCGAAGGGGCTGCATGTGACGATGCCGCCGAATACGCGCGGGCGGTTCGTGCCGGTGCTAAAGCTGGAGGGGCGTGGGCTCGTCTAGGCTAGCCGCCCGCCAAATTGACGAGATACCATTCCAACAAAACCCCCCACCCCGGCAAAGGCCGGGGCCCAGTTGGAAAGGTCGCAGTAACGAAGCGATTGGTATTGTTACCGCCGTCCCCCAACTGGGCCCCGGCCTTCGCCGGGGTGGGGGTGTTCTCGTGATAAGAGGGTGTTTTTCAGAGCGCCTGTCCCCTCCCCCGTCCTGCCCGGCTCATTCCGGCATCCACCGCGCCGCACACCCCACGAACCGTAAGAGCATCTGACGCTAGTTCCCCCGCGAAAGCGGGGGCCCAGGGTTACGAGCAATGGCGTACGTAGCTCTCACACCCCGCCTTCGTGAAAGAACGGGAAGTGGCAGGGCAGTCTTACCATGCTCCGACTGAGCTTCGGTCCGCGGCACCCTGGCTGCCGGAACAAGCCCGGCATGACGGAGGGGCCCCAACCGCCCCGCCCCGCCCAGCCCTTACTTACCAGGCCGCTTCACCTCCACCGCAGTTCCACGATACGTCACCGTCGCATCGCCCGCCCCATCGAGATCGAGCGGACGCCCGGCCGTCATCCACCGAACCCGAACCGTCCGGCTGGCGGGCATGGCCTTATACCCCTGCCCTTCACGCGCGCCGAGCGTCACGACGCCGGTCGCGTCGTCGTACGTAACCGGAATCCGGCTGTACGCGCCACCGCGATACTGCTCGCTGGTGCCGTCATCCTCGTACAGTCCGAAGCTGCCGTTCGCCCCGGTGTAGACCGACAGCGTCAGCGGCGCGTCGGACTTCTGGTCGACATATTGCGTGACCGGCCCCATCGGCACGATCGCGCCCGCCTTCACGAACAGCGGCATCCGCTCGAACGGCGCGGCCACCGTAACCGTCTGCCCGCCGCGATACACCTGACCGGTCTGGAAATCATACCAGCTGGCAGTCCCTGCCGGCAGGTACACCGCGCGTGACCGTGCCTTGTACTCGGTTACCGGCGCGACGAGGAAGCTGTCGCCGAACAGATATTCGTCGTTCACCTTCCGCGCCTGCACGTCGTTCGGATAGTCCATCACGAGGCCGCGCATGATGCTGCCGTCCTTGAACCACGTGTCCGCCGCGACCGTGTAGATATACGGCATCAGGCGGTAACGAAGCTGGTCGTACCACACCATCGAGTTGCGCATCGGCGAACCCTCGGGCGAAATCTCGTAGATCTCGCGGAACGGCGCCTCGCCGTGACTGCGGAACAGCGGGCTGAACGCGCCGAACTGGAACCAGCGCAGGTTCAGCTCACGCCACTCGTCGAGGTTCGCCGCGGTGGGCGTCTTGGTCGAATAGCGATCCTCCAGCGCGAACCCACCGATGTCGTGCGTCCAGTTCGGGATGCCCGACATCGAGATGTTCACGCCCGCCGAGATCTGCGCGCGCAGATCGTACCAGCGGCTCGCGACGTCGCCGGACCACACCGCAGCACCCTCGCGCTGCAACCCGCCGAACCCCGACCGCGTCAGGATGAACGGCCGCACGTCGGGCTTGTACTGCCGCCAGCCGTCATAGACCGCGCCGACATGCACCAGCGGATAGCTGTTGAAATACTGCGCGCCCGGCCCTGCCGCGGTCGGGCCCATCGTCGCGATCCGCTCGGGGATCGACAGGTTCGAGTGGATGTCGGGCTCGCTCGCATCGAGCCACCATGCGTCCGTGCCGAGCTTCGCAAGGCTGTCCTTGATCTGCCGCCAGTAAATCGTCCGCGCCTCGGGCGCATAGGGATCGTAATCGGTGTTCGCGTAGCCCTTGCCGACCCAGTCCATGTTCTTGACGTCGAGATTGTTGCGATAGGTATAGCCCTTCGCAGCAAGCTCCTTGTAGTTCTCGGTCGTCGGATAGAATTTCGGCCACACCGAGATCATGAAGCGCGCGTTCATGTCGTGGATCTTGTCGACCATCTTCTGCGGCTCGGGGAAGCGCGCCTTGTCGAACTCATGGCTACCCCACGCATTCTCGGGCCAGTAGAACCAGTCCTGGACGATGTTATCGAGCGGGATCTTCAGGTCGCGATACTTCTTGACGACGTCAACGACCTCATCTTGCGTATTGTACCGCTGGCGCGACTGCCAGAAGCCGTACGCCCATTTCGGCATCATCACGGCCTTGCCCGTCAGCGAGCGATAGCCCGCGACGACATCGTCCATGTCCTTGCCGGGCACGTACCAATAGTTGACCGACTTCGCGATATCGCTGGTGAACCACACCGAATGCCGATCGGGCGCGGCGAGCGGATTGTTGTGGAGCAGCGCGATGTAGCCTGCGTTCGGCTCCCACTCGATCCGCACCTTGACCTGCTTGCCCTTGGTCATCGGCAGGTCGAAGTTCGCGTACCAGGGGTTCCAGTTCTGGCGCCAGCGGTTCAGCACTTCCTTGCCGTCCGCGAACACCTTGAAATAGCTCGATCCGTAGAGCTGGAACTTGTGCACGCCGCTGACGTCGGGCGTCACGTCGCCGGTCCACACCACTTTCTGTGTCTCGACCGCGTTGCCCGCAGTATTCTGGCCGCCGGTCGCGGCGACCGTCTGCGCCTTGGCGGCGGCGGGCCACTTCGCCTGATCCTTGATATACTGATAGTTGATCGACGCTTCCTGCTGCGTCACCGCCAGCCGATCGCCCAGATAATATTGCGCGGTGAAGCCCGACTTGCCGCCGCTCGTGACCTTCAGGCCATCGGTGCCGACCAACGAATAGGGGCGCGGATTGCCGAAGCGGGTGATGCCGTCGTTATCCCACAACAGGCCGTAGTTGCGCGTCGAGACGACGAACGGGACGGCGATGTCCATGTTGTGCTGCGCGAGTTCGACGTCCTCGCCGTTGTAATCCATCTGCGCGTTCTGGTGCTGGCCGAGCCCGTACAGCCCCTCGTCGGTACCGCGATTGAACTGCTGCGAGGCGACGACGAACGGCTTGCCGTCGGCTTGGGTCTTGGCGAACGCAGGCGCGGCCGCCTGATCGAGCACGACCTTCCCGGCCTTGTCGAGAAAGCGGACGCGGCCAGTCTTCAGATCGACCTCGGCTGTATCACGCGCGGTCGCGACCAGCACGCGCTTGCCCGCTCGTGTGACGGTGTACTCGCCCGCGATGGGCGGCGTCGGTACCATCAGGCTGGGCGCAGTAGTCACGCGCGTCGGGCTGGCGACAACGTGGATGATCCCGTCACCATGCACCGTCAACTCGACCCAGCCCGCCGGACCGCTCGACGGCACGACGCCGATCCCGTTGGCGATCGTCTCGAAACCGCCCTTGGCCGTCTGCGCTTGCGCAACCGCCGGGGTGAGTGCGCTGCCAGCCAACAGCAGCGCGAAACCGAATGCCTTCATCGTCTTCATTCCTTGATATCGGTCGAGCGCGCGGCTCTTACTTGTAGCTGCCCATGGTCACCTTAAGAATGACCGGCGTTATGAGGTTGATACCGTAGTCGGTCTGGTCGCCGTTCCAGACGCGGCTCATGACCCAGCGCCCGTCGACCACGTGGCCTTCCTCGACACGGAATACAGAGCCGTTCTTGGGACCGTCCTTCCCCGTGCCGAAGTTCAGGCGGACATGATCGCCGACCACGAGGAACTCGTTGGGGGACAGCTGCGCGACCGCGACGCCGCCGACCGCTTCCTTCGCCCAGGCGGGCGGCTCGGACTTGATCCAGGTCCAGTCCTTCTGCCCGAACTGCCATTCGCCATAGCTCGTGGCGATCGTCCAGTGGCCCATCGTCGTCGTCTGACTGGCCCCGTCATCCGGCTTGGCCGCCCCCCAGGTCGGATGTTCATAGGCGATCTTCGCCCAGTCACGCGCCATCGACGACAGCACACCGTATTTGGCCCCGATCGCGTCGACGGTCTCGGCGTCGAGCGCCTTGGCCCCGAGCGGATAATTGAAATACCCGGTGTCATCCATGCCGAATGGCGCGTAGCCGATTGCGCCGTGTCCGAGCGCCACCCAAAAGAAACGCGCAAATTCCTTCGCGTTGCCGATCTCGGGCACCATCAGCGCGTTGTCCGGCCGCGCATAGGCGTCGAGGTAGAGCGCGACGTGGCCCGCATCGCGGTCGTAGATATCGGGCGCGGCGAAATCGATCGCGGGGGCCGCCGCCTTCCAGATATCGAGCACGTCCTGCTGCGGACCGCCGCTCGCGACGCCGGTCGGATCGGGGACGTTCGACGGCCCGGCGAGCGATGCGTTGACGTACATCGGCAACGGCTTGATCGCCTTGCCCGCCGCCGCGATCTCATCGACGAACCGCGCGGTATGCCAGGTGTTGAACGCGCGATCCGCCTGCGCACCGAACATCTGCGTCCAGCTTCCGCCCGGCTTCTTCAACGCCTTCGCCAGTTCGGCAGGCACGGGTTTCGCGAACACCGCATTGGCCTGCGGACCGTAATCGCGTGGCGAACGATAGCTGCCGACCTCGTTCTCGGGCTGTACCATGATCACCGTGTTCTGCGGGTCATGCGCCTTGAGGTATTTCATCACCTCGACGAACGCACGCTTGTCCGCCTCCAGCGTCGCGCGGAACATCGGCGAATGGACATAATGGTCGGTGCCGTCCTTCGCCTTCATCCGCGGAAAGCGCTTGTTGTCGGCCTTGAACCAGTCCGGCGTGTAGCCCGGCGAGGTGTTCTTCCACGTCCCGAACCAGAGCAGCACGACCCGCTTGTCATGCACGCGCGCCTGATCGAGCAACGTCTGCAGGAACGAGAGATCGAACGTGCCCTCGACCGGCTCGACCTGCTGCCACGCGATCGGGATCTCCACCGTGTTCGCGTGGATCCGGTCGAGCAGCGGCCACACCTGCGGCAAGGCCGACGCATAATTGCTGCTGTTGTTGACCTGCCCCGCGAGCATCAGGAACGGCGCACCGTCGACCATCAGCGCATGCCGGCCGTTCTTCGTCACCAGACGTGGAACCTCGGTGGTGGTCTGCGCAGTCGCGACGCTGGAAATCAGCGACGCCGACAGCGCCAGCCCGGCGAGCACGCTCTTCATACGAACCATCTTCAATCCTTTTGCGCAGAAGCGCGGTCGGCACAGCCGATCCCCCGCCCCTCGGTATCGGTGCCGATATACACGCGATAATTGCCCGCGAAGCCGTCGCGGACGGTGCAGAATGATATCGCTATCATCAAAATTCGAGCGTTGCCGGCTTCGAGCTGCACATGGCGATCATCATCCTCTCCCAGTTCCCCGCCCAGCTGCTCATAGCAACGGTGTCCGTGCTCTTCGCACATATCATTTGTAAGATTAATGTCGTTCATTTACGGTTTGCGCAAGCCCGATCGACATCAGCTTCGCGCAACGGGATGCCACATTGGGGACTTGACGCTGTCGCTGCGCAGCATACGGTACCGCTAACAAACCTGGAGGGGATTACATCGTGGAGATCGCATTCGCATCGGCATGGGCCTTGCCCGCCGATTGGGAACAGGCGGCGTTGCTCGGCCGAATCGACTTGGGCGACGGGCCGACCCCGGTCATCGTCCGCGGCGGCCGCGTGTATGATATGTCGTACGTCGCGCCGACTGTCGCCGATCTGATCGCGAGCGGCAAGTTCGATACTGCTGCCGGCACCGATCTCGGCCATCTCGACGACCTTTCGCTCTCACCCGATGCCACCGCGGACGTCCGCCTGCTGAGCCCGATCGACCTCCAGTGCGTCAAGGCTTCCGGCGTCACCTTCGCCGTCTCCGCGCTCGAACGCGTGATCGAGGAACGCGCACGCGGCGATGCGTCGGCGGCGGTCGCCGTCCGCGCCCGGCTCGAAGAACGTGTCGGTGGCAGCATCCGCTCGGTCGTACCGGGCTCGCCCGAAGCCGCCGCGCTGAAGGCTGCGTTGATCGAAGACGGCATGTGGTCGCAATATCTCGAAGTCGCGATCGGCCCCGACGCGGAGATCTTCACCAAGAGCCCGACGCTTTCCACGATCGGCTGGGGTGGCGAGATCGGCATCCGATCCGACTCCACCTGGAACAACCCGGAGCCCGAAGTCGTCCTGATCGTCGACCGCACCGGCAAGACGGTCGGCGCGGCGCTCGGCAACGACGTCAATTTGCGCGATTTCGAGGGGCGCTCGGCGCTCCTGCTCGGCAAGGCGAAGGACAATAACGCGTCCTGCTCGATCGGCCCGTTCATCCGGCTGTTCGACGATAATTTCGGCATGGACGACGTTCGCGCCGCGCAGATCGCGCTGACGATCGAGGGCGCCGAGGGCTATCGGCTCGACGGCAGCAGTTCGATGGACCAGATCAGCCGCGATCCCGAGGAGCTCGTCCGCCAGGCGATGAGCGAGCATCAATATCCCGACGGCTTCGTGCTGTTCCTCGGCACGCTGTTCGCGCCGACGCAGGACCGCGACGAGCCCGGTCGCGGTTTCACGCATGCGGTCGGCGACGTCGTCACGATCTCCAATCCGAAGCTCGGTGCGCTCGTCAATCCGGTGACGACGTCGAAGGACGCGGCACCGTGGGAGTACGGCATCGGCGATCTCATGCGCAATCTGGCAGGCCGGGGCCTGCTCGCGCCCACCAAGAACCAGGGAGCGTAAGCCCGTGTTGCAGAAGACCCAAGCCGCCGACCAGACGGCGATCTATCCCAGCCTCAAGGGCAAGCGCGTCTTGATCACCGGCGGCGCGTCGGGGATCGGTGCAGGCTTGGTCGAGGCGTTCGCACGGCAGGGCGCGCACGTCGCGTTCGTCGACATGGCCGAGGACGCCGCCAATGCGCTGATCGAAACGCTTGCGCCGGACGTCGCGACCGCGCCGATCTTCGCATCGCTCGACCTGCGCGATATCGACGCCCTGAAAACGACGATCGCCGGAATCGAAGAGCGGCTCGGCGGGATCGACATCCTGATCAACAACGCCGCCAACGACGATCGCCACAGCATCGAAGAGGTCACGCCGGCCTATTGGGACGAGCGGATGGCGACCAACCTGCGCCACCTGTTCTTCGCAGGCCAGGCCGTGGTGCCGTCGATGAAGCGCGCCGGCGGCGGCGTGATCCTCAATTTCGGTTCGATCTCCTGGCATCTCGCGCTGCCTGAACTGCTGATCTACCAGACGGCCAAGGCCGGCATCGAGGGCATGACCCGCGCGATGGCCCGCGACCTCGGTGGCGACGGCATTCGCGTGAACACGATCGTCCCCGGCAACGTCGAAACGCCGCGCCAGCTGAAATGGTACACGCCCGAGGGCGAGGCGGAGATCATCGCCGCGCAGTGCCTGAAGACCCGTGTCCAGCCCGCCGACGTCGCCGCGCTGGTGCTGTTCCTCGCGTCGGACGATGCGCGGATGTGCACCGGTCACGATTATTTCGTCGACGCCGGCTGGCGCTGACATGACGAACGAGATCACCGCGGAAAGCGTTTGCGACGTGGGCGCGACGCTCGGCGAAGGCCCGATCTGGATCGCGCGCGACGCCGCACTCTGGTTCGTCGATATCAAGGCACCGTGCGTGCACCGGTTCGATCCGGCGACCGCAACGCTCGACACGTGGGAAGCGCCCGATCAGGTCGGCTGGGTGATCCCCACCGACGATGGCAACTTCCTCGCGGGGGTCCGCGGCGGCCTCCACCGGTTCGATCCGGCAACCGGCGGGTTCGAGCATCTCGCCGCGGTTCACCCAGAAACACCCGGCAACCGCCTCAACGACGCGGCACGCGATCCCTCGGGCCGTGTCTGGTTCGGGACGATGGACAATGCCGAGGCGGACCTCACCGGCCATGTCTATCACTGGCATGACGGCGCGCTGACCAAGACCGACATCCCGCCCGTCGCGATCACCAACGGCCCGGCGATCTCGCCCGATGGCCGCACGCTCTACGCGGTCGACACGCTCGGCAAGACGATCGATGCGTATCCGATCGCCGCCGATGGCACGCTCGGCGCGCCGCGCGTGTTCCTGACGGTCGGGCCGGACGACGGACACCCGGACGGCGCGATCTGCGATTCCGAGGGCGGCGTGTGGGTTGGTTTTTTCGGCGGCTGGGCAGCACGACGCTATGCCGCCGATGGCAGCCTTACCGATGTCGTCCGCTTCCCGGTGGCCAACATCACCAAGATCGCACTCGGCGGTCCCGATGGTCGCACCGCCTATGCGACGACCGCGGCCAAGGGGCTCGACGACGACGCCCGCGCGGCGCAGCCGCTCGCCGGCAATCTCTTCACCTTCCGCGTCGCCGTCCCCGGCGTGCTCGTCGACCCCATCACACTATAATGCGCAAAACGCCGCCAGAGCGTTGCACCAGAGAGGAAAACCAATGACCATTGCGGCAGATTCCGGCCAACACGTGAACCGAGCGCTTATCGCGATGATCGTCATCGTCGCGACGATCGGCGGGTTCATGTTCGGCTATGATTCGGGCGTCATCAACGGCACGCAGGCGGGGCTCGAGAGCACGTTCGCGCTGTCGTCGCTCGGCACCGGCTTCACCGTCGGCGCGATCCTGATCGGCTCGTCGGTCGGTGCGTTCATGGCGGGCAGGCTCGCCGACAATCTCGGCCGCCGCAACGTCATGATGATCGCCGCCGTGCTCTTCATCATCAGCGCTTTGGGTGCGGGCGCAGCGACTTCGGCGACGATGTTCGTGCTCGCCCGCATCATCGGCGGGCTCGGCATCGGTGCCGCCAGCGTGCTCGCGCCGGTCTACATCTCCGAAGTCGTGCCTGCGAACGTTCGCGGCCGGCTGTCGAGCGTGCAGCAGATCATGATCATCACCGGCCTGACCGGTGCGTTCGTCGCCAACTGGTATCTCGCGCGGATCGCCGGCTCGTCGACCGCGCTGTTCTGGCTCGACTATCCGGCATGGCGCTGGATGTTCTGGATGCAGGTCATCCCCGCCGCGATCTATCTCGTGACGCTGTTCCTGATCCCCGAAAGCCCGCGCTTCCTGGTCCTCAAGGGACGCTACGACGAAGCCGAGACCGTCCTTACGCGCCTGTTCGGTGCCACCGAGGCCAAGCGGAAAGTCGCCGAGATCCGCGGTTCGCTGTCGGCCGACGCGCATCGTCCCAAGCTGTCCGACCTGATCGACAAGGCTAGCGGCAAGATCCGCCCGATCGTCTGGACCGGCATCGGCCTTGCGATCTTCCAGCAGTTCGTCGGCATCAACATCGTGTTCTATTACGGTTCGGTGCTGTGGCAGTCGGTCGGCTTCAGCGAGAGCGATGCGCTGCTCATCAACATCCTGTCAGGCTCGCTGTCGATCGTCGCCTGCCTGCTGACGGTCGCCTTGGTCGACAAGGTTGGGCGCAAGCCGCTGTTGCTGATCGGCTCGGCGGGCATGACCGTCACGCTAGCGATCGTCGGCATCTGCTTTGCCAGCGGTGCGATCGTCGAGGGTTCGCTGCGCCTCTCCGACCAGAACGGCCTGATCGCGCTGATCGCGGCCAATGCCTATGTCGTGTTCTTCAACCTGAGCTGGGGCCCGATCATGTGGGTGATGCTCGGCGAGATGTTCCCGACGCAGATCCGCGGTTCGGGTCTGGCCGTCGCGGGCTTCGCACAGTGGTTTGCCAACTTCGCGATCTCGGTCAGCTTCCCGACGATGGCGATCTCGCTCGGCCTGTCGCTCACCTACGGCTTCTACGCGCTGTCGGCCTTCGTCTCGTTCTTCTTCGTGTGGAAGATGGTCTCCGAGACGCGCGGTCGCGAGCTCGAGGACATGGAGGGCTGATGCTCCGCCTCGAAGCGGGCGACTGGAAGGTCGCGTTGCAGCCAGAGTTGGGCGGCACGATTGCCGCCCTCACCTTCCAGGGCCGCGATGTGTTGCGCCCGACGCCGGCGGGCGCGACCAACCCGCTGGAAACCGCGTGCTTCCCGCTCGTGCCCTACGCAAACCGCATCGCCGACGGCCGGTTCCTGTTCGCGGGGGAGTCGTACGCGCTTCCGCGCAACATGGCGGGGCAGGATCATCCTTTGCACGGCGTCGGCTGGCTGCGCGGCTGGGACGTGCAGGCGACGGATGCGGGCTCGGCGGTGCTGGTCCATACGCATGCAGCCGACGCGAACTGGCCGTGGTCCTACCGCGCCGAACAGCATGTCTCGCTCGACGAGTCCGGCCTTCACGTATCGCTGTCGGTCCGGAACACCACTGACCGCGCGATGCCCGCCGGGCTGGGTTTCCATCCCTATTTTCCCGCCGATGCCGACACGCGCCTGAGCTTCGATGCGAAGTCCGTCTGGCTCGCGGACGATGCGATGCTCCCGACCGACCGTGCCGGCGCGAACCAGCTGGCGGATTGGTCGTCGGGCGAGACGGTCGTACGCTCGACCTTGATCGACAACGCCTATGAAGGCTGGAGCAAGGACGCGACGATCGCGACGCGCGACGACACGATCACGCTGACGGGCGAGGGCACGCCCTATCTCCACGTCTTCACGCCGCCGGGGTTAGGGTTCTTTTGCGCCGAACCGGTGAGCGACATGCCCAACGCATTGAACCTGGCGGATCCGACGATCCTGGCGCCGGACGAGACCCGGACGATCGCGATGTCGCTGACGAATGCGCGGGGCTGAACCTAGCGCATCCACCGTCGTCGTCAGGATGACGACGAGGGGGCAGGACGCCCTGCCCCTCAAGCCGTCAGTGGTTATGCCGAGGCGTTTTTGCCGAAATCCCGCGATACTTCACTGCGAAGTCGAGCACGCCGCCCTCGGCGAGCTGCCCGGTCTTCTCGCGGTACAGTTCCTCCCACGGCGTATTGCTTTCGGGCACAGGGGGCAGCCCCTCGCCCTTGCGTCGTGCGATCTCGTCCGGCGCGACCAGCGCATCGCACGTGCCCGCGACCAGATCGATCCGCACCATGTCTCCCGTCCGGATCCACGACAGCCCGCCGCCGACCGCGCTCTCGGGCGAGACGTTCAGGATCGACGGACTGTCCGACGTCCCCGACTGCCGCCCGTCGCCGAGCGTCGGGAGTGCCAGCACGCCGCGCTGGATCAGCGCGTCGGGCGGCTGCATGTTGACGACCTCCGCCGAGCCCGGCCAGCCGATCGGCCCCGCGCCGCGGATCACCAGGATACAGCTCTCGTCGATGTCGAGCGCGGGATCGTTGATCCGGTGGTGATAATCGTCCGAGCCCTCGAACACGATCGCCCGCGCCTCGAACCGATCTTCCGCACCCGGCGTCGAGAGATAGCGCGCGCGGAACGCCGGCGAGATCACCGACGTCTTCATGATCCCGAAGTCGAACAAATTGCCCTTGAGCACCAGGAAGCCGGCGCGCTCCATCATCGGCGCATCGAACGGCTTGATCATCTCGCGATCGCGCGTCTCGCGGCCCGCAATGTTCTCGCCGATCGACCGCCCCGTCACGGTCAGGCAGCTCGTGTCGAGCTTACCGCCAGCGATCAGTTCGTGAAGCACCGCGGGCACGCCGCCGGCGCGGTGGAAGCGCTCGCCGAGATACTTGCCCGCCGGCTGCATGTTGACCAGCAATGGCAGGTCGTAGCCATGATCCGACCAGTCCTCCGGATACAGCGTCACGCCGGCATGCTGGGCCATCGCCATGATGTGCGGTTGCGCGTTGCTCGACCCGCCGATCGCGCTGACCACGCGGATCGCGTTGAGGAAGCTGTCGCGCGTGAGGATCTTCGATGGGCGCAGATCCTCATACGCCATCTCGACGATCCGCCGGCCGGTCTCGTACGCCATCTGCCCGCGTTCGCGGTACGGCGCGGGGATCGCCGCGCACCCGGTCAGCGACAGTCCGAGCGCCTCGGCGACCGCGTTCATCGTCGAGGCCGTGCCCATCGTGTTGCAATGCCCGGCCGACGGCGCGCTGTCGGTGGCGCGGTTGAGGAACTCCTCCTCGTCGATCTCGCCCGCGGCCAGCTTGCGCCGACTGCGCCAGATCACCGTGCCCGACCCGACCAGTTCGCCGTCATGCCAGCCGTCGAGCATCGGCCCGCCCGACAGCACGATCGCCGGGATATCGACGGTCGACGCCGCCATGATTCCGCTCGGCGTGGTCTTGTCGCACCCAGTGGTCAAAACCACCGCATCGATCGGATAGCCGTACAGCGTCTCGACCAAGCCGAGATATGCGAGGTTGCGATCGAGCGCCGCGGTCGGCCTGCGGCAATTCTCGAAGATCGGATGGACCGGAAACTCCATCGCGATGCCACCGGCGTCGCGGATGCCGTCACGCGTGCGCTTGGCCAGTTCGAGATGGATGCGGTTGCACGGGCTCAAGTCGCTACCCGACTGGGCGATGCCGATGATCGGCCGCCCCGAGCGCAGTTCCGCCGGAGTCAGCCCGTAATTCATGAAGCGTTCGAGATACAGCGCGGTCATGTCCGAGCGGGCGGGATCGGCGAACCAGTCGCGCGATCGGAACGGCTTCACCGGTACACGGTCCACTGCAAACTCTCCTAGACGCGGTCTGTTATCCGATGGGAGCGCTACCGCGACCACCGGGAGTCGGTCAAGCGCGCACGCTCGCGGGTGGGCGGCGGCGCGGTGCCGCATCCGACTGCCGCCGGACCAGCGTATAGTCGAGCACGACGTGGCCGTTGTGATCCTTGCCGCCGCCACGGCGATGCGAGATCGCCGCCACGAGCAGTTCGACCGCCGCGCGCGACATGTCCGCGATCGGCTGATGGATGGTGGTCAACTCCGGCCAGATCGTCGTCGCGAGCGCGCTGTCGTCGAACCCGCACACCGTCAAGTCGCCGGGCACGTCGAGCCCGCGACGATGCGCGACCGCAACGCTTGCCGCCGCCATGTCGTCGTTGCTCGCGAAGATCGCGGTCGGCGGGTCCTTCGCGTCGAGCAGTTGCTCCGCCCCGTCGAGCCCCGATCGATAGGTGAACAATCCGCCGACCACGAGGGAATCGTCGGCCGGCAGCCCGGCATCCGCCATCGCCGCCAGATAGCCCTGGTGACGCAGCTCGCTTGCCGTCTGGTTTGGATTGCCGATGATGAACCCGATTCGCGAATGCCCCAGTTTGACGAGATGTTCGGTCATCGCGCGTGCCGCCTCGAAGTCGTCGATCGTGACCGCCGCCGACCCGCTCGGCGGCGAGCCGGTCGCCACGACGACGGTCGGCACGCCGGCCTCCGTCAGCACGTCCAGCACGGCGCGTGAATCGCAGAGCGGTGGCGGCAGGATCACGCCGTCGATCCCGCTCTCGATCATGTGCCGTGCCACCTCGATCTCGTGATCGCCGATGTCGCATTTCTCGACGACAAGCTGCACGTCGCTGCGGCTCGCCTGTTCGAGGCTACCGACCAGGAACTCGCTGAGATAGGCCGAACTCGGATTGCTGTAGAGCAGCCCGATCCGCATCTGTCCGCCACCGGCAAGGCTGCGCGCGGCACGGTTCGGGGCGTAGTGAAGCGTCGCGATCGCGGCGTTGACCGCGTCCCGGGTCGCATCGCGCACCTTGGCCTCGCCGTTGATCACGCGCGATACGGTCATCGGCGAAACGCCGGCGAGCGCCGCGACGTCGGAAATAGTCGGTGCTCCGCTCCGGCGTCCGGTTGCGGTGCGCGGCTTGCGCGTGATGGTCCCCATCACCGACGTCTAGCAGGGGAATGCGGGATAATCAGCCTGCAATCGATATCATCGGGCACATCACCGTCGGAGCAAGCTTGGGTTGCGTGTTATCGCTCCCAACCTTACTTCATGGCCAGCATCATTCGCGGTCCTGCCCTCGATCGGCAGGACCGCTCCGAACGCCTGGAGATTTGACATGGACGGTACCTTCCCGATCGGCGCGCGCGCCGTAAGCAGCGACGTCACCTTCCTCGCGATCGATCCGTCGACCGACGCGAAGATCGAACCCGCCTTCGCCGTATCGAGCGAGGCCGATGTCGCCGAGGCGTGCAAGCTCGCCGAAGCAGCGTTCGATACCTTCCGCGAAACCGATCCCGAAACGCGCGCGAAATTCCTCGAGACGATCGCCGACGAGATCGAGGCGATCCACGAGCCGCTCGTCGCGCGTGCGATCCAGGAAAGCGGCTTGCCCCGCCCACGCCTCGAAGGCGAGCGCGGCCGTACCACCGGCCAGCTCCGCCTGTTCGCCAAGCATCTCCGCGCCGGCACCTGGGCCTCGGTCATCATCGACGAAGCACAGCCCGATCGTAAGCCGGCCCCCCGCTCCGACCTACGCCAGCGCCGCATCGCGGTCGGCCCGGTCGCGGTGTTCGGCGCCTCGAACTTCCCGCTGGCCTTCTCGGTCGCTGGCGGCGACACCGCGTCCGCACTCGCCGCCGGTTGCCCGGTCGTGGTCAAGGGCCACCCAGCGCATCCCGGCACGTCGGTGATGGTCGGCAAGGCGATCCAGGCCGCGGTCGCCAAGTGCGGCCTGCCCGAAGGCGTGTTCTCGCTGGTCCAGGGTCCGGCGAACGAACTCGGCGCAGCACTCGTCAAGGACGCGCGCATCAAGGCGGTCGGCTTCACCGGCTCGCGCGGCGGTGGTCTTGCGCTGGTCGCACTCGCCGCAGCGCGTCCCGAGCCGATCCCGGTCTATGCCGAGATGAGCAGCGTCAACCCCGTAATCCTGTTCCCCGCGGCGCTTGCGGCGCGCGGCGAAGCGCTCGGAAAGGCCTATGTCGGCTCGCTGACGATGGGCTCGGGCCAGTTCTGCACCAACCCCGGCATCGTCGTCGCGGTCGATGGCCCTGATCTCGACACCTTCGTCGAAGCAGCCGCGGCTGCGCTTGGCGAGGCTGCGCCACAGGTCATGCTGACCCCCGGCATCCATGCCAGCTACGACAAGGGCGTCGCCGCGCTTGCCGGTCACGATGCGGTCGAGACGCTCGCCCGCGGCACCGAGGCCGAGGGCGCAAACCGCGGTCGTGCGGCGTTGTTCTCGACCACCGGCAAGGCGTTCGTCGCCGACCCCGCGCTGTCGCACGAAGTGTTCGGGGCTGCCTCGATCATCGTCCGCTGCGCCGACCTCGCCGAGGTCCGCCAGGTTCTCGAACAGGTCGAGGGTCAGCTGACGATCACGCTGCAGATCGACGAAGGCGATTATGCCGACGCTGCGACGCTGGTGCCGGTGCTCGAGCGCAAGGCCGGTCGCATCCTCGCGAACGGCTGGCCGACTGGCGTCGAGGTTGCTCCTGCGATGGTGCATGGTGGGCCTTTCCCCGCAACGTCGGACCCGCGCACGACCTCGGTCGGTACGGCGGCGATCGAGCGCTTCCTGCGCCCGGTCTGCTACCAGGACCTGCCCGACGTACTGCTGCCGAAGGCGGTCAAGCACGACAACCCGCTGGGCCTGCCGCGCACCGAGGGCTGATCGACTCGAGAGTACGAGGAAGGTGGTGCCGTCGCAGGGCGGCCCCCTCTTCCTTGTTCTCCCGCGAAGGCGGGAGCCCAGTCTGGGTCCCCGCCTTCGCGGGGAAACATGCTTGGGGTCGAACGAATTTTACTGGCCACCATCCCGGCTTACCGGCCACCACCCCGGCGAAGGCCGGGACCCAGTTGGAAAGGTGGTTGTAACGAAGGGCAACGCTCCGTTAGCAACGTCCCCCAACTGGGCCCCGGCCTTCGCCGGGGTGGTGCTGGGAGGGTATGCCCGGATGGATGCGCGATCCGCCCCCTCCCCAAGCCCCCCTAATCATTGACACGCGCGCGCGCGATACTCACTAGTCCGGCATGACAACGCCTGACTCGTCGCGCACCATTTCCCTGCCCGCAGACCTCGGCAGCTACATCGACGAATTGACCGACGGAGGGCATGGCGACGCCGCCGCGATCGTCCGCACCGCGCTCCAACAGATGCGCGACCGCGACGCTGCCTCGGCAGCACCAGCGGAAATTCTGATCGGCGGCGGCGAATGCGGTATGCTCGTCCGCCAGCGCGACTGGAGCGCGACGTCGCTCGGCCCGATCGACTCGTGGCCCGCCGAACTCCGCGTCACGCTCGCCAACATCCTCAACTCGCCCGTCGCCAAGGTCGTGATGTGGGGGCCCGAGCACATCATGCTCTACAACGACAGCTACCGCGCCGTCGCAGGAGACCGCCACCCCGCCGCGCTTGGCAGCCCGGTCGCGACCGCGTTTCCCGAGGTGTGGGACTGGAACCGCGCGGTCCTCGAAGCAGGCTTGCGTGGCGAGACCATCGCCTACCGCGACCAGCCGATCCTGTTCCGGCGCCCCGACGGCCCGGAAACGCTGACGCTCGACCTGTTCTACACGCCTGTCTACTGCGCGGGCGGGACCGTCGGCGGCGTCCTGTGCACGATGGTCGACAATAGCGGCCGAGTCGAAGCCGAGCACCGCCTCGCCGCCAGCGAAGCCGAACTCCGCCGCGTCACCGACGCCGTGCCGATGCTGATCTCGTACATAGACCGCGACCACGTCTACCGTCTCGCCAACGCGCAATATGACGAATGGCTCGGCGTCGCGCCCGAGACGATGATCGGGAAGCCTGTCCGCGAAGTGCTCGGCGATACGGTCTACCAGGATCGTCGCCCTTCGTTCGAGCGTGCGCTTGCCGGCGAGAGCTTCATCGCGCAGACCGTCTTCCCGCACCGCGACGGCCGTCCGCGCCGCTCCGAATTCCGCTACGTTCCGCATGTCCAGGCGGACGGCTCGGTCGCCGGCATCTACGTGCTCGGGATCGACGTCGAGGATCGCGCCGAACGCGAGGCCGCACTCGGCATCAGCAACGGCCGCTTCCGCACCGCGATGGATGCGGTCCACGGCGTGCTCTGGACCAACAGCCCCGACGGCCGGATGATCGGCGAGCAACCTGGCTGGGCGACGCTCACCGGCCAGTCGATCGACGAATACCAGAATTTCGGCTGGGCCGACGCGATCCACCCCGACGACGTCGCATCGACGATCAAGGCGTGGACCACCGCCGTCCTGAACAAGTCGATGTTCGTGTTCGAACACCGCGTCCGCCGCCATTGCGGAGCTTGGCGAACGTTCGCGGTCCGCAGCCTGCCGATCCTCGATTCGGCCGGCGATGTCATCGAATGGGTCGGCGTCCACACCGACATCACGCACCAGCGCGCCGCCGAAGCGGCCTTGCGCGAACAGGCCGAAGCGCTTGCCCGCCAGGTCCGCCACCGCGAGCGCGCCGAGGATCAACTCCGCCAGCTCAACGAAACGTTGGAGGCGCGCGTTATCGCCGAGATCGGCGAACGCCGAGAGGCCGAAGCCAAGCTCGCGCAGTCGCAGAAGATGGAGACCGTCGGCAAACTCACCGGCGGCGTCGCGCACGACTTCAACAATCTGCTCCAGGTCGTCTCGGGCAATCTCCAGCTGCTCGGCAAGAACCTCGCCGGCAACGAGCGTGCGGAGCGCTGGGTCGCCAACGCGATGGCCGGCGTCACGCGCGGCTCGAAGCTCGCCTCGCAGCTGCTCGCGTTCGGGCGTCGCCAGGCGCTTGAGCCCAAGGTCGTCAACGTCACGCGGTTCGTACGCGGGATGGACGACATGTTGCGGCGCGCGATCGGCGAAGGCGTCGAGATCGAGACGGTGGTCGGCGGTGGCCTCTGGAACACCTTCATCGACCCCGCGCAGATCGAGAACGCGCTGCTCAACCTCGCGATCAACGCGCGCGACGCGATGGAGGGCCAGGGCAAACTCACTATCGAGCTCGGCAACGCCCACCTCGACGACGCCTATGCGCGCAGCCACGAGGAGGTCGAAGCCGGGCAGTACGTCCTGCTCGCGGTGTCAGACACCGGCAGCGGCATGAGCCCGGAAATCATCGAGAAGGTGTTCGAACCGTTCTTCTCGACCAAGAGCGAAGGCAAGGGCTCGGGCCTCGGCCTGTCGATGGTCTATGGCTTCGTCAAACAGTCCGGCGGGCATGTGAAGATCTATTCGGAGGTCGGCGAAGGCACTACGATCAAGCTCTACCTGCCGCGCGCGATGGAGAGCGAGGACGTCGAGGTCGTCGCCGATGCGGGGCCGATCTGCGGCGGCACGGAGACGGTGCTGGTGGTCGAGGACGACGACGAGGTTCGCACCACCGTCGTCGAACTGCTGACCGATCTCGGCTACAGCGTCCTGAAGTCGGTCGATGCGGCCAGCGCGCTCAACGTCGTCGAAAGCGGCGTGCCGATCGACATCCTGTTCACCGACGTGGTGATGCCCGGAACGCTGAAAAGCCCGGAACTCGCGCGCAAGGCGAAGGAGCGGCTGCCCAATCTCGTGGTGCTGTTCACGTCGGGCTATACCGAGAATTCGATCGTCCACGGCGGCAAGCTCGATGCCGGCGTCGACCTGCTGTCTAAGCCGTATTCGCGCGAGGCGCTGGCGCGGAAATTCCGCGAAGTGCTCGCCAATCGGCAACGCGGCGACACGCCTGCCGCGAAGAGCGCCCGCGATGCGCGGATCGAGGCGGAGCGACGGCTGGACGCGTCGGCACGGCGCACCGTCCTGCTGGTCGAGGACGACGAGATGATCCGCGCGAACACCGCCAAGATGCTGCAAGGCAGCGGCTTCGTGGTGGTCGACGCGGCGAGCGCGGAGGACGCGATGACCGCGCTTCAGACTGTGCCGATCGACGCGCTGGTGACCGACATCAACCTGCCCGGCGTGTCTGGACCGGACTTCGCCCGCACCGCGCGCGCGCTGCGGCCGGGTGTTGGGATCGTCTTCGCGAGCGGCGACACCGCGTCGGTTGAGGGCGATACGGATGCGATAATGCTGGAGAAGCCGTATGGGCTCGATGCGCTGACGGCGGCGGTGCTGGCATCGCTGGGTGAGACGGCGCTGGCGGAACCGCTTGCGGCGGACCGGGTGGACCCGGCGGAGTGAAGTAGGTCGAGAGTTTGACGACCCTCCCCAGTCAAGGGGAGGATCGTCGGAAGGACCACCTGTTTCCGCGAACATTCCTGAAGCTTAGCGCCGCGGCAAAGCCGCGTCGTCGGACGGGGCTTTTGGCCCCGCCGGCCGGGCGTGATGCCGGATCCGCGCCGGAGCTTTCGCTCCGGCTTGGGCATCACGCCGCGAACTGGTTCATCGTATTATGCGCGCCGCCAGCCTTCAGAGCCGCCTCACCCGCGAAATACTCCTTATGGTCGTCGCCGAGATCCGAGCCGGACATGTTCTGATGCTTCACGCAGGCGATCCCCTCGCGGATTTCCTTGCGCTGGACGCCCTTCACATAGCCGAGCATCCCCGCATCGCCGAAATACTCCTTGGCGAGATTGTCGGTCGAAAGCGCCGCCGTGTGATACGTCGGCAGCGTGATCAGATGGTGGAAGATTCCCGCCCGCTTCGCTGAGTCCGCCTGGAAGGTACGGATGCGTTCGTCTGCTTCGTCCGCGAGCTTGGTGCCGTCGTAATCGACACTCATCAACCGCGCGCGATCATAGGCCGAGACGTCATCACCCGCCGCCGACCAGGCATCGAACACCTGCTGGCGGAAGTTCAACGTCCAGTTGAAGCTTGGCGAGTTGTTGTAGACGAGCTTCGCGTTCGGAACGACCTCGCGGATGCGGTCGACCATGCCCGCGATCTGCTCGATATGCGGCTTCTCGGTCTCGATCCACAGCAGGTCCGCGCCGTTCTGTAGCGAGGCGATGCAGTCCATTACGCAGCGATCCTCGCCGGTCCCCGCGCGGAACTGGAACAGGTTCGACGGCAGGCGCTTGGGGCGCAACAGCTTGCCGTCCCGGTTGAGGATGACGTCGCCGTTCTGCGCGGTCGCCGGATCGATCTCCTCGCAATCCAGGTATGAGTTATACTGGTCGCCGAGGTCGCCCGCTTCCTTGCTGACCGCGATCTGCTTGGTCAGGCCGGCGCCGAGCGAGTCGGTGCGCGTGACGATGATGCCGTCCTCGACGCCGAGTTCGAGGAAGGCGTAGCGGCACGCGCGGACCTTCGCGAGGAAGTCCTCGTGCGGCACGGTGACCTTGCCGTCCTGGTGGCCGCACTGCTTCTCGTCGCTGACCTGATTCTCGATCTGGAGCGCGCAGGCCCCCGCCTCGATCATCTTCCGCGCGAGCAGATACGTCGCCTCCGCATTGCCGAAACCCGCATCGATGTCGGCGATGATCGGCACGACGTGCGTCTGGTGGTTCTCGATCGCGTTGAGCAGGCGCTGTTCCTCGATCGCGTTGCCCGCGGCGCGCGCGGCGTCGACGTCGCGGAACATCATGCCCAACTCGCGCGCATCGGCCTGACGGAGGAAGGTGTAGAGTTCCTCGATCAGCGCGGGAACGCTGGTCTTCTCGTGCATCGACTGATCGGGCAGCGGGCCGAATTCGCTCCGCATCGCCGCGACCATCCAGCCGGAGAGGTAAAGATACCGGCGGTCGGTGGTGCCGAAATGCTTCTTGATGCTGATCATCTTCTGCTGCGCGATGAACCCGTGCCAGCAACCGAGCGACTGCGTGTAGTGCGCCGGATCCGCGTCATAGGCCGCCATGTCCTTGCGCATGATCGCCGCGGTATAGCGCGCGATGTCGAGCCCGGTGGTGAACCGGTTCTGCAGCCGCATCCGCGCGACGGACTCCGGCGAGATCGCGTCCCACGTGCCGTTCTGGTCGGCGATGAGGTTGGACAACTGGGCGATGTGGGTCTGGTAGGTCACGGGCGATCCTCGTCTGCTGCTGCAATGATCGGCGTGTAGAGTTGTTGACACGAGTCTGGAGCTACAACCGCGCGAAATCGAGGTCGGCCTGTCACCGACGCGTAAATTTGCCTGTCGATGTGTAAACTTCGTTACACCGCGGATGCTGCTCGAGGCAGTTCCGTCATGACCCAAATCAAGATCCCCGAATGATCCGGTAATGACCGGAACATTAGCGCGCTCGGTACAGTTGTTCGCTCAGTTCGGATCGTGCGGTCGAAGTTCTGGCAACGGCGACCGAACGATATCCGCCAAGGAGAGAAGATGATGAATCGCTTTTATACCGCAGCCATATTGATAGCATTGCCCGCTTACGCACTGTCTGCTCAGGCCCCGATCCCAGCCTCGACCTATGTCATGAAGGCGGGCGCAAGCGATCTGTACGAGAAGACATCGAGCCAGCTCGTCCTGGCGACGACGACGAATCCGAAGTTGAAGTCGTTCGCGCAGATGATGGTCACGGATCACACCAAGAGCACTGCCGACGTGAAGGCAGCGGCAACCGCGGCGCATGTCAAAGTCACCCCGCCCAAGCTCGATGCAGTCGGCGCCAAGAACGTCGCAGCGCTGCGTGCCGCCAAGGGTACCGCGCGTGACCGGCTTTACGTGACGCAGCAAAAGGCAGCGCATGAGAAGGCATTGGCGTTGCAGCAGGGCTATGCGGCAAATGGTACCGTCCCCGGCCTGAAGACGGTCGCGGCGGGGATCGTGCCGGTCGTCCAGACGCACATCACCGAACTGCAATCGATGTAACGCAGGTCGTACGACATCGACGGCGTCCGCGTTGGTACGCGGGCGCCGTTCGACGTTTCATCGTTTAGCCGTCTGGAAAGCGGATCGTTCCACGGCTAGGCGTGCGACATGGACACCGATATCGCCATCGCCCGCAGCGTCGCACTGCGCCCCATCGCCGCCATCGCAGACGGCCTCGGGATTCCGGATGCGGCGATCGAGCCCTATGGTCGGTTCAAGGCGAAGATCTCGCTCGACTGGCTCGAAACGCGCGAGAAGGGCAAGGGCGGACGCCTGATCCTGGTCACCGCGATCAATCCGACTCCGGCCGGCGAAGGCAAGACCACCACCTCGATCGGTCTCGCCGACGCGCTCCGCCATACCGGCCGCAAGGCGGTGCTGGCGCTTCGCGAACCATCGCTCGGGCCATGCTTCGGCACCAAGGGCGGCGCGACCGGGGGCGGTCGCGCGCAGGTCGCGCCGATGGAGGACATCAACCTCCATTTCACCGGTGATTTCCACGCGATCACCGCCGCCCACAATCTCCTCGCGGCAATGATCGACAACCATATCCACTGGGGCAACGCGCTCCAGATCGACGTCCGCCGCGTCGTCTGGCGCCGCGTGCTCGACATGAACGACCGCGCACTTCGCAACATCGTCCAGTCGATCGGTGGCGTCGCCAACGGCTATCCGCGCGAATCGGGCTTCGACATCACCGTCGCCTCCGAAGTGATGGCGATCCTCTGTCTTGCCAACGACTTGGCGGACATGGAGCGCAGGCTCGGCGATATCGTCGTCGCCTACACCCGCGACCGCTCGCCGATCACCGCGCGTGACCTGAAGGCGGACGGCGCGATGGCGGTGCTGCTCGCGGAGGCGATCAAGCCCAACCTCGTCCAGTCGCTCGAAGGCACGCCGGCGTTCCTCCATGGCGGGCCGTTCGCCAACATCGCGCATGGTTGCAACTCGGTGATCGCCACGCGCGCCGCCCTGTCGCTTGGCGATTACGTGGTGACCGAAGCGGGATTCGGTGCGGATCTTGGCGCGGAGAAGTTCTTCGACATCAAATGTCGTCAGGCGGGTCTCGCCCCCGACGCGGTCGTGATTGTCGCGACCGCCCGTGCGCTGAAAATGAACGGCGGCGTGGCGAAGGCTGACCTCGCGCAAGAGAATGTCGAAGCGGTTCGGCGTGGCGCGGTCAACCTCGTCCGTCACATCGAGAACATCCGCCAGTTCGGCGTTCCCGCAATCGTCGCGATCAACCATTTCTACACCGACAGCGACGCCGAGATCGCCGCTATCGTCGAGGCCGCCGCGCAGCACGGTTCGCGTGCGATCCTGTGCCGGCATTGGGCGGAGGGCGGCGCAGGCGCGGTCGAGCTGGCCGACGCGGTCGCCGAGATCTGCGAGACACATGGCGGCGGTTTCGCGCCGATCTACGGTGACGAACTCTCGTTGTTCGACAAGATCGACACCGTCGCCCGCCGCATCTACCGCGCCGAACATGCGGTTGCCGAGCCGAGCGTGCTGGCACAACTCAAGCGCTGGGAGAATGCGGGTTACGGCCACCTGCCCGTCTGCCTCGCCAAGACGCAGTACAGCTTCTCTACCGATCCGGCGTTGCTTGGCGCACCGACCGGCCACATCGTGCCGGTACGCGAAGTACGCCTCGCGGCCGGCGCCGGCTTCGTGGTCGCGATCTGCGGCGAGATCATGACGATGCCCGGCCTCCCGCGCGTGCCCGCGGCGGAGGCGATCCGCCTTAATGAGGACGGGCTGATCGAGGGGTTGTTTTAAGGCTGAATCCTCCCCCGCGAGGGGGAGGTGGCTGGCACTTGCCAGACGGAGGGGGAGGCACGCGGAACGACTGTTCCGTGTCCTCCCCTCCGTCACCTTCGGCAACACTTCCCCCTTGCGGGGGAGGATCAGAAGTTACCCGAACATCCGCTTCATCGATCGCTCGAGCATCACGAACTGCCACAAGGTCCGGCCATGCTCGACCCGGCCCATGCGGTGCTCATCGGCGATCCGCGCAATCGTCGCCATGTCGAACCACCCCGTCTCGCCAAGCGTGCGCGACTTAGCCAAAGCCGACGCCTCCCCAGCCAGCGTCTCGCGGAACCACGCGCTGATCGGCGTCACGAAACCCATTTTCTGCCGATAGAGGATCTCACGCGGCAGATACGGCTCCATCGCCTTCTTCATCAGCCATTTGCCCTCGCCGTGCCGCAACCGCATGGCCGCCGGCAGCGTCGCGCAGAACTCGATCAGGCGGTGATCGAGCAACGGCTCGCGCGCCTCCAGCCCGACCGCCATGCTGGTCCGGTCGACCTTGGTGAGGATGTCACCGGGCAGCCAGTGCTTAATGTCGGCATATTGCGCGCGGTCGATCGCATCGCGCGCCGGCGCGTTCGCCATCGTCGCGACGTAGCGGTCTTCGGCACGGTACCCACCGAGCGTGGCGCGGGCACCGGGTGTAAACAGGTGCGCGCGCAACTCGGGCGTGGTGACGCCGACCGATCGCGCATACGCCTCGCCGCCACCCTGCGCGAGCGCGAGCAACGTCGATTTCGCGCGCAGCGGACGCGGTGCCCAATCGGCTTTCGGATACCAGCGGCCAAGCGTCCCGAACACGTCCGCGCGCAAATGCGCCGGAAGCAGGCCGCGGACGCGCTCCTCTACGGACTGGAATTTGTAGCGACGGTAGCCGGCGAGCGCTTCGTCCGCGCCGTCGCCCGACAGCGCGACGGTGACGCTTTCGCGGGCCAGCGCGCAGACCTGGTACGTCGACAGCGCAGAGGCGTCGGCGAAGGGTTCGTCGAAGCTCGCGACGAGCGTGTCGATCAGCGATACGTCGCCCGACTGGACCACCCGCTCGCGGTGATCGGTGGCGAACCGGCGCGCGACGGTGGTGGCGAAGCCGCGCTCGTCATGCCCGGCTTCGTCGAAGCCGATCGTGCAGGTGCGGACCGCCTTGGGGCTCGCCTCGGCCATCAGCGCGACCACCGCAGAGCTGTCCACCCCGCCCGACAGGAATGCGCCGAGCGGCACGTCGGCGACCATCCGCGAGCGTACGCCCGCGCGCATCCGGTCGACCAGTTCCTCGCCGAGTGCCTTTGCAGAGCCGGTCGCGCGGTTGGAGAAATCGATGTCCCACCATTTACGCGGTTGCCGCACCGCGCGACCGCGCTCGACCAGCAGGAAATGCCCCGCCGCCAGCTTCTTCACGCCGGCGACGATGCAGGAATCATCGGGGACGTAGCCCAGCGCAAGGTAATCCTCGACTGCGCTCAAATCGGGCACGCGCCGGAGTTGCGGATGCGCGAGCAGGCCCTTCAGTTCGGACGCGAAGGCGAGCGAGCCGTCGGCGAGCTCGACGTAATAGAGCGGCTTCACGCCCATCCGGTCGCGCGCGAGGAACAGCGTGTGCGCGGCGGAATCGTGGATCCCGAACGCGAACATGCCGTTCAACCTGTCGAGCATTGACGGCCCCCAGGCGCGCCAGGCGTGGAGCAGGACTTCGGTATCGCCCGTCGTCCGGAAGATCGCCCCCTTGGCGATCAGTTCGTCGCGCAGTTCGGCGAAATTATAGACTTCGCCGTTGTAGGTGATCGTCAGCGTACCGTCGGACATCGGCTGCGGCGAGCCTTCGAGGTCGATGATCGACAGCCGGCGGTGGCCGAGCCCGACGCCCGGCGCGGTCCAGATACCGTCGCCGTCGGGGCCCCGATGCGCCAGCGCGGCGATCATCGCATGGACGCGATTGGGGTCGACCGGCTTGGGCGTACCCGGGTGGAAGATCCCGGCGATGCCGCACATCTAGCGCATCCCCGCGGCATGATCGGCGACCGTACCGATCGGCCCCAACGCGGCGAGGAAGCGCGCGATCGGACGCGGGTCGGCGCCCTCGACCGACAGGTGGATCGCCACCGCACGTTGCGGACCGCCGAGCAGCCGCGCCTTCATCGTCTCGATCTTCACCAGCGTCTCGTCCTGCGTGGTCGTGTCGCCGACCCGGTACCACGTCGCGACGATCCGCTCTACGGGGCCCGGCGCGGTGATCCGCATCGCCGAACCGCCCGAAATCGCGGGCAGGGTCTCGACCCGGACCCAGCGGTCCTCCTGCCGCAGGACCCCCGTGCCATAGGCGATCAGCTCCTTGCCTTCATGCTGGCTACCGAACACGGCGATACTCACGTCGACGGTCACGCCCGACGCGTCGGCGTAGCGACCGAACAGATAGTGGTCGGCGCCGGGGTAATAGGGCGTCCAGGGCGCGCGCGTGCTGACCGGGACGCGGTGCCAGCCGGCAATGTCGGGGAGATCGATATGCGCGGGCAGCGCCTGCTGACGACTCGCGATCGCCGCGCTCCACAGCGGGAAGACCGCGACCGTCGCAAGCGCGAGCGCGGTAGCGACCGGGAGGTCTATGCGGTGACGGGGTGTCGCCTGGAGCGTCGCCGGATCGAACGCGGGATCATCGGGCGCGCGATCGAACCAGCGCCAGCCGATCGCCAGCACGCCCGCCATGACCAGCGCGAAGAAGACCCAGCCATAGACGATATGATCGAGGCCCGTCGCAGCCTCGACCGACGTCAGGTCCGCCGCCCAGATCGTCCCGAACGCGCGAAAGCCGTTGGCGATGACGGGCACGACGACCGAGACCACGAGGAACACTGCGCGGCGCTTCCACGACACGAAGCTTAGGTTGGCGACCAGCACGCCGAACGCGACCATCGCGATGACGAACTTGGCGCCCGAACACGCTTCGGCAACCTCGAAATAATAGCGACCGGCATGGATCAGCACGCCGTCGACCACCGCCGGCACGCCGACGACATGGAGCAACGGCATCACGATCGCGACTGTGATGGTCTGCAACGGAGGTTCGAGGCCTTCGCCGAACGGCACGAGGAAGAACGCGTAGCCGAGCGGAAACAGGAGCCCGCGCGCGACGTTGGGCCCGAGGATCGTGACCACCGTGCCTTGCAGCATCATCACGAGTCCGAGCTGGCGCGCGAAACCGACCGAGGCGGCGTCGCCCATCAGCCAGCCGAACCCGCCGATCGCGATCAGCGCGAGGCCAGGCCACCACCCCGTCGGCGTGAGTTGCGCGAGTTCCGCGCGGCGTTGCCAGACGAGCCAGGCAATCACCGGGCCGATGAACAGGCAATGCCCGAACGTCGTGCTGTTCCACCAGATATGCGCGAGATCGCGCACGTCGCTGCGGAACGTCAGCAGGATCAGGACGAACGCGACCGCCAGCGCGATACCGTGCCGGCGCCACGCGGTCATGCAGACAGACCGAGCAGCGCGTCGAGCGGTGCGAGACGCGCGTCCCAGCCATAGTGGCGGATGACTTGCGCCCGGGCAGACTCGCCGAGCCGCGCTGCGTCCTCGGGGGCTTCGAGCAGCGCGATCACCTTGGCGGCGAACCCGGCGGCGGTCTCGGCGACGCGGATCGTACCGGCGTGGTCGATGCCCTCGGCGGCGGCGGCGGAGGCGACCACGGGACGCGCCATCGCCATCGCCTCGAGCACCTTGTTCTGGATCCCGCGCGCGAGTTTGAGCGGCGCGACGCAGACGTCCGCAGCGGCAAGCCAGCCGCGGACGTCGTCGACTGCGCCGGTGACGGTGACGTGGTCGCTCGCCAGTGCCTGCACGGCCGGCGTGGGTGCGCGGCCGACGATCGCGAACTGCACGGGACGGTAGCGGCAAATCAGCGGGAGGATGTCGCGTGCGAACCAGGTTACCGCATCGATATTGGGGCGGTAGTCCATCTGGCCGGTGAAGACGATGGAAGGAAAGTCATAGGCCTCGCTCATCCCCTCCCCCCCGGCGAAGGCCGGGGTCCAATTGGGGGACGTCGAAAATCGAGGTTTGCGCGTCGTTACTGCAACCTCACCAATTGGGCCCCGGCCTCCGCCGGGGAGGTGACCAATTGCGAGGTTGAGGTCGCTCGCCGCAGGGTCAAAATTCGCGGAGTCGATCCCGTTCTCGACAGCTAGGACGCGGCCGCCCGCACAGCCCGCGCGAAACAGTGCCGCTTCGGCCTCGCTGACGAACAGGCTCGCAGAGACCCGTGACGCAATCTCCCGCTCGAAAGCCCCCAGCAGGCGGGCCTCGCGGCGCATCATCCACCGCATCGGGCCACGCGCCTCCTCGGCGAAGCCCGCGAACTTGGCGGAGTCCATGTCGACGAAATCCATGACGACCGGTGGCCCGCCAGCCGGCAGATACTGCGCCATCTGACCCGAGAAACAATAGACGCCGCCGACCTGCGGCACGACCCGATCGAAAGCGGCCTGCATCGCCGGATGCGCGAACGCGGTCAGCGATACCGGCTTGCCGGTGGCGAGCGCTTCGATGGCGGCACGCGTCTGTGACTTCGCGCGCGGAATGATCGTGCAGCTCGCCAGCAGGTCGGTGAACACAGCAGGCGGATCGAAGTCCGCCTCGTCATCGGCAAACGCCACCAGATGCACCGGCGTGCGCTGCGCCAGATACTGCAGGATATGGAAGCTGCGGATCTTGTCGCCGCGGTCGGGCGGAAACGGCACGCGGTGCGCGAGGAAGAGCAGGCTCACCCCAGCCCTCGGGATATCCACGGCCCTGCTGCGGTCGCCGCCCACAAGGGAAGCTTTTTCCACGTCCGCACCATCAGCGCGTATTTCGGATTGAGCGGGTTCACTTCGCGCGCGGGACCGCTGCTGCGCTTGGCGTAAAGCCGCGGCTCGGGCGTGAAGCCCCAGTTCTTCTTGAACGCCGCCGCCCCCGTCCCCGTCTTCGAACGCCCGAAGTCGAACCGCGTGCAGCCGCGCGCCCGTGCATGCGCCATCAGCGCGAAATACATCCGGTCATTGGCGCGAAGTCCCCGCGCCGCGTCGGTCCCGCCGCCCCAATAGGGGTAGACCGTACCGTTGAAATACAGGCTCAGGACGCTGGCGACCGCCCTGCCTTCATGCCGGATGGTGAGAACATCCGCATCCATCGCGCTGGCAACGCTACGAAAGAGCTTTGCGGGAAATACTGGCGTACCGAGATTGCGGACCGATTCCGCATAGACCCGGTAGTGCTCGGCAAGTAGTTTCCGATCGTTGCCCGTGACGATCTCCAGGTCGAATCCGAGCGCACGGCGGACTTCGGCGCGCTGCTTCCGCGGGATGGCGAGCAGTTCGGCATCGTCGTCCGCCGCCAGATCGCGCGCGAAACCGAGATAGCTGCCGTCGTCGCTATCCCAGCCGTTCGGCGCAACCCCGCCACGCAGTTCGACCGACGGGCATCCGATGCGCAGCGCAAGGTTCCACGCGCCAGCGGCAAGCGGTTCGACCGCTCCCCCAAGCACGCCACCATCGACGCCAAACCCGGTCGACACCAGCGCACGCCCGAACAACGGCGAGCGCATCTCGGTCAGTGGCAGCACGCCGACGATCGCGCTACCGGCCTCGGACACGAGATACCGCGCGCGCTGGCCGCATCCGTCCTGCACCGCACGGCTCCACGCCGGCAGGTGGAACGGCGTCGCGCCCTCCGTCGCGTCGACGAACGCCGTGATCCGCGCGCACTCGCCCGCATCGCGAAGGTCCGCCTCGCGCACGCCGACGGGCATCGGTGCGGTCACGCCAGCCGGGCCGCTTCGCGCGCGACGACCGCATCGACGCGGCCCCATTGATGACGACCAAGCAACCCGCGCAACTTGCCCGCCATCGCGCCAAGCCGCGAATAATGGCGGATCTTGGACCGCATCGGTGCCTGCTCGACGCGCGGCTGCGACGGGTCGATCTCCCACGGGTGGAAGTAGAACATCGCCGGCCGGTCTTCGCGGTTGACCTGCCGCACGGCGAAATCGGTGATCGCAGCGGGCAGCAGCCGAAAGAACCCGCCCCCGGTGGCAAGCTTGCGCTCACCGAACTTGGCGACCGTCACCGGAACCTCGATCAGCGCGCTGTCCGCAAGCGGCTTGAAACCGTAGCGCGGAGCATCGAGCCAGCCGTAATGATCGTGCTTCACCGGCGCGACGCTGGAGGAATAGGCATAGCCCGCCTCCGCCAGCTCGACATGCGCCCAGGGCGTCCGCTGGTCGATCGAGAAACTCGGCGCACGATAGCCGGTGACCTTCGCCCCCGCCGCATCCTCGATCGCGGTCCGTGCCCGCACGAGGTCAGCGCGAAACACCTCAGGCGTCATCGTGAACACGCGCTGGTGGTCCCAGCCATGGCTGGCGATCTCGTGCCCCGCATCGACGATCCGCCGGATCAGCGCCGGATAGCGGTGCGCAACCCAGCCCAGCGTGAAGAAGGTCGCCTTCGTCTCCCGTTCGGCGAACAGCGCCAGGACCGCATCGGTGTTCGCCTCGACGCGTGGCTGGAGCGAATCCCAGTCCGCCTTGTCGATGACCTTCTCGAACGCGCCGACCTGAAACCAGTCCTCGACGTCGACCGACATGCCGTTGAGAACAGTCATTTACGCTGCGTCGTGCCAGGCCGTCACACCGCGGATCGGTGCATATTCCGGCTTGTCGTCGTCACTCTCGATCCAGTCGACCAGCAGCGTCAGCACGCGACGAAGCGCCTTGTCCTGCAACTCGACACGCGCTTCGAGCGCAGCGATGCGGTCCGCGATCGCGGGATCGGTACGCTCCGCCTCCGCCACCGGCGTCGGCTTTGCGATGGACTCGGCGGTACCGGAGACGGGCGCGGACGCAGCGGCGCCCTTCCCCGTATCGGTCGCCAGCATCGGCAGGTCGCCTTCCAGGTCACGCTGTACCGACTGTACGACCGCAGCATCGATGACCGTCAGATCCTCGATCGCCGCATACAGCATGACGCGACCCGCGAGCAGGTTCAGCCGCCGCGGAACGCCTGCCGACCCTGCGAAAAACGCGGCAAACGCATCGTCGGCAAAGTCGGGATTGCCCGTCCAGCCGACCACGGACAGCCGGTGCGCAAGATACTCGGAGACCTCGTGCTCCTCCATCGGATCAAGGTGGTGGATCGCGATGACGCGCTGGCGCAGCTGTTCGAGCCGCTCAGACCCGTGCAGCCGATCGCGGAATTCTGGCTGGCCGAGCAGGACGATCTGCAACAGCGCATGGCCGCCAGCCTGGAAGTTCGACAGCATCCGCAATTCTTCGAGCGCCGATACCGGCAGAGCCTGCGCTTCGTCGACGATCAGCAGCGTCCGCTTGCCGGTCCGCGCCACGGCGTGCAGCCCGCGCTCGATCGCGGTCAGCAGTTCGGCCTTTGTCAGCCCGGCAGGATCGACCTGCAATTCGGTCGCGACGATCCGCAACAGGTCGTCCGCCTCGATCGCGGTCGACACCAGCTTGATCGCGTTCAGCCGCTGGTGATCGATCGTGTCCATCAGGTGACCGACCAGCGTCGTCTTGCCCGCGCCGATATCGCCGGTGATCACGATGAAGCCCTCGCCCTGCGCCAGGCCATAGCCGAGATACGCCATGGCCTTGCGGTGCGTGGCCGTCTCGAACCAGAATTTGGGATCGGGGGTCAGCTGGAACGGCCGACCCGTCAGTCCATAATGTTCGTCGTACATCTGCTGCTCGCCTTCAGAACTGGTACCGCGCGCCGATCAGCGCCTGCGCCGACCACTCGCTGTCGAAATCACCGACCTTGAAGCTGTAAAGCCCGAGCGACGCGGTTGTGCCGAGTCGCCCGAAATTGTGGTAGTATGTACCCGTCGCCCCGTACGACCATACGCCGTCGTCACCAGAAACGTCTTCAGGGGCGATATTGGCCACGCCGGGATCATAATAATTGGCAAACAGGTCGGCGTTGACGCCCGAGGCCTGCGTCAACGAGCGCTGGTAGAACAGCTGCCCGTAATAGCTCTGATCCTCGATACCGGTGACGACGATGCCCGGCGCGAAATTGGGCGCGTACAGCTTGCGATTAGCATAGCCGAGGCCGGCACCGAAGGTCGATCGGCCACGGGTCGCGACGATCACGCCGTCGACGCCGCGCGCACGGTAGCTGGCGGTCGAGATCGACTGGAACACGTCGTTGAGGCAGCCGCCAGGCGCCGCGCCCGTGGTACCGAACACGCATCCGTTGAACTGCTGGCCAAAGCCCTGTTGCTGGCCGGTCAGGAAGCTGGTCGGCAGATTGCCGATGCCGGTGCGGAGTTGGCGCCCAAAGGTCTGCACGCCGTCATAGACGTTGACTGAGAGCCCAACCGATTGCGACGCCTGATACGTCGCCGTGCCGGTATAGCTGAGCGAGCCGTAGCGCTTGCCGACATGCGCCTCGACCGAGGTCCGGCGATTGGGCCGCCAGATCACGCCCGCGTCGTAATAGACCCCGTCGGTACGGTAGGCGATCCGTCGCGGCGACGCTGCGTTGGTGATGAACCGGCCGTCGCGGTCGAGCACCGGCGTACCGGTCGCGTCGACGACCGCGTCCTTCTGGCTCGTCTCGATCGTCTCGTAGCCGACGCCCGCGGTCAGCGCGACATAGGGCGATATCGGCTGGAGTATGTCGCCGCGGCCGTAATAACCTTCGTAGCGTTGTTTGAGTTGGCTTGCGGTCTCGCGGTCATACGCGCCGCTGAGCGTGATGCCGAACGGCGCGATGCTGCCGGGTGCGACGGTCGCGCTGGCGGTGGCGGTGTTGCCGATCGAATCGTCATAATAATCGAGCCGTCGTCCGCCCACCGCGGTATCGCCGAAGGTCGGCGTCTCGACCTTGGTATAGCCGAGGCGGTAGTTCGCGTTGAACACGACCGGGCCGAAGGTGTCGGTGAAGCTCGGGCCGGCGAAGACCGAATAGAGCTGGCTGACGTTGTCCACGTTGCCGACGAGCAAGCCGGGCGCTGCGCCACGGATGTCCGAGCGCGCGCGCGTGGCGATGCCGGCGGCTTCGAGCGTCAGGTTGCGCGTGACGCGGGCGTCGACGCGCGCGAGGCCGGAATGGATATCCTGGTCGCCGAGGTCGTCGCCCCAGCCGAAGCGGCGCTCGTACCGATAGCTGAGCTGCCCCGAAACACGCTGAGTCTCGATCGCGGCATCCACGCCCGCCGCAAGGCTGGTGTAGGTCAGCACGTCGCCACCGTTCAGATCGGCATACAGCGTCTGGCTGGCCTCGATATACGGGTTGATGGTGACGCGACGCGCGGCCTGCGCCGCAGCGGGCGCCGCGAGCAGCGTTGCCAGCACGGCGGTGCCGCCTGCCAGCGCGAGTGCGCGGGTCGTCAGCCTGGTTGGCTGGGTCATCATCAGGCCTCCTGGCCGTAATAGCTGCCGAAGCGCGCGCCGCCCTGGACGAAGGATACCGCGTTGAGGACGAGCTGGATATGCTCGCACCCGTCGAGAAGATTGACCGCGGCGCGCAGTTCGTTTTCGGGCGTGCGATCGGCGCGGACGACGAGCATCACCTGCCCGACGCGCATCGCCAGCACGGCGGCAGGCGAGGCCGCGAGCGCGGGCGGCGAATCGAAGATGATGACACGGCGCGGGTTCGCCTCAAGCAGCCGCGCGATCACTGCCTTGGTGCGCGCGCTGGCGAGCAGTTCGGTGTCCATCGTCGTCTTGGTCCCGGCGGGCAGGATCGACAGATGCGCCACGTCGGTCTGGATCACGAAGTCTTCGACATCCACGCGCACGTCGCTCAGCGCATCGAGCAGGCCGGGGCCATCGGCGAGCCCGAGCTGCTTGACGACATCGGGCTTGGCGACGTCGGCATCGACCAGCAGCACTTCGGTATCGCGCTCGGCGGCGATCGAGAGCGCGAGGTTGACCGCGCAGAACGTCTTGCCGTCGCCCGGACGGGCCGAGCACACCAGGATCATCCGCGCCTTGTCGGGGCTGTCGCTTTCGGCGATGCGCGTGCTGGAGATCAGCAACTGGCGCTTGATCAGCCGGAATTCCTCGGCGAGCGGGCCGACCGGTGCGCCGGGCACGATCATGCCGTTGCCTGCGAGCATCCCGCGGTCGATCCGCGCGGTGTCGCCCGTCTCTTCGGGAAAGTAGAACTCGTCCGGCAGTTCGTCGCCGATCGGCGCGCGCAGCTCCTCGGGGATAGCAAGGAACGTCGGATCGGTGAACTCGTGCGACGGCGCGAAGATCGGTTCGCGCGCGGCAGCAGCGACCGGTGCCGTGGTAGGAGCGGCAGCGGGCGTCTCGACTACTGACGTCTCGACCACTGGCGTCTCGACCACGGGCGCTTCCGGCACCACGACACCGCGTGCGCGCGCATGTGCGCCGAAATCATACACCTTGGCCGCACGTTCGAGCAGCGAGGGTTCGCGGACGGGTTTGGTCACGGTCATGCCCCCTTTATGCCGCCAGCCCGCGCTGAAGGATTTCCACCCCCAGCAACAGGACATAGGCGGCGCCCAGCGCGGCGGTACCGCCCAGGAACATCGTCAGTTTGCGGCGACGCTGGCTCGATTGCACGCGAGTCACGACTTCGCCGATCGAGCCGATCACCGGCATCCCCGCCGCCTTTTCGAGCCGCGAGGTCGTTGGGAACGTCGTCCGCAACTGGCCCATCGCGAACGCCGCACCGATCCCCGCGCCGAGCCCTGCGATCAGCACGCCCGACAGCAGCAGCATCCGGTTGGGTGCGCTGGGCGTGCGCGGCATCGTCGGCGGATCGATCACGCTGAACTTCACATGATCGTTCTGCGACTGCGCCTGACCGACCAGCGCAGTCTGCTCGCGCTGTCGCAGCAACGCGTCATACTGATCCTTGAGCACCTGATAGTCGCGATCGATCGCCCCTTGCTCGGCGGCAACCTCGGGATCGCCCGACAGCTTCGAATTGAGCAGGTCGAGGTCGCCCTGCAACTGGCTCTTCCGCATGCGAAGCGAGGCGACGGTAGCCTGGCGATCCGCGACCATCGACTGTAGCGACGCGTAGAGCGGGTTCTGCGCGTTCCCGGCCGCCGCACCGCCCGACAGGGGCTCGCTGCGTGCCGCCGCGGTCGCCGCCGCGAGCTGGCTCTTCAGCGCGATCACGTCGGGATGGTTCTCGGTATAGCCCCGCGCCCGCGCATCGGCGAGCTGCCCCTGGATCGCCTGCAACCGCGCCCGCGCCGGCCCGGCCGCGCCTGCGACGCCACCAGCGCCCGGCA
>NZ_JADBIA010000004.1:0-451459 GCF_014892665.1 Sphingomonas sp. CFBP 13603 | reverse complement strand
GGGTGGAGCAGCCCGGTAGCTCGTCAGGCTCATAACCTGAAGGTCACAGGTTCAAATCCTGTCCCCGCAACCATCTTCGACGACACTCCAAGCCTCGTAGCGAAAGCCACGGGGCTGTGGTCGTTTCTGGCCTATTTCCTTTCCCGCCCGCTCAGCCATTCGAAGATGGCGCCAAACTCCCCTTGGAGCGTCATATGCACTTCGCCGCGCTTCGCGCCGGGCGTTCGTGTTACCCGCTTGATAAGCCCGCGGATGGCGTCTGCGGCTTCGTCGCGGTATGCCGGGCTGTTTTCAGTGCCTCTGGCAGCCGCTCGACCTTCATGGCGTAGTATCCCGGCGATGTTAGGGTGAATGTCGGGTGTGTCGGCATGGGCGTCCGCCATTGCCGCCTTGAACATCTTCTCCTCAGATTCAAGGTCGAAAAGGCGGTCCATGAGCGTTTCGCTGTAGCGTCCGTTTTCGATGGCATCGACGATGTCTGCCTTACCCTTGTTGATCTTGGCCAACTTGGACTCCGTTGCGGAGCGTTCGGCACACTGTGCGTGATGGAGGCGGTTGGTTTACTCGGCGAAGCTGCTATTTTTGATGATAAGGTAAAATTCTAAGTTACTAGTATGCATCATTTTTTTTGCAAAATCGATTTGATCGATGTCGATATAATTAAAAATGATATTCGATCGATTAGGTCATTTTCTCATAGCGAAGATAAATATGAAAATGGTCTGATGACGCAAAATACGCATTTCCTCATGAAGGGTATTTGGGAACGCACGATGCTTTGTTCGCTAAAACGACACAGCGAGCGGTCGGTATCTGGTTAATTCCTAACATTGGCATATCATAATGGTTCCGAGTTCTCAGCGGGCCTTGGCGAGCAACGGCGTCATGCGCTTGGCGGCGAGGGGGGGGAGTTTCACGGTGCGGGCGGCGCCCAAATTGGCTGAGGGACCCTTGCCGACCTGGATCAGCGCGACCATCCCCATCGACGTATGCGGCTTGCACTCGATGCCGTAGATACCGGGCTTGTCGACCTTGATCGACATCTCCTGGTTTGGCTTGCCGATCACCGGCGCGACGCCCGCAGGCAACATCGCCGCAATGGTTTGCGCGCTGTGGCTCTTGTCGGTGGGGACGAACTTGACGGTGTCGCCGGGCATAGCCTGGATGAAGGCGGGCTCGAACACCATCGCGCCGGCCGCGCCTTGGTTCTTCATCTGGACGATCACGTCCTTGGCGAATGCAGGCGTCGTGGCGAAAGTTGCGGCCATGGCAATGCCGGCGATGAGGTAGTTACGCATGTCGGTACTCCTGGGGATGATTGCGGGATATCAGGACGGGGTTTCGGCCCTCGTCGATGACATGGTCTGCTGAACCGGCGTAGCGATCGGCACGCCGTAGCTTTTCAGGATGCGCGCGATTTCGGGACTTTCGCGCGCGAGTACCGCGTCGACCTCGCCAAGCAACACCTTGTCCTTGCGGCGGACCCCCATCGAAATGTCGAAGACCATTGGCCATTGACCGTCGTCGTTTACTGGCGTGACCTGTTCGATCCGCAGCGGCGTTTTGGCGCGCGCAGCGAAATAGCCTGCCAGTGGACCCCAGACGACACCGACGTCGATCGTGCCCGCCGCCACCGCATCGATGATCGCAGCAGGCGGGTTGGGCTTGGCATAGTCGCCGTACAGCATGAAGCCACGGACGTTCTGCGTCATGCCGCGGCGTGCCATCGCGTGCGCCGGCGGCGTATTCATCGCGTCGTCGCCGACCATCTGGATTCCGACAGTCGACTTGGCGAGCCGTGGATCGTCGAACGAAAGCGCGCCGAGCGGACGATCGGCCTTGCTGAGGAAGACGTAGCTCGATCGATAATAGGGCCGCGTCGTCGCGACCATGTCGACCCCGGTCGCGACGCCGGGCCAGAGATCGCATTTCTCCTCGTTCAGCGTACTACGGACATAGCCGCGCCGCTGCGCCCACCAGACATAGCTGACGTCGGCGTTCAGGTCCTTCGCTACCAGCGCGGCGATCTTGTTCTCAAACCCTTCGCCGGCCTTGTTCGAGAAGGGCAGGTTGTTGGGATCGGCGCACACGACGAGTGTGCGACGCGCCGTCGCCTGTGGTGGCGATTGGGCTTGAGAGGGGAGGGGGCTGGCGGTGGACAATCCCGATGCCATCAGCAGCGCGAGCAATGACATCATTCGAATTCCACCGACTCCGGAACAGGCGCGGGCGACTGCGACGGGGTGTTGTTCTTCGCAGCCGCCAGCGTTTCGGGCAGCGACATCGAACGGACATACGCCGCGATCTTCCACATCTGGTCATCGGTCAGCTTGCCCTTCCACGACGGCATGCCGGCAGGGCGTCCTTCGACCAAAGTGGCATGGATATCTTCGAGGCGGCCGCCATAGATCCATTCGGTGTCGAGGAACCCCGGCCCCATGCCGCCGCCACCGTTCGAATGGCAGCCGCTGCAATTGTGCGCCTTGTACAGCGCCATACCCTCCAGCACGACCTGCTGGTTATTGAGATATGGCCGGACGCGGGGATCGATCGGGCCGGTCGCAGCCTTGGCGACGGACGCGCCTGCCGTATTGCCGATGGCAGCGTTGGATGCGGACGCGTTGGCGGTTTCGGTCGACGGCGACCCGCAACCTGCGAGCAGCAACGCCGCCGAGATGCCGGCTGTCTTAGCGAGGAAGCGAGAAGACATACAGGGTCCCTCCAGCCTTGGTGTGCTTGGGAAGATCGGACATCGCGTTGACCATGCCGAGCGCGGCGGTGCCGTCGCGCGGGTCGACCGGGCCCGACACCACGGCGCCTGCCCATCCGCCGACGCCTGACAGCACGGCGATGTACTGATGTCCGTCGGGACCGCGATAGCTGATCGGCTGACTGACGATCCCGCTGTCGGTCTTGAACCGCCAGAGTTCCTTGCCGGTACGCGCGTCGACACCCTTGAACCAACCCTCCATCGTTCCGTAGAAAACGATGTCGCTCGCGGTGGTCACGGTCGCCGACCAGATCGGGAATTTCTCCTGGATCGTCCAGGCAGGCTTGCGCCGCACCGGATCCCAAGCGGAAAGCTGGCCGCGATAGCCGCCAGGGCCCGGTTTCATGTGCAGTTCGGCGCCAACATAGGGCGTGCCGGAAATGTAATTCACCTGCATGCTCTTCCAATCCATGCACAAATTCTCGTGCGGGATGTAGAGCAGCCCGGTGCGCGGGCTGAACGAACTGGGGTTCCAGTCCTTCGCGCCGGATGCGGTCGGGCAGATGTTGGTGACGGTCTTGCCGGGTTTCGTCTCCTTGTCGGGATTGACCACGAGACGGCCGGTCTTCAGGTCGACGCCCTTGCTCGAATTGATTGGGCCGAACGCGTCCGCCGACAGCACCTGGCCGGTGATCCGGTCGATCACATAGAGATAGCCGTTGCGATCGGGGCGAACCAAGACCTTCCGCATCTTGCCGCCAAACGGCATGTCGAGGAGGATCTGCTCGTTGACGCCGTCATAGTCGTGCTGGTCGTGCGGCGAGAGTCCGTAATACCATTTGGCGGCGCCCGTGGCGGGGTTGCGCGCAAAGATGCCCGAGGTCCATTTATTGTCGCCCGGCCGTTGTTCGGCATTCCAGGGGCCGGGATTGCCGGTGCCCCCATAGAGTTGGTTGAGCTCGGGATCGAAGGTGAACCATCCCCAGCCGGTCGCGCCGCCGATCTTCCACGCGTCGGTCGGCCAAGTCGAGACGCCGAGATCCTTGCCGCGATCGGAGGCATAGAAGGGTTTGAACGACGGTCCAATCAGCACGTCCTTGTCGGGCCCCGTGCCGAATGCCTTCCAGACCTGTTTGCCGGTCTTCTCGTCGAGCGCGATCATCCAGCCGCGGACGCCCATCTCGCCGCCCGAATTACCGACATAGACCCGGCCTTGCGCGACCAGCGGGGCCATTGTCATCGTCTCGCCCGTGTTGACGTTGCCCAGTTGAGTCTTCCACGCGACCTTGCCCGTCGCGGCGTTCAGCGCGATCGTCTGGCCGTCGAGCGTGTTGAAGATGTAGCGCCCGTTGCTGAACGTGCCCCCTCGGTTGACCACATCGCAACACGCCACGCCCTGTGCGGCGGGCTTCACGTCCGGGATATAGCTCCATTTAAGCTTTGGTTTCGCGCCCTTCAGGTCGAACGCATAAACGATGTTGGGAAACGCCGTGACGACGTACATCACGCCGTTCGCGACGATCGGTGCCGCCTCCTGGCCCTTTGCCACTTCGAGCGGGAAGGTGAAGGTCGGCTTCAGTTGTGCGATGTTGGCGGCAGTGATCTCGGTCATTGCCGAATAGCGCGTCGATGCGTAATTCTTCGACGGCATCCGCCATTCGCCGTCGTCCTTCGGCGCATTTGCGATATTGGCCGACGTGCGCCCCGCTTCGGGCGTTGGTGGTGCGATGGCCCGTCCGAGACTGGCCTTCGAAAAGACTTCGGCGGCGGGAACCGGCGTTGGCATAGTCTGGCCGGACACCGTGGCGCCGCCGGCGAACAGGGTGCCGCCGCTTGCGATCGTGGCCGCTAGGAGAAATCGCCTGGTCATCGGTCATCCACTCCACATGATGCCAGCGTCTCGTTGCGGACGCATGCCGACCGATCGGAGCGCGGTGCCCATTCCGGCAGGCCCCCCATTATTGGGGTGGCTTGATTGTGCCATGGTACGATCGAACTGCCCTGGGGAGGCTGAGTCTTTCGACCTGACCGGCTATGCTTAGGACAGCGCGGAACACCAACATAGAGCAAATCAGCACAAAACCGGGTTTTATACCCGATCTTCAATTAATTCAGTTTTGCAATTCTGCATCAATCCTTTTCCTCGATATTCCGGGATTTGTCCGATACGATCGAACCAGCTCAGTAAATCGGTACATTCAAATTATTCGTTCGATCCAGCATTGGAGTTGAAGGCCGGATGCGTATCGCCATTACCAAGGTCTTTACAGCGGCTTCGATCCTGTCGGGTGGATCACTCGCGGTAAGGGAAGCGTCGGCCCAAAACATGCTGGCGTCGCAACCTGTACCGGCAGATGCTTCCGATATGGCGCCGGCAACTCTCCCGGCGATCGTCGTGACGGCGCCCGGCGGCGAGATCGATGAGGACGAGGCGGCTATCCTGACCGCGTCGGACATCAATCGCATCGGCACGCCCGACGTGCTCGCGAGCCTTGCCCGCAACTTGCCTGGCTTGTCGCTATCGGATGCGCAGAACAACCCGTGGCAGCCCAATCTGGTATATCGCGGCTTCACCGCGTCGCCGTTGCAGGGCACCGCGCAAGGGTTGGCGACGTATCTCGACGGCGCGCGCTTCAACCAATCGTTCGGTGACACGGTCGACTTCGATCTCCTGCCTGCGGCGGCGATCGAGACGGTGACGATCAAATCCGCCAACCCGGTCTACGGCCTCAACGCGCTCGGCGGCGCAGTCATCTTCGCCACGAAGACCGGGCGTACCGCGCCGGGGCTGAGGGTGAGCGGCGCCGGCGGGCGCTACGGACGCGCGGAAGCCAATGTCGAAGCCGGCTGGGCAGGCGAGCATGCCAGTGCCTATATCGCGGTGTCCGAAAATCACGACGGTGGCTGGCGGCTCTTCTCGCCGTCGACGCTGTATAACGGCTTTGCGGATATCGGCTGGGATGCAGCGCGTGCAGGCCTGCATATAAAGGCGATCGGCGCGGACACGAACCTGACGGGTAACGGCACGTCCCCCGTCGAATTGCTGGCGGTGAGCCGCCGCGCGGTGTTCACGCATCCTGACAACACACGCAACCGCTACGCCCGAGTCAGCGCACACCCATGGGCTGCCCTCGGCGATACCACACGGATCGAGGCGAGCGTGTATTTCCAGCGGCTGCGGCAGGCGACGCTGAACGGCGATGCTGCCGATATCGAGGGCTGCGACGACGACGATGATGCCGGGCTACTTTGCCTTGAGACCGCCAGCGGCGACGCCACCCGGTTGATCGGCGCGGACGGAAACGCGGTCGCCGAAACCCTCGAAAACGGCAGTTACGGCGTGCTGAACCGCAGCAGCACGCGGACCAACACCGCGGGGCTATTGGTGCAGATGACCGATCGCCGCGCGGTGCCTGCGGGCGAGAACGTGCTGACGATCGGCGTCAGCCACGATCGTAGCAGGACCGAGTTTCGATCGAGCACGGAACTCGGGCAACTGACCGACGAACGCAGCGTCGACGGGCTGGGAACGATCGTCACTCAACCCGATGGCGCGATCGCACCGGTCTCTCTCAAGGCGCGGACCCGCTACTCCGGGGTGTTCCTTGCCGATACGCTACCGCTGCTGCGCGGGCTGAAGGCCGAAATTGGGTTGCGGTGGAACGACGCGCGGATCCTGCTCGATGACCGGATCGGTACCGTGCTCGACGGGCGGCACCGCTTCAGCCGGCTAAACCCCGGCATTGAGTTCGATTATGCGGTAACGGACGCGGTTTCGGTGCGCGCGGGCTATGCCGAGACGAACCGCAACCCGACACCCGCCGAACTCTCCTGCGCAGATGAAACTGCGCCGTGCAGCCTCACCAATTTCTTCGTTGCCGATCCACCGCTTCGACAGGTCGTTGCCAAGACCTGGGAGGCGGGGCTGTCTGGGAACACCGGACTTTCCGGTTGGCGTCTGCAATGGAGCCTTTCGGGATACCGCGCGAACAACCACGACGACATCCAGTTCATCGCCTCCGCGATCCGCGGCCGCGCCTATTTCCAGAATGTCGGCGCGACGCGGCGGCAGGGGGTGGAGGTCGACCTTTCCGCCCGTCGCGGGGATTGGCTGTTCCATGCCGGATACGCGCTGACCGATGCGACCTTCCGCACGCCGCTGATACTCGCCAGTCCCGATAATCCGTCCGCCGATGGCGACGGACAGATCGCGGTACGTCCGGGCGATCGGCTTCCCGGGATACCGCAGCATCGCGGTGTGATCACGATCGATTATACCGGCCGCGGGTTTTCGCTCGGCGGGGACATGCAGGCGCAGAGCGGGCAGGTCCTGGTCGGCGATGAGGGCAATGTCCAACCGTCTACCCGCGCATTCGCCGTCTTTGCAGTCCGCGGCAGCGTTGCACTCAGCGGGCCGCTCACATTGTTCGCCTCGATCTCGAACCTGTTCGACAAGGATATCGCGACGTTTGGTGCGTTCGGCGAAACCACCGAGGTGGACCTGGTGGAAGCGCCCGGCGCCAGCGACCCGCGCAGCCTGGGACCGGGCGCGCCGAGGCGCTGGATGGCTGGCCTGCGCGCGACGTTCTAGGCCTTGGACCACTGGCTCCGACCTAGTTCACATTAATCGATCGGCGTGCCAGCGAACGTGGTCGGCGAGGAACGTCGAGATAAAGTAATAGCTGTGATCATAGCCGGCCTGCATCCGTAGTTCGACAGGGATACCTGCCGCGTCGCACGCCGCGACCAATCGCTCCGGCTGCAATTGCTCCGCCAGAAACTGATCCGCCGTGCCCTGATCGATGAGGATCGCCGGCACCCGCGCACCGTCTTCGACAAGTGCAACGGCATCGTATCTACGCCACGTATCGCAGTCCGTACCAAGGTACCCGGTCAACGCCTTCTGGCCCCACGGCACTTCGCTGGGGGCAACGATCGGTGAGAAAGCGGAAACGGACTTGAACTGATCGGGCCGCGACAGCGCTAGAATCAGCGCACCATGGCCACCCATCGAATGGCCGGTGATCGACTGGCGCTGCGGATCGACCGGAAACTCGGCGGCGATCAGCGCAGGCAGTTCGTCCGCAACATAGCTGAACATGCGGTAATTCGCCGCAAACGGCGCTTCGGTCGCGTCGACGTAAAAGCCGGCGCCGAGCCCGAAATCATACGCGCCCTCGGCGTCGTCAGGTACGCCGTCGCCGCGCGGCGATGTGTCCGGCGCGACCAGGACGATTCCGCGTTCGCTGCACGCCTGGCGAAATTCACCTTTTTCAGTGACGTTTGCCTGCGTGCAGGTGAGCCCCGAGAGATACCACAGCACGGGCAACCGCGTGCCCGGCAAGTGATCCGGTACGAACACGCTGAACGTCATAGGCGTGCCCGTTTCTGACGATGCATGCTGGTATACGCCCTGCGTGCCGCCATGCGATCGCACCGTCGATATCGTCTCGAGGCTCATATACTCTATTCGTCCTTGAAGCTGTAGGCGGTCAGCTTGTTGCCGTCGGGATCGCGGACATAGGCCGCGTAGGCGGTCGGCGTGAAGCTGCGGGGGCCGGGGGCGAATTCCTGCGTCCCGCCATTTTCCAGCGCGGCCTCATAGAAGGCGCGAACCGAGGCGCGATCGGGCGCGAGAAACGCGATCGTGCCGCCATTCGCATGGGTGGCGGGTTCGCCATTGCCCGGTTTGGTAATGATGAACTCAGGCGAGTCCTTGCCGTACAGCGTACCGTTGTCACCATAAGGACCCTTCTGCGTGATCCCGAATGGCGCGAGGACCGCGTCGTAGAATTTCTGCGCCTTGGCGAGATCGTTGGTGCCGAGAGCGACGTGCGAGAATATCGACATGCTTCAGTTCCTTTGGTTGACGGTGGTAGACGTCCGTTCGGGAGATCGCGTTTCGGTAGATCGCGTTTCAGTAGACGACCACGCTACGGATCGACTGGCCCGCATGCATCAGATCGAACCCCTTGTTGATCTCTTCGAGCTTGAGAATATGGGTGATCATCGGGTCGATCTGAATCTGGCCAGCCATGTACCAGTCGACGATCGTCGGCACGTCGGTGCGCCCCCGCGCCCCGCCGAACGCCGACCCCTTCCAGGTTCGGCCCGTGACGAGTTGGAACGGCCGCGTCGAGATTTCCTTACCCGATTCAGCGACGCCGATCACGACCGACACGCCCCAACCGCGATGGCATGCCTCCAGTGCCTGGCGCATCACGTCGGTGTTGCCGGTGCAGTCGAACGTATAGTCTGCGCCGCCGCCCGTCAGCGCGATCAGATGCTGGACGAAATCACCCTCGACCTTCCGGGGATTGACGAAGTCGGTCATGCCGAACTGTCGGCCCCAGGCTTCCTTGTCGTCGTTGAGGTCGACGCCGACGATCCGGCTGGCGCCGACCATCTTGGCGCCCTGCACGACGTTCAGGCCAATGCCGCCAAGCCCGAAGACGATCACCGTCGATCCCGGCTCTACCTTCGCCGTGTAGACGACCGCACCGACTCCGGTGGTCACGCCGCAGCCGATGTAGCACGACGTCTGGAACGGCGCGTCGGGACGGATCTTCGCCACCGCGATCTCCGGCAGCACCGTGAAGTTCGAAAAGGTCGAACAGCCCATGTAATGGAAGATCGGTTGGCCCTTGTAGCTGAACCGGGTCGTGCCGTCGGGCATCAGCCCCTTGCCCTGCGTCGCGCGGATCCTCGTGCACAGGTTGGTCTTGGGGTTGAGACAGGACGGGCAGGTGCGGCATTCCGGCGTGTACAGCGGGATGACGTGATCACCGACCGCGACGCTGGTAACCCCCGCGCCGATTTCGCGGACGATGCCCGCACCCTCATGCCCGAGCACCGAGGGGAATAGCCCTTCGCTGTCGAAGCCGTCGAGCGTGTATGCATCGGTGTGGCAGATCCCGGTCGCCATGATTTCGACAAGCACTTCGCCGGGCTGCGGACCTTCCAGATCGAGTTCGACGATTTCGAGCGGACGTTTCGCCTCGAACGCTACCGCGGCACGTGTCTTCATGGTCAGGACCTCTTGTTGAAGACACAATAGACCGTTGCGTGAACTGCGATAATAGGCAGGATGGCATTTCATTATTGCTGGTGAGATATAGTCTATGTCGGGCTGGGACGGGATCGACGAGTTCGTCGCGGTGTATGATCGCGGTGGCTTCACGGCGGCCGCGGTAGCGCTGGGGGTGTCACCCTCGCACGTCAGTCGGGCGGTCGCGGCACTAGAGGATCGGTTGAAGGTCCGGCTGTTCCACCGAACCACGCGGACGATCAAGGCGACGGATATTGGCGACGCGTTCGCGCTCCGGTGTCGGGCGCTGATCGAGGACCGCGACGCCGCGCTGGCGATCGTCGACGAGCGCGGCGTGCCGACCGGCGTGTTGCGGATCACCTGCTCGATCGCGCTGGGCGAGCGGTACATCGCGCCGCTGGTCCGCGAGTTCCTCCAGGCGCACCCTACCGTCGATGCGACGGTCGATCTCAGCAATCGCGTCGTCGACCTGGTCTCCGAGGGGTATGATATCGCGATCCGGACGGGGCGGTTGTCGGATTCGAGCCTTGTCGGCGTCCGCGTCAATTCGCGCACGCTGCGGGTCTGCGGTTCGCCGAGTTATCTGATGCGCGCGGGGCGGCCGCTCGATCTGTCGCAACTCGCGACCCACGAGTGCTTGATCGGGTCGAACGAAGTCTGGCATTTCACGCGAGACGGTAAGCCCGTCGATATTCGCCCGCGCGGCCGGATGCGCTGCAACAGCGGTTTCGCGATCGCTCAGGCTGCGATCGCCGGCTTCGGGCTGTGCCAGTTACCCGAATTCTACGTTCGCCAACACATCGTATCGGGTGCGTTGGTGCCGTTGCTCGAGCAATACGAGCCGCCCGAGGAACCGGTCTGGGCGGTTTATGCCGACCGCCATCATCTTCCATCAAGGGTGCGGCTGTTCATCGATCTACTGAAGCGACGCCTGGCACCGTAGCTCCCCAACCCGATCCTCCCCCGCCGAGGGGGGAGGCTGGCGCTTGCCAGACGGAGGAATGGCAAGCCACGATCTGCGTTCCGTGTCCTCCCGCTGGGTCACTTTAGGTGTCATCTCCCGCTGGCAGGGGTGAAGCAGAAGTGCGTCACCGCGCGCGGGGCACGGCGATCACACCCCAGGGACCCGTCCCGACCTTGACCCGGCCGAGCACCGTCATCGTCACCGGATCCACGACGGTCACATCGTCCGACGGTCCGTTAGCGGTAAATGCACGCAACCGATCGTCTGAAAGCGCCAGCCCCCAGGGGCGGGGGCCGACCGCAACCGAGCCTGTGACCGCCTTGGTCGCCGCCGCATCGATATCGACCCGCACGACCCGTCCGCCTCGCCCGGTCGTCACCAGTACCTGATGATCGTCGAGCCGCACGACACCCATTGGACGATCGCTCTTGGCCAGCGTGATCGTCTTGACCCGCGTGCCTGCAACCACGTCGACCACGCTCAGCGTTGCGTCGAACTCGCCCGGCACGACCGCACGCCGCGGGCCAACGAAGGTCGCGTTACGCGGGCGTTCGCCCACCACGATCCGCTTCGAGACGACCAGCGGACGCTTGGTAAGCACGGTCACCGTGTGATCCTCCTCCGACGTCGCCAGCACGATCGCGCCGTCCGGCGACACGGCAAGTCCCTCGGGCTCGCCGCCGACCGCGATCGACTGGAGAATCGTGCCGTCGGTACCGATCGTGATCAGCCGCCCGGTATCCTCGCTCGCGACATACAACCGTGTACCGTCGGGGCTGATCGCGATCTGCTCCGGATCGGAGATACCGCGCAGCGTCCGCTCGACCTTCGACGTAGCGAGATCGATGACCGCAATACCGTCGGCGCCGCGATCGGGCGCGGGCAGTTTAGACTCGTCGACCCCTGGCCCGGCGGCTGGCGATCCGCTGACCGCGACATACAATTTCCGCCCATCCGGACTTGCCACGAGCCCGCGGGGCCGCTTGCCGATCGAAATCCGCCGCACTTCGGTCAACGTGACGGGATCGAGGACGCTGATATCGCCCGAACCCTCGTTGGTCACGTAGACATGATACGCAGTGGACGATCGGGCAGGAACGGGCGCAGTCTGCGCGCCGGCAACCGCCGGATTTGAACATATGCCGAGGAGAAGAACGAAAACAGGCGGGACGCGCATAGCTTCACTCCAATTCGAGGCAAGGCCCCGCAATACAGACGACGCGGCGACTGACGAGTTCGCGTCTTCCCGCCGTACAAAGGGGCAGGGTAGCTACGTTCAGCCAATAATTACATCGGTCGTACTGGCATAGCTCACAGGAATTATCCTCCCTGTGTCAGGGCGTAACCAGATTATACGCGGTTTAACGACTCTGCGAAAGCGCCGTGGTCGTTCGGACATTGGATCGGATAAGGGGGCGCGCTATCTCCTCGCGGTCGCGATGGCCACAATCGTACCGGTCTGAACATCAACCGCGAAACTGGTCAGTTGTGAGCTAGAAGGTCAGCACCTCAGTCTGCAAGTGTGGCTGGCCGGAAGCCGTAGGACAGGTCGTACTTGCCGTAAGCGGACTTGTTCCCGACGATTGGCTGAAGCATTGAGGCCATCTAAGTTGCGTGCGCAATGAAGCGAATTGCTCTTTTATGGCTTATCGCGGGGCTGGCGTTCTAGGGGGGGATGTTTGCCTCAAGCGTTCCCGAAGGCACTACGACACTTGTATTTTCAAGTATTGTCGGTCTCGTTGTCCCGATAGGACTGCTGGGCTTCCACGTCATCCGAGCCAGGGCCGATCGTTAGGCCAGTGCTGCATTGATCGGTTTGAAGCCGATATCCCGCCAAAGTCTGTGTCACTCTACGTCACAACATTCACGAGCAGATAGCCGGGTATCGAAACCGAACCGGTCATATCGCCCAGATGAACCCGCGTCCGAAGTTGGGAGGCGAGGATAGAGGCGTGAACGTCCACTTGTGAGTCTTCCCGCGAGGTATCGTCGCGGCGGTACCAGGCTGATAAGCTAGTAAAATAATCATACGGAGCGAGCGCTTACGTGCTTCGGTTTCCATGGCTTGGGAGTCGGCGGGTCCGCGCTGTGACGCGCCGCGGGTAGCCAAGCCACGCCACGCGGCATTGTCCCGCCGAACGGACCCGATTAGCAGGTGCCGCTTGGCCTCTAGACGGGGCGGCGCCTCCGACTTCGGCTCGGCTCGGCATTGAGGCGCCCCGATGCCGTCAGCTTCACGCAGAGCGGAATGCGGCGTGAACGACAGCGTCGACGCTTTGGACCGCGTTGGCGATGCTATCTGCATCCTCCAGATCACCTTAGGTCGCTTGATAGCCCATGTAGGTCAGCTTGGCCGCGCTCGCGTTCGACCGCGCAAGCCCGACCACGTCATGCCCCGCCGCCGCCAATAGACGTGCGACCGCTCCGCCGATCAATCCCATAGCACCCGTTACCAATACACGCATGTCAGCACCTCATTACCTCTGTGCCAAGACGTACAGCCGAACGGCGGGCCTGCGTGAAATCGCGAGAAATGATACGGCGTCATCGGTTTGGCCGATGACGTCAGGTCGACGCGGTGATCCCGGCAATACAGTCGCGCAGCCATACTGTCGCCGGGTGATCATCCACCCGGCGATGCTACATCATCGCCAGCGAAAAGTCGGACATCGTGATCGGCGGCTCATGGACGACGATGGCCAAATTCGCCGCAGCGAACCGCTGGGCGACCCGCGCGGCGAGCGTCGCGATCAGATCGGTATCGGCGACGACGAACGGGGCGACCAGAAACTGCGGCAGGCTCAGCACTACGCGGCGTGTCAACCCAAGCGCGGCGAGCTTACGGTCCACCAGCCTGTGCGATCCCCCTCTGGCGATACCGGGAGATGGGGGGGGGGGCGCCGCGAACGCCTCGACGTCGGTATTTTTTCAAAGGCTGGATGCCCGGCCGCGCGATGCAGGCGAAAACTTCCCGAAGCAGCGGGCGTGTCATGATGCGTGCCGAAGTGTCGACGGGAACGCTAAGTGCAAGGCTTGCCTCGCCACTGTCGAGGAGGTCGGCGACTTCGTCCTTGCCGAAAATGCTACGGATCTGCACCTCGAAACGAGACGCCTCAATTGCTAGTCGTGCCAACAGGGGGGGGGGGCAGAAGGACGAACGCAGCGTAGTCGGTCATCGCGATCGCGCCGATGTGATCGGCCGACGCCGGATCGAAGCATCGCCTTGCAGGACCGATCGCATGAGGTGGAGCGAAGACGAAATCGGGCCTGCGAGATCGTCGGCCCGCGGTGTCGGCTGCATTCCCGTCGGCGACCGTACGAACCATTCGTCGTCGAACACCTCGCGCAGTCGGGTAAGCGCACCGCTCATGGGAGACTGGCTCAGACGCATGCGCTGTCCAGCACGTGTGACGTGGCGCTCCGCGTACAGGGCATCGAACGCCTTCAACAAGTTCAGGTCAAGGCCCGCTACATCCATCGGACAGCAGAATGAGGCCAGCCGGGAAAGCGATCAAGGGGTGCTCTCAACCCCGCCCTTGCTGAGAGAATGGCCTACTGGGAGCGAAGGTCCGCCTCTCCTGCTGCGTTTGCAGCGATATGAACGCACGGCCGAAGTTGGGCAGCAGCGAATAGCTCGCGAACATCTACAAATGGTTCAATGAGTCCCGGCCCTAGTAAGCTGCTCCAAAGTGATACGCTGAACTGTGGCCGATGCGTTTGCAATCAGCTTCCCACGCTCATCGCGGAGAGATCCCTCGGCGAAACCAACGGTCTTCCCGGCTTTCACAACGCTGCCCGTTGCGATCAATCGACCCGGCCGAGCAGCGGCAATGAAGCTGACCTTCATCTCCAAGGTGGGCGCGGCATCGCCTCCGGTGACAAACGACATGGCGTAAGACATCGCTTGGTCAAGAGCATTTGCCAGATAGCCTCCGCAAATGAAGCCTGCCACGTTATTGAACTCCTTGTCGAGATCATAGCTTATCGTCAGATTGCCGTGCTCACTTGAGGCAGAAAGGAATCTAGCGTTCATCAACTTGAGGCCGAGTGGAAGCGATGCGTTAAATAAGCGTACTGCTTCGTCATCGCTAACGTTCGCGTCAATTAACGAAACGGATTTCTCAACGAACTCCATGTATGCTTGCATCCTTCGAAGGCAAACTGAGCCAAACTTAAAGCTCAGGTTGCGGTTTATTACTTGGGCATAATCTAATCCAATATCCGAAATCCGGTGGCATGCGAAGTTTCAAATGCATAATAATTGTCGATACAGAGGTATGCGAAATTGTACGACGGCATAAGCGAGAAATTGCGGTCGAGGGAGTCTGCAAGCAATTCTTGAGAGGCAGGGCGCTCCAATGGTCGTAATTGTAGAGCAGAGCTTCGGCGAAGCGTAGGGTCCGTAGTTACGAGAACCCATGGCTGAGGCCCTATCATTCAGTTGGCTGCGTTAACTTTATTCCCACAAATATGCGGACGCTCTACGAGTTGCTTCGACAAACCCGGCTTCACTTCAGGCGAAAATTTCCTTTCGTACCGTGCGACTGCTCGCGCATCGTATTCAGTCTCAAGAGGTACGTGGCGGTGGATGCGCATCTGTCACGGGCTCATGTCAAAGTTGGCTCCACATCCGTAATCCATCGGTAATCAAGTCTCTCGCCCCGGCGACACTAGCATCGGCGAGGGGAAGCTCGCTTACACGAGACTGCATCGGCGAGAGCGAAAACAATCAAGCCGTTCTAAGTCATTGTAATGCTGGTATGTCAGCAATGATAATCTTAAATTCGGGCGCCGCATACAGTGGAAACGGCGCTAAAAACTAGGATCGTTCTGATCTATCCGTAATAGATCGATCCTATCGATACTCGTCCTAAACTCAGGGCAGAGCTAATGAAGGTTTACAGGTAATCCGCGCGCCACGCCGATAATCTTCATATTCATGTCACAATACCTTCTGTTGCCAAATGGGATATTGGGGTGCTGAAATTGATGACAAGAGCTTACTAGAAAGTGTCATAGAAACCAAAAGGTGCCTATCTTATGCTCGATCTTCAGACGAAAATCTTTGGAAGAGCGTCGGGACGCTTTTCGGAAGCTCAAAAATGCGCCTGTGACCGGTGGCGCTCTACCGGGATACCGTCATCACGGCGATCGGCGCGGAGCGGAACCCGGTCGTGCTCGTCGGCCACAGCTTTGGAGGCATCACCATCTCCAACGTCGCCGAAACAATTCCCGAACGCATCAAGACCCTCGTCTACGTTGCCGCATTCCTTCCCCGTGATGGCGTATCGCTGCTGGATATGGCCAAGACCGACGCTGGCAGCCTGGTGGTGCCCCACCTGCACGTCGATTCCGCGGCCGGCGTGATGAGGCTCGACGCAGCCGGTACAGCGCTGTTCGCGCAGGACGGCACTGTCGAACAGCAGGCTTTGGTTGCCGCCAGTTCGGCCGACTAGCCACTTGTACCGCTCGGTACGCCCGCCACCTAACGCAAGCCAGTTCGACAAGGGAGATCGCGTGTACATCAAGACGTTGCGGGATCAGGCATTCCAGGATGCGATGATCGCCGCTGGTCGCGTTCGGCTTACGCTCAGGGTCGATACCGGAAATCTGCCCGCGCTGATCAATCCTGAGGGACTGACGACAGCGATCGAGACGGCAGCCACTTAGGTCTTTATCGGCGCGGGCTGACTGGCGAGCCCGCGCCGTTACACCAGCCGTGCCATTTGGGGATCGACCATCCCCAGACACGGCCGGCCGCTGCTCAGATCGCGCGATCGACGCTTAGGGTCAGGACTCATTGGTCATAGCCAGAAGATGGCGGTGGCAGCGCGGGCGACGGCAGAGAAAATGGCGGTTCGTTGACGGTCGTAGCGGGTGGCGACGCGGCACCAGTCCTTTAGACGCCCGAACATGATCTCGATGCGGCTGCGGCGCCTGTAGCGGCACTCGTCGTATCTGACGGGTTCGAGCCGCGATTCCCGGCCTAGGATGCATGGTTGGATGCCCGTGGCTTGCAGAGCACCCCTAAACCAATCGGCGTCATGGCCACGATCGCCGAGCAGCCATTGTGCCTTTGGCAGGTCGTCCAGCAGCGCGGCCGCACCAGTATAGTCGCTGACCTGCCCGGTGGCTATGAAGGAGCTGGGCGGTCACCCGTTCGCATCGGTGACTGTGTGCAGCTTGGTATTCATGGTGCCTTCTGTACGGCCAATCAGGCGCCCGAAATCGCCTTTTTTGCCCGCAGGCTCGGCGCCGTGCGGTGCACCGTCAGGTAGGTCGCATCGATCGTGATGGTCTTGGGCTAGGCGTCCGCAGCAGCCAAGCCCTTCATCATGCGCAGCAACACACCCCCTTCACTCCATCGCTTCCACCGGTTGCACAGCGTCTTGTGCGGTCCATAAGCGCTGGGCGCGTCCCGCGACCGTAGCTCATTGCGATTGACGAAAACGATGCCGCTCAACACTGCCGATCATCGACCCGAGGCTTGCCGTGTCTCTTCGGAAAACACGGCTGCAAGCGCGCCATCTGCTCATCGGTCAGCCAATACAGGTCGCTCATCCCGGGTGTCCTTGCGGAGCCTCAATCAGATCGCGCCTCTCACATCAACGGGGCCTGACCCTCGTTCTCCAAGGATTGCGACGTTCATGTCGCAAAATCAGTCATTGAAAGCGGTCATGGCGCGGAGATGAATGAGCGGCCGTCGTTGGGGGGGGCAGTGGCAGGGGCGCGAATGTCCGCTACTGGGTCGATGTCCCCATTTTGCATTTCACTTGACCTTATGAAGGTCGCTCAAAGGTATGACTCAAGCCGAAAGCCGATGTGAGATGTGGCCCCGGTCGTCGCTTGACGAGCGAAAGGGCGATGCCGCGGACAATAGCTTTCTGCGCACAGGTGCGCTCCGCCCTTGGTCGTCGCGCGCGGCAATGCATTTGCCGGACCGCTCGCTGTCGTACACCATTGCCTAATCGGTCTCGCTGGTTCGAAAGCATCCGAGATAGGCTCCCAAAAATTCCCAGTCATGTTGTGGAGGCCGAAGCCGTTCGCTCCGAATACCCTTACCGGAGTGGTATAGGGAAAGGCTTCATGGAAAGGGGCCATGCCATATGTTGGCGGGTACCACGCCATCGGGCGCGAACTGCTCTCCCCATGCATAATCGCCTGTCCGACATGGCTCACCGGTCTCGCTAACGAAATCAGGCAAGTTCGCAAGAGGTCATAAACCTCAATAGGATAGACCGCCGTTTCACTGTCAGGTTTTGCCACTCAGACAAGATGCCAATCAGTGTGCAAAATGAGCCCAACTCCAGACTATCAATCCGCTCTTTCTGCCAGAAGTTCGTCGATCCTGAGCCATGTATACTGCAAAAGTAACTCGGGGTCGTGCAAGGGCGAGCGCTTCATTACCGGCGAGGTGTGCGTCTAGGTCAGGAGCGAACGGATGCCGCGTTAAGGCCGAGTCGATAATTTGACCAGAGCGACACGGTCCGTAAACACCCTCGGGCAACTCACTGAAAACTCTTTGCCGTGGTCGAATTAATAATATAGCGAATATTAAAATCGTTCAAATAGAACGCGATCACGACAAAAAGCCAGCGAAATCATCGGCATATATTAGGTTATCAATGTATAACAACCTCGCCTGGCCAATATGATTACTGATTATGGTTCATAATGGTCTAGAATTTACAATGAATTATACAAACAAGTGATACGTGAATTCTACATGAAGCTTTGGCGGACGCAGTTTTTCTGTGCCAGTCTTTGTTCGGGGGGATAGCATATGGACCAGAACAGGATCCGCGATCCGTTGCACAGGGCAACGGCGATCTTATGCACCGGACTTGGCATGACGTTGGCGTCGCCGCTTGCCGCGCAAGTCGTCAATCCACCGGTGCTTGCGGACCAGAACGCGCCGGACGCGCCTCAGATGCTGACGGCCACGCCGTCCGGATTGCAGGACACAGCCCAGACCACCCAGAAGACCGCACCCAAACATCTGCCGGAGCGTGGCGACAAGGTCTTCGATCTCAAGATCCAGTATACCGACAGCCAGATCTACAATCCCTCTACCGGCGGCTACGACAAGGTCCATCTGCGAAGCTACAACGGCCGCGCCGTCGATCCGGCCCGGCCCTATGTCTCGCCCACGTTCGAGGCGATCCCCGGCGACACGATCCGCGTCACGCTCGACAATCAGCTTCCCGCCGGCCCGCAGCCTGGCGATGCTGGTTGTGAGGCGAAGGATGTGCCGCACGACAAGCCGCACTGCTTCAACGGCACCAATCTGCACACGCATGGCCTGTGGGTGAACCCGTCGGGCAATGGCGACAACGTGCTGTTGTCGATCAATCCGCAGACGAAGTTCACCTATGAGTACAACATTCCGTCGGATCACCCATCCGGAACGTTCTGGTACCACACGCACCGTCATGGTTCGACCGCGTTGCAGGTATCGAGCGGGATGGCCGGTGCGCTGATCGTCCGCGGCAGCAGGCTGCCCACCGCGACGGCGCAGGGCGATCTCGACACGCTGATCCCGGTTGGCGACGTGCCGGAACGGGTGCTGGTGATGCAGCAGATCCAGTACGCCTGCCGGACCGCGCCTACCGGAATGGGCAAGCTCGGCTCGATCAAGCAGGACGTCAACGGCCGTTACATTTGCAGTCCGGGCGATATCGGCGGGATCGAGGGCTATGACCAGTTCGGACCTGGCACTTGGCCAGCATCGGGGCGCTATACCTCGATCAACGGTGAGGTCTTCGACCCGAACCAGCCGACGATCGTCGCCACGCAGGGCAGGATCGAGCGATGGCGGATGATCCACGCCGGGGTTCGCGATACGATCAGCCTACAGTTCTTCAAGGTGCGCAACGGGCGGCTGAAGACGGGGGCCAGAACGCTAGTCCGGGCGGGCACCGACGCAGCGTTCATCAAGCAGACCTGCGGCACCACCCCGATGCCCTACACCCTGGTCGCAGCGGACGGGTTGACGATGTCGTCGGCGCAGCAGACCACGCTGGCGACGTTCCAGCCGGGTTACCGCTTCGACGCGCTGGTCGTGTTCCCGGACGCCGGCAAATATTGCGTCATCGATGCGAATGCACCCGAGGCGGGTGCGGTAAACGGGCTGAACATCGGGCCGCGACTGCTCGGACTGGTCGACGTGGCCTCGGGCACCGCCGTCGGGAACGTCAAGACCTACGTGCAAGACCGTCTGATCGCGCTCGCCGAGACACACATGCCTGCGGACATCCAGCCCAAGGTCGTTGCCGATCTGAAGGCGGGGGTGGCCTTCTCCAGCTTCGTGCCGCATCCCGACGTTACCGATGCCGAAGTCGCGGGCAACGGCACGCAGGAACTTACCTTCTTCATCGACACGACCGGCGGCCCGGCGAAGTTCGAGGTCGGCAACACGCTGAAGACCGCCGACGCGCGACCCTATGATCCAGCCCGGCTGGACCGTAGGCTACCGCTGGGCAAGGCCCAGGAATGGACGCTGCAGTCGCACTTCGTCAGCCACCCGTTCCACATCCACGTCAATCCGTTCCAGATCGTCTCGATCATCGATCCCAACGGCAAGGACGTAAGCGCGCCCGACGCCATCGACGACGCCGGCGGTGCGCCGATCGATCCGCAGTATCGCGGGCTGAAAGGCGTGTGGAAGGACACGTTGTGGATCAAGAGCCTGCTGCCCAATACGAACGCACCGGCCGATTTTTCCGGATTGTACACGATCCGGATACGTACCCGGTACGAACGCTACATCGGCGAATTCGTGCTCCACTGCCATATCCTCGACCATGAGGACCAAGGCATGATGCAGAACGTCGCGGTGGTGCTGCCGGACCAGGTGGGTGATGTCACGCAGAACCAGGCGATGGGCATGAACATGGGCGGCCACGATGGTCATCGGTGAGGCCGAAACGGCGGCCGCGCGGGCCGACGCGCCGTTCATTCATGCGGACGTGAAGGCGATCTTGGATGCGGCGGGGGGAAATCTCGCGGGCCTGTCGCTCGACGCCTTCCGCGCGTCGAAGCTGTTCGACCTGCCGCTGATACCTGCGGTCACGACGAGCTGCTGCGGGAAGAGCTACGCGGGCGAACGCGGCGCGGGATCGAACCTAATACGCGGGCTGCGCGGGGAAACGCCGTTCGACGGCACGCAGTTCCCGCGCCTGCCATGGGGCGGCACTGTGGTCGCCGACGAGGATATCGATCGCATCGCGGCGTGGATCGATGAGGGCTGTCCCGGCGGCGTGATCGCATCGAGCGCGCTTGCCGGCGAGATCGACATCGTCGCCGAAACGCGAGTCGAGGTCGGCGGGCTGGCCGGCCCGACGTTCGGGCTGGCGACCGATCCCGCAGCGTGGCGCCATGCGAAGGGCGAACTGCGCCAGCGCATGGACGTCGATGCGTTAAGCGATGCGCAGAAGGAGCGGCTGCGCTGCGCCTTTCGCGAACTCTACAAGCTCAACAAATGGGTCGGGGACAAACGCAGCTACAACAACCTCGCGCTGGTCCACCAGAATCACTGCCAGCATGGCTGGGAGCGCTTCCTGCCTTGGCACCGCGTCTACCTCTATGAGTTCGAGCAGGCGTTGCAGGACTTCTGCCCCGAAGTGACGGTGCCCTGGTGGGATTTTCCCGCCGAATGCTACAAGCCCGATGATCCGGCCAACGGAGCGATCCTGCCCGACGCGTTCAAGGGGACCCTGACCGAAGCGTCGGTGCGTTCGCTGCGCGATCACGGATTTCCGGCGGGAGCCAACGCGCTCGTCGGCAAGCTATGGGCAAATCCCAGCCAGATCTACGCGGCGGTGACCGATGCGTGCGGCAAGGAGTATGCCACCGGCGACCATCGCAAGCGACTGATCGACGCGCTGCTGGAGGCCAACGCCCTCTGGTATCCGCTGCGCTATTCGAGCCAGTTCGGCAGCGGCACGATCAACAGCAAAATCCACTATCACTATCCTACGCAGGCCGACATCGACGAGATCATGAGCCTGCGCACGTTCCGCGATTTCGGCGGGGGCAGCCTGTACGACGACAGTTTCGGCTTCATTGACCAGAACCCGCACAACACGATGCACATATGGTCCGGCGGCATGAACCCCGCCTACGTGGCCACGGCGCCCGAGGACCGGAACAAGGCGGTGGCGGTGGCCGGGCGGCGTTTCCACAAGCGCGACGATCTGTATTCGGAGCCGAAGTACGGCGACATGTTCTCCAACCTCACCGCGTCCTACGATCCCATCTTCTGGCCGATCCATGCCAACATCGATCGGCTGTGGTGGCGGTGGCAGCAGGCGCATCCCGACGGCGTTCCCGCCGATCTCGACTCCGCGCTGACGCCGTGGAGCTATGCCGTGCGCGATACGCTCGACATGCATCGCTTCGGCTACGAATACGTGCGTGGCGGCAGCATCGTGCCGGTCGGGCTGACCAATCCGATCGGCCGCTTCGTCTCCGCGCCGATCGCCGTGCCCGATGCCGCCAAGCGCTTCCGCTCGGTCGAGGTGCGATTGCACCGCGTGCCGCAGTTGCCGCGATCGTGCTTCATCCGCGTGTTCCTCAACACGCCCGATGCCGATGCCAGTACGCCGCTCGAGGTCGAGGGCTATGCGGGCTATGCGGCGGTGTTCGGGCATGGCGAATGCTATGGCGGGCCCGGACACTGCGAACTGCCACCGGCGGATGCGCGCAAGTTCGACCTGCGCGGGCGCAGCATGAACACGCCGCGCAACCATCGGATCGACGTGACGCGGGCGGCGCGGCGGCTGATCGCCGGCGGCGCCGTCGGCCTGACCGTCAGCATGGTGGTGATCGGCGCGTCGTACGAAGAAGACCGCGAATTGCTTCGCCTCGACGGCGTCTCGCTCAACTTTCTCGATTGATCGGCGGCCTGGCCGCCCGGGGGATAAAAACATGACCGAGCCATCGGTGTACCGCATCCACCCAGCTGTCGGCATCGCGCGCCTCGGCGACAGTCCGGACGATTTCTGCATCTCTCCCGAGAAGCCCGCGCAGCGTCCCATCGCGTGCGACAACGACGGCAACGCGGTGGAAGGCGATGCGCCGATCAGGCATTTCAAGGACGAGAAGGGGCGGATCAAGCGCCAGGCAGCGCGTTTTCAGATCTTCGCTTACGACGAGGACCATCCCGACGGCCGGCCGCTGAAGGTCGGCGATCCGATCAACGGCGGCGGCAATCGCGGCAAGCTGGTCGACATCCAATGGCGCGTGCAGCTCGCCAACAAGAAGGCGGCGTGGTTCACCTTCGATGGACTGCGCGGCGAAGTCGGCTACCCCAAGGACGCGCCGCTGCGCAATGCCGCGATCACCGATCCCGTCGCCCGACAGAAGCTCATCATCGATGCCGGACCGCAGGCGGTCGACGCCACGGCCAAGCGCCGCGCGCAGTTCTCGCGCGACGGCAATCCGGCCTATGCGGTCAATTTTCCGCCCACGGGCATGTCGCCCAACGACATCGATACGCTCGGCGAGATGATGACCGACGACCACGGGCGCCTGCTGGTGCTCGGCGGACATGGTAACAGCGGATCATTCCTGAGCGGCTTCGGGCATCCGCGGATCGACAGCTACGCGAACAGTGACGGCTGGTTCGACGACATCTCCGACGGCCCGGTGATGGCGAGGCTGGTGATGATGGAAGAGCGCGTCGAAGCAATGCGTTATATCGACGTCGAATATCCCGCCTGGGTGCTGGTCGGCTATCCACGCTACGCTCCGGAAGTGCTCGACATGATCACGCTCGACGACGTGGTCGAGGACATGGCGATCCGCGACTTCGCCCATCGCACCGACATGTACGGGACCGCCGGCACGTTCGGCGCCAGGGAAAGGGTCGATCCCACGGATACGGCTGCGCTGCTCCACTGGAAGGCCGGCCCAGTGCAGTGGAATCCGGCCTATCGGCCGTGGTTCTGGCGCGACGTCTGGCCGATCCTGTTCCGTGCGGACGAATTCTCCTACTTCAGCAACATCCTGCAGCAATCGAACTTCCCGCACAGCCAGTCTACGCGGGGATCGTTCGATCCCGATCGTCTGTGTCTCCCGCCCAAAACCGCCCCTCGTCTGCTCGCGCGCAAGCAGGCGCAGGCAATGGCCGATCAGGTCGGCGGCCGGCTGATCGAAGCCGCGGTCGAGCCGAGCCTGATGCTGCTCGACGCGACGCGCGTGCCGGGGGCGGCGGACGAGGATCTGGTGGGCGAGACCGGCGCGGCGCTGAAGGCCGCCGCCACCGTCTTCGCCGCCGCCGTCTGTCCGCCGGATCCGGGCGAGACGCCATCCGCGTTCGCGGTGCGCTGGCGCGCACTGGCCTCCGATCAGGAGACGTGGCCCGATCCTGCCTATGCCGAGGCGAAGGACGCGTTCGATTCCGCGGTGGCCACGGTGATCGATCGCATCGCCGCTGCCACTGCCCCGCCGCCCACCCTGATGCTGGCGCGGCCGACATCGCGGCAGGAACCAGAATTTCCCGGCCGCGCCCCCGATCCCGACGAGCCGATCGCCGCGTCGATAGAGCGGATCGCATTCGACTATCGGTCGGGGCAGCTCTTCGACCGCGCGCTCGACAAGGCGGCGGCGGACGCGATGTCCGATCCCGGCCGATCCGGTCGCCAGTATCTGTTCGATCTGCTCCGCAAGCCGGGTGAGGAGAACCTGTTCCAGCTCGAAGCGAACCCGGCGACGCGCACCTATCATCTGCCGCTGATGCCGCTGCTCGCCGGCGACAACCCTATCACCAACGGCACGGTGAGCAAATTCCTGCGTCTGACCGACACGCAGTTGTTCCTGCTTCGGCAATGGGCCGACGGCATGTTCATCGACGAAGCCGAGGCCGGTTTCGCGGCTCCGATCGATCCGTGGCAGCCGTACAAGGACTGGAATTTGCCCGGCGGCCGCGGGCTCGATCGCGGCGTGCTGAGCAACCTTCTGGGCGGCGCGTTCTGCCCCGGTGGCGAAGTGACGTGGATCATCCGCAATCCGGCGATCTGGCACTCGCCGTACCGCATCAAGGCCGATCCGGCCTGGTACAACTTCTCGCTGACTGCAGCGCAGGAGAACGCCAACCGGTGGGGCGCGGGGATCGGTGAGTATGGCTACATCGCCTACATCGCGGACGATCTGTCATTGAAGAGCAACTACAAGACCGGTCTGCAACCCGGCGACCTGACCAAGCTCTCCGGGCTGCCGTGGCAGGCCGATTTCAACGAATGCTCGACGCAGACGATCAACGTCACCTACGAAGAATGGAACGTCCTCGAACCCGACACCGTCGGCGATACGCTGATGGCGAAGGAGCAGCGCGTCTGGGATACGCTATGGTGGCCGGCGCACCGTCCCATGCAGGTATTCTACCCTGTCGCGGGCGGCGGAAACCCGCAACTGCGTACCTGGGCGCGCGGTATCCCGCAGACTTATGCCGGCGACCTCAAGATGGTCACCGAATGGCGCAGGCTCGGCTTCGTGGTCCGCAATGTCGGCGAGTACATCGATGCGCCGTCACCCAGTTTCAAATACATCTGCGTGGAGGATACAGGCGAATGACCGCGACCAATCCGTTCGTCGGCAACTGGAGTTATCGCAGCTTCAACAACGATCCCGATCTTGGCAAGGCAGCGAACGACCTGCTGTTCGGCGAAGGCACGGTTCAGCTTGCCGAAGCCTCCGCGACCGAACTGTCCGGCACGATCGGCGGCCCGGGCTGGTCGCTCGATCTGCGCGGCGGTTTTGGCTATGGATCGCCGATGCAGGTCCGCTTCCAGGGCAAGGGCGTGGTCGACGGTGAGCAGTGGATCTACGACTACATCGGCTGGCTGGTGCCGACGTGGCCGAACAGCACCGACCGGTTGGAGGTGCCGGCGATCGTCGGGTCGGTGACGCGCACGGTCCCGCATTCCGGCGGCGGCGGTGGTCTGCACCCAGCGGGCGTCGTGGCGTCGTTCTATGCCGTTCGCGCAAGCTGACATCGCGGTCGTGGGCGGCGGCCCGGCCGGCGCCGCCGCGGCCGCGACACTGCGCACGCATGCGCCATCCCTGCGTGTGGTGCTGCTCGACGGCGCGCGACAAGACCGGGCGAAGCCCGGCGAGATGCTGCCCGCGGTGGCGCAGAGCCTGCTGCGCCAGATCGGGGCTTGGCCCGCGTTCCTGGCCGCCGACTTTCTCCCCAACCGCGGGATCGTGTCAGCATGGGACGACGAGGCGCCCGACGAACGGCACAGCGTCTTCTCCGCACAGGGCGCCGGCTGGCAGCTCGACCGCCAGCGATTCGACGCGCTGCTGAGCGAAACGGCGGCGGCGGCCGGTGCGGCGGTGCACCGCGGCTGCGCGGTCCGATCGGCGATGCGGATCGGGAACGGTTGGCGACTCGTAACCTGCGACGGCGACGTCGAGGCGCGCATGGTGATCTGGGCGACCGGACGCAGCTGGCGGCTCGCGCGCACGTTCGGCGCGCGGCTGACAGTGCACGACCAGCTCGCCGCCTATCTGCGCTTCTTCGACGCCGCGCCGGGCGACAACCGCATGACGATCGAGGCGCGGCCCGAGGGCTGGTGGTACAGCGTCGACTTGCCGGGTGATACCCGTGTGGTCGCCTGCTTGGCCGACCCCGATAGTGGCTTGCGCGATCCCGATGCCTGGTATCGCGCGCTTAGGGGCACCCGCCTCATCGCGCCGTTGTTGCCGTGCAGCGCGCACGAGACCACCGCGCTGGTCGCTCCCGCCGGGACCGTGACGATCGATCCCGCCATCGGCGACCGTTGGGTCGCGGCGGGCGATACGCTGTTCGCAGCCGACCCGCTGTCGTCGCGCGGTATCGTCCATGCGCTGCGCTCCGGTATTCTGGCCGCCTACGCCGCGTCGGACGTGCTGGACGGGCATGGGGACCGAGCACGACTGCGCTACGCCACGATCGTCGCGGGCGCGCGCACCGGCTATCTTCCCGCAGTTCGCGCGCACTACGCCGCCGCGCCGTGGACCACGCCGTTCTGGCAACGCCGTACGGCCGTACCCTCACAGCAGGTGATGCGATGACGGCGGTCCCGTCGCCGGCCCTTGGCAAGGTCGACATGCTCGATTTCGTCGGGCGTATCGACATGTTCGACTGGGCCGCCATCCCGTCGACCTCGTCCCAGCGGGGCCCCGCCTCCACCGCTTCAACAATTTCTTTGAGTCTGGCGTGAAGCGAAGCTGCACTGATGTCGTGAGCCGGCAGTACGACGCGGTGTGGACGCCAAGCGGCGCCCCCTATGCGCCCAGGCGTCCTTCGCGGGGCGAAAACCGGACATGTCTCGACTTGCCGATCGCGCGATCCGCGAACGCCCGCCACGCCCGTTCAGTATGCGAAGGCGCGCTGTCGTTCGCCGGAGCCGTGCTGCTCGACGGCTTCCGGGCGACGACGCACTGGTCGTTTGGAAAATGCTCGCAGGCCTATGATCGGATCGATGTGGCGGGCGGTCACAGGTGCTTTGCGCGTGACCGCGACCGGCTGACCGGCGGCACCCTCTCTAATGGGCATGACGAGACGCGGGAATTGGCCCGTCTGCTGTCGGGCGAGCAGGTCGGCGAGAACGTGCAACGCGCCACGCGAGACAAACCCAAACCGTCCGTCGGGGTAGGACTGGCTGAGACCCGGAACCGTCCGATGCCGCCGTGGAATTGATCGCGCGGATCGCTTTGCCCAGGAACTGGTTGCTGCTCGGCATCAGCCTGGTCGCCTGGGGGATGTTGCTGCTAGCCGGGCGAATGCCGATTCTGCCAGCGCTGTGCGGGCCCACAGGACACGCCTGGGCCAGCGTGCCCAGCAGGGTGGATGGGATGATGCGGCTGACGCCGCCGACACAGTGGCTGCTGTCCTGGGCAATCATGCTGGGCGCGATGATGCTGCCACTGCTGCTGCGTCCGCTCGCTGCGATCGGCGGTCGTGGCGCGGTGGCGGGTTTCGTCATCGCGTATGTAGCGCTCTGGATGCCCGCGATCGCGGCGGTAGCTCTGGCGTCGATCGTGCTTGCGCTGGCCCAGCCTCCTGCGGGCGCGCTGATCGCGTCGGGCATCGCAGTCGCTTGGCAAGGCAGCGCGGTCAAGGCACGGTGTCTCCGTCACTGCCACCGCGCGCCGGTGGCCGGCGGCCTAGTGGAGGGGGCGGCATTCGCGTTTGCCTGCATCGGCGCGTGCTGGGCCGCGATGCTGCTTCCGTATCTTGCAGGACCGGCGCACCTGCCCGCTATGATCGGGGTGACCGCGCTGCTGATCCATGATCGCCGTGATGCGCCCGGGCGACAGCGCGATGATCGTCTGCTGGCTTTGGGTGCCCTGCTTGCCGGTCTTGGAGCAGTGTCGACCAACTACCCGTTTCTAGCCTCATGATTGGCTGATAACAGTCAGAAGATTACGGCTCGCGGCGAGCGCGATGGCGGACAAGAATGCCGTCGGGCATCGCTCGTAGCGGGTAGCAACGCGGCGGTAGTCCATGAGGTGGCCAAACATGATCTCGATGCGGCTGCGACTTCGGTAGCGGCGCTTGTTTTATGTGATGGGCACGTTCCGGGGTTTTCGTCCCGGAACGCAGGGTATTGTGCCCTTTGCCTGAAAAGCGGCCCTGTACCATTCCGAGTCGTAACCACGGTCAGCAAGCATCCACGGCACCTCGGGCAAATCGTCGAGCAGCGCTGCAGCGCCGGTGTGATCGCTGACCTGGCCAGCGGTCATGAAGAAGCTCAGCGGGCGAGCGTTCGCGTCGGTAACGGCGTGGAGCTTCGTGTTCATGCCGCTTTTGGTGCGACCGATGAGCCGCGCGGGATCCCCTTAACGCGCAGGCTCGATTTCGTGTGGTGTGCCTTGAGATAGGCCGCGTCGATCATGATCATCTTGGACGTCCCGCTCGGGGCGGCCGGTCCTTCCATCATGCGCACAAATACTCCCGCTCGCGGCACTGCTTCCACCGGTTGTAGAGCGTCTTGTGCGGTCCGTACTTCTTGGGCGCATCGCATCAACGCAGCCCGTTGCAGTTTACGAAGACGATGCAGCTCAAAACCCGTCGATCATCAACCCGCAGATTGCCTTAGCTAGCGGGAAGATGCGGCTCAAGCCGCGCCATCTGTACGTAGGTCAGGCAATACAGTTCGTTCATCGCCGGTCTTTTAGCAGAGCCTGGATCAGATCGCACATTTCACATCAATGGGGCCTGATCCTAGAGGTGCGCCGTCAAAACCCTTCAGCGGGAACTCCATGCTAGACTGGCCCGATGCGAAGTAAACGTAGCCGAGCATTACATTCAATGCCTAGACCTTACCCTTTGCTGCGCCTGCATCAACGACAAAGAACATAGGGTCCGCCTGCGCTGCGGCTTTAACCGCGCTTCCCAGAGGCCGAGGCGGTCGGCGACTGCCATTACGTGTTGGCCATGCAACGACACGGCAACGTTCGCGTCCCTACGCGCCCAACCCCAGACGAGCAGCGGCCGATAACGCTGCAGCACATTATGGTCGCTAAGAGACGCTGCAGCTTAAGCCGTGCCGCCACTGGCTATGTCGCGATGGCAGCGAGAAGGGCGGTGTATAGCAGCAGCTTCATAACCGGCCTTGTCTCCGACCTGCGGCGCCGACTATCGCGACAGGCTGTCTGTAGGGTATCATCAAGGAAGTGCGTGACCAGTCGGCATTTTGCCAACATTCGCGTCTACCTGGAACCGATGCCGCTCGTCCGTGATGCGGCAATCATGGAATGCGCATTTACGCAGCGATCGGCCTTCAGCTTCAAGATAACCGACGCTAGAAGGCGGCGAGGAGAGCCGGTATGACAATTCAAGCCAAGGTCGATGAAACCGGCCCGGTCGATGCGGCGCGGTTCGCCGATGAGATCGCGACGCGGGACCGCCCTATCCTACTGCGCGGTCAGGCGAAACGGTGGCCGGCCGTTGCAGCAGGGCTCCGGTCCGACGAGGCACTGGTCGATTACATGAAGGCGATGGACCGCGGACGTCCGGCCGAGGTGCTGATCGGTCCGCCGGAGATCGATGGTCGGTTCTTTTACGATGCATCGATGCAGGCCTGCAATTTCCAGAAGCGGTTCGGCTCGCTCAGTGGACTGCTCGACAAGCTGCTGTCGCTTCGCGGGGAGGCGGAGCCGGTCGCGCTTTATGCCGGCGCTGCCGCGGCGGACGATCACCTGTCTGCCTGGATCGCAGACAATCCCCTGTCGTTCGAATTACCGGGTGCCAAGCCGCGGATCTGGGTCGGGAATCGCACGCATGTCGCGACGCATTTCGACGAGGCGAGCAACGTCGCGGTTGTCGTGGCAGGCCGGAGGCGTTTCACGCTGTTTCCACCCGAACAGGTAGGCAACCTCTATGTCGGCCCGTTCCACTTCACGATCGCGGGGCCACCAGTCAGCATGGTGGATCTCGAGAACCCCGACCTCGAACGCTATCCCAGATTCGCAGACGCCATGGGTCACGGGCTCATGGCCGACCTCGATCCCGGGGATGCGCTCTTTATTCCGCCGATCTGGTGGCATAGCGTGAAGGCAACTGCCGCGTTCAATGTGCTGGTGAACTATTGGTGGGCCGAGCCGCATGCGCTTTCGCCGATGGGCGCGCTGAGCCACGCCGTCCTCGCAATCCGTGATCTCGCGCCGGCCCAGCGCATGGCATGGCGGCGCTGGTTCGACCATTATGTGTTCGAAAACGCGGCGCCGGACGCTGGCAATCATCTGCCGTCTCATGCGCTGGGCGTGCTCGCGCCGCCGTCCGAAATGCGCAATGCCCGGTTTACGGCGCAGATCGCCGACGCTCTAAGTCCGCCGCCAATGCCCACTGCGCGCAAACCCAGCTAAAGCGCTTTGTCAGCGAGGGCGCCGTCTGCCCCGTCGCTTTGGGATAGCGGATGTCGATGCGTTTTTCCTCGCCGGGCAGGAGCGCGACGTAATTGTCGCTGTAGAATGCGGGCAGGACGCGTTTGCCCTGTGCATCGACCAGCGTCAGCTTGGCGTTCAGCGCCGGAACTGCGGTTCGATTGGCCAGTGTCACCGTCACGACGTTGTCCGCGCCGTCAACCGCCTGCGCTACGACGGAGCCAGTCAGCGCGACGCTCTGCAGCGTGTTCAGCATTCGCCACGTGTTCGACGGCCATACAGGATGCGTCATCCACAGCAGTCGACCCGAATTCTTGGTCCACAAATGACCGAGAAAGCCTTCGTACATCGCCTTGAGCGTCTCGAGGTTCATCATCTGCGACTTGCGCTCAAAAATCGGCGAAGCTGGTACCGGGCCCGAACATGGTTTCGAGCGCGGTCATGAACGTCTTGGTGTCGCCGTTCCCCGCAAGCGGTTTACCGATGGCCAGCAGCAAACCGTCCGCGCCGGCTTCGCTTGGGCGAGCCCAAGCGGACAGCGTCCAGGGAGCGTTGGAACGGACCGCTGCCTCGGCGCCTGTCAGATCACGCTCCATCCCGGTCCCGCCTTCCAAGATGGCAACGTTGTAGCGTCCGGCATTCGCGATCGCCGGCGGCATCGTCGGCACCACGGCTTGTGCGGCTAGCGAGGAAGAGAATGCGGCACCGAGCAGTAGCGCGGCTGTTAGTGGCAACGATCGTATGGATAGACCTCTTCTGAGTTCCCGGCTCCATATTCTACCGGCCGGTTGGTTCTTATGGTTGTCCTGCCAGACCTTGGGTGGTCAGGCGTCACCAGTCCACAGTCGTGCAGCGCCACGCACGCCGGACGCATCGCCCCAGCGCGCGGGTACGATGCGACCTTCCCATAGGTCTGAGAAGGCATAGCGACGGACGATGGTGGGAAGTTCTGCATAGATTTCGGCAACGTTCGACATGCCTCCGCCCAACACGACTACCTCGGGATCCAGCAGGTTGGCGACCATGGCTAGCACCCGCCCCAGCCGGTCGATATACGCATCCAGTGCAGCTTGGGCGGCGGGATCCCCGGCGCGGGCGGCTGCTACGATCTGGGGCGCGCTGAGTGACAGACCATGTTCTATTCTGGCGGCGCGGGCGAAACCCGTGCCGGAAACCCAGCTTTCGATACACCCCGTCAGGCCGCACCAGCATGGCGGCGGAGACAGTTCGTCGCTGCGCGGCCAGGGTAAGGGTAAGTGTCCGATTTCGCCGGCGATGCCGTGGGCGCCGTCGAGACACGCCCCCGAGAGTACGATGCCGCCACCGACGCCTGTACCGATCACGAGCGCGAACACGCTGCACGCACCGGTTGCGGCGCCATCTGTGGCCTCGGACAGCGCGAGGCAGTTCGCGTCGTTGACCAGCCGTACCGGCCGACCGAGAACAGAAGTGAGGTCTTTAGCGAACGATCGACCGTTCAGGTAAAGAGAGTTGCTGTTTCGCATCACGCCGGTACGCGGTGACGGCGATCCCGGCGCACCGATGCCAACAGTACATGCCGTGCCCCCCGCAATGTCGGCTGCTACGACGAACTCGTGGATTGCGGCTACCGCGGTATCATACGTGCCGGGATTGGGAACCCGCTGCTGCCACAGCGTCTCACCGTCTGCGCCTAGCAACACGGCTTCGATCTTGGTGCCACCAAAATCGATACCTAAAGCCGGTACAAATGCTGGATGCGCCTTGATAGACGGAGCAGCGATACTGTTTTGCAAGACGATCTTCCTCTCTTTGCTGGCGTGACCATTGCTCGGCCATCATCTACCGAGCATGCCAGTGATCGTTATAAACGCAAATTGATTTTGTTATTGACCGCAGTCGTGGGACGACTAGAACACGGGTGTCGAGACAACGGTAAGTTGCGAGTGGCAGACAGGAGAGGGTGGGGCGATTAGACGCCGATCGGCTCGATCTTAGTATGCTAAAACCTTCGCTAGTTGCTGGCGATTTCGGGTGCTGAGGGAGACGGTCGAAATGTTGCGTGCACGTTCCAAGAATATGTTGATGGTCGCGGTCTCCGTGACCGCATTGGTGAGTAGCGGTGCCGCACTCGCCCAGCAAACTTCAACGACCCAGGGGGTGTTGCAGAACGCACCTACCGATCAGGCCGCATCTCCGTCAGCGGCTGCTGCCGATCAGACGAGCGAAGCTCAGAACCCGACCACGCCCGCGAGCGACGCGGCTGCTGAAACGCAGGACATCGTCGTCACCGGCATTCGTGGATCGCAGCAGCGCGCGGTCAACCTCAAGCGCGATGCCGCGTCGGTCACCGACTCCATCTCGGCCGAAGACATCGGCAAACTGCCCGATGTGACGATCTCGGACTCGCTCCAGCGTATCCCCGGCGTGCAGATCCGCCGTGATGCCGGTGAGGGCGCTGCAATCAACATTCGTGGCCTGCCCCAGGTAACGACGTTGCTCAACGGCGAGGCCTATCTTGGCGCACAGTCGATCACGACCATCCAGCCGAACTTCAACGATATCCCGTCGCAGCTATTTGCGGGCGCGGACGTCATCAAGTCGAGCACGGCAGACCTGCTCAACGCGGGTATCACCGGCACCGTAAACCTGCGCACGCGCCGTCCGTTCGACCTCAAGAAGGGCTTCACCGTCGCTGCCGCTGTCGAGGGTGCCTATGGCGACAAGACCAAGGAGTTCGATCCGAACCTGAACGGCTTGTTCGGATTCCGGGGGGAGAAGTTCGGTTTCCTGGTATCGGGCGCCTATTCGAACCTGCATCTTTCGAACTCCCACAACGGGATCCAGGAAGGCTACGGGGCCGCGCTGCATAACGAGCAGTTCAATACCGCAGCCAACCCTACTGGCGATGTCAACCTTAGCAACGGCTTCTCACCGGCAAATCGTCCCAAGGGTACGATCGTCGGCACCGGCCGCGACGTGAACGGCGACGGCGATGCCAACGATGCGTTCATCGTACCGCAGGGTTTCACCGCCTGGGACAAGGTCAACCAGCGCGAGCGGATCGGCATCAATGCCTCGGCGCAGTGGGAGATCAGCGACGCCCTGACGCTGAATGCCGATGCATTCTTCACGCACCAGAATGAGAATGATCGCACCGCTGGCATCCAGATGCAGAACGTCAACTGGCAGGCCGGTGAATTCGTGCCAGGCCAGTCGCGCAACACCGGCTCGACCGTGTCGCTTAGCAATGGCGGCGTGACGCGCGACTATGATCTGAATACGACGCAGGTCTATAATTACGACCTCGGCAATTTCGACTCGTATGCGCAGAATGACAAGTTCAAGTCTCAGTCGCAGAACTACAATGCCGAGCTGAAGTACGACAATGGCGGCCGGTTCAAGGCAAGCCTGCGCGGCGTCTACGGCAAGGCCTATTCGAACTACGACCAGAGCTATCTGCAGTTCAGCCCATCGAACGGCGCGCAGTGGCAGCCGGGCGGGATCGGTCATTATCCGACGGGCGACGTCGCGTTCAATCCGGGCGGGTATGCGGTCAACACGATCGCCGGATCGGCATCGTTGCCAGCGACGGTCGATTTCACGGGTAATCAGCCCGTTTTCACCTTGCCGTCGCAGCTGACGACGGCGCTCGGCAACATCGACAGCTACACGATGAAGACCACCTCTTCGGAGGGTAACTATCGCCGCAAAGGTGACCTGAAGATCATTCGCGGTGACGTTTCGTACGAAGCCAATGAAAATGTAAGCCTGAGCGCCGGTGGCCGGTACAGCGAGCGGTCGGTCGACGACTTCGAATTCGATCGCGCCGCGCCGCTATATGCGGGGCAGGCGTCGCAGCCTGGTGGGTGCCTGGTCAAGTGGAAGGCGTTCGACGTACCGCTTAATGATGCGTCCTGCTATGCGGGTACAGGCACGTTCGGGACGGCAAATTTCAGGCCTTACACCTCTGGCGTTGTCCGCAAGGCGAGCGATCCGATCTTCAACGGGCAGGTCAAGCAGTTCAACCTGCCGGGTGCCGGCTTGCCGCCGATCTACGTGCTCGACCCAAAGGTCATGGACAACGCGCTCGCGTTCCAGAACAGCTTCTACCCAGGCAACGTCGAGATTCAGAACCCGGGCGCCTCGTTCAACGTCGGCGTGAAGCAGATCTCGGGCTACGCACAACTCAACGTCAAGGGTGACGTGTTCGGCATTCCCGTATCCGGCAATGCGGGCCTAAAGGTCATCAACACCAAACTCGACATCACCCAGTTCGTGACCGGTTCGCCGCGCCCCTACGGCGTTGCAAATACGGTCAACGGCACGGTCGAGACCAAGCGGAGCTTCACCGACTTTTTGCCGGCATTCAACTTGGCGTTCAATTTCGCCGACAACCTGAAGCTGCGCCTGGCGTATTCCAAGACGATGACACTGCTGGATCTCAACCAGTGGGGTGGTGGACTCAATCCGAACTATGCGATCGACACGAGCAATCCAGGATCGCCTGTGTTCCGCGTCACTGGCGGCAGCTCCAACGGCAATCCGCAGCTGGATCCCTGGCGTGCTACGAACGTCGAAGGCTCGCTCGAATACTATATCGGGCGCAGCAGCCTGCTGAGCTTGGGTGCCTTCTACATCGACGTCGCCAGCTTCATCCAGTCTGGCAACATCGTGCGCACCGACTTGCCGGACAATGACGGCGTGGTTCGCAACCGGACCGTGTCGATCAGCACCCCGGTTCAGGGCGACGGCGGTACGCTCAAGGGTGTCGAAGCGGGTGCCAAGCTGTCGTTCAACGATTTCGGCTTCATTCCGACGCTGCTCTCCAACTTCGGCATAGATGCGAATATTACTTACTCGCCGTCCGATTCAGGCGCTGTCGATTTGAAGGGAGACTCGATCCCGTTCCAGGACAATTCGAAGATTCAGACCAATCTGGCCGGCTTCTACCAGGACAATCACTTCCAAGCTCGCGTCGCCTGGAATTACCGTTCGAAGCGTGCGGTCCAGCAGGATTTCGGCGGCATCCGAGGCCTCGAACTGTATCAGCAGCCGACGAACTACGTCGATGCATCGATCAGCTACGACTTCACGCCAAACCTGACGCTGTACGCGCAAGGGTCGAACCTGACCGGCGAGTATGAAAAATACTATCTCACCTTCCCGGACGAGAAAGCGTACAACAACATCTATGAACGCCGGTTCATGGCGGGCGCGCGTTTCAAGTTCTGATCTGCGGGTGAGACTGTAAGCGCCCGCCATTCCGTCTGCGGGGTGGCGGGCGTTTGCGTAACAGCGCACGGCATGAGGAATTAAGCGTGACGGATGGAGCAGAAGCAACGCGCAGCTCGGGGCCTCTGCGCTCGATCGTGATCGTCGGCGGGGGCACTGCGGGGTGGATGGCGGCGACGCTCCTCGCGCGCCGGCTCGATCGTCAGTCCGTGACGATCACCGTCGTTGAGTCCAGCGACATCCGCACGGTGGGGGTCGGGGAGGCGACCGTTCCCGGTATCCGCGATTTCTTTCGAGAGATCGGCGTCACCGAGCAGCAGGTCATGGCGGCTGCGCAGGGCACGGTGAAGCTTGGCATCGAGTTCGTCGACTGGAAGCGCGAGGGCGAGCGATTCTTCCATCCCTTCGGCTTGTACGGGATGCGATCGCGGGGGGTGGCGTTCCACCATTACTGGCGCAAGCTGAATGCAGCTGGACAACCTACGCCGCTATCCGACTTCTGTCTTGCAACCGCGCTTGCCGAACGTAACCTCTTCATGCGACCAACCGACAGTCCGGTGCATGACCTCCTATTCTTCGACTGGGCAGTCCATTTCGACGCAGGCCTGTTTGCCAAGTTCCTGGCAAAAAAGGCCGGCGAATGGGGCGTGGAACATGTCGACGCCACGATCACCGATGTTCTCGTCGATAAGGCCACAGGTTTTATCTCCAGTGTCGGTACACAGTGCGGCAAGACGGTCGCTGGCGACCTCTTCATCGATTGCTCGGGCTTTCGGTCGCTATTGCTCGGCGACGCGCTGGGCGTACCGTACGAGGATTGGACGAACCTCCTCCCGTGCGATCGCGCGGTCGCGATGCCGTGCGAACGAGCAGGACCGCTTACCCCGTATACGCGCAGCACCGCCCTGACTGCTGGATGGCAGTGGAGGATCCCGCTGCAGCACCGGGTTGGCAACGGCTATGTCTATGCGAGCCGCCACATCTCGGATGACGAGGCCGTTGCGACGTTGAAAGGTAGGCTTGAAGGCGAAGCACTAGCCGAGCCAAACATGATTCGTTTCCGTACCGGTCGTCGGACCGCGTTCTGGCAAGGGAACTGTGTCGCACTCGGGCTCGCCGCGGGATTTATGGAACCGCTGGAATCGACGAGCATCACCCTCATCCAGACCGGCCTGGAGAAGTTGCTCGCCCTGCTGCCTGATAGGAGTTTCGATCCGGCGCTGGCGGATGAGTATAATCGGACTACTGGCCTCGAATATGCGCGTATCCGCGACTTCCTGGTCCTACATTATTTTGCAAATGGGCGGCAGGGCCAGCCGATGTGGGATCGCTGTCGAGGCACCGCGCTGCCCGAGCAGCTGGCGCGCAAGCTGACATTGTTCAAGGCTCGAGGACACCTCGTGCGCTATGAATGGGAATCGTTTCAGGACCCAAGTTGGCTATCCATGTACGCCGGATTTGGCATCGATGCCGCTGCGCACGATCCGCTGGCGGATCATTTCTCCCTGTTAGATCTTGAGGCAGCGTTCGAACGGATGAAGGGTTCGATACGTGACGCCGTTGCACTTGCCAAACCGCACGAAACGTTTCTCAAAACCTTTGCCCCCGCATTGGCTCCTTCCGCATTAAGGTCGATGAGCCTCGCCGCGAATGGATAAGCCCTCGACTTTCAACGCTTCTGGAAAGGCGACTAGCGGCAGCGTTACTGCAGGCAACCGATCTGTCAGGCTTGCGCCAAGCCTGTCGGGCACGAACCTGGAACGTGGAGGTGACTATAATTAGCGCGTCGTGACGCAGATCATTCGGCGCAATCCTGACATCACGCGAACGAAATTGCGGTGATGACGAATTTGACCGCGCCGACGATTGCTAACATCGTAGGGCGATTGTTCGAGAACGAGCAGGGGATCGATGCCGGTCGACGCTTGGGCGGTCGAGGCCAACCGGCGACCCGCCTCCGGATAAATCAGGAAGGGGGCTATGCCATCGGCCTCAACATCGATCGCGATGATGTTACGTTGGTATCACTCGATCGGCTGGCACAGTGCGCTCGCGGTTCACTCGGCAGATCGCAATCGCATCGCCTGAAGACGTCGTACAGGTCGTCGAAAACGGGATCGAAGCAATCGTTGGTACCGATGCGACACGCTTGGATCGGGTCCTAGGAATGGGCGTAGCTATCGCCTTAGTCTCGCCGCTAGTCGCCCCCACCGCATGAGCCCTCGGCGTGATCGTTTGCGGTGCGTTCTAGCGCCCTTGCGCAACGTTCGTCTCGCTCATTGCCGATGTCGTAAGGCCTCGACGAGAAGCGCGAACGCGGCCGATGGCTGTCGGCGACTGGGGTAATAGAGGTGATATCCAGCGAAGGGCGGACACCAATCTTCCAGCATACGAACCAGCTTACCATTCGCAATATGCTCGACGACTGAACTCTCCATAACGAAGCCGAGACCTACGCCGCGCACCGCCGCCCGAATGATGGTAGCCGTGTTGTTGCACGACATCTGGCCGTCAACGCGGACACGGATCTCGCGGTCACCCTTCTCCAATTCCCAGGCGTAGAGGCCACCTGCGGACCGAAGCCGCAGATTGATGCAATTGTGCTGCGCGAGATTTTGCGGGGTCTGACACGCGGGATGATGGTCGAAATATTCGGGCGAACCGACCACCGCCATTCTCAGATCGGGGCTGATCCGCACCGCGATCGTGTCCTTGGCGAGCGCTTCGCCGAGCCGCACACCAGCGTCGAACTGATCCGTAACGATATCGGTCAGGCCTGAATCGATGCTGAGTTCGACCTGGATATCGGGGAACTCCGCCAGGAACGGCGCCAGTGCTGGCAACAATACGGTCTCAGCGGCATGCTCGGACGTCGTCAGCCTGATCAAGCCGCGTGGCTTGTCGCGCAGGTCGCTGAGTGACGCGATCTCGGTATCGATCATCGCCAATGCCGGCGTCAGTGTTGCCAGCAGTCGTTCCCCGGCCGTGGTCGGCGCGACGCTCCGCGTTGTCCGGGTGAGCAGGCGTACACCCAGCCTGGTTTCGAGACGGCGGACCGTATGGCTCAGCGCAGACTGCGACGTGCCGAGCTTGGCGGCTGCGCGTGTGAAACTGCGTTCCGCTGCAACGGCCATGAAAGCGTTGAGATCGACCAGGTCATCGCGGTTCATTCATGAACCCTAACGATAGGTCCATGCGACATCCAGCATCTAATCGGATGGGTGGTGCGCAACCATATTGGCAATATCAAACGGAGAGTGAACCATGGACATCACCCGCAACGGATCGCAGCCTTCTGGCAAAGGTCCGGTCGATTACTTTACTGGCACCGTACGTACCGATGCGCCGTTCAAGGGCAGCGGCGCACTGAGCGGTGCGACCGTGACGTTCGAACCTGGCGCGCGGACTGCATGGCATACCCACCCGCTGGGTCAGACGATCATCGTCACCTTCGGTGTCGGTCGCGTCCAGCGCGAGGGCGGACCTGTCGAGGATATCCGGGCGGGCGACATCGTCTACTTCGCACCGGGCGAGAAACACTGGCACGGCGCCGCGCCCGATAACGCGATGAGCCATATCGCGATCGCGGAAATGCAGAACGGCAAGGCTGTCGACTGGCTCGAGAAGGTCTCGGACGCCGACTATCAGGGGAGCCCGGCATAATGGCTGGCGAACAGACCGCCGCGCAGAAGGCATATGGCGATATCGCACCCGACTTCGCCGACCTGTCCGACCAGGTCCTGTTCGGTGACGTGTGGGAACGGCCCGGCCTGTCGAAACGCGACCGAAGCCTGGTCACAGTCGCCGCTCTCGTCGCGGGCTATCGCCACAACGAGTTGCCCGGCCATGTCACCCGCGCGCTCGCCAACGGCGTGACGAAGGAGGAACTGGTGGAAACCGTGATGCACCTCGCTTTCTACTCAGGCTGGCCGACCGCAAACACCGCGATACCCGTCTTGCGCCAAGCGTTTGCGGACGCGGAAGCCTGACGTCTCGGTTCGGGGAACGGCACTGCGCACTCCAAGCTGCGAAAACGAAAAAGGACCGCACATGATACGTAATACAAGATGGGTCTGTTACTGTAGGGAGCTATCGTCATGGCTAACGACACCGCCAAGCATGACAAGCGTCCGCAATCGGTCAGCGCAAGGGCGCCTTTGGCGGCTGGGTATGGGCGAAGTAAGTCCAGCCACTTTGAGCGCCGACTGCCCCGGCCCTTGTCGTAAAACACATGACTGTCGTCAGCCGTCAGATCCGGCGACCGGCGTTGCCTCAATTAAAGCGGGCCACATGCGACAAACCCTGTCGCCTTGTCCGATTATGCGGAAACCAAGTCCGGAGGTTTTCGGTCACCGACCCGAAAAGGCGAGAGGTCACGTTCATCGTCAACCCGGGTATACCCTGCCGGAAGTTGTGAAATTGGGTTGTGCGACTAGGGTCGATTTTACGACTGAACGGGCGTTATTTGGCACACCCTGGCAGTACAAGCGGAAGTCCGGCCTGCGCGCTGTGCAGAGCAAAGCAAAGGAAGACTTTCCCCCTTGCGCTCGCTGTCGGCCTCAAGCGGGTGATTGCATACGTAGCATAAACCTGAATTTGCAGCTCGAGCGGGGCGGGTGTCTGGCTTAACTGCTGGCCACACCGGCCCGGCTTTGAATGGCCGGAATGGAGAAGAAAGCGGACTGGCGGCTTTTGAGAAGACGGGTGGCAATAGCCGACATTGCGGTGCTTCGGCTCTTCTCTAAAGTATAGAGAAACGAGATGCCCCAGCGAGCACTCATGCGAGCTTCCCCAGTGTTATCGGCAAGCTGCGAACGCGCTTGCCGGTCGTATGGAAAACGGCGTTGCCTATGACTGGTGTCACGACGCGGATCTGGGTGGAGAACTGGTCCATCAGATAGACGTTGGGATAGACGCACAGATTGCGGGTCTGGCCGAGGATCCGATCGGTGCGGTCCTTGCCCAGACGCGCCTCCATCTCGTCGCGGTGGCCGTACATAGGGCGCACCTCGGGGTTGAGTGCGTTCGTCCACAGCAGAATATGGCCGTGATCGAAGCCGTAGACGCCACCGACACTCTTCGACCAGCCGTTCGCATCGACCGTGCGCACGCCGCCGGCCTCGTAGTCGCGGCGGCCCATGGTCGCCGCGTAGTTCCAGTGGACTGCGCTGACGTGATAGCCATCGGCGCCGTTCTCGATCTGCAGCTTCCAATTGCCATCGTACAAATACGACGAATTCCCTCGCAGTACCTCCAGGCCGTCGGTGGCCTGGTCGACGATCTGGTCGATGATCACCCGTGTCGTTCCGAGATGCTCCTCGAGTGGCAGCACATCGCGATTGAGGCTCCCGAACAGGAAGCCGCGGTAGTTCCCGAACCGTGCGACCTTGGTCAGATCGTGCGAGCCTTCAGTATCGAACGCGGCCGGATAGTCGCCGGTCTTGCCGTCCTTAACTTTGAGCAGCTTGCCCCTGTTGCTGAATGTCCAGCCGTGGAACTGACAGGTGAAGCTGCCCTTGTTGCCGTGCTTGCGTCGGCACAGCATCGCGCCGCGGTGCGCGCAGGCGTTGATGACGGCGTTGAGCACGCCTGTCCTGTCACGCGTGATGATGATCGGCTGCCGACCGATATGGGTCGTGTAATAATCGTCGTTCTCGGCGATTTGGCTCTCATGCGCCAGGAAGACCCAGTTGCCCTCGAAGATATGCTTCATCTCAAGGTCGAAGATGGTCGGGTCGGTGAATATATCGCGGCGGCATTTGAATTCGCCGGTGGCCGCGTCGTCGACAACGGCGGTTGCCAAGCGTCCGCGAAGATTGGTCATTATCGGGCTTCCTGAAGACACGTGATGGCCGAGAGGGGCCGTTGGGAGAAAGACCATCATCTTTCTCGCCGGTCCGCTGCGACTGATGCCTGTCTGTGCGAGCCCGTCGTTGAAGCGTGCGTTGGCCTGCGCGTGGAAACTGCCACTGCCACCGTAACTGTGGCCCGGGCTCGCTGCCACGAAAAGCAATGACGGGAGCCTTGCGAAGATCTGACGGGACCACGCGAGAAAACCACGCCTGCGGCACCTGTTTCTACGCCGCCATCCCCGGCGGCTACACGGTGTCGCGCGCAAACAGACCGTGGCGGTACCCAATATCTGGGCGCCTCGATCGAGGATGCAAATGCGATGAATTACCTCTTGGGCCATGCCCCTGTTGCCGAAAACTCCCCTTCGCGGAGTTGCTCCCATGAAGCGTGACGGCGAGACCGATGCCGCGTTTGCAGTTCGTGTCGCAGCAAACCAGCTCGGGCGTCGTGCCGACGATCTCGGCGAGTATGACTATATCGTCTGTGGGGCGGGATCGTCGGGGTCCGTCGTGGCGCGGCGGCTGGCAGACGATCCCGACGTCACCGTGCTGCTGATCGAGGCAGGCGGTAATGACGTCGGGCCGAGCGTGTCCGAGCCGTTGCTCTGGCCGACCAACCTTGGCAGCGAGCGCGACTGGGGGTTCGTCGCGGAACCGAGCGCGCATCTGAACGGCCGTGCGATGCCGTTGTCGATGGGCAAGGGACTGGGCGGCGGATCGTCGATCAACGTGATGGTCTGGTCGCGCGGACACCAGACCGACTGGGACTATTTCGCGCACGAAGCCGGCAATGATGCCTGGAATTACGAGTCCGTGCTCGGCATCTATCGTCGGATCGAGGACTGGCGCGGGGCACCCGATCCGGTGCGCCGCGGGCGGGGCGGGCTGTTCCACGTCGAGCCCGCGCAGGATCCGCATCCGCTCGCCGGGGCGTTGCTTCGCGGCGCTGCCGATGCGGGTATCGCGACGTTCGCCGATCCCAACGGCGTGATGATGGAGGGGCCGGGCGGTGCCGCGATCTGCAATCTCGCGATCAGCGGCGGGCTGCGATCGTCGGTGTTCCGGCGGTACGTGTACCCCGCGATGGCGCGACCGAACCTCACCGTGCTGACGCATGCCACGGTGACTCGTGTCCTGATCGAACGTCGTGAAGCAAAGGGCGTCGAGATCGTGGTCGACGGCCGGTGGCGGCAGATCCGCGCGCGCTGCGAGACGATCCTGTCGCTCGGTGCAATCAACACGCCGAAGGTCTTGATGCAATCGGGTATCGGCGACGTGGCACAACTGAAAAGCCACGGCATCGCGCTAGCCGAGCATTTGCCGGGCGTCGGGCGCAACTTCCAGGATCACGTGATGGTCGCGGGCTGCGTCTGGGAAAGCCCGGAGCCGATCGTCCCGCGCAACAATCTGGGCGAGGCGACCTTCTTCTGGAAAAGCGATCCGCAACTGGCGACGCCGGATATCCAAACGTTCGTGGCCGAGGCGCCGATCGTCGCGCAAGATGCGTTGGAACGGTACGCGCCGCCGGCCTCGGCATGGTCGCTTCTGCCGGGACTCGTCCGGCCGAAGAGCCGCGGGAGTGTCACGCTCACCGGTGCATCGCCCGCGTCGCCGGTCCGGATCGAGGCGAACGCGTTGTCCGATCCCGACGATCTCGAGGCGCTGGTCCGCAGCGTCGAACTGTGTCGCGATATCGGTAACGGCGCGGCGTTGCGCCCGTTCGTCAAGCGCGAGGCGATGCCGGGCAATCTGAGACGATCCGCGTTGACAGCTTTCGTGCGTGATACCGCATCGACCGTCTGGCATCAGTCGGGCACGGCCAAGATGGGCCGCGATGCGATGTCGGTCGTGGACGCCGAACTGCGCGTCTATGGCATCGCCAATTTGCGCGTCGCGGATGCGTCGATCATGCCGCGCGTGACGACCGGCAACACGATGGCACCGTGCGTGGTCATCGGCGAGCGTGCGGCGACGCTGTTGATTGCCGCGCGGTCGCCCGAGATGCGGTCAGCGATCGATGCCCCCGCGTTCTTCGGCAAGGAACTGGCGGACATGCGCGACGAAGGCCGCGGACGCCGGCTCCCGGCCGAGTAGCATGTGATTGTCGGTGTCGAGCGTCACGAACTCGGCACCGGGAATCGCCGCGGCCAGCGCACTGCCGACCGCCAGGGGGATATTGCGGTCGCCACGGCCATGCATCACCAAAGTCGGCGCGGTCACGCCCGCGAGCCGGTGGCGCACGTCGATATCCGCGAACACATTGGCGAAGCGCACTGCATTCTGCGCGCCGACCGTCTCGCGCTGGAAATCGTCGAACCAGTCGAGTTCCACGGCGGACGCGCCTGGCATGAACTTCCACGTCACGAGCTTGCGGTACGCGGGATCCGAGCGATCCCAGCCCTGACGGACAAGCGTCAGGATCGCCTCGCGTTCCTTGCGGACGTCGGGCGTGCCGGTCACGCGCCAACCGCTCGCGAAAGCGCCCCACAGGATCAGGTGGCTGACGCGCTCGGGGTGCCGGGCGGCATATTCGATCGCGATCGCGGAGCCCTGCGAGATGCCGAGTAGCGGAAAGCGATCGAGCCCGGCCGCATCGACGACCGCCTCGAGATCGCGCACGAAGCCGTCGAAGCTGATGTCGGCGACGTCGCGATCGGACATGCCGTTGCCGCGCCCGTCGTAGCGAATGAAGCGGTGGTCGCGCGCGAGGTCGTGGAACAGCGGTGCCCAGACCGGCGCGTCCCAGTCGAGCTCAAGATGGTTGAGCCAGTTAGGGACCTTGACGAGCGGCGGGCCTTCGCCAACCGAGGCGTAGGCGATCCTGACCCCGTCGCCGACCGTGGCGAAGCTCAGGCTTTGCCGTTGCAGCACGATATGATCGGTCCGCGCATCGGCTGCTGTCGTCGTCTGCGGTGCAACGGGTTGAGGGTGCTCGGGTGCGGGATCCAACGGCATGACCAAGGGCCGCGTCAGCCCTGCGTCGCGCAATCTGGAGGCGAAATCGCTGTCGGCGATCCGCGCATCGGCCAGCCGCCCCATATGCTGCAACGTCGTTTGCAGACGCGCCGCCGCCTCCGCATTGAATGGATCGGCCTCGCACCATTCCCGACACCAGGGCAGCCTGTCCTCGAGCGAGAGCGGCATCATTCCGACGAGCTGTTGCAACAACGTCCGTCGCAACCGCGCTGCGGCCTCGCGTTCGGCTACCAGCCAGGCCTGAAAAACCGCATTGTCGGGCAGGTCGATCCCGGCGAGCAGCGGCCGGCGCAACGCGGTGAGACAGGCGACGATCTCGTCGACCGTCGTGTCAGGACCGACGCATCGCGCTGCGTGGATATCAATCGCGACGCCGCCCGTGTCGACCGCCACGGTCTCCCGGTCCGCGACGACCCTGGCGCGGTCCTTGTCGATCAGGTCGCGAATTTTGCTGAGCGACCAGCGTAGCGCGCCGCGCGGATCGTCGGGCCCGTCACCCCAGAACAGATCGATCAGATGCTCGCGTCGCTGTGGACGGGTGGCGAGGACGAGATAGGCGAGCAGCGCGCGCGTCTTGCGGGAGGGCGGTAGCGGGAGCGCTGCGCTCGATCGCGACACCGACAGAATGCCCAGCGTCGCTATGACTAGATGGCTCATGAGATTTGGTAGGCCGATATGAAGTGCCGCGCGAATGGGGCCGTACACTTGAGGGGCGGCCGGATCTCGCGCCGAGGCGTAGCATGGTTCCGCGAGAAAGCGGGGATGCAGACAGGGCTCCCGACTTCGCGGGAGACCATGGGGGCGGGCGTTCGATATCAATCGTGCCCACGTTTTCAGAGATTGGCTGCAGGTCGACGATCAATAGGCCAGGGCTTCGATCGGCGCCCGTGGGAAAATACCACCGGGGTGCAGGTCCACGGCGTCCGGCGTGCGTGGCTGCAGGATCGCGACGCTGGCGGCATCGCCGTTGCGGACCGCGCCGTCGAGCGGCGTGTTGCCCCACCGATCGACGACGTCCGTCGCCGCGCCGAGCGGCAGGAGGTAGCGGAGCACGTCCGCGCGACCTTCGCTGGCCGCCAGATGAAGCGCCGTCCGCCCGTCGTAATCGGCGAGGTTCACGTCGATCGAGCGCGCGACCAGGCGACGCAATTCGGTCAGGTCGCCCTTGGCCGCTGCGGCGCAGAAATAGGTTGCCTGATCGACTGCAGCCTCGGCTGTGCGGCGACGCGGGTTGGTCTGCTCGCCTGCGTCGGCAAGGCCGTCGAATGCGAACCGCTTGGCTAGCCGCCGCGCGAACTCGATGCCGCGCACCGAATTGCCCAGCGCATCGAGCCGCGGACTCCAGACCGCGATCCCGCAAACGCCAGGTATGGTGATGAACAACGCACCCGATACGCCCGATTTCGCCGGCAAACCGACGGTGAACGCGAACTCGCCGGAGAAGTCGTACAGGCCGCACGACGCCATCAGCGACAGGCAGTTCTTGGTCGTGTCGCTGGTGAAGACGCGTTCGTTGCTGAGCGGACAGACGCCGCCGTTCGCGAACGTCGCGGCGATCGTGGCCATGCCCGGCGCATCGACGGTGATCGAACAGCACTGGAAATACAGATCGAGCGTCGCCTTGAGATCGGTGCCCTCGGGGAACGCGCCGTTCTCGCGCATGAAATAGGCGAGCGCAAAATTGCGGTCGGCGGTGTCGCGCTCCGACAGGAAGACCGCGTTGTCGAACCCGACCGAACTTTCCCCCGCAAGGGCGCTCCAGGTCTGCATCACCGTATCGAACCGGTCCGCGGCGGACAGTTCGGGCGCGATGAGCGACGCGCACATGATCGCGCCGGCGTTGATCATCGGATTATGCGGCAGGCCGCTGGCGTTCAGCGTGATCGCATTGAACGAATGCCCGGATGGCTCGCGGCCGACATGGCGGTGGACCGTATCGACGCCGAGCCGATCGAGTGCGATCGCATAGTTGACCGGCTTGCAGGTCGACTGCACGCAGTAGCGCGTCGCGGTGTCTCCGATCGCGAAGCGTTGTCCGTCGATCGTGCACACCGCCACCGCGAAGCCATCGGCATCGGCGCGTGCGAGTTGTGGGATGTACGACGCCACCTCGCCATCGCGGTTGTCGCGGACGTCCTCGAACATCCGCGTCAGTTCGGTGCAGAAGGCGGTGAAATCGGGGATCACCAGGTCGCCGGTCAGCGCTCGGCTGAGCAACGTCCGGTTGGCGCCGGCGAGCGCGGGGGCGATCGCCTCGAACGGAATGTCGACCGCCTGCGCATAGCCCTGCATCAGCGCGTCGAGTTCGCGCAGGCGGGGATCGTCGATCGTCAGACCAGTGTCGCGCAGGACCCGTTCGATCGCGGTTCGCGACCGTTCGCCACCGCCATCGGTCAGCCCTTCGTAGAGTTTTCGGGCGGTAGCGTCCTCATCCAGACGTATCGTCACGATGCTCTGTCGATAGCTGTGAGCGGCCATAGACCCGCGACCGCGCCGAACACCGCCAGCGACTGGTTGCGCACCGGGCGCGCTACCGCATCGGGCAGCGTTGCGGCATCGAGGGGCGCGCGATCGGCATTGCCGAAGCCGGGGTAGCGCGGCAGCGCGATCGCCGCTTCGTCGGGCGACAGGATCTGCATGCCGTGTGCTGCCGCCACCGCGACCGCATGCGCCGGATCCTCCATCTGGTAGGTGACCGGGTCCGTCGGCAGCGTCATGCTGGTAGCGGGGCTGCTCATCTGCATGAAATACGCATCAAGACCGACAGGTTGCTCGCCGATCGACTGGACGATCGCCAACGCGCGAAATTGCGTCGAGCAAATGTAGAAGGCGTGCGGCTGGCCGCGCGGGATGAACGCCATCTCGCCGGGGTGGAGGAGCATCACCGCATCGCCGCAATACATCTCCATGATGCCGTCGAGCACGTAGACGATCTCGTTTTCCCAGAGATGGATATGCGGCGGCGGCTCGTTACCGGGCTTGCCCTGATATTCCATCAGCGCGAGGCCGCCGTCGGTCTCGGTGCCGGTGGTCAGGAAGCTCATCAGGCCCCCCATGTAGAAGCGGGTCGTGTCGAGCGTCGCCGCGCGGGCGAACGGGGCGGGGAGCGTGCGCATCGAAATGGTCATGTCGGGTCCTTCGCCGACACCCGAAGGGGCGGCGTTGTCGAGTTGAAAAAAGGGCGCGCGGCGGTTCAGGCGCGAAGGGGAAGCAGCGTGCGCAGTCTTGGCTCGCGCAGGTACAGCCCGCCCCAGGTCATGACGCCGAGCATCATCGAGATGATCTGAGGCGGCGAACCGATCTCGCCGAGCCGCAGGTGCAGGCAGATCGCGCCACCGAGAAACCCGGTCAGCATGATCGCGCCGAGCAATGCGGTCCTCGAATTGGCGTAGAGGACGACGCAGGTCATCGTGATCGCCCCCACCACCGGCGACAACGCGAACGGGAAGCCGATCGCCTCCACATCGGCGCGCAGCATCGGCAGCGACACCAACTGGGCAACCGCGTCGGCGAACAACAGCACGACGACGATGCCGCTCAGGACGCGTCCGATCCAGATTGCGGTCGGCAGCGAAGCGCTTTGTCGCGCCGGAAATCGCCCATCCGATAGCGCTGTCACGCCACCGAGATCGAGCCAGAACGTCACGGCAACACCGGTTGCGAAGATGCAATGTATGACCAGGGTCGTCGTTTGCGGTCCTGTGTTCTGGATAAATACTTGGCGGCCATTGACGTGATCCAATTCATCGAGCGCAACCTCGTGTCGCGCTTTCCTGATCCTGCACTCGCCCAACAGCGTGGAGATCAGCGATTGAGCCTGCGTGGACATTGGCGAGGATGGCGTGGTAAATGATTTCTCACGTCGAGAGGCCGTATCGATCGATCATTTGCCCAATCTGGTCGTCAACGTACTGGGTTCTCTGGCGATATCGTCCGAATCGCTGGCCGTTGATCTGCCAGCGTCGCGCAAGACACGTGCTTTGCTTGCCTATATTCTCCTGACGGATCGCCCGCAGCGGCGCGAACACTTGTGCGATCTGCTGTGGGACGAAGGGCCAGACGATCCGCGTGGCGCGCTGCGCTGGTCGCTGAGCAAGTTGCGACCGGTCGTCGACCGCGGTCGCCGCCGCCTGATCGCCGATCGCGAGACGGTCGCGATCGACCGCGAGGACATCGTCGTCGATCTTCAGCGCGCGCACCAGGCGCTCGATGCGGAGCCTCCGGTGGCGAGCGAACTGCTCGCCGCGTTGGTCGCCCTGCGCGAACCGCTGCTCGCGGGGCTCGACATGTCGCGGCATGAGCGGTTCGCGATCTGGCTCGCGGCCGAACGCGCGGCTGCGGAGCGCCTGCGTCGATCACTGCTTCACCGCCTCGTCGTGTCGATCGCGCTGTCGCCCGAGGATCGGCTTCCCTGGGCACGCGAATGGCTCGATGCCGATCCGTTCAACGCCGACGCGGCAATTCGGCTGCAGGAGACGCTGCAACAGCTCGGGCGACAGGACGACGCAAAAGTGGCCAGGCGCAGCTTCGCCGATGCGGTAAGCGAAGCCGGCCTGCCACCGCCGTCGGCGGCAGCGCACGAACCGCCGATCGCCGCGCTCCTGCCGCACGACATGCTCCAGCGACAGAAGATCCAGTTCTGCAAGGCACGCGACGGCGTTCGACTGGCCTATGCCTGCGTCGGGGAGGGCCCACCGCTGGTCAAGGCGGCGAACTGGCTCAACCATCTCGAGCTCGACTGGGACGCGCCGATCTGGGCACCGCTGTTCCAGGAACTCGCGCGCGACCATATGTTCGTGCGCTATGACGAGCGCGGCAACGGCATGTCGGAAGGATGCGTGGCGGACATCGATTTCGAGTCGTTCGTCTGCGATCTGGAGGCCGTGGTCGACGCCGCCGGGATCGATCGCTTCCCGCTATTGGGACTGTCTCAAGGCTGCGCGGTCGCGATCGCCTACGCGGTGCGGCATCCCGAACGCGTCAGTCATCTGATCCTGTGGGGCGGGTATGCCGCGGGGTGGCGGATCGATGCGACGCCGGACGTGATCGAGGAACGCGAGGCGATCATCACGCTCGTCCGGCAGGGTTGGGGCCGTACGGATGCCGCTTATCGACAGGTCGTGACGGCGACCTTCATGCCGAGCGCGACCACCGAGGAACTCGACTGGTTCAACCTTTTCCAGCGCCAGACGGTCTCCGCCGAGAACGCCGCGCGCTACCTCGAAGTGTTCGCCGACATAGACGTGCGCCCGATCCTGAAGGATGTGCAGGCGCCGACGCTCGTAATGCACGCGAGGGGTGATCGTCGTATTCCGCTGGCGACCGGTGGCGAGCTGGCCGCCGAGATACCGGGCGCCGAGTTCGTCACGCTCGACAGCGATAACCACCTTCTGCTCGGACGAGAGCCCGCATCGCTGGCGTTCGTGGCGCATGTCCGGCAATTCCTTTCGGCACCGTTGACGCTGGGCTAGGCAAGCGCGCTGGGGCGCATGTGCGGGCTGCTCAAGGCCATGTGCGCAGATCGTTCGTAGACGGGACCGACGACCGCCAGCAGGCACAACGTCGTGCTGAAGGCAGTCGCTGCGGTGACGATCATCGCCTGGGCGACGCTCAATTTCGAGGGGAGGGGCATGGTGTGTCTTTCCAGATCATGGCAGGAACGCTGGCACGCAATCCTGACGAGTTTCTTGCCGGGCACTCCCGGCATCCGTACCCATGCAACGATGCCGTCGGTACGCACGTTGATTGCCGCGTGGAAACGATGCATCCGCGCGTGGTATTAGGGGTGTCCGGGCCAAACGCACCGAACTGAATCAAGTCGGGGGTTGCGTCGGTGCACCCAAAAGACGCGCCCGTCCGCGGGTCGGTTGAATGCAGGCGGCAGGTTGCACGACGCGTCTAAACAGTCGCCGCATACTCGCCCCGACCTCCGGGGACCCACTCGCGTTGCGCTCGCGATGATACCATTTTCCAATGTTCGCGGGCGCCTCTTCGCGCGGTGCGAGCGGAAGTCTAGATGTCGCGCCGTTCGTTGGAGATCGCGCGACGCCCCTATCAGACCCAGCGCGTGCCGCCATCATCAAGATCCTCGCGACCACACTGGGCGAGACCGTCGGCGGACGGCCTTCATCCTGATCCGGCCACTCGGTGCTGCAGTCGGGGATTTCTTAGACAAGCCGGTAACGCGACGGCAACAGTGCATCTTGGTTCGATCGTAGCAGGAGCGCCGCTCTTGTTCGCGAAGAAGAGTGGGTTGAGCCGCCTTTCGAGGCCCGGTTATTCGTCCGTCCTGACTTCGATATCGGAGCGAGCGCCGAGACCTGGCTGGAGTTGCCGCCCACATGAGCGGGCTCTGGAAATCCGCCCTCGCGAGGGGGGGAGGCGGTAGGCGTCGCCCGACGGACGAGGACGCTGGGATAATCTCCGTTGCGTGTTCGCCGCTTCCGTCACCTGACCTTGGCGCGGAAGGATCGTCGAACGCTCCGGATGCGCTCATTTCGGCAATGGATCGTGGCTTTGTTTGCTGTTGAACGCGGCGGAGTTGCCCGGTTATCGCTAAGGCTGCGGGGGGCGGCTTCGTCGGATAGTGATATCGCGACGTGAGACAGCGTGTTCGGTTCGCATCTTATTGCTCTGATATTGCGAGATATGGTCATGCGTTCATTGTGGACTGCGAGTTGCATTGTCTTGGCATTGTGCGCGTCGGCGGCAGAGGCTGCTCCAAAGCGTGCGGTGTCGGACGAGGCGCGGACCGCGGCGTATCTCGATACGATCGCGGGGAGCCCGCCACGGTTGCGGATGTTCCTGCAGCGGATGCCGAAGGGGGGCGACCTGCACAATCACAGCGGGGGCGCGATCTATGCGGAGGATCTCCTACGCTGGGCGGGCGACGACGGGCTGTGCATCGCGACCGATACGCACCGGATCGTGGCCAAGCCGGCGGACCAGAAGGCGTGCGACGCGCCGAACCGGATCCCGGCGACCGGACTGGAGCGGGATTATCCGCGGTACAGCCATATGATCGACGCGTTGTCGACGCGCGGGTTCGAGAGTGGGGTCGGCGATCCGGAGACTTCCGGGTACGACCGGTTCTTCGCGACGTTCGGGGCGTTCTGGCCGGCGGCGATGGGCAACGAGGCGAAGTCGCTGTCGCTGACGCGTGCGCAGGCGGCGGCGGACCGGGTGAGCTATGTCGAGCTTGGCAGCGGATCGGGCGCGATGGCGACGCTTGCCGGGCGGCTGGGGGACACGCGGGACGTAGATGCGAACGACTTTGCGGGGATGCTCGCGCGGTTGACGCCGTTGCTGCCCGCCGCGGTGGCGCAGGCGCGCGCGGAATATGACGGGTTCGATGCCGAGCTTGCGCGGATCGACGGGTGTGCGACCGCGACGCCGAAGCCCGGGTGCGGCGTGGAGATGCGCTATCTTTATACCGCGATCCGGACGGTGCCGGCGGCGCAGGTGTTTGCGCAACTCGCGTTCGGGTTTGCGCTGGTGTCCGCGGATGCGCGCTTCGTGGGCGTGAACATCGCGGCGCCCGAGCATGATCCGGTGGCGGTGCGTGACTACGCACTGCACATGCGGATGATCGCGTTCCTGAAGGCGCGGTATCCGAAGGTGGCGCTGTCGCTGCACGCGGGGGAGCTGACGCTGGGGCTGGTCCCGCCGCGCGAGCTTGCATTCCATATCCGCGATGCGGTGGAGGTCGCGGGGGCTCGGCGGATCGGGCACGGCATCGACATCTCCTACGAGCGCGACGCGGCCGGGTTGTTGAAGCGGATGGCGCGGGACCGGGTGGCGGTGGAGATCAATCTCACCAGCAACGCGGTCATCCTGGGCGTGAAGGGCGCGGCGCATCCGTTGTCGCTGTACCGCGAGGCCGGGGTGCCCGTGGTGCTGTCGACCGACGACGAGGGTGTGTCGCGCAGTGACATGACCAACGAGTATGTCCGCGCGGTGACCGAGCAGGGGCTGCGCTATGCGGATCTGAAGCAGATCGTGCGCGATGGGTTGCAGTATAGCTTCCTGCCGGGGGCTAGCATTTGGGATGACCGCGCTGGTGGAGCAAAGGTCGTGGCGTGTCGGGTGGTCGGGGCTGCGGCTTGCGAGGCGTTCGTTGCCGGTAGTGGGAAGGCGGCGCGTCAGGTTGCGTTGGAGCGGGATCTGGCGGCGTTCGAGGCAGAGGCTCGCTGAGGGATTAGTCGGTCGGCGTAGCGGTGCCGCCGGGTACCGCCAGGTTCAGCACGACCGCGATCACCGCCGCCGGAAGCACGCCCGAGGTCAGCAATATCCGCAACGTCTCCGGCAAGTGCGAGACCGCGCCGGGTTCCAGTTCCAGGCCTATCCCGAGCGACAGCGCGACGCCGAAGATCATCATCGTACGCTGCGTCCAGACGACCGCGGAGAGGATCGAGATCGCGGCGGAGGCGACCATGCCGAACATCACGATGACGCCGCCGCCCAGCACCTCGATCGGGATGGTCGTGACGAGCGCGCCGATCTTTGGCGCGAGGCCGCACAGGATGAGGAACACCGCGCCGACCGTGACGACGTGGCGGCTCATCACGCCGGTGATCGCGATCAGGCCGACATTTTGGCTGAACGAGGTGTTGGGCATCGCGCCGAACAGCCCGGCAAGCGCGGTGCCGACGCCGTCCGCGGAGGTCGCGCCGATCAGCTCGCGGTCGGTGGCGGGCCGCAGCGCGGTGCCCTCGCAGATCGCCGAGACCGCGCCGATCGATTCGATCGCGGAGATGAACCCCATCAGGCAGAAGCCGATGATCGCCGACGCCGACAGCGCGAAGCCGAAGTGGAACGGCGAGGGTAGCATCACCCAGCCGGCCTGCGTCACAGGCGCCATCGACACGCGGCCCATCGCGACCGCGAGCGCGTAACCGGCGATCAGGCCGAGCAGCACCGCGGCGCTCGACCAGATACCGCGCGCGAAGAAGCTTAGACCGAGCGTGGTCAGCACGACGGTGCCGGCGAGCAACCAGCTCGCGCCGGCACCATAGGCTGGCGTGCCGATCGCGGGCACGCCGCCGGCGGCATATTGCACGCCGATCCGCATCAGCGACACGCCGATCATCAGCACGACCAGGCCGGTGACCATCGGCGGAAGCGCGAAGCGGATGCGGCCGACGAAGAAGCTGAGGCAGGTGTGGAAGAGGCCACCGACGAGCGCGGCCGTGGTGAGTTCGGCCATCGCCGCGACGCCGTGACCGGTGACGATCGGGATCATCACCGGGAGGAACGCGAAGCTGGTGCCTTGGACGATCGGCAGGCGCGCACCGATCGGGCCGAAGCCGATCGTCTGGAGCAACGTGGCGATGCCGGCGAACAGCATCGACATCTGGATCAGGTAGATCAGCTCGCGCGGGTCGGCCGAGCCGAACCCGAACCCGGCCGCGCCCGCGACGATGATCGCAGGGGTGAGATTGCTGACGAACATCGCGAGGACGTGCTGGATGCCGAGCGGGATCGCGACAGCCATGCCGGGAAAATGATTAGGGTCGCGGGCTTGGTCCGGAGTCATCTTGGGGCGGCGGGGGCGTGTCCTGATCCGAGCAATCCTCCCCCGCCAGGGGGAGGTGGCAGGCGTCAGCCTGACGGAGGAGGCGGTAAGAGAAACCTCTGCTCCGTGTCCTCCCCCTCCGTCGCCTTCGGCGCCACCTCCCCCTGGCGGGCGAGGATTTACGTTTAGCTTGGTCATGCGAGGGCTTTCAGGCGAACGAGCGAGCGGTCCGCCGCGCGAAGAATCTCCCGGCGGCTGGCCTGGACGAGATCATTGTCCCGGACGACGGCGCGACCTTCGACGAAGACGTCGCGGGCACCTGGGGGTGGACTGAGGATCAGGGCGGCGACTGGATCCCAGCTGCCGAGCGAATGGATGTCGCTCATATCCCAGACCGCGATGTCGGCGCGCTTGCCGGGTTCGAGACTGCCGCAATCGTCGCGGCCAAGGATCTGGGCGCCGCCGCGGGTTGCGAGGAAGAGCGCGTCGCGTGGGTCGAACGCCGCCGCGCCGCCGACGGCGCGTTGCAGCAGGAGGGCCTGGCGTGCTTCGAGCAGGAGGTTGCCGCTGTCGTTGGACGCGGACCCGTCTACGCCGACGCCGACGCGGACGCCCTTGTCGACCATCGCCTTCAGCGGCGCGATGCCCGAGCCGAGGCGGCAGTTCGAGCACGGGCAGTGCGCTATCCCGGTGCGGGTGCGCGCGAAGAGGTCGATTTCCTGCGCGTCTAGCTGGACGCAGTGCGCGTGCCAGACGTCGGGGCCGGTCCAGCCGAGGCGTTCGGCGTATTCGCCCGGACGGCAGCCGAACCGGGCGAGCGAGAAGGCGACGTCGTCGGCGTCCTCGGCGAGGTGGGTGTGCAGCATTACGCGCTTTTCGCGCGCGAGCAGGGCGGCGTCGCGCATCAGGTCCTGGCTGACCGAGAAGGGCGAGCAGGGGGCGACGCCGACGCGGACCATTGCGCCGTCGCGGGGGTCGTGGAAGCGGTCGATCACGCGGATCGTGTCGGCGAGGATCGCGGCTTCGTCCTCGACGAGGCTGTCCGGGGGGAGGCCGCCCTTGCTTTCGCCGACGCTCATCGCGCCGCGCGTGGGGTGAAAGCGGACGCCGATTTCGCTGGCGGCGGCGATCGTGTCGTCGAGCGTCACGCCGTTCGGGAAGAGGTAGAGATGGTCGGAACTGAGCGTGCAACCGGACAGCGCCAGTTCGGCGAGGCCAAGCTGCGTCGCGGCGAAGACGTCCTCCGGGCGGTACTGCGCCCAGATCGGATAGAGGCGTTTGAGCCAGCCGAACAGCGGTGCACTGGTCGCGCCGGGGACCGCGCGGGTCAGCGACTGGAAGAGGTGGTGGTGCGTGTTGACGAGGCCGGGCGTGACGACGCAGCCTCGGGCATCGATCACGATGCTGGCCTGGGCGAGGAGTTCGGCAAGCTCGTGCGTCGGACCGACGGCTTCGATGACGCCGTCGCGGAAGGCGATCGCGGCGTTGGGGATCTCGCGGTGAGCTTCGTCCATGCAGACGAGATGGTCGGCGTTTTTGAGGACGGTCAGTGTCATCGTAATCGGACGGTCATTTCGGGACGGTCATTTCGTAGCGATCCCAGTGCGTGGTGAGTTCGTCGATCACGCGGGAGCCGACCAGATACAGGCTTTCGAGCGCGGCGGTCATACCGGAAAAGCCTTCGTTCTCGCGCAGCAGATAGTCGGCGGCGGTGACGCCCGGCGGCGGCATGGTGAAGTTGCTGCCGGCGCGCAGGACCATCACGCGGGTCTTGTCGACGCGGCCCATCTTGGCGAGCTGGAGGATCGACTGGTAGGTGCCGGTCTCCTCCATGCCCGAGGTGACGAATTCGCCCTTGCCGGCGGTCCAGTAGCGCACCCAGTCGTTCGCCCAGTCGTTGAGAATCCTGCCGTGCCAGAAGGTCGTCGCCGCGAGCTGATCGCCCTTCATGACGAAGGGCGGGCGTTGCGCCATCGGGTAGCCGGAGTAGCGCGCGCGCTCCTTGGTTATCGCGGGATCGTCGGGAAGCTTGATCGCCTTGGTCAGCGTGTAGGCCCAGTCGCGCAGGCCGGCGTTCAGTTCGAACATCTCGCCGTGCGGCGTCGCCGGGCGGGGATCGTTCGGCCCCTTCCGGTCGAGCGGGAAATAGCCCGACTTCCAGTCCTTGGGGATTTCGCGCGAGTCGATCTCATGCCCGAGATCGCCGTCTACCAGGTAGCGTGCCCAGGCGGCCGAGCCGATCGAGGCGTCCTCGGGGTCGATCCCGGCGATCCCGGCGACCAGCCAATAGGCGCGGGTCAGGTCGAAACGCTGGTCGAGCCCGAGCGCCATCGTCGATCCGGCCGAGTGCGCGGTGCCCATGCCGGTGACGACCGCGAGCACGTGCGATGTCGGGTCGTAATACAGGTCGTGATCGGCCTGCGGGAAGGGGATGCGGACGTCGAAATGATGGCGTTCCCGCCAGAGCTGGAATTCGCCGGGGGCGTCGCCGGTGTCCTTGCCGATCTCGAACATCGTGACGACGACGGCGCGGATCTGGAGCGGGTGCGGGCAGGGTGCGCCTGGGGCGCAGGCCTCGATGCTGGTAGCTGGTGCGGGTTTGGCGGGCGCTGCGTAGGCGGTCGGAGAGAGCAGGCTCAGGGCGGCGCTCGCGTAGAGTGCGGCGCGGGTCAGGAGGGGCATGGGGTCGGTGTCTCCCGGTGATGCAGTTCTTGGCTCTGGATGCGGGGTCGAGCCCAGGATGACGGGAGTGGGGGGCGTCCCGCACCCCCACCCCTTCGCGTCAGAACTTGTAGATGACCGAGCCCTGGAAGCTGCGGGGGCGCTCGGGGAGGACGATGGTGCTGCCGAACAATTCGGTGAAGTTCGCGCGGAAGTAGGTCGTGTCGGTGACGTTCTTCACGACGACGCGAAACAGCCAATTGTCCTTCTGGTACGACGCGCCGAGATCGACCAATGTGTAGGCCGGCAGCTTGACGACGCGCGACTGGCCCGAGAACGTCGAGTCGACCTGGACGAGGCTGGCAGTGAAGGCGATGCCATTGTCGAACGCGTAGCTGGCAGTGGCCGAATACAGGTTCGTCGGAATGCCCTGACGTCGCGATGCTTCCTTGTCGGCGATCGGGATGAGACCGCCGGGCTGGCCGCCGAGGAACAGCGTCGGATCGGTGACGTTGATCAGATCGCCGATGCCGAAGAAGCTGAAGGTCGAGCCTGCATCGAGGAACGTCAGGTTGTAGACCTTGGTCCGGGTATAGGCACCGGTGATGAACAGGTGCTTGTCGACCGCCCAGCGGGCTTCCGCCTCGAGACCCTTGGTTTCGACCGACTGGTTGACGGTCGCCGACTGGACGTTGTGATCGGTGCGGCTCTGCTTGTAGACCGAGACGGCAGCGTAGAGCTTGTCGTCGAGGAAGCTGCCCTTGAGGCCCCCTTCGTAAAGCTTCGAGGCAGCGACGAAGTTCTCGCCGACGACGTCTGCGACGGCGATCTCCGCACCCTGACCCGCGACGACGGTCGATTGGCGCGATGCGGTTACGTAGGGGATTAGGCCGAACGGGAGCTTGTAGGATGCGCTCGCGGTCCACGACCATGCGCCGGTGCTGCCGGACCCGCTCAGCACGGCGGGAACGACGCGCACCTTGGTCGGGTTGGTGGTCGATTTGGCGTCGACGATATCATAGCGCGCGCCGAGCAGCAGATCGAGGCCGAAATCGAAGTCGAGATCGGCAAGGCCGGCGAGACCGTAATCGGTGTAATGGCCCTTCACGTAATTCGAGTAATCGCAGTCGCATTCGGTCGACAGCAGGCGATCGGACAGCGGCGTATAGCCCACCGTCAGATCGACGCGGTGGAAATACTCGAAGTTGAAATCGTCACCGTGGACGAAATCGGTGTAGCGGATCGACGGCGAGACCTGGAACGAGAATTTACCGACATCGGTCTTGAACGCCTTCGACAGGACGATCTTGTCCTCGATCACCCAGGAATCGTGGAATTGCGAGAAGCCGTAGGCGTTGTTGTTGTCGTTGTTGTAGCCGTCGTAGAATAGCTGGTTCTTGATCTCCAGACCGTCGCCGCCGTCGAAGATGATGTCGAAATAGCCGGTCTTCGTCGTGTTCTTCAGGAAATCGTCCTCGCCGGTCAGCACGTCCTTGCGACTGAGCTTGGCGGTGCCGACGTTCTGGAGCGCGAGGTAATTGTTCGGGCCGGTGCCGTTCGCCGCCGTAAGGGTGTTGAAGCAGGCGTTGGTGATCGATGCCGCGGTGACGTTGCCGCCGCACCCGAAGCCACCGAACGGCGCGAAATTGCCGACTGCGGTAAACTCGGCGGGGGAAAGCTGGCCGTCGCCATTGGTATCGAGCGGTTTGGCCGAGCCTGTGATGTAGGTGCCGTTGTCGACCAGATCCTGCGTCAGGCGGTTCCAGCCGCCGTTCTGCTGGCCCGAATATTTTTGGTACATGCCGCCGAACTCGATCCGCAGCGTGTCGGTCAGATGGTTGTCGAACGCCGCCTGCAGGATCGTCTGGTTGGTGCCCATGTTGCGGTAATAGCTGCCGGAATCCTCGATCTCGGCGTACAGGCTATAGCCGAACTCGGTGCCCATGACCTTTGCCGGCCCGCGGACTTCGGCCTTGAGGACGTTCCGGTTCCAGCTGCCGCCGGTATAGCTGATCTCACCCTCGGCATGGTCGAGCAGCGCGCCGCCCTTCACGCGCGCCGATTTTGGCACGAAGTTCATGTAGCCGCCGGTCTTCGACGGGCCGTAGATCGGCGAGGCTGGGCCGCGAACGATGTCGATGCGTTCGGAGGCGCCGATCGGGGTCGGGTAGTTGCCCGGATTGTCGAGCCGGCGGACGCCGCGGAAATAGACTTCGCCCGGCGTACCACGGATATCGAGCGCGCCGCCGACGCCGAAGAACGAGTTGGTGAAGGTGCCCGGTGCCTGCGCGACGAGATCGTAGATGTCGGTGATGCCGAAGCGCTCGATCTGCTCGCCGCTGATCGTCGAGGCGGAGCGCGGGGTTTCGACCAGCGTCTTGTTGAAGCCGAAGATCGAGCCGACGTCCTTGTTCGGCAGCGCGTCGAGCGAGCCGGTGATGACGATCTCGGCGCTTTCGTCGACGGGGTCTTCTTTAGTCGCGGCCTGCGGCGCGGTCTGCGCCAACGCGGGCGCGGTGATCGCCGTACAGGACAGCAGGCCCGCGACCAGCGCGAGCAGGGGCGATCGACCATGGCTGCGCGAGACACCAACGTTCGACGAGCCGGAGCCCTGAATGTGTACCATTATTGCTATTCCCCCTGAACTTAACGGCGAGATGCCCCCGCGTCTCTGCGTACGTGCCGTCGCAACACTGTCGCGCCGACGCCTTTCCTGGCGACACTATTGTTGCGTCGATCCGCCCCCGAACCTTTATCTTTATGAACACTGCGTAGGGGCTTGACCTGCGGCTATCAAATGCAATGAATTCCGCAGCCCGTTGCAAAAAATAGAGTGGTCTATGCCCGCCTTTTCACGATTTCTGCGCTACTTCATCGCGGTCGGGCGGTTGGGCTCGATCAGGAAGGCGGCCGACGTTCTCAACGTCTCGGCGTCGGCGATCGATCGCCAGATCCTGAACGTCGAAGCCGATATGGGAATGCCGCTGTTCGAGCGCCTGCCGACCGGGCTGAGACTGACGGCGGCGGGCGAGATGATGATGGCGTCCGGACTGAAATGGCAGAAGGAACTGGGCGACGTTCGAACCCAGATCGAGGACCTTCGTGGGCTGAAGCGCGGGCATGTCGACATCGCGATCATCGATGCGCTGGCGAAAGGCTATATCCCGAGCACGATCCACGCGATCCAGAGCCAGTATCCGGGCATCACGATCGGCATCAAGGTGCTGAACAACGACGCCGTGCGGAGCGCCATCCTGGGCGGCGAGGTGGATTTCGGGATATTCTTCGAGCCGCAATCCTTTCGCGGAATCACCGTGCAAGCGTTCGTCGAGGTCGTCCTCGGCCTGTTGACGCCGGCAGGGCACCCGCTCGGCCAGCACCGCGAGGCGCGATTTTCGGCCTGCGCAGGCTCGGCGCTGATCGTTCCCGCCGAGCCGCTGGCGGTGTGCCAGCAGATCGCCGTGCTGGAGGGCATCACCGGCGTGGTCGTCGACAAGACTGTGACGTCGGACAATATCCAGATGATCACGTCGCTCGTATTGCAAGGCGTCGGAATCGGTATTTTGACCTCGATCGACGTGACGACGGAGGTCCGCCGAGGGCTGTTGTCGTTCACCAAGATCTCGGATTCGGTGCTGCGGCCGATGATCCTCGCGCTGTGCACGTCGTCGGCGCGGACGCCGTCCTATGCCGCAGGGATCGTCCTGCGCGAGATCGAGAACGGCTTTGCGCAACTGAGCTATCCGGCATCGATGGAAACGACCGCCGATCCCGACTCATGAGGGCTATTTACGGTGGCGGCGGTTTCCACCGTTGGCGATCAGCCGGGTCATCAACGCCTCCAGCCTTGCCGGGTCGACGGAGCGGACGACCGTGGCGCGCTGCTCGCCCAATCCGGGTTGATACCCTTCGTCCCAGGACAGCAGGTCGCCGTACCCCGCGCCGAACTGCGTGTTCGCATCGACGAACAGCGTCTCCCTGGCCGTGACGATCGTCGGATCGAGCCAGACCGCTGCAGCCACTTCGTCCCATAACGGAAAGCCCGGTTCCATCGCGGTGATGAACCGCGCGACGGCGGGGTCGGCGACCTTGGCGAGGCGGTCGCGCAACGCGACGCTCAACTGTGTCGCGGTCGCCGGATCGACGGGGACGAGTGTCACCCGCTTCCAGGGGCTGCGGAGCACGATGCTGGCCGCTTCGGGATCGAAACGGATGTTGAACTCGCGCCGCGGCGTGTTGACGTATTCGCGCGCGAACTCGTTGGCCGAAGGGTTCGACAGCACCTGCCGCGGATTGAGGCTGCCTCCCATGTAGACGAGTTCCTTCACCAGCCCGGCGAAACTCGGATCGAGCCGCTGGGCGAGTGCCAGATTGGTCAGCGGCCCTGCTGCGACGATCGTGATCTCGCCGGGATGCGCGTGGACCATGCGGATCAGGAACATCGCGGCGATCTCCAGCGACGGTTTCGTCTTCGCATTGCCGCCGGGCAACACGACCGGATCGGTCGGGCCGTAATAGGGCGGCGTGGTTTGTTGGGTCGGCTGGACCCAGGCTTTCATCCACGCACCCTTCCAGGTGAGTTTGCCGTACAGTGCCTCCCAGCGATCGGTCAGCGCTTCCGAATTGAGCAACGGATAGGTCGCGCCCTGCACGACGGGAATATCGGTACGGCCGGTGATCTCGACGCCGCGCAGAGCCAGTGCCGTGGCGCGATTGGCCCAGACGTTGCCGGATACGGTCGTGATGCCGACGACGTCGACGTCTGGCGCGCCGAGCAGCATCAGGTGCATCAACGCGAACCCTTCGTCGTCGATGATGACTTTTCGCCGGGCATCCTGCGCGCCGGTCTTGGCGGACTCCTGCGCGGTGGCGGTGCCAGCCACGACGATCGCGAAGCACAGCGCAAAAGTGCGGACGGCACGCGTGATCCGGTGGGCGGGGTCGGGTCTCATCGCGTCGTCTCCATGGCGGGTCTCGCAAAGCCCTGCGCGCGGTCCCAGGCGCAGTGTCCGAGGATGTAGGTTTGCAGAATTACCCGGTCGTCGCCGAGGATCTGCAACGCGAACAGGCGCTCGGCGAGACTCGCATCCCGTGTCCGGCGCGCCAGCAGCGGAGTCGCTGCGCTGTCGAGCACGACGAAATCCGCCTCCTGACCGACTTCCAGGCTACCGACGCGATCTTCGATGTGGAGCAGGCGGGCGCTCCCGGCGGTGGCAAGGTACAGCGCACGAAACGGGTCTAGGGCGTCTTCGCGAGCAAGCGCGGCCTGGTAGGCGAGGCCAGCGGTGTGCAGCATCGAGAAGCTGGTGCCCGCGCCGATGTCCGTGCCGAGCCCCAGGCGGATGCCATGCGCGTCGGCTTGGCCAAAGTCGAAGAAACCCGAGCCCAGGAACAGGTTCGAACTGGGGCAGACGGCAATCCCGGCGCCGCTCTCGGCGAGGCGGGTGCAGGCGCGATCGGACAGGTGGACGCCGTGCGCGAACACCGAACGGTCGCCGACCAGGCCGAACCGGTCGTAGACGTCGAGATAGTCGCGCGCATCGCTGAACCGTGCGGCGACGGCGGCGCATTCGTGGACGTTCTCGGACAGATGCGTGTGCATCAGGACTCCGGGATGGGCCGCCACCAGGTCCCCGGCAACGCGCAACTGCTCGTCGGAGGAGGTAAGCGCGAACCGCGGTGTGACGGCATAGCCGAGACGACCGCGGCCCTGCCATCTCCGGATGAGCGCCTCGGTCTCCGTCCGCGCGGTCTCTGGCGTATCGGCGAGGCCTTCGGGGCCAAGGTCCATCAGGATCTTGCCGGAGATGATGCGCATGCGCCTGTCGAGCGCGGCTTCGAACAGCGCGTCGACCGAATGTGCGTGGACGGTCGGGAAGACCAGTGCGCTGGTCGTGCCGTTGCGGAGCAGCTCGTCGAGGAAGGCGCTGGCGACGGCATCGGCATGCGCGCGATCGGCAAAGGCGCGCTCGGCGGGGAAGATGTGGCGGTCGAGCCAGTCGAGCAATTGCGCGCCGTGCGAGGCGATGCTGTCCATCTGCGGATAATGGACGTGCGCGTCGACGAAGCCGGGGACGATGAGGCCCGGCAGCGTCTCGGTCGGGACGCCGGCAAAGCCGTCGGAGAGATCGGCATAGTCGCCGCGGGCGATGACGATGCCGTCGTCGATCACGAGCAGCCCGTCGGGTTCGTGGCGGACCGCGTCCGGATCGTCGCGCGGATCGCGGGCGACGGAGAGCATCTCGCTGCGAAAGGCTTTGCGCATCAGTGGCTCGTCAGTTGCAGGAGTTGCGCGAGGGTCGAGATGGCGATGACGTCGGGTTCCTTGCCGGGGATGCGGGCGATGCCGATGGGCGACGTAAGGCGAGCCCGGGCTTCGGCGGGGATGCCTTCGCGGTCAAGCCGGGCGTCGAAACGCGCGCGCTTGGTGGCGGAGCCGATCAGACCGACGAACGCGGGCGGCGGTCGTTCGAGCGCGGCCCTGGTCAGCTGGTAATCGAGCGCGTGGTCGTGCGTGAGGATCAGGATCGCGCTGTCGTCGGGCGCCTCGGCGACGCACGCGGCGATTCCGGCTTCGGGGACGACCGAGACGCCTTCGATCGTTTCGAAGACCGGGCGGGTGTCGAACCAGGCGAGACGGAACGGCAGGTTGACGGCGTGGCGGGCGATGGCCTGCCCGACATGGCCGGCGCCGAAGAGGTAGATCGGGCGGCGGCGCTGACCGACGATCTCGGCGAAGCTGGTGCCGGGGAGCGGGGCGGGGCCCCTGGCCGAGAGCGGCGTTGCGAAGACGTCGCGGCTTATGCGGCGCTCGATGCCAGTCGGCGTCAGCGTCGAGACGAGCACGCGTTCCTCCGCGGCATCGGCGATCCAGCCGAGTGCGCCCGGATCGATATGCTCGACCAGCAATCGCACCCGGCCGCCGCAGCATTGGCCGAGTAGCGGGCCAAGCGGGTAATCCTGGACGCGCCAGCTTCCGGTCGGGAGCGCGAGGATGGCGCGAGCCTGATCGACCGCGCGATATTCCAGCTGGCCGCCCCCGATCGTGCCGTGCAGCGCGCCGGCCGTCACCAGCATGCGGGTGCCGGCACCGCGTGGCGCCGAGCCTTCGCTGGCGAGGACGCTGATCATCGCGGCGGGTTGGTTCGCGGCGATGTCGCGCAGCCAAGTCAGCCAGTCGATCATCCGCGGTGACCGGCTATCGCGCGAAGGATCGCCTCGGGCGTCGCGGGCGCGTTCAACGGTGGCAGGCTGCGCGTGTCGGGCGCGGTGGCGGCGATGGCGTGGTTCAGCGCGGAGAAGACGGCGATGGCGAGCATGAAGGGGGGCTCGCCGACCGCTTTCGATCGGCCGATCGTCGGTTCGAGATTCTCGCCGTCCCATAATGCGATGGTCAGGTGGCGCGGGCGGTCGGAGGCGGTCGGGATCTTGTAGGTCGCAGGTGAATGCGTAAGCAACCGGCCCTTGCCGTCGAACACGAGCTCTTCGGTGGTTAGCCAGCCCTGGCCCTGGAGGAAACCACCCTCGATCTGGCCGATGTCGATCGCCGGGTTGAGCGAGCGGCCGACGTCGTGGAGGATGTCGACGGCCAGCACCTTGTGCTCGCCGGTAAGCGTGTCGATCGCGACTTCGGCGAGCGCTGCTCCGTAGGCGAAATAGTAGAAGGGGCGGCCCTGGTGCGCGGCGCGGTCATACGCGATGCCCGGGGTGGCGTAATAGCCGGTCGCGGAGAGCGATATGCGGGCCATGTGCGCTTTCCGGGCGAGGTCGCGGAAGGTGAGGCGTTCCGTGCCGGCGGCCACGCCTTCCAGGGTGAACCGGATGTCATCACAGTCGTAGGTCCGCTCGAGGAACTCCGTCAGCCGGTCGCGGATCGTCATCGCCGCGTTGTAGGCCGCCATGCCGTTGAGATCCGCGCCCGACGACGCTGCGGTCGCCGAGGTGTTGGGGACCTTGTCGGTACGCGTGGCGGTGATGCGGACTTGCGACACGGGCACCGCGAAGACGTCGGCGACGATCTGCGCGATCTTGATGTAGAGACCTTGGCCCATTTCGGTGCCGCCGTGATTGATCTGGATGCTGCCGTCCGCATAGACATGGACCAGCGCGCCGGCCTGGTTGAGATGCGTGGTGGTGAAGCTGATCCCGAATTTCACGGGGGTGAGTGCCAAGCCCTTCTTGATGATGCGGTTGCTTGCGTTGAAGGCGTCGATGTCGCGTCTTCTCGCGTCGTAGCGCGCGTCTTTTCGCAATTTGACAATGAGTTGCGGGGCGATGTTGTCGGTGACTGTCATGCCGTACGGCGTAACGTCTCGGCCGGGGGCGTAGAAGTTGGCGAGCCTCACCTCCAGCGGATCGCGGCCGAGACGGGCGGCGACGTCGTCGATGACGCGCTCGATCGCGAGCATGCCCTGCGGCCCTCCGAAACCGCGAAAGGCGGTGGCGGAGACGGTGTTGGTCTTCAGTCGTTCGGAGACGATCTCGACATCGGGCAGCCAATAGCAATTGTCGCAGTGGAACATCGCGCGGTCGTTGATCGCGGGCGAGAGGTCGACGGTGGCGCCGCACCGTGAAGCGAGCCGGAGGTGGAGCGCGAGTATGCGACCGTCATCGCCGAAGCCCACGTCATAGGCGACCTCGAAATCATGCCGCTTGCCGGTCATGATCATATCGTCGTCGCGGTCGCAGCGGAACTTGGCGGGGCGGCCGGTCTTGTCGGCGACCAGCGCGGCAGCAGCAGCGAAGGCGGCGGCCTGCGTTTCCTTGCCGCCGAACGCACCGCCCATCCGGCGGACCTCGACGGTGATGTCGGCCGAGTTGCGGTCTAGCATATGCGCGACGAGGTGCTGGATCTCGCTCGGATGCTGGGTCGAGCTGAGGATGTGGACTTGCCCATCCTCGCCTGGGGTGGCGATCGCGACTTGCCCTTCGAGATAAAAATGATCCTGGCCGCCCATCGCGAAACCGCCCGCGATTTTGTGGGGGGCGGAGGCGAGTGCGGCGCGCGCGTCGCCGCGGGCCATGCGCTGGGTCGGCTCGATCAACGACTGGGCATCGCGCGCGGCTTCGATCGTCATACGGGCGGGGCGCTGTTGATAGTCGATCTTGCCGAGCCGGGCTGCGGCGCGAGCGGCGCGCTGGCTGGTGGCAGCGACGAGGAATATCGGCTGGCCGACATACAGGACTTCACTGTCGGCGAGCAGGAGGTCGTCCTTCGCGACCGGGCTGACGTTGTTGGCGCCAGGGATGTCGGCAGCGGTGAAGACGGCGACGACGCCGGGCGCGGCGCGAACGGCGGCGAGGTCGATCGCGGCGATTCCCGCATGCGCTTCGCTGCTCTGGCCGAATGCGAGGTGGAGCATGTCGCCGGGTTCGCCGACGTCGTCGACGTACAGCGCGGCGCCGCTGACGTGGAGGCGGGCGCTGTCGTGCGGGTTGGAGGGCTTTGGCGCGATATCAGCCACCGGCGGGCTCCAGATCGAGCACGAAAACGGTCTCGCCCTGCGCCTTGTACCAGAGCCGGAGGAGGAGATTGGCGGCGGCGTCTATGCGGTAGACGGCCGATCCGCGGACGTCGGTGAGCGGCGCGTAATCGGTGCGCAGTGCGTCCATCGCGGCCTGCATGGTCGCCAGCGTGAAAGGCTGGTCGATGAGCGCCGCTTCGCATTTGACCGCGCGTTTCGGGGTTGCGGCCATCCCGCCGAACGCGACGCGGGCGTGCGCGATACGGTCGTCGTGGACGGTCGCGTTGAACGCGCCGCAGACCGCGGTGATGTCGCTGTCGAACCGGCGCGAAAGTTTGGAGATGTGGATGACGTCGCCGGGACCGGGGCGGGGAATGTGGAGGCTCTCGACGAACTCGCCGGGGCGGAGATCCTGTTTGCCGTAGGCGATGAAATAATCCTCGAGCGGCATAGTTCTACGCCCATCGATGCCCCGCACCGTCAGCGTTGCGCCGAGTGCGATGAACGCCGGGGGCCCGTCACCGATCGGAGAGCCGTTGGCGATGTTGCCGCCGATCGTGCCCGCGTTGCGGACCTGAAGCCCGCCGAGGCGTCGGACGAGTTCGCCGAGATCGGGGTGGAGGCGGGCGAACGCGTCGTGCGCGTCGGCGTAGCGGACGGCTGCGCCCAGCGTCAGGCCGTCCGGGGTCTCGTCGATCCGGGCGAGTTCGGCGATGTCGCCGACGAAGATCAGCGTGTTGATCGTCTGCAGGCCCTTGGTGACCCAGAGGCCGATATCGGTAGCGCCTGCGACGATGCGTGCATCGGGATATTGCGCGAGCAGGTCGGCGAGCGCGGTCGCGGTGCGCGGGATGAACCATCGGCGGTCGCCGAGGCGCCCCGCGACGGTGTTGGTTTCGGCAAGCGCCTTCAGCTTGGCGACCAGCGGAGCGTCATCGCGCGGGAAAGGTGCGACGATTTCGCCTGCCGCGAGGATCGGGCCATAGCCGGTGCAGCGGCAGAGGTTGCCGGCGATCACGTCGGCGACCGGTAACATGTGGCCGGTCGCACCGATGCTGCGGCCGTGGAGCGACATGACGAAGCCGGGCGTGCAGAAACCGCATTGCGAGCTGCCGTTTTCCGCCATGCAGGTCTGGAGGGGGGTGAGGACGCCATCCTGTGCGAGGCTCTCGACGGTCAGCAGTGCCTTGCCGTGGAGCATCGGCAGGAAGAGGATGCAGGCGTTGACTGCGCGCCACGTCACCGCGCGTTCCGTGCTGTCCAGTTCGCCGACGAGCACGGTGCAGGCGCCGCAATCGCCTTCCGCGCAGCCTTCCTTGGTGCCGGTCCTGCGCATCCGGTAGCGCAGGTGATCGAGCAGAGTCGCGGTCGGATCGACCTCCGCGAGTTCGACGACCGCGTCGTCGAGCAGGAAGCGGACGGTCATCTCAGCTGCCGCGATAGGTCGAGTAGGCGAACGGGGAGACGAGCAGCGGCACGTGATAATGGCCGGCGTCGTCGGCAATGCCAAAATCGATCGCGACGATGTCGAGGAACGGCGGGTCGGGCAGGCTGACGTCGAGGCTGCGGAAATAGTCAGCGACCGAGAATTCGAGGCGATAACGGCCGGGGGCGATCGTCGGCAGGCCGGGGCAGCGGCCGTCCGCGTTGGTGATGCCCGAGAACAGCCACCCGCCGGCCGGGGTCGACAGGCGGACCGCGACATTGACGGCGGGGCGGCCGTGGGCGGTGTCCAGGACGTGCGTGGAAAGAGTCGTCATGCGGTTGCGTCCTGAGCGGGGGGCCATTCGCAGACGAATTCGGCTTCGTCATAGGCGAGCAGATCGGCGACCAGGGCTTCGCGGTCGTCGAGGAAGAGCTGGTCGGTGATGCCTTTCACGACCCGGGGAAGTGCCGTGCGCAGGCCTGACAAAGCCGAAGCGGACAGGCCGAGGCTGACAAGTGCCGCGTAGTTGAAGGCGAACAGGCCGTGCAGATATGGCGCATCAGCAGGGTCGCGGGGGAGGAGCTCGAAGCCGGTGCCGAGATAGGGATGCGCGTCGATGAGCGCATTCGCCTGACCAACTGGCGGCGTGTAGCGGTCGACCCAGCGTGCGATCTTCCCGGCAACCAGTCTGAGTTCGGGGCGCAGGCTGGAATCGCTGACGAGGCCGGTCGAGAGCACGACGAAATCGAAGACATGCTCGCCATGCGGGGTCGTTACCCGGACCTTGTCGTCTTCGGCCGCGACAGACAGCCAGGGTGCGCCGAGGTGCAGCGCGAACCCGGGTTTGGCGGAGGCGCGTGCGAAAATGTCGTTGGTCGGAGGCTGGTTGTGGCCGAGGAACGCGGCCATCACCGCGTATTTGTCGGCGTCGGCGAGCGCGGGATAGCGGCCGGTGAAGCCGACGCGCTCCATGTGGCGGATCGGGTTGATCCGCGGCAGGACTTTGCGACGGAGGAAGACGTCGACCGCCGCTACGCCGGACTCCAGCGCGGCATTGGCATTGTCGAACGCGGAGGCGCCACCGCCGAGGATGCCGATCCGCTTGCCGGCCAGCGCAGCGTAATCGATCGGTTCGCTTGTGTGGGCGTAGAGCGCACGGGGTAGCGCGTCGGCTATCATCGGCGGAACGTGCCATTCGCCGCCGCCCTGAATGCCGGTTGCCAGGACCACCTTGCGCGCGAGCAGTGGGGCCTGGCCGGCGATGTGGAGGCGGTAGAGGCCCTGTTCGAGCGGCTCGATCAGGTCGAGTTTCGCGTCGTTGCGGACCGGGAGTGCGAGCACGCGGCGGTACCAGCGGAGGTACGCCATCCAGTCGCCACGGGGGATCTTGTCGAGCGCGTCCCAGCCTTCGGTGCCGTGTTGCGCCTCATACCATGCGCGGAAGCTGAGCGCGGGGACGCCGAAGTCGATCGGGTTGAGGCCCTTCGGCGTGCGCAGCGTGATCATCCGCGCGTAGGTGTCCCACGGGCCTTCGTAGCCGGCCGGGTTCTCGTCGATGACCAGGATGTTCGAGACGCGCTCGCGGAGCAGGCCGAACGCGACGGCGAGTCCGCTCTGGCCGCCGCCGATGATGACGACGTCGTGGACATGGCCGTCTGGATGCGCGCGGGGGCGGGTCCAGTCTGCGCCACCGTGACCGATCAGGGTCAACTGGCGGGCGAGGTCCGCTTCGAGTGCGGGGAGGCCGATCATGCGAGGTCCTTCAATCGGAGCCGGACGATCTCGCCGATCTGCGCGAGTGCGGTGGCGATCTCGGTATCGCGGGAGTTGCTAAGGCGTTGCTCCATCGCGGCGAGTATGCCGGCCTTGTCGGTGAGCCGGACGCAGATGATGAACGGAAAGTCGAAGCGGTCGCGATAGGCTGTATTGAGCGCTTGGAAGCGGTCGAACTCGGCGGGCGTCAGGCGGTCCAGACCGGCAGAGGCTTGTTCGGCGGTCGAGGCCTCCGTCAGCGTGCGGTCGATCGCGGCCTTGCCTGCGAGTTCGGGGTGCGCGCAGATCAAGGCGAGCTGGTCTTCGGGGCTTGCGGCGTGGACCGCGGCCATCAGTCCGGCGTGCACGTCGGTGAAGGGCAGCCTTTTGGCGGCGCGTTCGACGACCCAAGGCGAATGCTCGAACAGGGCGGCGTGGCGCACGACGAACGCGTCCGCGGCGGTCAATGCGTCGTCCCTTCCAGGCTGACATGCGCGGACACGACTTTCCAGCCATCGGCGAACTTCACCCAGGCCTGCGTCTGGCGGCCGCGGCGGTCGCTGCCTTCGCGGTGGAATTCGGCGTCGGCGGTGGCGAAGGCATCGCCGTAGACGGTGATCACGACGCGACCGAGTGTGCGCTGGGGCGAGCCACCGCGGCCTTTGCGGAAGTCGCGGATCGCGTCGATGCCGTACAGGACTTCGCCGACCCCGTAGCGGTTGGTGGTGGGCGCGGCGTGGAACAGCGCGTCGAGCGCGGCGACGTCGTCGGCCATCAGCGCGCGCTCATAGGCTTCGAACGCCTGGGTCACTTCGGCGAGCAGGACGGGATCGTCGATCATCATGCCGGGTGCACCTCCATCCAGTGGCGCGCGATATCGATGCGGCGCGCGACCCAGGCATCCCCGCTGGCGATGACGTGGTCGATGAACTTGGCGAGCGCGAGCGCGCGGGCGGGGCGGCCGGCGATGCGCGCGTGGAGTCCGACCGACATCATCCTTCCGCCTTCGCCGCGCAGTTGCTCGAACGTGTCGCGGAGGTAGCGAAAGAACTGGTCGCCCTCGGTGAACCCGTTCTGGCTCACGAACTTCATGTCGTTGGCGTCGAGCGTGTAGGGGACGATCAACTGCCGGCCGACCCAGTAGGGCAGATCGTCGGCATAGCTGTCGGCGTCGTAGGCGAAGCCGCCCTCTTCCGCGACGAGCCGCGCGGTGTTGGGGGAGGTGCGGCCCTGGTACCAGCCGAGCGGGCGGGTGCCGGTAAGGCGGGTGTGGAGCGCGATGGCTTCGGCGATGTGCGCGCGTTCGACGGCTTCGGGGACGGACTGATAGTCGATCCAGCGGAGGCCGTGGCTGGCGATTTCCCAGTCGGCGGCGAGCATGGCCTCGACAGCGGCGGGGTTCGTCTCGAGCGCTTTGGCGACGCCGAAGACCGTGACGGGAAGGGTGCGTTCCGTGAACAGGCGGTGGAGGCGCCAGAAGCCGGCTCGCGCGCCATATTCGTAGAGGCTCTCCATCGCCATCGCGCGGTCCGAGTGGCTCGCCGCGCCGACCATTTCGGAGAGGAACGCCTCGGAGCCCGCGTCGCCGTTGAGGACGCAGTTCTCGGCGCCCTCCTCGTAGTTGATGACGAACTGCACGGCCACGCGCGCACCGCCCGGCCAATGGGGATCGGGGGGTGTGGCGCCGTAGCCGATCAGGTCGCGCGCGGAAGTCATGCGTGCCAGGCCTCGAGCGCGGCCTTCACCGCTTCGCCGTCGGGGAGCGAGTAGCCCTCGGCCTTGAGGCACGCTTCCAGTGCGGCGAGAGTCAGCAGCACCTTATGCTTCATCGCGTTGTAGCCCATCGCGCCGAGCCGCCAGACCTTGCCCTGGAGCGGACCGAATGCGGTACCGATCTCGATCTCGAAATGCTCGCGCATCGCGGTGCGGACGCGCTCGCCGTCGACGCTGTCGGGGATGTAGACGCCGGTCACGTTGGTCATCCGGTGCGCATCATCGCCGAAGATCCTCAGGCCCATCGCGCGCAGGCCGGCGGTCATGGCACGGCCGGCTGAGGCGTGGCGGACAAAGCGGGCGTCGAGGCCTTCGCCGAGCGCCAGCCTTGCGCATTCCCTTGCCGCGTAGAGCATCGACGTTGCTTCGGTGTGGTGGTTGAGGCGCTTGTCCGACCAGTAATCCATGATCATCGCGAGGTCGAAATAGTTGGATCCGATGCGGGGGCCGGCGCCGTCGGAGATGTCGTCGCGACGGATGCCGCGCTCGACGTGGCGGCGCGCGGCGATGTGCGCGGCGGCGGCGTCGGAGATCGTGATGGGGGCCGAGCCGGACGGGCCGCCGAGGCACTTTTGCAAGCCGCCGGTGACGACGTCGATGCCCCAGCGATCGGTCGCGATCTCCATGCCGCCGATGGTGGCGGTGGCGTCAACATAGCTGAGCGCGCCGGCTGTCCGGCATAGCGCGCCGAGCCCTTCGAGCGGTTGCGCCATCGTCGTCGAGGTGTCGCCGTGAACCGAGGCGACTACCTTGGGAGCGGTGCGTTCGATGGCGGCTGCGATCGCGTCCAGCGGAACCGTCTCGCCCCAGGGGGCTTCGACGGTCTCGACGACCGCGCCGATGCGGGCGAGTATCTCTGTCAGCAGGAGCCCGAAGCGGCCGAAATTGACCACGAGGACGGTGTCGCCGGGCGTGACGAGGCTGACGAGTGCCGCCTCGATCCCGGCGCGCGCGGTGCCGTCGATCAGCATCGTCCAGTGGTTGCTCGTACCGAAAACCGGACGGTAGAGCGCCATGACTTGGTTCATGTAGGCGGTCATCTCGGGGTCGAACTGGCCGAGCAGGTCCGCGGCCATCGCGCGCAGCACGCGCGGGTGTGCGTTGATCGGGCCGGGGCCCATCAGCAGGCGCTGCGGCGGGTCGATTTCTCCGAACAACAGGGGGTCAAGCAGGGTCAATGGTCGCTCCCAGTCTGTCGATGAATCCGGACATGACGGCCAGCGCGATTTGGGCATCGGCGGGGTCGACATGTTCGGCGGGGTTGTGGCTGATCCCGCCGCGGCAGCGGATGAAGAGCATGGCCGTCGGGCAGAGCGCGGCCATGACCATCGCGTCGTGACCTGCGCCGGAGACTAGGCGGCGGATCGGCTGGCCTGCGGCGGCGGTGGCGGCGTCGAGCAGGTCCATTAGGGCGGGGTCGCAGGGGCTGGCGGGGAGGTCGTGGATCAGGGTGATCGCTACGTCGAGGTTGCGGTTGGCGACATCGTCCCGCGCGCCGTTCCCCCGCGAAAGCGGGGGCCCAGGAGCCACGAACGGTATCGCCTGTAACCCTGGGGCCCCGCCTTCGCGGGGGAACGAGGAAGGGTAAGGGAACGGGAACGGGGAGGGGCGGGGTGTATCTTTGCCGGCGATCACACGGATGGTTTCGAGGATGTCTGCGGCGGCCTCGTCGCGTCGGGCCGCGTCCCCTGCGCGAACGTCGAGCGTGAACGTGACGCTACCAGGAATGACGTTCGCCGCGCCGGGGGATGCCTCGATCCGGCCGACCGTGGCGACGAGGTCGGAGGCCGCGGCTCCGGCGATCGTTTCGACCGCGAGGATCATCTCGGCCGCACCGGCGAGCGCGTCGCGGCGGAGCGGCATCGATGTGGTGCCGGCATGGCCCGCGGTGCCGGCGACGGTTATCTCGTAGCGGAGTTGCGCGGCGATGCCGGTGACCGTGCCGACGGCGATGCCTTCGGCTTCGAGCAGCGGGCCCTGTTCGATATGCGCTTCGAGATAGGCGAGCGTGGTGCCGGGCGCGCGGGCGGCGGTGAGGTACTTGGCGACGTCCAAGCCCATCTCGGCGAGCGCTTCGGCGACCGAGACGCCGTGCGCGTCGACCATGTCGAGCGCGGAGGCGTCAAGCGCGCCGGCGACAGCGCGGCTGGTCAGCATCGCGGCGGGGAAGCGTGAGCCTTCCTCGTCACCGAACGCGATCACCTCGATCGCGAAGGGCAGGCGGCGGCCCTGTAGCGCGGCGACGGCTTCGATCCCGAGCATGATGCCGAGCGGGCCGTCGTACCGCCCGCCGTCGCGGACGCTGTCGATATGGCTGGCGATGATCAGCGCGGGCGCGTCGGGGGCGGTTGCTTCGTAGCGCCCGATCAGGTTGGCGGCGGGGTCTATGCGGACCCGCATGCCGGCTTCGACCATCCATGCCCCCACGCGGTCGAGCGCGGCGCGATGGGCGGGGGTGAGATAGCCGCGGTAGAGGCTGTCCGGCAGGTCGCTATACGGCGCGATGCCGAGTTCGTCGCAGCGGGCGACGGCGCGGGCACCGCCGGGGGCGAGGGCGCTTACCACGCGGCCACGCCGCCATCGCTGCGGGGATCGGTCGCGCCTTCGAGCCGGCCATGGGCGTGGCGGACGATCGCGCCCGCGTGGCCCATCATTGCCGTCAGCGGGCCGACGCGTTCGATGTCGTGGCCGGCTACGGCGAGTGCTGCGTACAGGCCGTCAGGCAGGCCGTCCTCGATCTTGAGCGTCGTGCTCTGTTCGCCCCAGGTGCGGCCGAGCAGCCAGCGCGGCGCGTTGATCGCGGCCTGGAGATCGCTGCCGTACCGCGCGTAGCGGGTGAACAGCGCGGCCTGCGTCTGCGGCTGGCCTTCGCCGCCCATCGTGCCGTAGGCCATCGTCCGGCCGTCGTCGAAGCGGGCGAGCGCGGGGTTGAGCGTGTGGAACGGCTGGCGGCCGGGTCTCAGCGCGTTCCAGCCGCTCTCGGCGAGGCGGAACGAACTCCCGCGGTTCTGCCAGGTGATGCCGGTATCGGGCAGGACGAGCCCTGACCCTAACTCGAAATAGGTCGACTGGATCGCACTGACCACGCGGCCCTCGGCATCGGCAGCGCCGAACCAGCAGGTGTCGCCCCATTGCGGCGGCTGCGGCCAGGCGAGCGCGCGCGTCGGATCGATCCGTGCGGCCAGCGCATCGAGCGCGGCGGCATCGTCTAGCAACGCCTGCGGTTCGTCGGTCATGAAGCCGGGATCGCCGCAGTGACGGTCGCGCCAGAGGAACGCCTGCTTGGTCGCCTCGATCAGGCCGTGGATATGGTCGAAGCCATCACCGTCCGTCGCTGCGATCCGGTCGAAAAGAGCCAGGATTAACAGCGAGGCTATGCCCTGCGTCGGTGGCGCGGAGTTGTAGAGGCGCGCGCCGTCGATGCTGACGGTCAGCGGGGCGGGGCGGGTTGCGCGGTGGTTAGCGAGATCGTCGAGTCCGACCGGGCTGCCGAGCGCTGCGAGGTCGGCGGCGATCCTTGAGGCGAGTTCGCCGCGGTAGAAGTCGTCCAGCCCGTTCGCCGAGAGGCTGCGGAGGGTCTCCGCCAACAGCGGTTGGCGCAGGCGATCACCGGCGCGAAGGGGGCGGCCTTCGGGTTCGAAGATCGCGGCATAGGCACCGGGCTGTCTGCGGAGCTCGTCGCCTTTCGCGGCGGCGATCGCGGCACCGCCCGTGGTGACGGCGACGCCGGCCTCGGCATGGTCGATCGCGTCGCGCAGCAGGCGGTCGAGCGGCAGGGTGCCGCCGGTCTGCTCCAGCACCGCGGCCCATCCGGAGATCGTTCCTGCGACCGTATTCGCCGCCAGCGGGCCGCGGGTCGGCACCGCGTCGAGGCCGGTGTAGAGGGACAGGTCCGCCTTGGCCGCGGCGGCACCGCAGCCGTGGACCGCGCGAACCTCGCCGTCCGGTTCGGAGATCAGCCAGAATCCGTCGCCGCCGATCCCGGTCATGTGCGGATAGACCACCGCCAGCGTGGCTGCGACCGTAACCGCCGCCTCGACCGCGTTGCCGCCGTCACGCAACACGCCGAGGCCCGCGTCCGCCGCCAGGTGATGCGGCGCGGTCACCATGCCGTTCGCGCCGGTGATGGTGGCGAGCGGCATGTCAGTTGGGCAATGCCGCGACGAACGCGCGGACGACGTCGGCGGAGTTGACCGCGGCAAGTTCCATGAAGACCGTCATCTGGTTCGCGCCCGCATCGCCGCCGGCGAGATCGGAGAGGCTGCGGAAGACGATCACCGGGACGGCGTTGGCATAGGCGACCTGCGCCACCGCAGCGCTTTCCATGTCGAGCACGGGCGCCTTGTAGGTCTGCGACAGATAGGTGCGGAATTCGGCGTTGTCGGCATAGACGCCGGCGCTGACCCCGGTGCCGCCGACGACGATCTTGGGCGTTTCGGCGAGACAGCCGGGCGCTTTCGCATCCCCGGACACGCAACGGCGCAACTTGACGCCGGCGGCGACTTTCCGCGCCAGCGCAAGCATCGCCGGATCGACCGGGAAGGCATAATGACGACGCGCCGGCTCGGTCGCATTGCCGACGCGGACGCCGCGGGGGAACATCATGCCGTAGTTCTTCGGCGCGTCCGCATCGGTCGTCTCGGGCGGCGTCCAGCCCTCGCCGGCTTTCCTGGCGAACGAGACTTCGAGATATTGCGCCCAGTGTTCGGGAACGACGACGTCGCCGATCGACAGCGCCGGATCGACTCCGCCGGCAATTCCCGAGAACACGATCCGCCGCACCGTGAAGCGATCGAGGACGAGCTGCGTGTTCATCGCCGCGTTCACCATGCTGACGCCGCTCTGAATCAACAGCACGGGCTTGCCTGCCATCGTGCCGGTGAGGAACGTCAGGCCGTTGATCCTGTACGTCTTCGGCGTGTCGACGGAGTGCGCGAGCGATTCCCATTCCGGCGCGAACGCGGTCATCACGACGGTGCGCGGGGTGGTATCGAGCGGTTCGGCAACCGCGGGCGTGGCGACGATCGCGAGCAGGGCAAGGCAGAGTATCTTCATGCGGCGGCACTCATCCAGACGAAGCGAACGACGAACAGGCCGGCTAGCAGGAACAGGAACCAGTCCTTCCGCTCCGCCTGGCCGCGCAACAGTTTCAGCGCGGCGTGCGCGGTGATCCCGAAGGCGAGGCCGTTGGCGATCGAGAAGGTCAGCGGGATCATCGCCACGGTCAGGAAGGCGGGGATCGCCGACTGCGGGTCCTCCCACTGAACCTCAGTCAGCGGCAACAGCATGAGCCCGCCGACGATGATCAGCGCGGGCGCGGTCGCCGCGAGCGGCACGATCTGCGCATAGGGCGCGACGAACATCGTCAGGAGGAACAGGATGCCGGTGACGACCGCGGTCAGCCCGGTGCGCCCACCCTCCTGCACGCCTGCCGCGCTCTCGACATAGCTGGTGACGGTGCTGGTGCCTGCCATCGATCCGACGATCGTCGCCGCCGCATCGGCCATCAGGATGCGGTTGAGGCCGGGGATGCGGCCCGCGGCGTCCATCAGCCCGGCGCGTTTGGTGACCGCGACCAACGTCCCGATATTGTCGAACAGGTCGACGAACAGGAACACGAACAGGATCTCGAGCAGTCCGAGCCCGTGGCTGCCGGTCAGCCCGAACACGCCGGGCAGGTCGAGCGCGAACGCCGTGCCGGTGAGCGCCGACAGGCTGTAGGGCGCGGGCGTCACGGTGACCTGGCCGAAGATCCAGGCGACGAGCGTGGTCGCGACGATCCCGATCAGCATCGCCCCGCGAACCTTCCACACGCTCAGCGTGGCGATCAGGAGCAGACCGAACAGGGCCAGCGCCGCGCCGGGTGCCTTCAGGTCGCCGAGTGCCACGAAGGTCGCTGGGTTGGCGACGACGATGCCCGCGTTCTTCAGGCCGATGAAGCCGATGAACAGCCCGATCCCGCCAGCGACGGCGGCGAACAGGTGCATCGGGATGACGGCGACGATCAGCTGTCGCACGCCGGTCAGCGTCAGGATCAGGAACGCGACCCCCGACAGGAACACGCAGCCGAGCGCGACCGGCCACGGCACGCCCATCTGCTGCACGACGGTGAAGCTGAAATACGCGTTCAGCCCCATGCCGGGCGCGAGCGCCAGCGGCGTGTTGGCGACGAAGCCCATCAGGATCGAGCCGAAGGCCGCGGCAAAGCACGTCGCCGCCGCGACCGAGGCGATCGGCATGCCCGCCTGGCCGAGGATCGCGGGATTGACGAGCACGATATACGCCATCGTCAGGAAGGTGGTGAAGCCGGCCAGCACCTCGGTGCGCGCGGACGTGCCGCGTTCGGTCAGGCTGAAATACCGGTCGAGCCGACCCGTTGCTGCTGTCATGCGTCTTTTCCCCAAACCCCGGGCGGCGGAGACACTCCGATCACCCCCCTGTCTTCCAGCATGGCGGCGAAACGGAACAGCGTCGATTCTGCATTGCGCCGCCCGATCAGCTGAAGCCCTAGCGGTAATCGTCCCGGCCTTCGCAACGGCACGCTGAGCGAGGGAAGGCCGGTGAAGCTGATCGGCTGCGTGTGGATGCCGAGATCCGACCTTGCGGGTTTCAGCATGCCATCGATCGTAATGCGCGGATCGGAGACCAGTGGCGCCACGCACGGCGCGGCAGGGGCGAGCAGAACGTCATACTCCGAGACAAGATCGACGATCATCGCCTTGAACGACCTGCGAAAGTTTTGCGCGGCGTCGTAGAGCGCGCGGGGGATGAGCGCGCCGGCGAGGAGGCGGTCGCGTGTGGCGGGATCGAACGCCATCGCATCCTTTGCCAGCGCCGCGCGGTGCAGCGTGCCGCCCTCATAGGCCGTGATCAGAAACGCCGCGGACCGCGCTCGGGCGATGTCGGGCAGGTCGAGGACGACGGAGCCAAGCGCGATGTCGGCGATCGCCGCAAGTTGATCCGGATCCGCATTTTGCAGGAAGCGACCGCCCAATTGCGCGACGCGGAACTCTGGGTCGGGATCGTCAGCGGGGGCGCTCCCCCGCAGCACCTCCCATACGCGACGAAGGTCGGCGACCGAGGTCGTGAACGGGCCGATATTGTCGAAGCTCTCGGCAAACGGAAAAACGCCGCGCATTGGCAGGTCGTCATGCGTCGGTTTGAGCCCATAGACACCGGTCAGGCTGGCCGGCACCCGGATCGAGCCGTTGGTGTCCGAGCCGAGCGCGAAAGGCAGGACCCCGGCGGCGACCACTGCGGCCGATCCGCCCGACGATCCCCCTGCAAGCCGATCGAGATCGTGTGGATTGCGCGTCGTCCCATGCCGCGCGTTGATCGTCGCGAAGCCATAAGCGAACTCGTCCATGTTGAGCGTCGCGACCAGAACGGCCCCGGCCTCGCGCAGCCGGCAGATCGCTTCGGCATCGGCTTGGGCGGGTTCGGCGTCAGCGTAGATCGTCGAACCGGCGGTCGTCGGCAGGCCGGCGATGTCGAACAGGTCCTTCACGCCATACGGCACGCCCGCCAACGGGCCGGGATCCCGCCCCGCCGCGACGACGTCATCGATTTGCCGCGCCTCGTGACGCGCACGATCATGAAGGATGCGCGTGACCGCACCGAGGCGACGATCCTCGCTTTCCAGATCGGCGAGACAGCGTTCGACGACGGCACTCGCGGTGATCAGGCCTGCACGGACGTCGCGGGCGATTGCTACCGCGTCGATCATCGACCGGTCTCCCGGCTTCCGTCGCGTAAGTTGCGGGCATGTGTGTCGAGAAGGGCGAGGTTCGCGACGACGCCGGGCATGCACGCGTCCGGTATGGCCAGATCGATGCCCGCCGCCGCTAGCGAGATCTCGGCATCGGTGCGGGGAAGGGCGAGCGCATCCTTGTCGACGTGATCGGCCGATGTCCCTAGTGCCGCGGTGTTGGCGCGCCCGGCGCGTGGCGCGCCCGACAGGCAATGCATCACGTGCCGGACCCAGAGCAGGGTCATCGCCTATGTGCCTCAAGACGTGCCGAAATCGCCCTGGATCCGCCATCTCGCGGTGTTCGAGAGACGATTTGAAGGGGCGGCATGAGGGTGGGACGGGACATTGCAGGCATGATGCCCGGTTCGAACCGACCGATCCACCACATTGAACTGCGTGTATCGTTGCAAAAATGAGCGCACCCTTGCTCGCGAGCGGTGGAACGTTGCGACCCCGTCACCCTGATACGGACGATCGTGAAAAAATCTTCATCTGCGGTTGAGAACCAATATCAATAACTGCTAACGCCCGCTCGTGAATCGGGGGTGTATGCAGTCTGTAGTTCTAAACCGGTGCGCCGCGACGTGACCGTACGGCGCGCCCTGTTCCAGGTTCACTGGTTCCTCGGCATCACGGCCGGGTTCGTTCTCGCGCTGATGGGGGTCACGGGCGCCGGGATGGCGTTCGAGGACGAGATCATGGCGGCGCTCAGTCCCGGTGTCGTCAGAATCGCAGCGCCCACCGGACGTGCCAACGCTCTGTCTCCCGACGCGTTGGCCGCCGCCGCTGCCTATCAGCGCGATGGTGCGCGCGTGCAGGACGTGACGGTCGAGCGCGATCCGACGCGTGCCGCCGCAGTGCATTTCGCGCCCGAAAAGGGCCAGCGACTGGGCGATCGCAGCTATATCGATCCGCGTACCGGGGTGTTGTTGGGCAAGGCGACCGGCGCCGGCGTCTTCCGCACGATCGAGGATCTGCACCGTTGGCTGGCGCTGCCGGGTGCGGGCAACGGCGTCGGCCGGCAGATCACCGGGTTCTCGGCGATCGCGCTGATCTTCTTCGCGTTGTCGGGGTTGTACCTGCGCTGGCCACGCCATCCGCTCGACTGGCGTGCATGGTTCGTGCTCGAACTGCGCAAGACCGGGCGCAACCTGTACCGTGCGCTCCACGCGGTGATCGGCGGGTGGATGCTCGCCTTCTATCTGCTCAGCGCGCTGACCGGGCTGTGGTGGTCTTATGGCTGGTACCGCGAAGGCGTGCGGTATGCGCTGACCGGCAAGAGCGCGCCCGCCGAACGCCGCACCGCTGAACGCGGCAAGGACGATGCACCGACCAGCCCGTCGCTGCCGATGGGACCCGCCTGGGCGAGTTTCCTGCGCAGCGACGGCGCGCACTACGACCGCGTCGTCGTCACGCTGCCGACCGGGGACAAGCCAGTGAAGATGCGCGTCCTGCCGCAAGGCGCGCGGTTCGACCGGATGACCGACGAACTGCGCTTCGATGCCGCCACCGGCGCGCCGCTCAAGACGGATCGCTATGCCGACCGGAGCACCGGCGAGACGATCGCGACCAACATCTATCCGCTCCATACGGGGGCATTCTTCGGGCTGCCGGGGCGTATCGCGCTGTTCCTGACCAGCCTGACGATGCCGCTGTTCACGGTGACCGGGCTGCTGCTGTATCTCGCGCGCCGCCGCAGCAAGCGCGCGCTGGCGGCGGTCATGACGTCCGGACAGGCGCAGGACGGCACGGGCGTCCTCGTGGTCCATGCCTCGCAGACCGGCAGTGCGGAGCGGCTCGCCCGGCTGAGTGCCGCCGCGTTCCCGCAGGCGACGGTGCGCGCGATGGCGGCGGTGTCGCCGGCCGATCTGCGTGCAGCCGGCACCGTGCTGTTCGTGGTCGCGACCTATGGCGAGGGCGATGCCCCCGATCCGGCGCACGCGTTCGAGCGCTCGGTCATGGCGATGCCTGCCGATCTGTCGGGCGTCGACTATGCGTTGCTCGCGCTCGGCGACCGCGAATATGTCGATTTCTGCGCGTTCGGCCACCGCGTCGATGCGTGGCTGCATGCCAGCGGCGCGCGGCGGCTGTTCGACCTGGTCGAGCTCGACGGCGACGATCCCGACGGCGAGCGCCACTGGCAGCAACAGCTGCACGCGATCGGTGCCGATGCCGCACAGTCCGACTGGCAGCCCGCCGCCTATGCGCCGTGGCCGCTGGTCGAACGCACGCTGGTCAATCCGGGCAGCCCGGGTGCGCCGGTCTACCGCGTCGTCCTGGCCGCGCCGGCCGACGCCGACTGGACACCGGGCGCGATCGCAGAAATCCAGCCGCGCCACGATCCCGCGCGGATCGACCGCGTGCTCGCGGCCTGCGATGCGACCGACGATGCCGCGTTGCGCAACGCACTCGCCACCGCGATCCTGCCGGAGGATGGCATGGTCGATCCCGACGCGCTGAAACCGCTGCCGCACCGTGATTATTCGGTGGCATCGATCGCAGCGTCCGGGATGGTCGAGCTGCTCGTGCGGCAATGTCCTGCGGCGGATGGCGGGCTGGGGATCGGCTCGGGCTGGCTCACGAAGATCGCGGCGATCGGCGATCCGATCCCGGTTCGCATCCGCGCGAACCCCGGGTTCGCCGCGCCGGAAGACCCGGCCACGCCACTCGTACTCATCGGCAACGGGACCGGCCTTGCCGGGCTGATGGCACATCTGCGAAACCGTGCGCGGACCGGTGGCGGCGCCGCGTGGCTGTTCTACGGCGAACGCAGCGCAGGCCATGACCGGCCGTTCGCAGACGAACTCGACGGGCTGCTCGGCCGTGGGACGCTCGCCCGAATCGATCGCGCGTTCTCCCGCGACGCCGGGTGCGGTCGGTACGTCCAGCACCTGCTCTACGAGAACGCGTCCGGGATCGTCGACTGGGCCGACCGCGGCGCCGCGTTCTACGTCTGCGGCAGTCTCGCCGGGATGGCGAGCGAAGTCGATGCCGCACTCCGGGCGATCCTCGGCGACGATCGTGTCGAAACGATGATCGCCACCTCCTTGTACCGTCGGGATATCTATTGATGCACGTCCGTTACGCCTTGCTTGCCTCGAGTCTCCTTGCCGCGCTCGCACCTCTTTCAGCCGCGGCGCAGGACGGCTCGCTGCTCGACGAGATCCTGGTGACCGGGCGTCGCCACAGCGTCCGTCCCGAGCGGGCAGCCGGCGCCACCCGCACGCAGACCCGGATCGAGGATATCCCGCAGGCGATCCAGGTGATCCCGCGCGAAGTGATCGACGAACAGCAGATCACGCGGCTGGGCGATGCTGTCGCCAATGTGTCGAACGTCCAGCAGGGCGGCACGCAGGGCAATCGCTCGGAGCTGTTCATGGTGCGCGGGTTCGAGGTGAATTCCTACGCGATCGACGGCATCCTGCTCAGCCCCGCGCAGAACTTCACCGAGACGGTTCGCGATCTCGCCAACGTCGCGCAGGTCGAGGTGTTGAAGGGCCCTGCATCGGTGCTCTACGGGCGCGGCGAGCCGGGGGGCACGATCAACATCGTCACCCGCCGCCCTTCGCAGGATTTCGGGATCGAGGCGGCGGTGCAGGCCAATGATTTCGGCTTGCGGCGGGGACAGCTGTCGGTGACCGGGCCGCTCACCGACACGCTCGCTGCGCGCGTCAGCATGGCAGGGCAGAAGACCGGCAGCTTCCGCGATGACCAGGCGGACGGCGCCCGCGTCTTCTTCGCGCCGACGCTCGCATGGCGTCCCGGTACGAAGACGCGCGCCGATATCGACTATGATTACACCTATCAGACCAGCCCCGGCGACCGCGGCCTGGTCGTCGTCGGCAACACCGTCGCGGGCCCGGTCGGGCGCGGCTTCGGTGAGCCCTGGTCGAAGAACTACGGGCGCTCGCACACCATCCGCGGTCGCATCGAGCACGACGTCGCCGACTGGCTGACGCTGCGCCAGATCGTCTCGCGCCAGTCGGGGGACAGCGGGCGGACGGTCGCCGACTTCACGGGGCTCAGCACCGACGGGCTGTTCGTCCTGCGTCGCGGCGTGAAGCAGGTCCAGCAGGTTTCCGCGACCACCAGTCAGAGCGAGGCGCTGGTCCGCTTCCGCACCGGTCCGCTGGATCATCTGTTGCTCGCCGGCTTCGAGTATGTCGACGCACACCGCGACACCAGCGAAGCGCGTGCGACGCTGGCCCGCATCAGCATCGCCAATCCGGTGCAGGGCGCGCAACCCGGCGCATTCGTGCCGGCAAGGACGATCGCGGTCGATGCCCGCTACCGTGCAGGCTATGTCCAGGATCAGATCGGCATCGGCGACACGACCGACATCCTCGCGGGCGTACGCTGGGACGATGTCGACCAGACGACCGTCGACAACGGCGCCCGCACCGTCGAGAACGGCCGGCGCGCATCGCCGCGGCTTGGTCTGGTCTGGCATCCGCACCCGGTGCTCGCGATCTATGGCAACTGGTCGACCTCGTTCCGGCCACGTAGCGCCAGCATCTTCGGCGGCGGCTCTGCCCCGCCCGAAACTGGGCGCCAATACGAGGCCGGCATCAAGCTGACCCCGGCGGACGGCCGCCTGATCGCAACCGCCGCGGTGTTCGACATCACCAAGAACAACGTGTCGAGCGCCGATCCCGACAATAGCGGCTTCGTCGTTGTGACCGGGCAGCAGCGCGTGCGTGGTGCCGAGATCGACCTCAGCGGCGAGGTTCTGCCGGGCTGGCGGATGATCGCCAGCGCCGGCTATCTCGATGCGACGGTGACGCGCGACAGCGTGATCGCGGTCGGTAACCGTCTACGCGGCGTGCCCGAGTTCAGCGCGAGTGTGTGGACCACCTATCGGATCGCGCATGGCCCGCTGGCAGGTGTGATGCTGGGCGCGGGTGCGACGCGAGTCGGCGAGCGCGAGGGAGACCTTGCGAACACCTACAGGATTCCGGGCTATACGCGCGTCGACCTGACCGCCGACTACCGGATCGCGGACCGCTACCGCCTCGGCCTGATCGTCCGGAACGTCGCGGACACGTTCTACATCGAACAGCCGGTGGCGCGCACGACCAATTATCCGGGCGCACCCCGTACCGTATCGGTTCGCCTCGCGGTGGAGATCTAGCGACCTGCTGCGGCAGACGCCGCAGCTCGAATGGCCGCCGAAGAGCGTATTACGCCATCGCCGCCATGCGCGCGGCGATCTTCTCTTCCTCGGTCCAGACCTTGCGCACGCGCTCCTTCGTCGGCTTGACCTGCTTGACCGGGCCACCGCCCAGTACCGGCGCGCGCTTGGTCGAGTGGCGCGCCACTTCGCAATGCCATTCGTGATCGTCCTGAACGGTCAGGGTGCGACCGATCTCGCGCTCGACGTCGTGAAGCCAGGCGCGCTGTTCTGCGTCGCACAACGTGATGGCAAAACCGCTGCGGCCTGCGCGACCGGTCCGGCCGATCCGGTGGACATAGCTTTCCGGGAGGCTGGGCAGGTCGTGATTGAAGACATGCGTTACCGTGTCGACGTCGATCCCGCGTGCGGCGATATCCGTGGCCACGAGAACCTGCACGGTCCCGGCGCGGAAGGCGTCGAGCGCACGCTCGCGCTGGCCCTGCGACTTGTTGCCGTGCAGCGCTTCAGCGGTGATGCCAGCCTCGCCGATGAAGGCGCAAACCTCGTTGGCGATGTTCTTCTGCAGCGTGAAGACGACCGCCTGGCCCATGTCCGGCGTCTGCAACAGGGCCAGCAGCGCGGCCTTCTTGTCGCCGGCATCGAGGAACATCACCGACTGCTCGATCCGGTCGACGGTGGTCGATGGCGGGGCGATCTCGACCTTTGCCGGATCGCTCAGAAGGCTCTCGGCTAGCGCGGCGATCGACTTCGGCATCGTCGCCGAGAACAACAAGGTGTGGCGATCCGCCGGCAGCGTCGCGACGATCCGCTCGATCGGCTTGGCAAAGCCCATGTCGAGCATCTGATCCGCCTCGTCGAGCACCAGCGCCTCGAGCTGCGACAGGTCGCACAGGCCCTGGTCGATCAGGTCGAGCAGCCGGCCCGGTGCCGCGACGATGATGTCGACGCCAGCCTCGAGCGCCTTGACCTGGTGGAACTGGCTGACGCCACCGAAGATCGTCGTCACGCGCGGCTTCAGATGGCGGCCAAAGCTCTCGAAGCCTGCGGCGATCTGCGACACCAGCTCACGCGTTGGCGCCAGGACGAGGATACGAGCACCATTTTTGGGTGCAGGCCGAGAATCGGCAGCAAGCCGGTGCAGCAGCGGCAGCGCGAACGCTGCGGTCTTGCCCGTGCCGGTCTGCGCCATACCGAGCATGTCGCGACCCTGCAGAAGCATCGGTATCGATTGCGCCTGGATCGGGGTCGGGCTGACATAGCCCTCTTCAGTGAGCGCCTGCAGCAAAAATGGCGCAAGGGCGAGATCGGCGAAAGTCATGGTCATTGTCACGCGGCGCCTCCAGCGCTGAGCTAGGCTGCGCCTCGTGAGGCTTAGCGTATTGGCGAGCGCGGGCTGTTAGGTGCGATGCTGCACTGCGTCAACGTGGAATGCTGTTTGGGCAGGCTGAGGTCTGCGCTGACGGAGAGCGGCAGGCGGGCTATGCTCGGCCCGAGCTGGCAAGTCGGCGCTTGCACCCCGCACTTCAATGTATAGTATACGATATCCGAATGGAGATGATTATGCTTGCGAGCCGCCGGGATGTGTTGATGGGGACGACGGCGGTGGCGCTCTTGTCGGTGGGCGAACAGGCGTTCGGCAAGGATACGACGACGCTGTTGCCGCCGCGGGCCAAGCCCCTGCCGCTGTCCGCGGTACGATTGCGACCATCCGTCTACGCGACCGCGGTCGAGGTCAATCGCGCGTATCTGCTGCGGTTGAGCGCGGATCGGCTGCTGCACAATTTCATGGTCTATGCCGGGCTGCCCGCCAAGGCGCCACTGTACGGCGGATGGGAAAGCGATACGATCGCCGGGCATACGCTCGGCCATTACCTGACCGCGCTGGTTCTGATGCATGCGCAGACCGGTGACGCGGAATGTCGTGTCCGGGCCGAGTACGTCGTCGCGGAACTGGCACGGGCGCAGGCCAAGCGCGGGACGGGGTATATCGGCGCGCTGGGGCGCAAGCGTAAGGACGGGACGGTCGTCGATGGGGAGGAGATCTTCCCCGAGGTGATGCGCGGTGAGATCAAGTCGGGCGGGTTCGATCTCAACGGCTCGTGGTCGCCTTTGTATACGGTGCACAAGGTGTTTGCGGGGTTGCTCGACGTGCACGCGGCGTGGGGCAACACGCAGGCGCTGGCTGTCGCGACCGGACTCGGCGCGTATTTCGCAAGGGTGTTCGCAGCCCTCGACGATGCGCAGATGCAGCAGTTGCTGGGGTGCGAATATGGCGGCCTGAACGAGAGTTTCGCCGAGTTGTCGGCGCGGACCGGGGATCGTCGCTGGCTCGATGTCGCGGAACGGCTCTACGATCGGAAAATGCTCGATCCGATGGTCGCGGGTGAGGACAAGCTGGCCAATTTCCATGCCAACACGCAGGTGCCGAAGCTAATCGGCCTGGCGCGGATCCACGAACTGACCGGCAAGCCCGCGCCTGCGAATGCCGCGCGGTTCTTCTGGAATACCGTCACGCAGCACCACAGCTATGTGATTGGCGGCAATGCCGACCGCGAGTATTTCTCCGAACCCGACAGCATCGCCACGCACATCACGGAGCAGACGTGCGAGCACTGCAACAGCTACAACATGCTGAAGCTCACGCAGCAGCTATACGGCTGGGCGCCGGACGGCGCGATGTTCGACTATTACGAGCGCGCGCATCTGAACCATATCATGGCCGCGCAGAACCCGAAGAATGCGGGCTTCACCTATATGACGCCGCTGATGACGGGGTCGGCGCGCGAGTATTCGACACCGGCGGACGACGCGTTCTGGTGCTGCGTCGGTACGGGCATGGAGAGCCATGCCAAACACGGCGAGGCGATCTTCTGGGAGGGCGGCGATACGCTGCTGGTCAATCTCTACATCCCGGCGGAGGCGCAGTGGAAGGCGCGCGGCGCGGTGCTGACGCTGGACACGCGCTATCCCTACGAGCCGGAATCGCGACTGACGCTGACCAGGCTTGGCAGGCCGGGCCGCTTTCCGATCGCGTTGCGCGTGCCGGGCTGGGCGAACGGGCGCGCGACGGTGACGGTCAACGGCACCACGGTCGTGCCGGTGATCGCGAAGGGCTATGCGGTCGTCGAGCGGCGGTGGAAGGCGGGCGATGTCGTCGCGATCACCGTGCCGCTCGATCTGCGGCTGGAGAGCGCGCCGGGCGATCTCGATACGGTCGCGGTGCTGCGTGGGCCGATGGTGATGGCCGCCGATCTTGGCTCGACCGAGGCGAAATGGGAGCAGGCCGATCCGGCGATGGTCGGCGCGGACCTGCTCGCCGCGTTCACGCCGACCGCGACCGGCGACGCGACCTACGCGACGCACGGGATCATCCGGCCCGGCGACCTGAACTTCGTCCCGTTCTACAGCCAGTACGACCGGCGCAGCGCGGTGTATTTCAAGCGGTTCAGCGAGACCGCGTGGAAGACCGAGGAGGCGGCGTTCCTGACCGAACAGGCGCGGTTGAAGGATATCGCCGCACGGTCGGTCGACGTGATGCATCTGGGCGAGATGCAGCCCGAGCGCGATCATGCGCTGACGTCGGAGATTTCGTATCCGGTCAGCTATCGCGGGCGGAATGGGCGCGATGCGCGGTCGGGCGGATTCTTCGAGTTCGCGATGAAGACCCGCGCAGGGCCGCTGGTGTTGCAGGCGACCTATTGGGGCGACGAACGCGCGCGCGATTTCGATATTCTGGTCGACAATGTGAAGGTCGCGACCCAGCATCTCGAGGCGGACAAGCCGGGCAAGTTCTTCGATGTGGATTATCCGCTGCCGGTCGGAATGACGAACGGCAAGGCGAGCGTGAAGGTGCGGTTCGTGCCGCATGATCGATCGTCCGCCGGGCCCGTGTTCGGTGTGCGGATCGTGACCGCCAAGCCGGGTGCCGCCGCATGAGCGAAGACGTGCGGATGACGCTCGACGAGGTGCGGGCACTGGCGTGCAAAGTCCTGCTCGGGGCAGGGCTGTCACGCGCGCATGCCGAGGCGGTGGCGGAGACGATGGTCGCCGGCGAGCGCGATGGCTGCGCGAGCCACGGCATCTACCGCCTGCTGGTCGCGGCGAACAGCATCGCGAAGGGCGTCGTCGCGGTCGATGCCGATCCGGTGGTGAGCGAACCGGCGCCAGCCCTGGTCCGCGTCGATGGCGACGGCGGGTTCGCGCAACTCGCGTTCGAGCGCGGCCGACCGCTGCTGGCGAAGAAGGCGCAAGGGTACGGGATCGCCGCGCTGGCACTCAACAACGTGGTGCATTTCGCGGCGTTGTGGCCCGAGGTCGAGGCGCTCGCGCAGGATGGCCTCGTTGTAATAGCGGTCACGCCGAGCCATGCCTGGGTAGCGCCGGCGGGGGGCACGCAGCCGGTCTTCGGGACCAATCCGATCGCGTTCGGCTGGCCGCGGCCGGGGCGCGAACCGTTCGTGTTCGACTTTGCGACGAGTGCGGTCGCCCGCGGCGAGATCGAACTGCATCGGCGCGCGGGGAAGGCAGTGCCCGACGACTGGGGCTATGATGCAGATGGGCAGCCGACCACCGAGGCGGCGGCGGTGCTGAACGGCGCGATGCGGACGTTCGGCGGGCACAAGGGCTCGGCGCTGGCGGCGATGGTGGAATTGCTTGCGGGGCCGCTGATCGGCGACATGACCAGCCGGGAGTCGCTGAAGGCGGACGCGGCACGTGGCGGGTCGCCGATCGGCGGCGAACTGATCATCGCGATCGATCCCGCCGGGTTCCTCGGCAGTGCCGTGACCGAGCATCTCGCGCGTGCGGAAGCGATGTTCGGCGCGATCGAAGAGCAGGGCGCGCGCCTGCCGTCGCAGCGGCGTTACGCGGCGCGGGCGCGGAGTCTGACCGAGGGCGTGGTGATACCGGCTGCGCTGTACCGCGACATCATGGCGCTGGTTCCAGGAGAATGACGATGAAGGCACTGATCCTGTTGCTTGCGCTAGGCTCCACGGCGGGGGCGGCGATGCCGGCCAAGCCGGCCAAGCCGGCCAAGCCGGCCAAGCCGGCCAAGGCTCCAAAGGCGGCTGCGGCGGCGACGTCTGCGGATGCGCGGTTCAAGGCACTCTACACGTCGGAATATGCATGGCGGCAACTTCAGTTTGCGCAGGGCGAGGACAACCCGAACGCCGCACCCCGCCTGCCGGACGTCGGCCCCAAGGCGCAGGCCGACCGCCTCGCGCGCTGGACCGACGTGTCGCGCCAACTGGCGGCGATCGCCCCCGTCAGCCTCTCGCCGGCCAACCGTGTCAATTACGCCGTCTATGCGCAACAGATCGAAGCCCTGCTCGCCGAGCAACGTTACCGCGACTACGAAAAGCCGCTGACCGCGGACACGAGCTTCTGGGGCGATGTCGCCGAGGGCGCGCGTGGCAATTTCAAGTCGGTGAAGGACTATCGCGATTACATCGCGATGATGCGGCAAATCCCGCGCTATTTCGAACAGCAGACCGGCAACATGCGCGCCGGGCTCGCGCGCGGGTTCACGCCGGCGCGAGTGACTCTAACGGGGCGCGATATCGGCGTTGCGCAGGTCGCGGAGGCGAAGACGCCGCTGGAGTCGCCGTTCTACGAGCCGTTCAAGACATTCCCCTCGACGATCCCTGCCGCCGACCAGGCTGCGCTGAGGGCCGAGGGCGCGGCGGCGATCTCGCAGGCGGTCGTGCCGGCCTATGCGACGCTGCTGAAGTTCCTGCGCACCGACTACATCCCGCATGCCCGCGAGGGGCTGGCGGCGTACGACCTCCCCGACGGCAAGGCCTATTACCAGTCGAAGGTCCACGAATACACCACGCAGGACCTCACGCCGGAGCAGATCCATACGCTCGGGCTCGCCGAGATCGCCAAGATCCGCGCGCGGATGGATGGTGTCATGCGGAGCGTGAAGTTCCAGGGCGACCTGCAGGCGTTCTTCAATCACCTGCGCACCGATCCGCAATTCTATCCCAAGACGCCGAACGACCTGCTGTACCGCGCGGCGTGGATCGCCAAGACGTTCGACGGCAAGGCGTCGTCGTGGTTCGGCCACCTGCCGCGCAGCCGGTTCGCGATCAAGCCGGTGCCCGCGGACATCGCGCCGTTCTACACCGGCGGGCGTGGTGGGCCGGGCATCTATCTGGTCAATACCTATGCCCTGCCGTCGCGGCCGTTCTATTCGCAGGTCGCGCTGACGCTGCACGAGAGCGCACCGGGGCATGCGTTCCAGATGCCGCTCGCTTCCGAAAACAAGGCCCTGCCGGCGTTCCGGCGCGACACGTATCTGTCGGTCTATGGCGAGGGCTGGGCGCTGTATTGCGAAACGCTCGGCGAGGACATGGGGATGTACGAGACGCCGTACGACCTGTTCGGGATGCTGAGCTATCAGGCATGGCGCGCGGCACGGCTGGTGGTCGATACCGGCATCCATGCCAAGGGCTGGAGCCGGAAGCAGGCGCAGGACTATCTGCACGACAATACCGCGCTGTCCAACCACGAGATCGAGACCGAGGTCGATCGCTACATCGCGTGGCCGGGGCAGGCGCTGTCCTATTACATGGGGCAGATGGCGTTCCAGGCGGCGCGGAAAAAGGCGCAGGACAAGCTCGGCGCGAAGTTCAACATCCGCGCGTTCCACGACGCGATGCTCGAAATGGGATCGGTGCCGGTTCCGGTCATCGAAGCGCGCACGGACCAACTGATCGCGGAAGGCGGGAAGGGGCCGTATCCAGACTAGGAGTGAGTGCGCGGCAAGGTTTGCCCGGCACTACTGCGTTTTATGTAGTGGTTGAGTGCTCGCTGTTCCGCATGGGAGATAGCTGTTCGACGTTCGCGTGCGGGTCCGATGCTCGAATCTTCGAAACCGAAACGCCGCCGCGCTTAAAACCATGCACGAACCCCCAGCGCGAGCGCGATGCCGCCGGTGTCGTCGCCATCGGCACGAGCGAAGCGTGCCGTCGCGCCGTAGCGACGCTCCCACGATACGCCAACATAGGGCGCGAACTCGCGTTTGATCTCGTAGCGGAGGCGGAGACCGACTTCGGCGGTCGATAGCCCAGCGCCGATCCGGCTGCCCGGCATGTCCTGCGCGGCGAAGTTCATTTCGACGCGCGGCTGGAGGATCGCGCGTTGCGTGATGCGCTGGTCGTACCATGCCTCGCCTCGCGCGAGCACGTCACCCTTGTCCGACAGGAAGACCGTACCTTCGACATCGAACCAGTACGGCGCGAGTCCCTCCACGCCGACCACGGCATAGGTCCGTTTCGCACCTGCGCCAAGATCCTGGCGGACGCCGGCCTGGAGGTTCCAATAGGGATCCAGCGCCTTCGAATAGAGCACCTGCACTTCCGCGTTGTCGACCCTGTCGGCAAAGCTGCCCTCGCCTTCGGTCTTGACCACCAGGCGGTGGATGTCGCCACCGAACCAGCCTTCGCCGTCCCAGCGATAGCCGTCGCGGCCGTTCCGGACCTGCACCTCGGCGAGGTTGAAAATGACCTGGCTGAGCCGCATGCCGCCATGCTCGTCGCGCATCAGTCGGTTGGCCGTCGCCATCGTCGCGGGATCGTAGAACCGTGCGGCGGCAAGCGTTGTGGGCGGGGCGGGGGGCGGGGCGTCGCCGGCGGCCTGATCGGTACCGGAGGGCGCTACCGGTGCCGGCTCGGATGACGGTGCCGCAGGCGTGCAATGCCCCATCGCTGCGTGTTCAGGCGGGCATGCGTTGGACAGGGGCGCTGCCGATGTCGAACTCGGTGGTCCCGCCGGCGCCGTCATGTCCATGCCGGGCATTGCCATCGGCTTGGCGACCTCGGCGTGAGTCTTTCTCGGTATGGGCTTCGGTTTTTCCGAGGGTTTCGCCTTCACAACCGCCCTGGCCTTCGCGGCCGCCTTCGGCTCCGCGTGCGGTTTTACATCCGGTTTTGCTGGCCCCTTCGCGGGCATCGTCATGCCGGGCATCTTCATCCCGGCCATGTCGTGCATCTGCGCCGCTGCGGGCGTTGCGACCATAAGGATCGGCACGGTCAGCAGGAGCGTCTTCATGCCGCTGCTCCCGGTGCGTCGTCGGCTCGAACCGTGACGACCTGCATCATCCCGGCGTGCATATGATAGAGAAAATGACAGTGGAACGCCCAGTCGCCGATCGCGTCCGCGGTAAGATCGAACGTCGCGGTGCCGCCGGGGGCGACGTTGATCGTATGCTTGCGCGGCGCATGGTCGCCGTGTCCGGTCACCAGTTCGAAGAAATGCCCGTGGAGGTGGATCGGGTGCGCCATCATCGTGTCGTTGACCAGCGTCACGCGGACGCGCTCGCCCGCACGGAACGGGATCGGTGCCTTGACCTCGTTCAGCTTCACGCCGTCGAACGCCCACATATAGCGCTCCATGTTGCCGGTCAGGTGGATCCGCATCTGCCGCGACGGCGCGCGCAGATCGGGATTGCGCTCCAGCGCGACCAGATCCCTGTAGACCAGCACCGTATGGCCGACGTCGCCAAGTCCCTGGGGCGGTTCACCGGTGCGATCCATCGGCATCGGCGCCACCGTCTGGACGGTCGGCGTTTTCGGCAACCCGGGTGCGTTGGAGAAATCGCGCATAGAGTGACTCATGCCGGCCATCCCACCTTCGCCCATCGGTTCGTCGGGCGTGCAGTGCCCCATCGCCGCATGTTCGGGCAGGCACTTCGCGGCTGGCGTACTGGCGGGTGCCGCGTGGTGTTCCATACCCTTCATCCCGGACATGCCCTCCATCCCTGACATGCCCGGCATATCGCCCATGCCCATGTCCTTCATGGTCGCGAGCGGTCGCGTACGCAGCGCGGGGACGGCGGCGATCATTCCCACGCGTGGTGCCAGCGTGGCGCGTGCCAAGCCCGACCGGTCCCAAGCCTCGGCAACCAGCGTATAGGCGATCGGTGCGGCCGGCTCGACGATCACGTCGTAGGTTTCGGCGACCGCGATCTGGAACTCGTCGACCGCGACCGGTTTCACGTTCTGACCGTCGGCTTGAACGATCGTCAGCTTGAGACCGGGAATACGCACGTTGAAGATCGTCATCGCCGACGCGTTGACGATCCGCAGCCGGACACGCTCGCCAGGCTGGAACAGCGCGGTCCAGTTATCCGCGGGGCCGTGCCCGTTGACGAGGTAGGTGTAGGTCGATCCGGTGACGTCGGACACGTCGGTCGGGTCCATTCGCATCCCGCCCCACATCGTGCGGTCCTTCAGCGGCTGATCCTTGCCACTCAGCAACCCGGCGAGCGTCTGCTTCTGGTAATTGAAATAGCCACCCTGCTGCTTCAGTTTCTTGAAGATCGCGTGCGGATGCAGCGGACTGTGATCGGACAGCAGGATGACGTGCTCGCGGTCCGACGCGATCGAATCGGTGCCCGCGGGATCGACGACGATCGGACCGTAATGGCCCATCTGCTCCTGCAATCCCGAGTGGCTGTGATACCAGTAGGTGCCGGACTGGATCAGCGGGAACTCGTACGTGAACGTCGTGCGCGCGGCGATGCCGGGAAAGCTGATCCCCGGCACGCCGTCCATCTGGAACGGCACCAGCAGGCCGTGCCAGTGGAACGAGGTTTCCTCGTCGAGATCGTTGGTGACCGCGAGCTTTACCGTCTGGCCTTCGCGCAGGCGGATCAGCGGACCCGGCACGGTGCCGTTGATACCGATTCCGTGCGCGGGCTTGCCGTCGATCGTCATCATCTGGTGCGCGACCTTCAGCGCGATCGTGTCGCCGGAGACGGTCGGCAGCGGCGTGGTCGTGCCGGCCGTCACCGGTTGCGCCCAGGCCGGCAGCCACGGCACCGCAAGCGCGCCGACACCACATCCCGCGTTCCGAAGAAAGCGGCGGCGATCTTGGTCAATCATGCTGGGCCTTACGCGAGAGTTTCATGCTGAGTATACGCGGCCCGGCTCCGCTGCCCTCAAGCGGACGTCGAAAGTGCAGCGCGCGCACGCCGGACCCGCGTTTCGACCGCCTTCACGCTGATCCCCAGCACCTCCGCCGCCTCGGCCTGGCTCAGGTCCTCGACCGTGCACAGCAGCAGCGGTTCGCGTAGCGCCGCGGGCAGCCGACCGATCGCATCCAGCGTCCGCGCCAGCGTGTCGCGACCGATTGCCGCGGTTTCGACGTTCACGGTGTCGTCCACGACATCGCGCGTCGCGTGCAGCGGCAGGATGTGTGACAGGAAGTTCCGGACGCGCCGCCGCCGCGCCCAGTCGCGACATTTGTTGATCGCGATCCGGGCAAGCCACGCGCGAAGCGACCGCGTCGTATCGAACCGAGCCAGCGCACCATGCGCGGCGACGAACGTCTCCTGGACCAGATCGAGGGCCTCGTCGGCGTCACGGACCTGCGCGACGATCAACCGGTAGAGCGGCTGCTTGTGTCGCATGACGATCGTCGCGAACACGCGTTGCGCGCGCGTCGCCAGATACAGCGAGACGAGGTCAGGATCCGCCAGTGCATCGAGGTCGGCGCTCACGGGGCCGAGGTCAGCGCCCGTACGACGACTGTGTCGAAGGTCGCGGCCTGGTCCGGACGGAGGACGCGGCGCATCGCAAAGACATGCGCGAGTGTCGCCTTCTGCAGCTCCCCCATGTCGTGATGCGACCGATCGATCGCGGCGGCGACCTTCGGCCCGTTGCCATGCTCTTCGGCGATCGCGGACGCCAAGTGCGCGTTGTCGGCGCGAAGCTGCGATTCGTAGCGTTGCCGGGTGACCGAGAAATCGGCTTCGAGCGCGTCGATCGCGGCGTCCTGCCGCGCATCGAGTTCGATGTTCGCGTGGATCAGCGCGTGGATCTCCGACCCGCGATGGCCGTGCGGCAGCATGATCCGGCAACCGATCACGACACCCGCGAGTGCCGCCAGCAATGCGAGCAACATCGTCAGCAGATTGCGCCGCACGGCCGCCGTCATCGGCCGAGCAACAAGGTCGACGGGGCCAGCGAGTCGGTGCTCATCGGGCCGGCGATGGCGGGCTGCACGGTGCCGCCGACCACGCCGCCTCCGACCAGGCCGAGTGCGAGTGCTGCACCGATCGAGAGCCTGCCGATGCTGCGTCGTCCGGCATCGTCGCGTGCCGCGTTGTCGATCGCGGCAAACACATCGGTCTCGATCGACGACAACCGGGCCGGGATCGGCGTGGCGGCCATCGAGGCTAGGCAGGCGTCGACAGGATCTTTCATGGCATGCTCCGGATCTTTCCCTGTCATACGCGGGGCAGGCGGCAAACCCTCACGCAATCGAAGCGGGTGCGCAGGCCGGGACCGTCTGGCCCGCCACGCGGGCTCACAGGTATTTCAGCCACCAGATATCCTTGCGGCGCCGCTTCAGGTCGGAAAACCAGCGGGTCGGAAAATAGAGCGGCACGATCAGTGCCGCGAAACAGACCCATACCCAGGCGAGCGAATCGAACCCGAAGATCGCGCCGTGATTGGGTCCGAAGATCGCCAGTGCGGACAGATAGAGAATCCGCAGCAGATAGAGGTGGAAGAGGTAGAAGAACATCGGCGCACCGCCGAGTACCGACAGCCAATGCGATACACGCCGGCCTTCCAGCCTTTCGAAGACACCGAGCAGGATCGCGCCGATCCCGAGAGTCGGCAACAGGAACAGCAGCGAAGGCGGATATTTGGTCAGTGCCAGAAAGCTCATGAGAGTGCGCAGGCGATCGCCCGGCACCACGAACCACGGCGTATCGCCGTAGACGTTGAACAGCCGCAAAAGCGTGAACCCGACGACCATCGCGATGCCGAGTATCCTCAGCCGCCGCCGCCGTTCGTCCGCGGCGAGGATCGTGAACCAGGGACCGATCGACCAGCCGAGGCAGATCACGCCGATCCAGGGTAGCACCGGATAGTTGATCTTGATGGTCATGCCGAGGAACTGCGTCACCGAACGCTCGTGAACGACGCCCCACGGCACGTAGAGCGGATGATCGGGCGGCAGGACGATCCCGTCGAGCAGGTTGTGCGCACCGACTATGGCCAGCCCCAGTATCAGGATCGCCTTGCGTGGAAGATGCAGCAGTGCGGCGAGCGCGATCATGCACAGCGCAATCGCCCAGATGACCTGAAGGAACACGAACTGGAACGGCAGTTCGGCGCGCCACGAGAAGTTCACGAAGGTGAGTTCGAGAATCATCAGGAACAGCCCGCGTTTTAGCAGGAACGCGGATGTTTCGGCCGGCGTGTGCTTCTGGCCGTATAGATACGCCGACAGCCCGGTCAGCGCGACGAAGACCGGGGCGCACAACGTGCTGGTGATGCGTGTGAAGAAGAGCGCGGGCATGACCGTCCGGGCATCGACCGGATCGCTGACGGGCATGTACAGGACCCACGTCTCGCGCAGGTGATCGAGCAGCATGAGCAGCATGACGAGCCCACGCAGCGCGTCGATGCTCATCAACCGCCCAATCGCAGTCGCAGTCGCAGTCGCAGTCGCAGTCGCAGCGGGGGCGGCGGCGGCGCCGCGCGTGGTTGCGGATACGGCCGCCGTCGTCTCGCCTGCCAAGCTCGCCATGCCCGCCTCCAAACCGGACCACCCGGAAATCACCGCGGCTCGCGGCAGCGATACGCCGTATTGTGCAGGGAGACCTTCTGGAAGCACCGAATTGCCGATCGCCCGATCGAGGGAAGCGCTGCGTGCGCGATTTCCGCCGGGTGCAGGGGGACCGGACGCCACGTCGTATCTCGCTCGATAGGTGCCCGGCTCGTCGGATCGGGCGCTATCACGCCTCGGCGAGCCTGCCCCTTCGTCGAACCAGTCTCGCCGCCAGCACGGTGATGGCCGGGAGCACGAGCAGCGTCAGGATGGTGGAGGTGACGAGCCCGCCGATGACGACGGTCGCGAGCGGTCGCTGCACCTCCGCGCCGGTGCCGGTCGCCAGCGCCATCGGTACGAAGCCGAGACTCGCCACGAGCGCGGTCATCAATACCGGGCGGACGCGCTCCATGGCGCCGCCGACGACTGCCGCGTCGTCGCTTTCGCCATCATCACGTCGTTTGCGGATCGCGCTCATCATCACGAGGCCGTTGAGCACTGCGACGCCAGACAGCGCGATGAACCCGACCGCCGCGGTGATCGAGAACGGGATGCCGCGCAGCAGCAGCGCGAACACGCCGCCCGCCAACGCCATCGGCACCGCGCTGAACACGATCGCTGCTGGGACGAAACCGCCCAGCGCCATGTAGAGCAGCGCATAGATCAGCACGAAGCAGATCGGCACGACGATCGCCAACCTGAGCCGTGCGGATTGCAGGCTTTCGAAGGTTCCACCCCACTGCGTGTACATGCCGGGCGGCAGGGCGATGGCGGCCACCTTGCCCTGCGCCTCGGTTACGAACCCACCCAGATCGCGGCCGCGGACATTCGCCTGGATGACGACCATCCGCTTGCCGTTCTCGCGGCTGATCTGGTTCAGTCCCTCGGTATAGCGGAACCGCGCGACCTCACGCAGCGGGATCGAGCGTGCCGACTGGCCGTCCACCGCCGGCAGCATCACCGGGATCGATCCCAGCGTCTCGATGTCATCGCGTTGGGCATCGGGCAGGCGGACGACGACGTCGAACCGCCGATCGCCTTCGAACAGCACGCCCGCCTCGCGCCCACCGAGCGCCGCGGCAACGGTGTTCGCGACCTCCTCGACGGGCAGGCCATAGCGCCCGGCCGCCTGGCGATCGACCTGGATATCGAAGGTCGGCGCACCGTCTGTCTGTTCGGCCTGGACGTCCGCCGCTCCCGGGATCGTCCGCAGCGCCGCGGCGATCCTTGCCCCCTGTTCGGTCATCGCCTCCAGATCGTCGCCGTACAGCTTGACCGCGACATCGGAGCGGACGCCCGCGATCAGTTCGTTGAAGCGCATCTGGATCGGCATCTGGATCTCCGTGCGGTTGCCGATCAGCGGCTTCATCTTCGCCTCGATCCGCGCGAGGATGTCGGCCTTGCTGGTCACGCCCTCGGGCCATTCGCGCTGCGGCTTGGGAATGACGTACGTGTCGGACGCGTTGGGCGGCATCGGATCGGTGCCGAGATCGGCGTTGCCGTTCTTCGAGAACACCAGCGCCACTTCCGGCAGCGATTTCAGCGCATCCTCGATCCGCAGCTGCATCTGCGTCGACTGGTCGATCGAGGCGGAGGGCACGCGGAAGTTCGTGACGGTGATGTCCTTCTCGTCGAGCTGCGGCATGAACTCCTCGCCGAGCATCCCGAACATCAGCACCGCGGCGACGAACACGCCGACGCCGCCCAGCACGAACGGCACGGGGCGGGCGACCGCCTTCTCCAGGATCGGCGCGTATCTGGCCTTGAACCAGCGGATCGGCCCGACTTCGGTCTCGCTGACCTTGCCGGTCACGACCAGCGCGATCATCGCCGGCACGAACGTCAGCGACAGTATGAACGCCGACGCCAGCGCGACCATCAGCGTGATCGCCATCGGTGCGAAGGTCTTGCCCTCGACTCCCTGGAAGGTGAGCAGCGGCACGAACACGAGGAAGATGATCGCCTGGCCGTACACGGTCGGCTTGACCATCTCCTGCGCGGCGAGCGTCGTTTCCTCCATCCGCTCGTCGCGGCTCAGCAGGCGTCCTTCATGCTCCTGCCGCTCGGCGAGGCGGCGCAACGCGTTCTCGACGATGATCACCGCACCGTCGACGATGAGCCCGAAGTCGAGCGCGCCCAGACTCATCAGGTTGCCCGAGACACCGAGGCCGTTCATCCCCGCCGCGGTCATCAGCATCGTGATCGGGATGACCGCTGCGGTGATCAGCGCAGCGCGGACATTGCCGAGCAGCAGGAACAGGATGACGATGACGAGCAGCGCGCCTTCGATCAGGTTCTTCTCGACGGTCGCGATCGTCGCGTTGACCAGCTTCGATCGGTTGTAGACCGGCTGCGCGGTGACGTCGGGTGGCAGGACGCGGTTGATCGCGACCAGCTTGTCGGCAACGCGGGTCGCGACGACGCGGCTGTTCTCGCCGGTCAGCATCAGGATCGTCGAGATGACCGCTTCGGAGCCCATCAGGCTGCCCGATCCGGTGCGCACTGCGCCGCCGATCACGACCTGGCCGACGTCGCGGACGCGGACCGGGTTGCCGCCACGCGTCGCGACCACCGCATCCTCGATATCGGCGACCGATTTCAGCCGGGCGTCGGCACGGACGAGGAAGCTCTCGCCGGCGCGACGGATGTAGTTCGAACCGGCCGAGACGTTGGCACGTTCGAGCGCGTCGGCGAGTGCGGTGACCGACAGGCCATACGTCGACAGCGCATTGAGGTTCGGCTCGACGACATATTGCTTCACATAGCCGCCGTTCGAATCGACACCCGCGACACCCGCCACGCCGCGCATCTGCGGACGGATGATCCAGTCCTGCACGGTGCGCAGATACGCCGCCTTTTCGAGTTCGGTGGTGAGCCGCTCGCCCTCGGGGGTGAGATACGCGCCACCGGGTTGCCACCCCGGTTTGCCTGCACGGTGTTCGTCCCCCTTGCCGTCGGGGTGATTATACGCGACCGAATACATGAAGATCTCGCCGAGCCCGGTGGCGAGCGGGCTGAGCCGTGGCTGAATGGTCGCGGGAAGACTGTCGCGCGCCTGCGCCAGCCGCTCGGTCACCTGCGCCCGGGCGAAATAGATGTCGGTCGCGTCGGTGAACACGGCGGTGATCTGGCTGAACCCGTTGCGGCTGATCGACCGGGTCATTTCGAGCCCCGGAATCCCTGCCAGCGCGGTTTCGACCGGGAAGGTGACCTGTTTCTCGATGTCTACGGGCCCCAGCGTGGGCGCGAACGTGCTGATCTGGACCTGCCGGTTGGTGACGTCCGGCACCGCGTCGATCGGCAGCTTCGTGATCTGCCATGCGCCGAACGCGACGACGAGCGCGGTCAGGAACGCGACGAACCAGCGGCCGCGGACCGACAGGTCGAGGATGCGCGCGATCATTCCTCGCCCCCCTCGTTCTTGCCGAGTTCGGCCTTCAGCAGGAACGCGTTGCTCGTCGCGATCGGCGTGCCCGCGGCGAGCCCGGATACGATCGCGACCAGCCCGCCGCTGCGTGCGCCGACCTGGACCGTCTGCGCCTTGAAGCCGGCGGGGGTCCTGACGAACACCACCGTCCGGTTGCCGATCGTCTGGACCGCATCCTGCGGCACCATCACGCCGCTCCGCGTAGCATCGCCGCTCGCGAAAATCCGCGCCTGGATGAGTTGCCCCGGCACGAGCGTCGCGCCGCCCCCAGTCGGTGCAATGACGGCCGTCGGTACGATGACGATCGTCGCGGCGCGCGTCTCGGGATCGACGACGCCGGTATCCGAGCGGACCCGTCCCGCGATCGTCTGCCCATCGTTGGTGGTGAGTTCCACGCGGTCGCCGCTGCGAACGCGACCCGCGTCGGCGGGCGGAACGTTGGCGGTGATCTGCAGACGTCGCGGATCGGCGACGCGGAACAGCGCGGTTTCGGCCGCGACATACTGGCCGAGACTGGCGGGAGCGGCGGTGATCCGGCCGGTGATCGGGCTGATGACGGCGACCGATCGTCCATCGCCGGTGACACGCGCGGCACCCGCCGCTGCGCTTGCGCGCCGCGCATCGGCCTGCGCGACGGCGAGGTTGGCTTCTGCTGATTCATAGTCCGCACGCGGGCTGACGCCCTGGGCGAGCAACGATCGCTCGCGCACCAACTGCCGACCGGCGAGCGTCACGCGTGCCGACGCGGCGCTGCGGTCGGCGGCGATCGACGACGCCTCGCGGCTTTCGACCAGCGCGACCGTTTCGCCCGCGCGCACCGGATCGCCGATCCGCTTAAGGATCCGCGTGACGGTGCCCGCCGCCCGTGCGGTCAGTATCGCCTCGGCATCCGGTGTCGCCTCGACGGTGGCCGACGCGGGGATCGCGGCATCGAGCTCGCCCGATGCGGCGGGGGCGACGCCGATCTCGGAGATGCGGATCGCTTCCGCGGTGATCGGTACGGCATCGACGGACGCAGGCGGCGTTGCGGCAGCTTCGGTCGGAGGCGCCGTGGGAGCCGGCGTGGTCAGGCGTGCGGCGCCGAACCCCAGCCCGGCGGCAACCGCCAAGGCGAGGGCGGTACCGGCGTAGAGACGGGTCTTGGTCATGGGAGCAAGTCTCCAGTGATGGTCCGGCCCGACAGGCGGGCGTATCCGGCGCGGGCGTCGAGGCGTGCGGCGGCGGCGTCGAGGATGACGCCCCGCGCCACGCCCAGCCCGTGGCGGGCGGCGAGCAGTTCGATCAGCGGCGATTTGCCCGCCTCGTACGCGATCCGGGCCAGCCGGTATGTCTCCTCGGCGGTCGCCAGCGTGCGGTCGGCGGCGGTGGCACGACGGTCCGCCGAGTCGATCAGCGCTTGAGCCGAACCGGCGGCCGCGCGCGCATCGAGCCGCACGACCTGGGCACGGGCCTCGGCACCGCGGAGTTCGGCTTCGGCGGCGGCGATGTTGCCGCGGTTGCGATCGAAGATGGCGAGCGGCAACGAGATGCCCGCAACGACCGCGGTCGCATTGTCGATCTCGAGCCGACGCACCCCGATCTGCGCGGTCACGTCGGGTAAAGCGCGCTTGCGTTCGACGACGATCCGCCGTTCCGCCGCATCGCGGTCGGCCTGCGCGGCCCGAACCGAGACGGTGGCGAGCGGATCGATCGGGCCGGTCGAGGGGCGGGCCGCAAGCCGGTCGAGCAGCGATTCCGACAGGCTCGTATAGGGCGTCTCGATCCCCGCCAGTGCCGATAGCTGCGCGAACGCCACGGTCCGCCCGGCCTTTGCCGCCTCCAGGTCGGATTGGAGCGCGTTCAGTTCGGTCTCGGCGCGGAGCTGGCGAAGCCGTGCTTCCTTGCCGGCCGCGACCAGTGCTCTCGCCACCTTCAGGTCGGCGGTGGCTTCCTCGACCTCGTCCTCGGCCAGCGCGATCCGGCGATCGGCGATTTCGGCGCCGGCATAGGCGCGGGCCAGCTCATAGGCATAGGCGACACGCCCTTCGACGCCGCGCGCGTGCGCTGCGGCGATACCGGCTCGTCCTGCCTCGATCCGCGAGGCACGTTTGCCGCCCAGCTCGAACGGGTGGTTGTATTGCAGCGTCGTCTCGGTCCGGCCGAACCCGCCATAGGGCGACGAGCCGCCGAAGTTCTCGCCATACACGCTGATCGATGGGTTGGGTCGCGCGCGCGCCTGTTCGGCGAGCCCCTCGGCCTGCTCGACTCCGGCGTCGAGGATCGCGACCCTCGGCGAGGCCGCAGTCTGGCGCAGAAGCACCGCGAAGGGAGGCGCGGGATCGGCGCATGCCACACCCGTCCCCGCCATGCCCGCAGCGCTGAGCGCCGCGAACGAACCGGCAAGCGCACGCATGCGCCACCGGCCGATAATATCGTTCATCCATTGTCATCCTGCACGAGTGAAACCTGGCACGCATCCTGGCGCGCGAGGCTCAGACTCGTGGGGGGCGTAACGGTGACGTCGGGCCGGTTCCCGCAGGCAGGATACTGTCGATCGTCCGCCATGCCAGAACGACGCGGGCGAGCTGGACCGACGGCGCGGTATTGGCGGGAATTCCGAATGCATGGCTGACGGCATGCGCGGCGACATGCACGACGTTGTCGTCGTGATCGTCCATCACGTCCGCGACGTGAACATGGTCCGCGGAGATCGTCAGTTCCGTCTCGTCGCTATGGAACGTAGCGGCATGCCATCCGCCGAGCGCACTCATCCCCAGCACGGCAAGAAACGCCAGCAGAGTCGCCATGAAGGCGGTCCTGGAACGGTGGGCAGTCACAGTCGCAGCGTAAGCGACGTGCGGCAGTGCAGCAAGGCCGAACTGGATATGGCACCCGACGACCGACCAAGGATCCGTGGGAGACCCCGGTCACTTCGCGCAGTGCAGGTAGATCGGAAAACGGGATCGAGTGAGGGGCTCGATGGGTGTGATCACAAATCCCTGTTTGGCCGGGCTGGGCCGCTCGACCATGAGCCTCGCAACGCGCCGTCTGCACGGTCGTGCCGGCGAATGTCGCGGGCATAAACAAGGGGTTCCGATGAAGAGTTTTGAAAGCCGCACGGCTGCGGTCGCGATTTTGCTTGCCGCCGTTTCGGCAAACGCGATCGCGCTGCCGGCTGCGGCGCAGGTGGCACCGTCCGAGACGCAGGCCGAAACCCGCATGACGACCGCCGCCGCACCGGTGTCGGCAGGCAAGCCCCCGCTCGCACAGGCCGGCGTCGCCGGCACCGTCGACGCGAAGGGCAATGCCGGCAGCACGGCGGCACCGCAGATGACGCGCGACAACGGTGCGCCGATCGGCGAGAACCGTCACTCGAAGGCGGCCGGCGATCTCGGCCCGGTCGTGCTCGAGGACACCACGCTGATCGAGAAGCTCGCCCGGTTCGACCGTGAGCGTATCCCCGAGCGCGTCGTCCACGCGCGCGGCACCGGTGCACTCGGCCAGTTCACCGCGACCGCGAGCATCGCCGACATCACCAGCGCGTCGCTGTTCGTGCCCGGCAAGCAGACCCCGGTGTTTGTCCGCTTCTCGACCGTGATCCACCCGTCGGGCAGCCCCGAGGGCATGCGCGACCCACGCGGTTTCGCCACCAAGTTCTACACCGACCAGGGCAATTGGGATCTGGTCGGCAACAACCTGCCGATCTTCTTCATCCGCGACGCGATCCAGTTTCCGGACATGATCCATTCGCTCAAGCCCTCGCCGATCACCAACAAGCAGGATCCGAACCGCCTGTTCGACTTCTTCTCGGCGACGCCCGAGGCGACCAACATGCTCGCGCATGTCTATTCGAACCTCGGCACGCCCGCGTCGTACCGGACGATGGACGGCAACGGCGTCCATGCGTTCAAGCTGGTCAATGCACAGGGCGAGACGATCTTCGCCAAGTTTCGCTGGATCAGCCGCCAGGGGGTGAAGAACCTCAACGGCGCACAGGTCGCGACCGCATCGTGGAACTACCTCACCGACGACCTGTACGGCGAGATCGCCAAGGGCAATTTCCCGACCTGGGACCTGATGGTGCAGACGATGAAGGCGTCGGAGTTCGCCAAGCTGTCGTACAACCCGTTCGACGACACCAAGGAATGGCTCGACGTGCCGTTCAAGAAGGTCGGCGAGATGGTGCTGAACAAGGTGCCCGACAATTTCTTCGAATGGACCGAGCAGTCGGCGTTCGCACCGTCGAACATGGTGCCGGGGATCGAGGCTTCGCCCGACCGGATGCTGCAGGGGCGGCTGTTCTCGTATGCCGATACGCAGCGCTACCGGCTTGGCGCCAACGCGCTCCAGCTGCCGGTCAACCGGCCGCGCGCGCCGGTGGTGAACAACTACCAGGACGGCACGCTCGATCACGGCACGCGGTCTTCGGACGTGAACTACTTTCCGGCGCAGACCGCGGCGAAGACGACTGCGGCCGGGTATCGCCAGTCGACCTACAAGGTCGATGCGGTGGTCGATGCCAAGCCGATCTCGAAGACCGACAACTTCGCGCAGGCCGGCGCGTTCTACCGTGCGCTGAAGCCGCAGGACCGGACCGATCTCGTCACCAACCTGGCGGGCGACCTGAACGTCGTGACCTCGGCGCGCACGAAGACGATCATGGTCAGCTACTTCTACCAGGCCGACCAGGACTTCGGCACGCGCCTCGCAACCGCGGTCAACGTACCGATGGCGGACGTGTCGCGCGCCGCCGCGGAATACCGCGCAGCCAACCCGGCGCAGACGACACGTCGCTGAACGCGGGGCAGGGGGCGCGGCGTGATCCGTGCCCCCTGCCGCATGCCTCTCAAGAAACGAGACTGACGATGCTGACATTTCTCGCGGCGATCGCCGCCGTTGCAGCGCCACAAGCGGCGCCTGCCAATCGCCCCGCATCGCCTCCGGTTGCCGCGCCATCGCCGGAACGCCGCCAGCAATTGCTGTTCGACGCGGCCCGACTTGGCCGAACCGACATGATCGATCCGCTGCTCAAGGCCGGCGCCGACATCAATGCCTATGACGATCGCGGTTTCACGCCGTTGATCCTGGCCGCGTATAACGGGCAGCTCTCGACGGTCGATGCGCTGATCGCCAAGGGCGCGAACGCGTGCCGCCCGGATCGCGACCAGGGCAATACTGCGCAGATGGGCGTGGCGTTCAAGGGTGAGGACGCGATCGCCACGCGCCTGCTGAAGGCAGGGTGCGACGTCAACGCCCGCAACAATGCCGGGCAGACGGCCTTGATGATGGCCTCGCTCTTCAACCGGACGCGCCAGGTCGACATGCTGCTGGCGGCCGGCGCCGACCGCACGATCCAGGATGCCGCCGGTCGGTCGGCAAGTTCGGTGGCGGCCGATCAGGGCAATTCCCCGATGGCGGCACGGGTCAAGCGCTGAGCGTCGGCGCGGGAAGACCAAGATTGCCGCGCAGCGTCGTGTCTTCGTACTGCGTACGGAACAGTCCGCGCCGTTGCAGGAGCGGTACGACCTCCTGGGTGAACCGCCTGAACTGGCTGGGGTGACCGGCATGAACGTTGATCCCGTCGAATGCCCGCCCCTCGAACCAGCGGGCGATCTCGGCGGCCACCGTTTCGGCCGATCCGACGAACGGCCCTGTGTGCTGATCGCGGACGAACTCGATCGTGTCCCGCAACGAGAAACCGCGCGCGACCGCGATCTCGGTGATGCGCTTGGCCTGCGTGAAGAAGCTGGTCTTCGCATGATCGAGCGCCGCCGCCGGAAACGGCGCATCGAGGTCGTACTGGCGGAAATCATGCCAGCCGAACGCGCGACCGAATTCTCCCAGCGCCTGGTCGAAGCTCTGGTCGGCGCGTCGATGCGCGCGCTGGATCTCGCGTGCGTCCTCGTCCGTGTCGCCGATCGTGATCGTGAAGCCGGGCAGGATGACGAGGGCGTCCGGATCGCGGCCGTGCCGTGCTGCGCGATCCTTGAGGTCGGCGTAGAAGGCCTGACCTTGCTCGATCGTCTTTGCGTGCGTGAAGATGGCATCGGCCACTTTCGCGCCGAGATCGCGGCCCTGTTCGGAATCGCCGGCCTGGAAGATCACGGGTTCGCCCTGCGGTGAGCGCTGGATGTTGAGCGGGCCCACGACCGAAAAATGCTCGCCCTTGTGGTTCAGCGCATGGAGCTTGGTCTTGTCGAGAAAGACCCCGGTGTCGCGGTCGCGAACCAGTGCGCCGTCTTCGTACGATCGCCACAACCCGCGCACGACATCGAGATATTCGAACGCGCGACCGTAGCGCGTGGCGTAGTCGTAATGCTCGTCGCGCCCGTAATTGCCCGCGGTGCCGGCATCGCCGGTGGTCACCACGTTCCACCCGGCGCGGCCCTTGCTGATAAGGTCGAGCGAAGCCAACCGGCGCGCGAGGTTGTACGGATCGTTGTACGAGGTCGTCAGCGTTCCGACGAGACCGATATGGCTGGTGGCGACGGCGAGCGCCGACAGCAACGTCAGCGGCTCCAGCCGGTTCAGATAGTGCGGCGGCGAATCCGCGGTGATGAACTGGCTGTCGACGATGAAGACGAGATCGAACTTCGCCGCCTCGGCCTGGCGGACGATATCGATATACCAGTCGATGTTCACGCTCGCATCCACGGGGATCTCGGGATCGAGCCACCGGTTGCTGTCGCCGGGCCCACCGACGCCGGTCGTCACGAGCCCGAGTTTCAACTGTCGCTTGGTCATGGGAAGGTCCTTCGCCGTCGGGTGTCAGAGTTGCGCGAAATGCGGTGCGACCTGCACCGGCTTCGCGAGCAGGCCGGCGGCATGGAACAGGTCGGCGATGCCCTGTTCCTCGGCGATCAGTGCCGGGTCGATCGGCACGGGCACGTTGACGCTGCGGCCGATGTAGCGCCGCGTCGCCTCGATCGGCACGCCGGTCTGCTGCGTCAGCATCCGCGCATAGGACTCGCGGTGCGTTTCGGCCCAGCGGCGGGCACGGGCGAAGCGGGCGGCGAGGTCGGCCAGTTGCGATCGCTTGTCGCGCAGCGCGGCTTCGGTGCCGAAGACGAAACCGATCCCGGGCGCCAGGTCGCGATCGACCGGAAGGATGCGCATGCCGTCGCTGAGTTCGCCGATCGCCGCATAGGGATCCCAGATCGACCAGGCATCGACCGAGCCGCTGGTCAGTGCGGCACGGCCGTCCGCCGGTGACAGGAACTTGATGTCGATCGCGTCGAACGGTTTGCCTGCGCGCTGCAAGCCGGCGAGCAGCAGGTGATGGCCGATCGAACCGCGCGGCGTGGCGACGCGCTTGCCGAGCAGATCGTCGAACGCGTGGATCGACGATCTGCCGGGTACCAGGATGGTGGTCGAAGGGCCCTGTGATCGGAACGCCGCGATCGCCTTCACGCCGGCGTTGGATTGCAGGCTGAAGATGAACGGCGCATCGCCGCCGACGCCGGTATCGATCGCGCCCGCGGCGAGGGCCTCGATCAGCGGCGCGGCGTTGGGGAACTGCGCCCATTCGATCGGATACGGCACGTCCTTCAGCTCGCCCGATGCCGTGAGCAGCGCCTGCACCCCGCCGCGCTGGTCGCCGACCACGAGCGTCCTTGCGGTGGCCTTCGTGCAGGCGGCGAGCAGGCCTGCCGCTGCGACAGCGAGACTGCTCCGGCGGGTGAGACGCAGGTCGAGCATGGCGGTATCCTGAGGTTTGAGAGGGAGATGCACGGTCAGAAGCGCGTGCGCAGCGTGACGCCGTAGGTGCGCGGTTCGCCGACGCCGACCTGCGTGATGCCCCAGGTCGCGTTGACCGTGGAGGTGACCAGATAGTCCTTGTCGAACAGGTTGCGGCCCCAGACCGAAACGTCCCAGGGACCGTCGGCGGCGCGCAGCCCGAGCTGCGCACCGACCAGCGCATAGCCCTTGATGCGTGAGAACGGATCGTCGTTGACGGCCGAGAAGAACGACGAGCGATAGCTGGCGTCCGCGGCGGTATAGCCGATCAGCCGATCGCTGACCGGCGCCTCGTAGCGGGCCTGCACCGCGCCCGCCCATTTCGAGGTCCCGGACAGGCGCTGGCCCGAAATGTCGCACGACGGCTGGTACGATTGCAGGAACGGGCAGATCGCATTGGTGTATCGGAGATACTTGGCATCGGTGAAGCTGCCGGAGCCACTGAACGTCAGTCCGCGCGCCACACTGGCGCGCAGATCGACCTCGACGCCGCGGCTGCGTACCTTGCCCGCGTTGCCAAGATAGCTGATCCGGTTCGAGACGTCGTAGAGATTGGCCTGGTAGTTCTGGTCGATCGTCCAGAACAGGGCGGTGTTGAACTGCACCCGGCGATCGAGGAGCTGCGTCTTGAACCCGACTTCGTACGAATCGACTTTTTCCGGCTCGACGAAGATGTTGATGCCCGCGCTCTGGCGGACGAGATTGATCCCCGCCGACTTATAGCCCCGCGAGTAGCTGGCATAGGCGTGGACGTCGTCGCCGATGTCCTGGTTGGCGCTGAGCAGCCAGGACACCGTCCCCTTTGATCGGCTGGCTTCGTACGCACCGCCGGACGGGGCATAGGCGGCGCGGACCGCGGCGGCGGTCGCCTGATAGGCGACGGGCAGGCTGGAGATCGGCGCAGGCGTGCCGACCTGTACCGCATCGTAACTGCCCGCCTTCTTTTCATAGGTATAGCGCAGCCCGCCGGTCAGGCTGGTGCTCGGCGTGACGTGCCACGTCGCCTGCCCATAGGAGGCGTAGCTGTTGGTCGAGGGGTTGAGATAGCTGAACGTATCGAGGCCGTTCAGCAGCGCATCGGGTGCTGCGGCGCCAAGATACCATTTGGCGGCGTCCTTCCCGAACGACAATTCCTGCGTCAGGTCCGCGCGTTGCCAGAAATAATACAGGCCGGCGGTGTATTCGATGCTGCCGCCACTCGGTGAGGTGAGGCGGAGTTCCTGACTGAACTGCTTCTGGTCCGTCGCGACGGTTGCCTGGCCCAGCACGTCGGCGCCGAACTGGTCGCCGTCCCAATTGGGAATCCACTTCCAGAAGCGCCCCGCGGTTATCGAGGTCAGCGTATGCCCGCCGAGCGTCGCGTCGATCCGTGCGGTGACGCCGCCACTCGGCATCCGTATCGCCTGCGACCCGTTGATATCGGTCTGGCGTCGATAGGGATCGATTGCGATCGGCGTGTAGCCGACCTCCGCGGCATGCTGGTAGAACCCCTTTACGGGCACCCCGTTGTCGCGGATGGTGGGAAGCACCTGGCCGGAGAGATAGAAGCCCATATTGCCGGTCTGGCGCGCATAATCGCCGGTCAGGCGAAAGGTCAGCGCGGTGCTGGGCTTCCACAGCAGGTCGGCCTTGACCGCGACGTTCTCGTAATTGTCCCAGTCCTGATGCTGGGTGGTGTTGTAGACCAGCCCGTCGCGCGCGCTGACCAGGCCGCTCAGGCGGAGCGCGAGCGTGTCGGTGAGCCCGCCCGAGGCGGACGCCTGCGTGCGCATGTAGTTGTGATTGCCGTAGGTGATGTCGGACGCGAACTCGGGCGCGAAGCTCGGCAGCTTGGTGCGGACGTCGATCGCGCCTGCAACGGTGTTCTTGCCGAACAGCGTGCCCTGTGGTCCGCGCAGCACCTGCACGCTGTCGAGATCGAGCAGGTCGTTGATGACCGTGCCCGTGCGTGGCCGATAGACGCCATCGATGTAGAGGCCGACGCCCTGATCCAGTCCGTCGTTGGTACCGCCCGAGTTGGTGCCGAGGCCGCGGATCGTGATCGTCTGGTTGCGGCCGCTGAAGCCCTGGATGCTGACGCTGGGCGCGAAGACGGCAAGCGTCTTGAGGCTGGTCTGCCCACCCACTGCCTCGATCTGCGCCGACGACAACGCCGTGATCGCGATCGGCACGGTCTGCAGCGTCTCGTTCTTGTAGCGGGCGGTCACCACGATGTCGTCGTTGGGCGCGTCGGCCGCCGCGTCCGCAGGTGACGGCAGCGCGGTCGTTGCGCTGGCCGGCTCCTTCGCCCTGTCAGCCGCCTGGGCGATCCCGGACGCGGTCATGGCGATCAGCACCGCAAGGCTCGAAGCAACGGTTTGATGATGGCGAGCGTGCATTGATGATCCCTGATTTAGCGGTGGGAGCGCCGCCGTTGATCGGACGCGCGTCTCCGTTCCCCGCGGCGGCTGCCGCGAGGCGAGGTATGTGCCGGTGCGAGGCGCAGCAGGTCGGCTAGAGGTCGGCTAGTCGGCCCGCTGCTCGGGACGGCCGAGGCCGGTCGTCACCATCCTTTCAGGCCGCGGCCGAGAGTGTGAGCGTCTCGCGGTTGCGGGCCCTGCGCACCGATGCGCGTTCGAACAGCGCGTCGGTGCGATCGGCGAAACTCGGGAAACCGGTGCGATCCAGACCGAGCCCGTCCGCCCAGCGACGAACGACCAGCGCATAGGCATCGACCGCGCCGAACCGGTCGGCGATCAGGTAGGGCGACGACGTGGCGTTCGATCGGGCTTCCAGATCGGCGAGCGCCGCGGCGAAGGCTGCGCGGCCCGGTGCCTCGAGCGCGGCACGGATCGACGGATCGTCGGCGTAGCGTTCGGGACGCCGTATCTGCGCCAGCGCGACATGCACCGTGCTCGCGATCCAGCTCATCAAGGCATAGGCCCGTGCACGGTCGACGGGATCGGCGGGGAGTATGGCTGCCCCCGGATAGCGATGCGCGATCCACGTCACGATCCCGACGACCTCCGGAATCGGCGTACCGTCGACGACGAGCGTCGGGACGCGGCCCTGTGGATTGATCGCCCGATAGGCCGGACCATGCTGCTCGCCGGTTGCGAGACTGATGGAGACGGCCCGGTACTCGGCATCGGCCTCCTCGAGCAGAACGAGTGGTGCGAATGCCGAACTGTTCGGGGCGAAGTAGAGCGAAATCGACGAGGCAGTCGAACCCGCGAGCGGGATGGGGGCCGTCATGGGAGAGTGCCGGGCTTCGAAGCCGCCGATCGCGCGTAGGTCGCCGATACGAGCTGCGATCTGCGCGAATGTTGCGGCGGTGGTCGTTTGTCAGACGGTCCAGCTATCGTCATGTCGCCTCCGACGCCGGCGGGATGCCAGTGCGTATGGCGCCAACAACAGCTTAACTCCTATCCGATCAATATAGATTTGCTCACTGTCCTGATTGATTGGGCTTATGAGTGCGGCATGGCCCTCAATCTCCCTATCGATGTGTTGCGCAGTTTCGTGGCGGTGGTCGATGGCGGGTCGATGTTGCGCGCATCGGAGCGCGTGTTCCTCAGCCAGCCTGCGATCAGCTTGCAGATCAAGCGCCTGGAGGAGCTGCTGCAGATCCGGTTGTTCCGGCGAGAGGGACGGCGGCTCGTGTTGACGACGCAGGGCGACGACGTTCTGGTCCTTGCGCGCGAGATGCTGGCGCTCAACGATTCGATCGTCGCCACGCTCACCGGCGATGCACTGGCGGGGCCCGTGCGGATCGGATTCGTCCAGGATTTCGCCGAGACGCTGTTGCAGGGCCTGCTGGCGCAGCTCGTGGCGCTGCATCCCGACGCACGGCTCGAAGTACGGGTCGGTGGTACGCCGCAGCTGCTCGACCTGCTCGACAGCGACCGGCTCGACATCATCCTCGGCATGGGCGTGGCTGGGGATCCGACCGCGATCCGCGAGGAGCCGATGCGCTGGTTCGGGAATGCCGGCCTGCCGGCGCGCGAAACGATCCCGCTCGCGGTTCTTGAACGACCGTGTCGCTTTCGGGATGCGGCGATCGCGGCGCTCGATGCAGCGGGCCGACCCTATCAACTGGTCGTCGAGACGCCGAGCCTTTCGGTCCTGCGCGCCGCAGTACGCAGCGGGGTCGGCATCACGTGCCGTACGGATCTGTTCGAGGGGCTACCCGAGATCACCGGGCAGGTGCTGCCGACGCTGCCGTCGGTCTCCTACGTCCTGCGCCGGCGAGACCGGCTCGCGCCCGCGGTACTCCACCTCTACGACCTGATCGAAGAGCGTGTACGGAGTATGGGCGTACCCGACCCGGAACTCGCCTGACCCCCTCGCGGCGATCAGGCGCTGCCGGTCCTCAACCGAACGGGCGGTCGATCGAGGGCTGCGGTTCGGTGAACCATGCCGCGCCGCCTTCGGTGACGTGGAAGTGATCCTCCAGCCGGATCCCGAAGCGATCCGGTATGACGATCATCGGCTCGTTCGAGAAACACATGCCCGGTGCAAGCGGCGTGCGGTCGCCGCGGACCAGATAGGCGGGTTCGTGGATCGACAGGCCGATGCCGTGCCCGGTACGGTGCGGCAGGCCCGGCAGGCGGTAATCCGGACCGAGCCCGGCTTTCTCCAACACTATGCGAGCGGCGGCATCGATCGCCTCGCACGGGACGCCGGGGCTTACGGCATCGAACGCGGCTGCTTGCGCCTCGTGTTCGATATCCCAGATCGCGCGCGCCTCGTCGCCGACCTGGCCGAACGCATAGGTGCGGGTGATGTCGGAATGATACCCCTCGACCTGGCAGCCGGTATCGATCAGCACGAGCTGGTCCTCCTCGAGACATTGGTCACCAGGAAGCCCGTGCGGGAAGGCGGTCGCAAGCCCGAACTGCACTGCGCAGAAATACGAACCCGAGGATCCGATCGCGCGGTGTGCTTCGTCGATGAAGCGGATCACTGCGCTGGCGGCGATGCCGGGGTGGAGGATGCGCGCGGCGCGGCGCTGGATTTCGAGGGTCATCGCCTTGGCTTGCGAGAGCAATGCGAGTTCGGCGGGGCTCTTGATCATCCGGCACGCGTCGATCACCGACGCGCCGTCGCCGAGATCAAGACCGGTGGCGGCGAGCGCGGTCGCCATGCCGTAGGGAAGTTGCGGATCGAGCAACAGCCGACCGCTGACCGCGTCGGCGACCAGCGCGTACGGACTCTCATCTTCTTCCCAGAGGCGCAGATCGGCGCCGATTTCGACTGCCGCCTCCAGCGAACCCTGTTCGAAGCGCGGGCAGATCAGGATCGGCGTGCCGTCGACCGGCAGCAACAGTGCGACCAGGCGCTCGGTCGCGCCCCAGGGGACGCCCGCGAAATAGCGCAGGCTCGCCCCTGCGCCGATCAGGATCGCGTCGGCACCCGCCGCCTCGGTAAGCGCGCGCGCCTTGTCGAGGCGCGCGGTGCGTTCGGCCCCGGCGATCCGCGGCGCAGGGTTGGCCCAAGGCGTGAGAGTGGCCAGTTCGTCGGCTGCAGTGGATCCGCCGATGGTCATACGTGACGTCCTTTTTTGCCGAAGCGATTGAGATCGAAGGGCCGAAGCAGCGGCTGTTGCTCGCCCGTCATCAGTGCGGCGACGAGTTGCGCGGTTACCGGTGCCAGCGTCAGCCCGAGATGCTGATGCCCGAACGCATAATACAGGTTCGCGCGTCTGGTCGAGCGGCCGATCGCCAGGAGGTAATCGGGTAGCGTCGGGCGCGCGCCCATCCAGCGCGTAAACGGCCCCTCGATCGGCAGGCCGAGTGCGCGGACATGATGCTCCAGCCGCGCCCACTTGCGCGGATCGGGCGGACCATCGGGATCGCCCAGCTCGACGAAACTGGCAGCCTGCACGCAGTCTGCGTAGCGCGTGACGATCATCGATCGATCCTCGAACACCAGTGGCGGCAGGTCGGCGGGCCAGCCGTCGGCGCGGGCACGGATATGATAGCCGCGCTCGGCGATCATCGGCACGCGGTAGCCGAGCGGTTCGAGCAGCGCGCGCGACCGGACGCCGGCGGTGACGAGGACCCGGTCGACCTTGTGTCCGGCGATGACGATCCGCCCGTCATCGTCGGCAAGCCGCACGTCCTGTCGAACGATCCGGCCGCCGCGCGCTTCGACGGCAGCCTCCAGCGTCAGGGCGAGGCGGCGGAGGTCGTCGATCTGTCCGCTGCCGGTGAACCGGATCGCGCCGCCGACCGGATCGGCGAGGAAACCAAGCCGGTCGAGCAACGCGGGCTCGGCGTCCGCGATCCGTGCCGTACCGATCGCGGTCCGGGACCAGCGTTCGCGACCCGTTTGTGCCTGTAGCGGCGTATCCCAGACGACGACATGGCCGTCCTCACGCAGCAGGTCTCGCGCGCCCAGCGTCTCCACCAGCGCGCGCCAGGCGGGCATCGCGCCGGCCAGTAGCGGCGTCAGCGCAGCCGTTCCCGCGGCGAACCGCGATGGCGTCGATGCAGCGACCAGCCGCGCGGCGAACGGCAGCCAGTGCGCTGCCATCGATGGCGGCAGCGCGAGTGCGCCTCCCACGCCGAACAACCGCTTGCGGACCGAGCGCAACGCGGCAGGCGAAGCGAGCGGCTCGACCTGTTCCACCGCGATGTGCCCGGCGTTGCCCCAGGATGCCGCGTTGTAATCCGCGTCGCGTTCGAACACGCTCACCGCATGGCCGCGATCGAGCAATGCCAAGGCGCAGCACAGGCCGACCACGCCGCCGCCGACTATTCCAACCGTCGGTCCGATTGCCGCCACGTCATTCTCCTGTTGCACCGCATCAATCATTTTCGTATACGATATATATCTTGAAATACAGGAAGGTCGATACCGAATGTCTGTCGAATGGAAGGGCGTATTTCCGGCCGTAACGACTCAGATCCGCGAGGACCTGACCGTCGATCTCGCGGATACCCAACGCGTCGTCGACGACTTGATCCGCGACGGCGTGACCGGGGTGATCGCGCTCGGCACGGTGGGCGAGAATAACTCGTTCGAATATGATGAAAAGGTCGAAGTGCTGACCGCGATCGTCGAGGCCGTTGCCGGGCGCGTGCCGGTCATCACCGGCGTCTCGGAATATGATACGCGCCGCGCGGTCCGCTATGCGCAGGCCGCGGAGAAGGTCGGTGCAGACGGTTTGATGCTGTTGCCGCCGATGGTCTATGTGCCCAAGCCGCACGAGCTGGTCGAGCATTTCAAGGGCGTGGCGCAGCAGGTCGGCCTGCCGATCATGCTCTATAACAACCCACCCGCGTATCGCACGCTGATCGACAACGAGGTGCTTGCCGCGCTGGTCGACGTCGCGAACATCGTCGCGGTCAAGGAATCCGCACCCGACACGCGGCGCTTCTCCGACGTGAAGAACGCCTTCGGTGATCGGTACGTGCTGTTCGCGGGGCTCGACGACGTCGCGCTCGAAGGGCTGTTCCTCGGGGCGCAGGGCTGGGTGTCCGGACTGACCAACGCATTCCCGCGGGAATCGGTCGAGCTGGTCAACGCATTCCAGCGTGGCGATCATGCCAAGGCGATGGAGATCTATCGCTGGTTCATGCCGCTGCTCCATCTCGATGCCGAGCATGACCTGGTCCAGTCGATCAAGCTGGCCGAGCAGGTCATGGGTCGCGGTTCCGAGCGGGTTCTGCCGCCACGCTATCCGCTGGTCGGTGCGCGCAGGGCCGAGGTGATCGCTATGGTCGAGCAGGCAGCGGCGACGCGGCCGACGCTTGCGGCCGCCGAGCCCGTGCTGGCTTCGGCCTGACAGCCATGCGCCACACCTTCTTCTGCATCGATGGCCACACCGCCGGCAATCCGGTTCGCCTCGTCGCGGGCGGGGCGCCGTTGCTGAAGGGCGCGTCGATGTCGGAGCGGCGGCAGGATTTCCTGGCGCGGTTCGACTGGATCCGGACCGGACTCTGCTTCGAACCGCGCGGCCACGACATGATGTCGGGCGGCTTTCTGTATCCACCGACGCGGGACGATACCGATATCGGCATCCTGTTCATCGAGACGAGCGGGTGCCTGCCGATGTGCGGGCACGGCACGATCGGAATGGTGACGTTCGGGCTCGAACACGGGCTGATCCAGCCGGCGATACCGGGCCGGCTGCGGATCGAAGTCCCCGCCGGCATCATCGACGTCGCGTATGAGACGTCGGGGGCGAAGGTGACGTCGGTACGCATCACCAACGTCCCCGCTTACGTCGCGGCGCGCGGGATCGACATCGATGTCGAGGGCATCGGTCCGCTCAGCATCGATGTCGCATATGGCGGCAATTATTATGCGATCGTCGAGCCGCAGGGGCGCTATACCGGCCTCGACGCGCTGGGCGCGGCCGAGATCGTCGCGCTCAGCGGTCGTGTCCGCGAGGCGGTCCGGGCGGTGTTCGAACCGGTCCATCCCCTCGACCCAACGATCCGCGGCGTCAGCCATGTCCTGTGGGCCGACGTACCGCGCAGCGACGGCGCGAATGGCCGTAACGCCGTGTTCTACGGCGACAAGGCGATCGACCGCAGCCCGTGCGGTACCGGGACGTCGGCACGGCTGGCACATCTGGCGGACGGTGGCCGGCTGTCCGTCGGCGACCGGTTCGTCCACGAAAGCTATATCGGCAGCCGCTTCATCGGGCGTGTCGAAGCCGAGACCACGCTCGGCGGTACCGCGGCGATCATCCCGTCGATCGAAGGATCGGCGATCGCGACCGGATTCAACACGATCTGGATCGATCGCGAGGATCCGTTCTGGGAAGGTTTCCAAGTTTCATGACACTTCGGCTATGCCGGTGCGGTATTCCCGTTTCCGGAGCCGTCCCGTCATGAGTATCGTCGTCCGCACCTTGTCCGAACAGGTGTTCGAGATCGTTCGCGAGCAGATCGTCACAGGCAAGCTCGCAGGCCATACCGCGATCCGTCAGGACGCGCTCGCGACCGAACTCGGCGTCAGCAAGATTCCGTTGCGCGAGGCTCTCGCCCGGCTCGAGCAGGAAGGCCTCCTCACCAGCCACGCGAACCGTGGCTATGCGGTCCAGCCGATGTCGGCGGACGAGGCGGACGACATCTTCGCCCTCCGTCTCAGCATCGAGCCGCAGGCCGCCGCCTTTGCCTCGACCGTCGCAAACGACGAGGACCGCGCGATCGCGACGCTCGCGTTCGAGGAACTCGACAGCGCGGCGAGCGAACGGCTCGCGGAGGTCGCGATCCGCAATCGGATTTTCCATACCGCGCTGGTCCGGCCAGGGCGCCGGTTGCTGACGACGCAGATGGTCGAGCGGCTCGCGATCCTCGCCGAACGGTATGTCGTCGCGCATCTGCGGCCCGCGGGGCGCGAGGACCGCGCGCATCTCGAGCATCGGCAGTTGCTCGACGCGTGGCTGGCACGCGACGACGTGCGCATGCTGACGCTGCTGACGAGCCACATTCAATCGACGCTCACCGATCTGCGCATGCAGTTCGACACAGCGCGCGAATAACGATCATATCTTCCGGGGATGGGTAATGTTTGGACCGCGTAAATCGATCGAATCGTCTGCCCATAGCCAGGAACACAGTCTCGCCAAGACGCTGAGCTGGCCGCATCTGATCGCGCTCGGCGTCGGCGCCATCGTCGGCACCGGCATCTATACGCTGGTCGGCGTGGGGGCCGAGCGCGCGGGGCCGGGGGTCATCCTCGCGTTCGTGATCTGCGGCGTGATCTGCGCGTGCGCAGCGCTCGCCTACACCGAACTCGCGACGCTGATCCCGGCGGCGGGCAGTGCCTATACCTTCAGCTACACGGCGCTCGGCGAGGGTATCGCCTGGGTGGTCGGCTGGAGCCTCATCCTCGAATATTCGCTGGCCTGCTCGACGGTCGCGGTCGGCTGGTCGGGCTATCTGGTCGGCTGGATCGAGGCGATCGGGATACATCTACCGCACGCGTTGCTGGTCGGCCCGCACGGTGGCGGTATCGTCAACATGCCGGCGGTGCTCGTGTCGCTCGCGGTGATGGGAATGCTGATCCTCGGCACGCGACAGAGCGCGACGCTGAACATCGTGCTGGTCGTCATCAAGCTGGTCGCGTTGACCATCTTCGTCGTCTACGCCGCGCCCGCGTTCAAGGCCGACAACCTGCATCCGTTCATGCCTTACGGCTTCGTCTCGACCGATATCGGCGGGCACCAGCGCGGCGTGATGGCGGCGGCGGCGATCGTATTCTTCGCATTCTACGGCTTCGATGCGGTCGCGACCTCGGCGGAGGAAACCAAGAACCCGAAGCGCGACCTGACGATCGGGATCGTCGGCTCGATGCTGGTCTGCACGGTGATCTACATGGCGGTGGCGGTCAGCGCGATCGGCGCGCTGCCGTTCACGCAACTCGCCAATTCGCCCGAGCCGCTGGCGCTGGTCCTGCGCCAGCTGAGCCAGCCGTTCGCGGCGCAGCTGATCGCGCTGGCGGCGGTGATCGCGTTGCCGTCGGTGATCCTGGTGATGATGTACGGCCAGAGCCGGATCTTCTTCGTGATGGCGCGCGACGGCCTGCTGCCGCGCGGTCTCGCCAAGGTGAGCAAGCGGACCGGCTCGCCGACGCTGATCACGTTGCTGACCGGCCTGTCTATCGCTGCGGTCGCGGGGTTCTTCCGGCTCGACGAGATCGCCGAGCTCGCCAATGCGGGCACGCTGATCGCATTCATCTCGGTCGGGGTGTGCCTGATGGTCCTGCGCCGCACCGCGCCGGACCGGCCGCGGCTGTTCCGTTGCCCGGCCGCGTACGTCGTCGGTACCGTCACCGTGCTCGGTTGCCTGTACCTGCTCGCGAGCCTGCCGGTCTCGACGCTCGCGCGCTTCGTGATTTGGAATGCCGCCGGGCTGGCGTTGTACTTTGCATACGGCCGCCGCAACAGCGCTGCCTGACCCCGGCAGCAGCCAGCCCGACGCCGCGCCTGCATCAGCTTCGGCGTAACGTCGCCGGGCAGGCGGGGTTTCCACCGCGCCCCCGTCGATGGCCCATGCAGGTCCGAGTGCTATCGATTTTCGGGGGCGCGCGGGGCGGGCTTTGGAAAGCCATGCCCATCGCCACGGGGCGTGAATTTTCGTTACGCATCCGTGTTGCAGCTCTGCAACATATTTGTAATGTTTTGCTACCCGGATTGAAAAGCCGACAGGAAAGGTGTCCTTCCGACCCATAGTAAACGCTTAGGTTCAGAGGGTTCTTTAGTATGGTTGGCATCTCGATCCGGAAGTCCGGGTTGTTCGTTACGGCGTCCACGGTCGCGTTCGTACTGGCCTCGGCGGTTCCAGCCGCAGCGCAGACGGCAACGCCCGTAGACGCGCAGACGCAGGTTCCGGGCACCGATACCGCTGCCCCGGTTGGCTCCGATACGACGACTGGCGCGGTAGCGCAGACGGTTGCACCAGACGCGAATGCGGGGGGCGAGATCGTCGTGACCGGTTCGCGTATCGCGCGCCCGACGCTCAATTCGCCGATCCCGGTGACGACGGTGACCCAGGCCGATCTGACGCGAACCGGCGCGATCGTCATCGGCGACGTGCTCAACGACCTGCCGTCGCTGCGCTCGACCTACAGCCAGGCGAACTCGACGCAGTTCATCGGCACCGCCGGCATCAACCTGCTCGATCTTCGCGGCCTCGGGCCATCGCGTACGCTCGTGCTCGTCAACGGCCGCCGCCACATCACGGGTTCGACCGGCGAGTTCCTCGTCGATACCAACACCATCCCGACTGACCTGATCGACCGTGTCGACATCGTCACCGGCGGTAGCTCGGCAGTCTATGGCTCGGACGCGATGGCAGGCGTCGTCAACTTCGTGCTGAAGCGCAATTTCGACGGCGTGTCGCTCAACGCCCAGAGTGGGATCGCTGACCGCGGCAACCGTGGCACGTATCGCCTGTCGGGCACTGTCGGCAAGAATTTCGCCGATGGTCGTGGCAACATCGCGCTCGGTCTCGAATATAACCAGGCCGACCTGCTTACCTATGCCGACCGCCCCGAGCTGACGGGCATCTACGCCGGTCGCAGCCAGTTCCAGCGCGTCGCGACCAACGCGTCGGGCCAGCCGCAGCGCACGTTCCTGAACGGGATTCGCAGCTTCGGCTATGACAATGGCGGCAACTTCATTCCCTACGCCGATGGTAACTTACTCGGTTGCAACGACGTCGCGGGAGCCTGTCGCGCGAACGGCGCGCCACGCGTATTCGGCTTCAGTCCGACCGGCGCGTTGTCCGAATATAATTACGGAACGGACCTGCGGCCCGTCGGTAACAACAGCAATCAGAACGGCAGCGGCGCTACCTTGCGCGACAAGGGTACGCTGAACCCTTCGTTAAAGCGTTACGTCGCGAATTTGATCGGCCATTACGACGTGTCGGACGCGTTCAAGCCATTTTTCGAGGCGAAGTTCGTTCGTGTCGAGAGCTTCGCGCAGGCGACGGGTACGTTCAACCAAGGCGGAACGCAGGGCGCCGATGCCGAAGGTGAGACGTATCTCGCCGGTGGTATCCCGATCGCCTTCGACAACGCGTTCCTCAATCCTCAGGCTGCGGCGACGATCCGCTCGTTGATGCCCGCCGGTTCCGAGTATTTCCGTCTCAACCGCAACAATTCCGACCTGGGGACGCGCGACGAGGCGGACCGCCGCGACACGTATCGGATCGTGGTAGGTGCCGAGGGCAACTTCAACGACGACTGGAAGTACGACTTCTCGGTGAACTACGGCGAATTCCGCACGAAATCGAAATTCTACAACAACCAGTTCCAGTCGCGCTTCTACAACGCCATCGATGCCGTCCGGAACGGTGCAGGCCAGATCGTATGCCGTATCAACCAGGCTGCGGTGACCGACCCGTCATGCGCGCCGCTCGATATTCTGGGCGAGGGCCGCGCAAGCCAGGCTGCGTTGAACTACATCAACACCACATCGAGCAGCGTTGGCAAGGCGACGGAGTTCGACGTCAATGCCAACGTCGTCGGCGACAGCTCGCAGCTCTTCGAACTGCCCGGCGGCCCGGTCCGGTTCGCGATTGGTGGTGAGTATCGTCGTGAAACCGCGCGCAATGCCTATGATGATACGATCAAGGGCGGTGATACGTTCTTCAACGTCATCCCCGACTTCCGTCCGCCGGCGTTTGCCGTGAAGGAAGCGTATGGCGAGCTGGAAATTCCCCTGCTCAAGGACATCAGCTTCGCTAAGGAGTTGACGGTCAACGCGGCGGGTCGCGTCGCCGACTACAAGGGCTCCACGGGAACCGTCTACGCCTACAACTTCGGCGGGATCTACGCGCCGATCAACGACATCAAGTTCCGCGTGAACTATTCCCGATCGGTCCGGGCACCCACCCTCGGCGATCTGTACGCCTCGAACAGCCAGGATTTCGCGCAGCTCGAGGATCCGTGCGACGTCAACTTCATCAACACCGGCCGGTCGACGCGGGCGGCGAACTGCGCGGCAGCGGGCGTCCCCACGAACTTCGTCAACAGCGTGGCACGCGCAGGCTCCACGGAGATCCTGTCGGGCGGCAACCCCACTCTGCAGGCCGAGAAGTCGCGGAGCTGGACCTATGGGGCGATCTTCCAGCCGAGCTTCCTCCCGGGCTTTGCGCTCACGGTCGATTACTATGATATCAAGATCAACAAGGTCATCCAGGCGGTCGACGCACAGACCATCCTGGATGCGTGCTACGACGCTCCGACGCTTGGCAACAGCTTCTGCAGCCTGATCAATCCGCGCCAGGCCAACGGTCTGTTCGCACGACCAGCCCTGTTGCAGAGCACAGTCAACTTTGCCGCGCTGAAGGCGAAGGGCATCGATTTCGACGCGAGCTACAACCGCCGGTTCGGCGCGGACACCAAGGCGGCGGTCCGTGTCGTCGGTACGTGGGTCCGCGACCGTACCGACTTCCCGTATCTCGACGAGCCAGGCCGGCCCGATCGGGTCAAGGGCGAGCTCGGCGATCCGATCTGGAACGTCAACGCATCGGTCGACCTGACGCACAAGAACTTCACGCTCGGCTATCAGGTTCGCTACATCGGCCGTCAGTCGATCACCGACTGGGAAGCGCAGCACGACACCAACGGCGTTCCGGCGCTCAACCCGAACTATGCCGACGTCGTGTACTTCCCCAAGGTGTTCTACCATGCGGTTCGCGCATCGGTCGACGTCGACAAGCGTTTCACGCTGTACGGCGGCGTCGACAATCTGACCGACAAGAAGCCGCCTTACGGCCTGCTCGGCAATGGCGACGGCGATGCGATCTACGACAACATCGGTCGCGCGATGTACATCGGGGCTTCGGTGAAGCTCTAAGCTTCGCAGGCGTCACGAAGGACACATTCGCTACGAGGCCGCTACGAGGCGGGGCTGGTAACCACCGGTCCCGCCTTTTCGTATGTTGAAGGTTTTCGGATCGGATGGCTTCCCCGTGAGGTTCGATCTGTCCTAGACGAGGATCATGACCTTGCTTCGCACCCCGTCGTCTCCACGATGATCACGCTCGGCTTCGGCGTCGTGATGCTGGCGGGCGCGCTCCTGCTGGCGTTTGTCGTGGCGGGTGGTGCGCTGCTGTTCCTGGGGCTGCGTGCACGGGCGTCGGCGGCCGAGACCGTCGAGACCAATACGGAAATGCAGGCGCTGCTCGACGGTTCGCCCGCGCTCGTCACGGTGATCCGTTCGGGTGGGCGGATCGAGATGTCGCAGCGGATGGCGGACTGGCTTGGCCTGGATACGCCACCTCGGTCGCTGGCCGAGCTGGCGGCGGGCGGGACGGGACTCTCTCCCGAAGACGCCGCGCGGCTGATTGCCGACATCACCGCGGCGCAGCGGTCGGGGCGGCCGTTCGTTCGTTCGGTCAGGCTGATCGGGTCGACGCGCGCGATCACGTTTCGCGGCGGCCGCGCGCCGGGCGAAATGGGCGCGGCCGGCGCGGTACTGCTCTGGGCGTTCGATGCGACCGACAGCGAGGCGGAGATTGCGCGGCTCGGCGCCGAGACCGAGCGGCTGGGTGCCGCGTACGAATCGCTGACCGGGCTGATCGAGGCGGCGCCGATGCCGATGTGGTACCGCGCGACCGATCTCCGGCTGGCGATGGTCAATACGGCGTATGTCGATGCGGTCGAGGGGCGCGATGCCGCCGACGTCGTCGCGCGTGGGCTTGAACTGGTCGAGGGATCGGGGCGCGGTGGGCCTTTGGCTGGTGCAGCGGTCGCGCGCGAGCAGGGACGGCCGCACCGGCAGGTCTTGCCGGCGACGATCGATGGCGCGCGGCGGTCGTTGCAGATCTACGACGTGCCGTTGTCGAGCGGCGGCGTCGCCGGGTTCGCGATCGATATCGAGGAATTGGAGCAGGCGCGGTCGGGGGCGAAGCGCTTTGCCGAAGCCCAGCGCGCGATGCTCGACCGTCTGTCGGCAGGCGTCGCGCAGTTCGGCGGTGATCGCTCGCTCGTCTTCTGCAACCAGCCATTCCGGCGGATGTTCGCGATGCGGAGCGAATGGCTCGCCGATCGCCCCGAATTCGATCGCGTGCTGGAGCGGATGCGCGAAGCGAACCGCCTGCCCGAGGTGCGCGATTTCCCAAGCTGGAAGGCCGAGCGGCGCGACTGGTTCATGCAGACGAACAGCTCCCCCGGCGGCGGCGCGATGGAGGAGAACTGGCATCTGCGCGGCGGCACGCATCTGCGCGTCGTCGCGCAGCCCTTGCCGGACGGCGGCTTGCTGCTGATCTTCGAGGACCGGACCGAGCAGGTCCAGCTGGCGAGCGCACGCGACACCCTGCTGCGGGTGCGGACCGCGACGTTCGACAACCTGTTCGAGGCGCTCGGCGTGTTCGCCGCAGACGGCCGGTTGCAGCTCTGGAACAACCGGTTCCGCGCGCTCTGGGGCCTGGAGGAGGAGTTCCTCGCCTCGCATCCCCGCGTCGATGCGTTTGCCGAGGCAGCGGGAGCCAAGCTCGCGACGCCCGGCCGCTCGGCGCTGATCCCCGATCTTGTCCGGTCGGCGACGGTCGGGCGGCAGCAGCGCGGCGGGCGCGTGGCGTTTGCCGACGGGCGGCATTTCGAGTTCGCGGGCGTGCCTTTGCCCGACGGGAATGCGCTGTTCACGATGCTCGACATCACCGACAGCCGTCGCGCGGAGCAGGCGTTGCGTGACCGGGCAGACGCGCTTGAGGCGACCGACAAGGTGAAGACCGCGTTCGTCGCCAACATGAGCTACGAGCTGCGCACGCCGCTGACCTCGATCAGCGGTTTCGCGGAGATGCTGCATGGCGGATATGCCGGCGCGCTGACGCCGCAGGCCGAGGGCTATGTCGGGGCGATCCTCGAGTCCGTCGAGCGGCTGGGGTTGCTGGTCGACGACGTGCTCGATTTGACTCGCGCGGAGAGCGATCGTGCGGAAACCGATCGCAGTGACGTCGATCTGGCGACCACCGTGCGCGCGGCGGCGGAGACGATCTTGCCGTCGGCCAAGCGACGCAAACTCGATTTCGCGATCGAGGTGGCGCGCTCGACGGGCCGCGTGAACGGCAACCCGAAGCGGCTGAAGGAGGTCGTCGAGCACCTCCTGCGGCATGCGGTCGCGGCGACGCCCGATGGTGGGCGCGTGCTGCTGCACACCGACGGCAACGCTACGACCGCGCGGATCGTGGTGTCGGACGACGGGGTCGGGATGGATGCGGAGGCGGTGGCGCATGCATTCGACCGGTTCGCGGAGTCGAAGCCTATGGGGGATCGGGCGCTTGGCTTGGGATTGCCGTTGGCCAAGCAGTTCGTCGAGGCGCATGGCGGCACGATCGAACTAGTGTCCGAACCCGGCGCCGGCACGCTGATCACCGTAGAATTGCCACGTCGATGAGCGCCAATCTTCTGCTCCCTCTCCCCTCCGGGGAGAGGGTCGGGGTGAGGGGCTGCCAAGCAGTGCAGCGCCTGGAACAGCCCCTCACCCAACCCTCGCCCCGAGGGGGAGAGGGCTAATGCACATGATCCACCTTTCCGATCCGCAAGCAACGGAGGCGTTTGGGGCGCTGCTCGCCGAGCGCGTCCGCCCCGGCGACGTCATCACCCTCGAAGGCACGCTCGGCGCGGGCAAGACCAGTGTCGCCCGCGGACTGCTCTCCGCACTCGGACTTGCCGGCGAAGCGCCATCGCCCAGCTTCGCCATCGTCCAGCCCTACGAGCCGCCCGAGGTGCGCTTCCCCGTCCTCCACGTCGATCTCTACCGCATCGACGACCCGACAGAAATTGAAGAACTGGCGCTCGACGATGCGCGCTACGATTCGCTGCTGCTCATAGAATGGCCCGAGCGCGCAGGCCCGGATTACTGGCCGGATGCGCTTCGGCTCAGTCTGACGATCGAGCCGGACGGCACGCGCGGCTTGACTATCGGCGTGCCGGAAGCTTGGAGGTCGCGATGGCCGACATGACCCCGCCGCCCGGCGCCGCCGCTTTTCTCGACGCTCATGGCTGGGGTGGAGCACAGATCCTCCCGGTCGCCGGCGACGCGTCGTTCCGGCGCTATTTCCGCGCGATCGAAGCAGGGCGGCAAGCGATCCTCATGGACGCGCCGCCGCCGCACGAAGATCCCCGCCCGTTCATTGCGGTCGCCGAATGGCTCGTCGAACGCGACTTCGCGGCACCGGCGATCCTGGCGTGCGATCTCGACCAAGGGCTCGTGCTGATCGAGGATTTCGGTGACGATCGGCTGCGCGAGGCGGTCGACGCTTCACCGGACGAAGAACTATCGCTGTATGCGCCGGCGATCGACCTGTTGGTGCGGTTGCGTGCCGAGCCGGCTGGGCCGGTCCCCCCCTATGATCGTCCGGTGCTCAAGCGCGAGGCGGGGCTATTCGTCGAATGGTATTGCCCCGCAGTTGGGATCGAGCCTGATCTCGCAGGATGGGACGCGGCTTGGGAGTCGGTGTTCGATCACGCGATCGCCGAGACGCCGGTCACGGTACTGCGCGATTATCACGCCGAGAACCTGATGCTCGTCGGACCGGCGCGGTCGCTCGGCCTGCTCGATTTTCAGGACGCGCTCGCGGGGCATCCGGCCTATGATCTGGTGTCGCTGTTGCAGGATGCGCGGCGGACGGTCGATCCGGCGGTCGAGGCGGCGATGCTGGCGCGATATCGTGCGGCGGCGGATGCGGGAGACGAGTTCATGAACGCGTATCACGTGCTCGGCGCGCAGCGGAATGCGAAAATCCTCGGCATCTTCACGCGGCTGTGGAAGCGCGATGGCAAGCCGCATTATGCGACGATGTGTCCGCGTGTGTGGACGTATCTGGAGCGCGATCTGGCGCAGCCGGTCATGGCGCCGGTCGCGGCGTGGTTCGCGGCGAACGTGCCGGCCGAGTTACGCGGCGATCCGCTGGCCTTGAGCGCGTGAGCCGCCAGCAGACTATCCGCCCTGTCCCGCGCGGGATCGTGCCCGAGACGGCGATGGTGATGGCGGCGGGCTTGGGCAAGCGGATGCGGCCGCTGACCGCGACGCGACCCAAGCCACTGGTGCAGGTCGCAGGGAAACCACTGATCGACCACGTCTTCGAACGCTTGCAGGCGGCCGGGATCAAGCGCGCCGTCGTCAACGTGCATTACCTCGCGGACACGCTGGAGGCCCACGTCACTGACCGGTTCGCGGGGATCGACGTGGTCATCTCCGACGAGCGGAAAATGCTGATGGAGACGGGCGGCGGGCTCGTCCAGGCGCGGCATCTGCTCGGCGATGCGCCGGTGCTGGTCGTCAATAGCGACAACCTCTGGATCGACGGCCCGGTCGACGCGATCAGGCTGCTCGCGTCGCGCTGGGACGACGCCAAGATGGACGCGCTGCTGCTGATGGTGCCGCTCGCGCGTGCCAACAATCACTCTGGCACGGGCGATTTTTATCTCGGCAGCGACGGGCGGATCGTCGGCCGCCGCAAGCCCGGCCGGGTCGCGCCGTTCGCCTATACCGGCATCCAGATCCTCCACCCGCGGTTGATCGCGAACTGGCCGGAGGGGCCGTTCTCGACGAACCTCTTCTGGAACCGCGCGATCGAAGCCGGCCGCGCCTACGGTCAGGTCCACCAGGGCCTGTGGTTTGACGTCGGCACGCCCGCCGCGATCCCGAAGACCGAGGCGATCCTCGCGGATGGCTGATCTCGTCGCGACGGATCACCCGACGCTCTACACGATCCCCGCGCACCGGGCGTTTGCAGACGCGCTGGTCGCCGGGCTGACGCGACGGGCCGGGCGCGATCCGCTCGCACTCGCCCGAGCGCTCGTCGTGCTGCCGAACAACCGCGCGGTGAAGGCGGTGACGGAAGCATTCGTACGCGCGAGTGGCGGCGGGCTCGTCCTCCCGCGGCTTGTGGCCTTGGGCGATCCGGAGATGGGCGAAGCGGTCGGCGCCGCGCTCGACCCGGCGGACGACATCGATCCGCCGCTGCCCGCGGTACCGCCGTACCAGCGCCGCATGATCCTCGCGCGGCTAGTGTCCGAAGAGCGCGCGCGCGAAGGCCATCCGGTCGACGCGGCGGAAGCGGTTCGGCTCGCAGGCGAGCTTGCGCGGACGCTCGATCAGCTTCTGGTCGAGGAAGTGCCGCCGACCAAGCTGCGCGATATCGAGCTCGGCCCCGAACTGACCGAGCATTGGCGGCGCGCGCTGGCGACGTTCGAGATCGTCCTGCAACGCTGGCCCGGCGAACTCGCGCGGCTTGAGCGGATCGATGCGGCAACACGGCGCTCGGCGTTGCTCGACAGGCTTGCAAAGCGCTGGCGGAATGCACCACTCGCCGGGATCGTCTGCGCGGCGGGCGTGACCGATTCCGCGCCAGCGGTCGCGCGCTTGCTTCGCTGCATCGCCGACATGCCGCAGGGCATGGTAGTGTTCGCCGGGCTAGACTTGGCATTGCCAGACGAAGAATGGGACGCGCTCGGCCCGCATGATCCGCATCCGGTCACCGGCCTCACGCGTCGTTCGATCGAGACGCATCCGCAGTTCGATGCCAAGCTGATGCTCCTGCGCATGGGCGTCGCCCGAGGCGAGGTGCAGACTTGGCGCGAGGGCGGCGGGCACGACGCCGACCCCGCGCGCGGTCGGGCGATCGCCAACGCGCTGGCACCCGCGGACTTCACCGGCAAATGGACCCAGATCGCGGCAGAGGATCGCCGCTTGAAAGGCGTCACCGCCGCCGAACTCGCCACCCCGGCGGAGGAGGCCCAAGCGATCGCGCTTGTCCTGCGCGAGGCGCTGGAGGTGCCCGAGCGGACCGCCGCGCTCGTCACACCGGATCGCGCGCTGGCGCGGCGGGTAGCCGCGCATCTAGGGCGTTGGAGCATCGGCATCGACGACAGCGCGGGGCGGCCCTTGTCGATCCTGCCGCCCGGCACGCTCCTGCTCGCGCTGGCCGAAGCGGCCGCGCAGCGCTTCTCGCCGCTCGCATTGCTGGCGTTGCTGAAGCATCCGCTGGTCCGCGCGGGCGAGGATCGCTTGCTATGGCTCGACGGCGCGCGCGCGCTCGATCGACGGTTGCGCGGGCCAAGGCCGGCGGCGGGGCTCGACGGGATCGCCGGACATCTGGAGGAGCGCAAAGGCACGGCGGCAACATGGTGGACCGACGTCCAGCCTTTGCTGACGCCGCTGGCGAACGCGTTCGATCAGGGGCCGCAGCCTCTGGCGTCGGTGCTCGCCTGCCTGCGCGAGACGGCGCAGACGTTGTGCGGGGACAATCTCTGGTCCGGCCTCGCAGGGCGTGCGGCCGCGGAGTTCCTCGCCGATCTGGAAGCGGAAGCCCCTGCCGGACCGCCCCGGATCGATCCGCGCGAATTGCCACAATTGTTGCGAACGTTGCTCGACGAAGTCGCGGTGCGACCGGCACCGGGTGGCCACCCACGGCTGGCGATCTACGGCCTGATCGAAGCGCGGTTGCAGACCGCCGACGTCATGGTGCTGGGCGGGCTGAACGAAGGCGTGTGGCCGGGGCGGCCCGCGCCCGATCCTTGGCTGGCGCCGCGCATCAGGATGGAACTCGGGCTGCCGGGGCTGGAGCGGCGTGTCGGTACCGCGGCGCATGATTTCGCGCAGGCGCTGGGCGCACCGCGGGCAGTCGTCACGCGGGCGCGGCGGGATGCGAAGTCGCCGGCTCTGGCCTCGCGGTTGTGGTTGCGGTTGCAGGCACTCGCAGGAGATCGGTTCGAACGCGCGTCGGCGCTGGAAGGCTGGACGCGCGCGCTCGACGATCCGGGCGAGCATCTGCCGGCCGACCGTCCCGCGCCTTCGCCGCCAGCGCTGCTCCGCCCCAAGGCGATCTCCGTCACCGAGGTGGATCGCCTGAAGGCCGACCCGTACGCCTTCTACGCCTGCCGCGTGCTCGGGCTGATGCCGCTCGATCCGGTCGATGCCGATCCCAGTGCTGCGTGGCGCGGCACCGCGGTGCACGACATTCTCGAGCAATGGTGGAAGCAGGACGGGTGCACCGTCGACACGCTGCGGACGCGCGCGAAGGCGATGCTCGACGACGAGCGGACGCACCCGATGATGCGCGCGTTGTGGCAGCCGCGGTTGCTCGAAGCGATCGACTGGATTGCCGGTGCCATCGTCGCGCAAGGCGAAGACGGCCGCACGGTCGCCAGTGCCGAGGGCAAGGGCAAGATCGAGATTGCCGGCGTGACCCTGTCGGGTCGCTACGACCGCATCGACAAGCTGCCCGACGGGCGCCTCGCCGTGATCGACTACAAGACCGGCAAGCCGCCTTCGCCGACCGCCGTCCGCGCCGGCTACAGCCTCCAGCTCGGCCTGCTCGGCCTGATCGCCGAGCGCGGCGGGTTCGAGGATGTGCGCGGTACTGCGGGCGCGTTCGAATATTGGTCGCTCGGCAAGAAGCGCGACGCGTTCGGCTATATCGAGAGCCCGGTCGATCCCGAGGGCAAGCGCGACAAGATCCCGACCGCCGAATTCACGTCAATCGCCGCGCACAACTTCACCGAAGTCGTCGGCGAATGGCTGACCGGCAGCGCCGCGTTCACCGCCAAACTCGTCCCCGAATACGCCCCCTATGCCGAGTATGACCAGTTGATGCGACGCTACGAATGGTATGGCCGTGAGCGGTGACGCGCTCGCCACGCTGCCCCGGCTGAGGGGCGCGCAGGCCGATGCGAGCAACCCGGCGTCGCACGTCTGGCTGTCGGCGTCGGCCGGCACCGGCAAGACGCAGGTGCTGGCGGCGCGCGTGTTCCGACTGCTGTTGCGCGGCGTAGATCCCGGCGCGATCCTGTGCCTGACCTTCACCAAGGCAGGCGCGGCGGAGATGGCGCAGCGCATCAACGGGCGGCTCGCCGCATGGGTGCGGATGCCCGCGCCGGCGCTCGCGGCGGACCTGATCGCGCTTGGCGAGAGCCCGGTACAGGCGTTGCAGGATCGCGCCCGCACGCTGTTTGCCAAGGTGCTCGATGCGCCCGGCGGCGGGCTCCGTATTCAGACGATCCACGGCTTCTGCCAGGGATTGTTGGCAGCGTTCCCGGTCGAGGCCGGCCTGACGCCGGGCTTCCGGCCGCTGGAAGCGCGCGAAGAGGCAGGCCTCGCGCGCGAAGCACTGGCGACGATGCTGTCGGACGCCGAGCGCGAGGGCCGCGAGCGTCCGGTCGAGATCGTCGGCCGCCTGTCGCTGCGGATGGGAGAGGGCGGGGCGGAGGCGTTCCTCCTCGCCTGCGCGCGTGCGTTGCCAGCATTGGAGGCGTTGCCGGTCGGGATCCAGCCGTGGCTCCGCCGCGAACTCGGGCTTCCGTCCGGAGATATCGACGAAGCAATCGCCGAATGGTGTGACGCGCTCGACCTCGACGCGATCACGCGCATCGCCGCAGCCAATCGCGCCTGGGGGACTGCCACCGGTCAGGCCGCGGCGGCAACCGTGCAGCGTTGGCTCGACTCCGAGCATCGCGCGGCGACGTTAGACGAACTCGCCAGCGTCGTGCTCACCGGCACGGGCACCCAGCGCAAAGCCTCGAAGAAGCTGATCGATGCCGAGCCCGACTACGAAGTCCTTGCACGCGATCTGGGCGAGGCGTGCACCGACGTGCTGTCGATGGTGCAGCGCGCGACCTATTGCGACCTGCTCGCCGACGGGCTGGAGGTCGGGCGTGATTATGCTCGCGGCTATGCGCTGGCCAAGCGGCGCGCGGGCGCTGTCGATTTCGACGACCTGATCGCGACGACGGTGGCGCTGCTCGACCAGCCGGGGATCGGCGAATGGGTGCGCTACAAGCTCGACCAGGCGACCGAGCACCTGCTGATCGACGAGGCGCAGGACACCAACGGGCACCAGTGGCGGATCGTCCGCGCGCTGGCGGACGAGTTCTTCGTCGGCCGCGGCATTTATGCGCCGTCGACGCGGACGCTGTTCACGGTCGGCGATTACAAGCAGGCAGTCTTCGGGTTCCAGGGCACCGATCCGCTCAATTTCCGGGCAGCCGAGCAGTATTTCGGCGGCCGTGCAAGCGAGGCCGAGGGCGACGACGACTGGCCCGAGGAGGAACGTGGGCTTCCCTTGGCGCGACTGTCGCTCCGCCACTCGTTCCGGTCGACGCGCACCGTGCTGGAGTTCGTCGATGCAGCGATCGACGCGATCGGCGAGCCGGGGCTCGGGATCGCGGGAGAGGTCGAACGGCACGCCAGCGAGGTGGCTGGGCCTGGCACTGTGACCTTATGGCCGCCGGTCTCGGCTGGCGGTAGCGAGGACGACGAAGAAGGCTGGGTCGACGACGCGGTGCGCAAACTCGCCAGCGATATCGCGCGTGCGGTGAAGGGGTGGCTCGCGCCGGAAACCGGCCTGATGCTGGAGAGCAAGGGGCGGCGGTTGCGGCCCGAGGACGTCATGATCTTGGTGAAGCGACGCGGCGACCTCGCCTCGCTGATCGTCGCGCGGCTCTATGCCGAGGGCGTGCCGGTGGCGGGCGTAGATCGTCTTCGGCTGAACGCGCCGCTCGCGGTGCAGGACCTGCTCGCGACGATTCGCTTCGTGTTGCAGCCCGAGGACGATTTGAGCGTCGCCGCACTGCTGGTGTCGCCGCTGATCGGCTGGACCCAGGACGAATTGATGGCCGCCGCCCCGCGCGAGGCCGGCCCGTTGTGGCGGCATCTGCAACGCACGCAGCCCGCGACGCGGCTCGCCCCATTGCTGGCGATGTTGGCGCGCGCGGACATCGCCACGCCGTACCAATTCTTGGAGGAGTTGCTGTCGGGCCCGCTCGACGGACGCTGCAAACTGATCCGCCGGCTGGGAACCGAGGCACGCGATCCGATCGAGGAGCTGCTCAACGCCGCGCTGACCTTCGAGAGCACGACGACGCCGTCGCTACAGCGCTTCCTCGACTGGTTCGACCGCGGCGATGTCGAGATCGTCCGCGATCCGTCGGCGCCGCTCGATGCGGTCCGGGTGATGACCGCACACGGCGCGAAGGGGTTGCAGGCGCCGCTGGTAATCCTGGCGGATGCGACCGCGGACCCGTCGGCGACGCCGCGCTCGATCCTGAAATGGGCGCCCGAGCTTGGTGCCGCGCCGATTCCGGTATTCCGGCCGCGGTCGAGCGAGCGGGGCGGGCCGCTGGATGCGGTCGTGTCGGCCGCCGAGCAGCGCGAACTGGAGGAGCATTGGCGGCTGTTCTACGTCGCCGCCACGCGCGCCGAAGAGCGGCTGGTGATCGCCGGTAAGCTTGGGACACGCTCGCAGGGCGTGCCGCCAGAGAATAGCTGGTATGCTGCTGCCGATCGCGCACTGACGGCGCTTGATGTCCCGGTGGGCGAGGGCGCGCGGACGTTTGCCGGGGTCGAGCCTCAGCCTGCGGTGATCGCCAAGGTTTCGGCTTCGGTCGAGAGTGCGGCGAACGCGCAGCTACCGGGATGGGCGCATGAACCCGCACCGCAAGAAGCGCGTCCGCCTCGTCCGCTGTCACCGTCTGCGCTGGGTGACGACGCGGTGTCCGATCCACCACCGACGCCGGCGATGCGCGTCGCGGCGGAGCGGGGCCGGTTGATCCATGCGCTGTTCGAGCGTCTGCCGGCGGTTGCTGCTGCCGACCGCGCGGTGAAGGCCGATAGCTGGCTGGCGAAGGCGGGGGGCGTCGACGATGCCGCAGCACGGTCCGAAATCGTGCAGAGCGTGGTCGCAGTGCTCGACGATCCGCGCTTCGCCGAGCTTTTCAGCGCGGATACGCTGGCCGAAGCGCCGATCGCCGCCACCCTCGCGAACGGCATGGTCGTGTCGGGAACGGTCGATCGCCTGCTGATCGAGCCAGACCGCATCCGCGTCGTCGACTTCAAGACCGGGCGGCGCGCACCGCGCGGCCTCGACGACGTGCCGGAGTACCATCTGAAACAGATGGCCGCCTATGCCGAAGCCTTGGGCGTGATCTTCCCCGGCCGGTCGGTCGAGGCAGCCTTGCTGTACACGGCCGGCCCGCGGTTGATCGTGCTGAACGACGAGACGCTGGCCGCGAACAAGCCGCACTATCGGCCCACGGAGCAAAGCTAGCGCCCCAGTGGTTGAGCGCGCACGCGGGCGACCTTAGATACGACTCAACCAAGGAGAATTCACAATGGCGACCAAGCAGATCACCGATGCCAGCTTCGATGCGGACGTACTCAACGCCGACGGCCCCGTGCTCGTCGATTTCTGGGCGGAATGGTGCGGCCCGTGCAAGATGATCGGGCCGTCGCTCGAGGAGATTTCGGAAGAACTCGGCGAGAAGGTGACGATCGCCAAGCTCAACATCGACGAGAACCCCGACGCGCCGGGCAAGTACGGCGTCCGCGGCATCCCGACGATGATCCTGTTCAAGGGCGGCGCACCGGCGGCAACCAAGGTCGGCGCCGAGCCCAAGGGTCGGTTGAAGGCGTGGCTCGAAGGCGAACTGGCGTAAAATAGGCCTTCGCCTACCCGCCCCTACAGCCCCCTCCGTCATCCCAGCGAAAGCTGGGATCTCCCGGTTCGAGCCACACCGCTCGCCAACGGGGATACCCCAGCTTTCGCTGGGGTGACGGACGTAGGCGGGGTGACGGGTTTGAAGATTGGCTTCGACAGAGCTCTGCTTCGGGAGAGCTTAGCTCCGATAGTCGGCGTTGATCGAGATGTAGCCATGCGTGAGGTCGCAGGTCCAAACCGTCGCCCGGCCTTCGCCTAGCGCCAGATCGATGCCGATTTCGATCTCGTGGCCCTTGAGATGCGCAGCGACCGGCGCCTCGTCGTAGCCGCTCAGCGCCAAACCACCTTCCGCAACCTGCGTATTCCCGAACCGGATCGACAACGTGTCGCGATCGGCAGGCTCACCGGCCTTGCCGACCGCCATCACGACGCGGCCCCAGTTGGCGTCCTCCCCGGCGATCGCTGTCTTTACCAGGGGCGAGTTGGCAATACTCATTGCGATGCGGTGCGCGCTGCGATCGCTGTCCGCGCCGGTCACCTGGATCTCGATCAGCTTCTGAGCCCCTTCGCCGTCGCGAACCACGAGCATGGCGAGCTGATGGCACAAATCCGCCAGCGCAGCGCGGAAGGCGTCCGCCCCCACGCTGTCATCCTCCGCCAGCGCGACATTACCGGCCTTGCCCGTCGCGAACGCCAGCACCGTGTCGCTGGTCGAGGTGTCGCTATCCACGGTGATGCACGAGAAGCTCGGCGCGTTCGCCTTCGACAGCGCGGCCTGCAGGAATTCCGGCTCGACCGCGGCGTCGGTGAAGATGAAGCCGAGCATCGTCGCCATGTCCGGCGCGATCATCCCCGAGCCCTTGATGATCCCCACCAGCGAGACAGTGCGATCGCCGATCACCGCGGTCGTCACCGCGCCCTTGGTGAAGGTGTCGGTAGTCATGATCGTTGCGGCGGCATCTTCCCACCCGCACGGCGCGGCGGCAAAGGCGGCGTCGAGCCCGGCCTCGGCCTTGTCGATCGGCAACGGCACGCCGATCACGCCGGTCGAGGACACGAACACGTCCGAAGGCTGGCACCCGAGATGCGCCGCCGTCCGCGCCGCGATCGCCTCGACCGCCGCCCGCCCACGCGACCCGGTGAAGGCGTTGGAATTGCCCGCATTCACGACAAGCGCCCGCGCCTGACCGAGTGTCAGCGCCGCACGGCACCACTCGACTTCGGGCGAAGGGCATTTGCTCGTTGTCAGCACCCCCGCAACGACCGTCCCCGGCTCCAGCGTCACGAACGTCAGGTCGCACCGATCCCACGCTTTGTACTGCGCACGTGCGACATGCAACGTGACGCCGTCGATCGAAGGGGCGGCGGGGAAGGGCATGGCAAGTGGCGAGGTCTGCATGACGCCTTCATAGTCTCTGCGATCCGGCGGGCAAGATCGCCGGTTGCGCTTGACCCGCTGACATTCGTCGGTGTCCAAGGCCGTGGGGAGAAGGATGCAGCATGATCGACGAGGGCATGAGCGCAGGGCCTGTCGGCCGGTTCGACGGCAGGACCACCCGCGTGATGCTTGTCGTCGTCGGATCGATGGTCGCGCTCGGCTTCGCCTTGGCCGCATGCCTTCTGTTGATCGCGAGCAACGGCTATCGCTGGTGGCGCGCACCGTTCCCGACGACGATCCCGCGGAACCTCCCTTTGGCTACCACGCCAGCCAAGCCGATCGGACGCTATGCCGACTGGTTCGATGCCGACGATTATCCCGAGTCCGCGCGACAGGCCAGCAAGGAAGGTGCCGTCAAAGCAGCTCTGCTCGTCGCGGCCGACGGATCGGTCGAGGCGTGCGAGGTCCTCGTGGGGAGTGGGACTAGCGCACTCGATGAAGGAACGTGCCGCGGCGCGGTTCGCCATGGCCAGTTCACCCCCGCGCGCGACGCGAAGGGGCGTGCAATCCCCTCGCGCATCGAATTGCCGCGCGTTCGATGGGCGCTGCCCTGAGACGAACGGTAGATTTTCCGCGCAGGCTCGAATACAGCCGGTCCCGCATGAACCTGCTGCTGCTCCTCTCTGCCCTGCTCTCCGCGCTGACGGGCGCGGTACCGGGTATGCGTGGGCAGTCTGCCCAAGCAGTGGTGCAAGGCAACGTCTGCTCGCAGTCGATAGCAGCAACGCCGGCCAAAGTGCTGATAAGGCCCGTTCCTGGCCTTCCCGCGCTGCCGCAGGTCGCCGTCGCCACCACGTTGCGCACCATCGCCGTCGTCTCGTTACCGCTATGGGCAGAGCGCCGCCGCGAATAGCGTCTTGGTGTGACCTTATCGTAACCTTTGGATCCGAGTGATCCGTTTCCGCGTGCGCCCCCTGCGTGCCGCCGCGTCTCAAATTCAGGAAAATCAGCCCATGTTCGGTGGCCTCGCCAAATCCTTGTTCGGTTCGTCCAACGACCGCTACGTCAAGTCGCTCAACCCGATCCTCGCCAAGATCGCCTCGTTCGAGCCGTCGCTCCAGGCGATGTCGGACGAGGAGCTCTCCGCGCAGACCGTCAAGTTCCGCGCGCGGCTCGCAGAGGGCGAAAAGCTCGACGACCTCCTTCCCGAGGCGTTCGCGACCGTCCGTGAAGCCGCGCACCGCGTCCTCGGCCAGCGCCATTACGACGTCCAGATGGTCGGCGGCATCGTCCTCCACCGCGGCGAGATCGCCGAGATGCGGACCGGCGAGGGCAAGACGCTGGTCGCGACGCTCGCGACCTACCTCAACGCGCTGCCCGGCGATGGCGTCCACGTCGTCACCGTCAACGACTACCTCGCGGCGCGCGATGCCGAGTGGATGGGGCAGGTCTACACCTTCCTCGGCATGACGATCGGCGTCATCATCCCCAACCTGTCGGACGAGGAACGCCGCGCCGCCTATGCCGCCGACATCACCTACGGCACGAACAACGAGTTCGGCTTCGACTATCTCCGCGACAACATGAAGTACGAGCGCAGCGCGATGACGCAGCGCGCGTTCAACTTCGCGGTGGTCGACGAGGTCGATTCGGTCCTGATCGACGAAGCCCGTACGCCGCTGATCATCTCGGGTCCGACCGACGACAAGTCCGAACTGTACATGCAGGTCGACGCGGTCGTGAAGCAGCTTGAGCCGATCGACTACGACAAGGACGAGAAGCAGAAGACGATCATCCTCACCGAGGACGGCACCGAGAAGGTCGAGCGGATGCTCGAGGCCGCCGGGCTGCTCGAGGGGCAGAACCTGTACGACTTCGAGAACACGCAGGTCGTGCATCACCTCAACCAGGCGTTGCGCGCGATCGTGATGTTCAAGTCGGACATCGACTACATCGTCAAGGACGGCAAGGTCATCATCATCGACGAGTTCACCGGTCGCATGATGGACGGCCGGCGTTGGTCGGACGGCCTGCACCAGGCGGTCGAGGCGAAGGAGGGCGTCCAGATCGAGCCCGAGAACCAGACGATGGCCTCGATCACGTTCCAGAACTATTTCCGCATGTACCCCAAGATCGGCGGCATGACCGGCACCGCGGCGACCGAGGCGGCCGAGTTCTACGACATCTACAAGATCAACGTCGTCAGCATCCCGACCAACGTCGAGGTGAAGCGCGTCGACGAGGAAGACGAGTTCTACAAAAACACCAAGGACAAGTTCGCGGCGATCGCCAAGAAGATCAAGCATCACGCGGACCTGGGCCAGCCGGTGCTGGTCGGCACCGTGTCGATCGAGAAGTCCGAGATGCTGAGCGAGTTCCTGGTCGGCGAGAACGTCGATCACAAGGTGCTCAACGCGCGCTTCCACGAGATGGAGGCGCACATCGTCGCGCAGGCCGGGCGCAAGTCCGCGGTGACGATCGCGACCAACATGGCGGGCCGCGGCACCGACATCAAACTCGGCGGCAACCTCGAATTCCGCATGCTCGACGAGCATCCCGAACTGGTCGAGGGCACGCCCGAGTATGACGAAGCAGCAGCGCGGATCACGATCGAGATCGAGGCGGAGAAGCAGGCGGTGCTCGCCGCGGGCGGCCTGTTCGTGCTCGGCACCGAGCGGCACGAGAGCCGGCGTATCGACAACCAGTTGCGCGGGCGCTCGGGGCGTCAGGGCGATCCGGGGCTGTCGCGCTTCTATCTCAGCCTCGACGACGATCTGCTGCGCATCTTCGGGCCAGACACGCTGTTCGCCAAGATGATGCGCAACAATATCGAGGACGGCGAGGCGATCGGCAGCAAGTGGCTGAGCAAGGCGATCGAGACCGCGCAGAAGAAGGTCGAGGCGCGCAACTACGACATCCGCAAGCAAGTCGTCGAATATGACGACGTGATGAACGAGCAGCGCAAGGTGATCTACGAGCAGCGCGCAGACATCATGGATGCCGATACGGTCGGCGACGTGGTGACGGACATGCGCGCGGAGACGGTCAACGTGATCGTCGGCGATGCGTGCCCGCCCAACTCGTATCCCGAGCAGTGGGATGTTGCCGGCATGAAGACGCGGCTTGCCGAGGTGATGAACCTCGAGCCACAGATCGACGCATGGCTGCTAGAGGAGTCGGTCGACCCCGAGGTGATCGAGGAGCGCGTCCGCGCGATGGCGGACGAGGCGATCGCGCAGAAGTCGGCGGATCTCGATGCGGAGACGTGGACGTCGGTCGAGAAGTCGATCCTGTTGCAGAATCTCGACCATCACTGGAAGGAGCATCTGGCGACGCTCGATGCGCTGCGCCAGGTCGTCCATCTGCGTGCGTATGCGCAGAAGACGCCGATCAACGAGTATAAGCAGGAGGCGTTCTCGCTGTTCCAGCGGATGCTCGAGACGATCCGCGAGGACGTGACCAAGACGATCGCGCATGCCCAATTCCAGATGCAGGCACCGGTCGGGCTGCCCGAGCTGCCGGACTTCATCACGACGCATTTCGACCCGTTCACGGGAGAGGATGATTCGAACGACTTTGATGGCGGCACGCGCGGCCACATCACGTCGACGATGCCGCCGTTGCAGATACCCCAGCCGCAGGAAGCCGACATCGGCGAGGATCCGGCGAACTGGGAAGGCGTGGTCAGCCGTAATGCGCCGTGCCCTTGTGGGTCGGGGCGTAAGTACAAGCAGTGCCACGGGGCTGTTTGAGCTTTTAGGACTGAACCTGTCTCCACCCCGGCGAAGGCCGGGGCCCAATTGGTGAGGTCGAAGTAACGAAGCGCATCCGTCGTTAGCGACGTTCCCCAATTGGGCCTCGGCCTCCGCCGGGGTGGTTAATGGGATGCGGGCCGCCTCCAACTGTTCTCCCGCGAAGGCGGGAGTCCAGGCTACTGGCGATGGCCTATGGGACTCCTGGACCCCCGCCTTCGCGGGGGAACGGTGGAGCAACCCGTCCGACCGATCGTTAGGACCCCATGCACCAAGCTTCCACCATCCTAACTATCGACACCACCCGCCAAGGCCTCGTCGACGTCACCGCCCAGATCGCCCGCTGGACCCGTGACCAAAGCCTTACCGAAGGCCTGCTGACGGTATTCTGCCGCCACACCTCCGCCTCGCTCCTCATTCAGGAAAACGCTGCGCCCGAGGTGCGAACCGACCTCGAAGCCTATTTCGCCCGCATCGCCCCCGAGTCGCGCGAGTATCTCCACGACGACGAAGGCCCGGATGACATGCCGGCCCATCTCCGCACAGCGCTCACTCAAGTCCAACTCTCGATCCCGCTGATCGACGGCCGACTCGTGCTCGGCACATGGCAGGGCATCTACCTGTTCGAGCATCGCCGGCGCCCGCATCGCCGCACGTTGGCGCTGCACTTGATCGGCATTTAGTCGAAACGTGAAAAATGAGTCAGTAAGGTGGCGTATTGGAGCGAACCCGTTCATCAACCGTTCCACCACTGACGGCTATTAAGAGGCGTTTCGCCGCACTCGCCGCGAACGGAGACATACCATGTTCATGAAACCTGGTCGCAAGGTCGCATTGGCAGCGCTCGCAACGGGCGCTCTGTTGCTGGCCGGTTGCGCGACCGAGACCACTTATCGGCCGGCGACGGGCCAGGGGTTCAGCCGCACCGGCTACAGCGACCGCATGGTCGAGCCAGGCCGCTTCCTCGTCAGCTTCGCCGGCAACAGTGTGACGTCGCGCGATACCGTCGAGCGCTACCTGTTCTTCCGCGCCGCCGAGCTGACGTTGCAGAATGGCTATGACTATTACCTGATGGCTGACCGCGACACCAACCTTCAGTCGCGCACCTATACGACGCCGGGGATCGGTGGCGGGTTCGGGTATGGCGGCTTTGGCGGCTATTGGGGTCCGTCGTGGCGCTATTACGGCCGCGGCTTCGGCTGGCGTAACTGGAGCCCTTATGGTGGCTTCGGCGGTGGTTTCGGCGGCGGCTATGGCGGTTTCGGTGGTGGCCCATGGGGCAACGACTTTGATGTCCGCACGATCGATCGGTACGAAGCGACCGCGGAGATCGTGATGCGCAAGGGCCCGATCCCACGCGACAACATCCGCGCGTTCGATGCGCGGAAGGTTGTCGACAGCATCGGACCGAGCGTCGTGCTGCCGAAGTAAACTGTCGATTTCGAAACAGTAAAAAGGCCGGCCTACCCCAGGGTAGTCCGGCCTTTTTGTTACGCTGCTCCCTCTCCCCTTCGGGGAGAGGGCTGGGGTGAGGGGCAGTTGCAGAGGGCAGCGCTCGCGGCGCCCCTCACCCAACCCTCTCCCCGGAGGGGAGAGGGCTTAAGATGCCGCCTTCGCCAGCCCCTTCGACAGCTGCAACGCGCCATGCAGCCGAGCCTTCGGATCGCCCCAAGCCCGCTGCAGCACCAGCTTGCTGTCAGGCCGCAACCGCGCGACGCCGTTCAGCCGCTCGACATACGCCAGCAGCTTGTCGATGTTCGGCGGCTTGTCGTCGTGGAACGAGACCAGCACACCCTTAGGTCCGACGTCGATCTTCGACACGCAGGCGCGTTTCGCGTTCAGCTTGATCTCGATGACCTTGATCAGATTCTCGGTCGCATCCGGCAGCGGGCCGAAGCGGTCGATCATCTCGGCGGCGAACGCCTCGATCTCCTGGCCCTCGTCGAGATCGTTGAGGCGGCGATACAGCCCCATCCGCAGGTCGAGATCGGGGACGTAGTCCTCGGGGATGAGGATCGGCGCGTCGACCGTGATCTGCGGCGAGAAGTCGCGCGGCCGCGACGAGGTCATGCCGCCGGCCTTGGCGTCCATGATCGCCTCCTCCAGCATCGCCTGGTAGAGCTCGAACCCGACCTCCTTGATATGCCCGGTCTGCTCGTCGCCGAGCATGTTGCCCGCGCCGCGGATATCCAGATCGTGGCTCGCCAGTTGGAAGCCAGCCCCCAGCGAATCGAGATCGGACAACACTTTCAGGCGCTTTTCGGCCGTCACCGTCATCTGCCGCTCGGGCGGGGTCACCAGATACGCGTAGGCGCGCGTCTTCGAGCGCCCGACGCGCCCACGCAACTGATATAGCTGCGCGAGACCGAAGCGATCGGCGCGGTGGACGATCATCGTATTGGCGGAGGCGATATCGATCCCGCTCTCGATGATCGTGGTCGAGACGAGCACCTCGAACTTCTTGTCGTAGAACGCCGACATGCGCTCCTCGACCTCGGTCGGCGACATCTGGCCGTGCGCGACGACGAAGCGGATCTCGGGCACCTGTTCGCGCAGGAAATCCTCGATCTCAGGCAGATCCGCGACGCGAGGCGTGACGACGAAGCTCTGCCCGCCGCGGTAATGCTCACGCAGCAACGCCTCGCGCAGCACGACCGGGTCGAACGGCATGATGTAGGTCCGCACGGCGAGGCGATCGACCGGCGGGGTCTGGATCACCGACAGCTCGCGGATGCCCGACATCGCCATCTGAAGCGTGCGCGGGATCGGCGTCGCGGTCAGCGTCAGCATGTGGACGTCCGCCCGCAGTGCCTTGAGCCGCTCCTTGTGCGTCACGCCGAACCGCTGCTCCTCGTCGACCACCACCAGCCCGAGCCGCTTGAAGTCGATGGTCTTCGCCAGCAGCGCGTGCGTGCCGATGACGACATCGATCGTGCCGTTCGCCAGCCCCTCCTTGGTCGCCTTCGCCTCGCTCGCGGTGACGAGCCGCGACAGGCGGCCCATGTTCATCGGGAAGCCTTCGAAGCGGGCTACGAAGTTGTTGTAATGCTGGCGCGCGAGCAATGTCGTCGGGCAGACGATCGCGACCTGCTTGCCGCCCATCGCCGCGACGAAGGCGGCGCGCAACGCGACCTCGGTCTTGCCGAAGCCGACGTCGCCGACCACCAGCCGGTCCATCGGCTTCCCCGCGGCGAGATCGCCCAGCACGTCTTCGATCGCGCGATCCTGGTCCTCGGTTTCCTCGTACGGGAAGCGATCGACGAAGCTCGGATAGCCGCTCGCATCGGGTTCGAGCACGTCGCCCGGATGCAGCGCGCGTTCGGCGGCGGTCGCGATGAGTTCGCCGGCGATCTCGCGGATCCGCTCCTTCATCTTCGATTTTCGGCGCTGCCAGCCCTCGCCGCCAAGACGGTCTAGCGTCGCGCCTTCCTCCGATGAGCCGTAGCGCGAGAGGACGTCGATATTCTCGACCGGCACGTACAGCTTGTCGCCACCGGCATAGCTCAGCGCGACGCAATCATGCGGGCTCTGGCCGACCGGGATCGAGGTCAGGCCCTCGTAGCGCCCGATGCCGTGCTCGGTATGGACGACCAGATCGCCCGGCGTCAGCGTCGCAAGTTCGGCGAGGAACGCGTCGGCGGATTTCTTGCGCTTCTTGCGGTGGACCAGGCGGTCGCCGAGCATGTCCTGCTCGGTGAGGACCGCGATCCCCGGCGCGGTGAAGCCGTGGTCGAGCGGCAGGACGATCAGCGCGACGCCGAAGCTCTTGGCGGTATCGGCGATGCCGAGCGCCTCCTGCCAGGTCTCGGCGTGCTTGCCGCCCTTCATGCCGTGGTCGGCGAGCAGGCTCCCCAGGCGTTCACGTGCGCCGATCGAGTAGCTGGCAAGGATCGGTTTCCGCCCCTGCTTGCGCAGTTTCTCAACATGATCCGCGACGGCTTCGTAGATGTTCGCTTGCGCCGCGCGCTCGGGTCCGAAATCGCGCGGGCCATCGACGTCGAAGTCGAGCACGGTGTCGCTCGGCGGTTCGTGGAACGGCGAGGTGATATGCGCGGCGAACGCCTCGACTCCGCCGGACCATTCCTGCGCGTCGAGATACAGTGCCTTGGCGGGCATCGGACGATAGCTGCCGGGCTGAGCGGCCTCGGCGCGCTTGCGGTTCTCGTAATAGTCGGCGATCGAATCGAGCCGGCTCTCCACCGCCGCGGCGACGCCGTTGTCGCGCACCACGACGTCGTCGGCGCCGAGATGGTCCAACAGCGTCGCCATCTTCTCCTCGAACAGCGGTAGCCAATGCTCCATGCCTGCGATGCGCCGGCCTTCGGAGATCGCCTGGTACATCGGATCGCCGGTAGCCGTGCCGCCGAACGCGTCGCGGTAGCGCGTGCGGAAGCGCTTGATCGAATCCTCGTCGAGCAAAGCCTCGGAAGCCGGAAGTAGGACGAAACCGTCGATCCGGCCGGTGGTGCGCTGGTCGGCCGCGTCGAACGTGCGGACACTCTCGATCTCGTCGCCAAAGAAATCGAGACGCAGCGCATGGTCTTCGCCCGACGGGTAGAGGTCGACGATCCCGCCGCGCACTGCATATTCGCCCTGGTCGTGGACGGTGTCGGTGCGGACATAGCCATTCGCCTGGAGCAGCATGGCGAGCTTGTCGCGGCCGATCCGTTCGCCGGGCGCGAGCCGCGCGACGAGCTGGCGGATGCGGAACGGGGTGAGGACGCGCTGCGTCGCGGCGTTGGCAGTGGTCAGCAGGAGCTGCGGACCCTTCGGCTTGCCTTGCAGGCGTTGGAGCGCGGCGACACGCTCGGCCATGATGCGGAGCGTCGGCGAGGCGCGGTCGTAGGGGAGGCAGTCCCAGGCCGGGAAGCTCAGCACTTCGAGATCGGGCGCGAAATACGCTGCGGTCGATGCGATCGCGCGCATCGCTGCATCGTCCGGCGCGATGAAAACCGCACGCGTCTTCGTGGCACGCGCGAGGTCGGCGAGCAGCGACGGCTGGAAGCCGGACGGCACGCCGGAGAGGATCAGCGGGGTCTTCGCGGAAAGGATCGTCTTGAGGTCTGGCATTGTTTTCCTAAAGCCCTCTCCCTGTCGGGGAGAGGGTTGGGTGAGGGGCTGTTCTAGGCGCTGCGCTGCTTGGCTGCCCCTCACCCCGACCCTCTCCCCGGAGGGGAGAGGGAGTATGTTACTTCACGACCGTCACGTAATTGATGTCGCGCATCGCCTGCATCATCGGGCCATCCCATTCGGGCGGGCACACGATCGAACCGATCGCCCAGCCCATGATGTCGACGTCCTGTTCCTCCAGCAGCGCCTCGAACCAGTCGAGCTCTTCCGGCGTCCACGTCCGGCCATAGGTCGCGAAGAAGCCGCCGATCATCATGTCGGCTTCGCGCGTGCCGCGGTGCGAGCTGCGAAAGCCCAGGCGCTTGAGGCGGGTCTCGTGGTCCATTTCGAACTCCAAACACGAACAGCCGGCGACCGCTGGCGGCGGCCGTCGGCTAGGCTATAGAGGCCAGATAGTCATGCGACCCGAAATCCTCAATCCGCTGTTCGCCGAAACCCTCGTCCTGAAGGGGGTAGGGCCCGCGCTCGCCAAGCCGCTCGACCGGCTCGGGCTCGCGCGCGTCGTCGACGTGGCCTTCCATCTGCCGACCGGCTACGTCGATCGCCTGCCGCGCACCGAGCTGATGTCGAGCGATGCCGGGCGGATCATTACGATCACGTTGACCCCGCGCGACTACAAGATCAGCGCCGGTCGTGGTCCGACGCGGGTGCAGGCGACCGACGAGCTGGGCAACTACGTTAGCCTCGTATTCTTCGGCGGCAGTTCGGGTTGGGCGAAGAAGCTGCTGCCGATCGGCGAAGCAAAGCGCGTCTCGGGCCGGCTCGACGAATACGGCCAGGAATTGCAGATCGTCCATCCCGACATCGTCGAGCCGGACGAGGAGTTGCGCGAGCGCGAGCCGATCTATCCGCTGTCGGAAGGCCTGACGTCGCGGCGACTGGCGGCGTTGACCACGCAGGCGGTCGCGCGCGCGCCGGATCTGCCCGAGTGGATCGAACCTGGGCTGAAGGCGAAACGCGAGTGGCCGGGCTGGCACGAATCGCTTGAGCGCATCCACGCCGACCCGTCGGACGCGAAGGCGCGCGAGCGGCTGGCGTATGACGAGGTGTTCGCAAACCAGCTCGCGATGACCATCGTTCGCGCAGATACCCGCAAGCGCCGAGGCCGCGCGTTGCAAGGCGACGGGCGGCTGCGCGAGATGCTGAAGCTGCCCTACACGCTGACCGGCGCACAATCCCGGACGGTCGGCGAGATCGAGGGCGATCTCGCGCAGACCGCGCCGATGCTGCGGCTGCTGCAAGGCGATGTCGGTTCGGGCAAGACGCTGGTCGCGGCGATGGCGATGCTGATCGCGGTCGAGGCCGGCGCCCAGGCGGCGATGCTCGCGCCGACCGAGATCCTCGCGCGCCAGCATTACGAGACGCTGCGGAAAACGCTCGCCGGCCTGCCGATCGAGATCGGCGTGCTGACTGGTCGCGACAAGGGCCGCGTGCGCGAGGCGACGCTGATGGCGCTGGCGAGCGGCGAGATCGATATCCTCGTCGGCACGCACGCGATCTTCCAGGATGCGGTCGGCTACAAGGACCTGGGTCTGGTGGTGGTCGACGAGCAGCACCGCTTCGGCGTCGCGCAACGCATGACGTTGCAGGCCAAGGGTGTCGCGCCGCCGCATCTGCTGGCGATGACTGCGACGCCGATCCCGCGCACGCTGACGCTGGCGCAATATGGCGAGATGGACGTCAGCCGCCTCGACGAGATGCCGCCCGGCCGCCAGCCGATCGAAACGCGCGTCATTTCAGAGGACCGGCTCGACGACGTGGTCAACGCTCTCGGCCGGCATCTGGCGGATGGCGGGCAGGCATACTGGGTGTGCCCGCTCGTCGAGGAGAGCGAGAAAAGCGACCTCGCCGCCGCCGAGATGCGTGCCGAAATGCTGCGCGCCCGCTTCGGGGACAAGGTCGCGCTCGTCCACGGCCGCATGAAACCCGCGGAGAAGGACGCGGTGATGGCCGAGTTCTCCGCCGCCCGCACGTCCGTCCTCGTTGCGACGACGGTGATCGAGGTCGGCGTCGACGTCCCCAACGCGACGCTGATCGTGATCGAGCACGCGGACCGTTTCGGCCTAGCCCAGCTCCACCAGCTCCGCGGGCGGGTTGGGCGCGGCACCGGGCGATCGATTTGCCTGCTGATGCGCGGGTCGTCGCTCAGCGAGACATCCCGCGCGCGCCTCGCGCTGATGCGCGAGACCAACGATGGCTTTCGTATCGCCGAGGAGGATCTCCGCCTCCGCGGAGCCGGCGAACTGCTCGGCACCAAGCAGTCCGGCGAAATGGCGTTCCGGCTCGCGACCCCCGACATGATGGCCGACCTCCTACAATGCGCGCACGACGACGCGCGCCTGCTGATCGATCGCGATGGCGGACTGGAGGGGCCGCGAGGGCAGGCGGCGCGCACCGTGCTGTACCTGTTCGATCGAGACGCGGGCGTGGCGCTGCTCCGCTCGGGTTGACCTGTACCGGGCAAGCGCTCACGGACCCGCCATGGCTGCCTTGCTCCCCATTCTCGTCGTTCTTCTCGCGGGTATCGGGCTTGCGATCCAGCCGCCGACCAACGCTGCACTGGTCAAGGCGTCCGGCTCGCTGTGGCTCGGGTCGCTGGTGTCGTTCGCGGTCGGGACGATCGCGCTGTTGGGCGTCTGGGCGGCAACCGATCGGACGATGCCGGCGGCATTGAAGGGCGCGCCGGGCTGGGCATGGCTGGGCGGCCTGTACGGTGCGTGTTTCGTTGCCGCGCTCGCCTATGCGACACCGCGGCTTGGCCTCGCATCGGCTCTGACGCTGGCGGTTGCGAGCCAGCTCGTCACAGCACTGATCCTGGACCGGTTCGAGCTGCTCGGGCTCAGCCAGCAGCCGATCAGCGTGGCGCGGTTGGCGGGGGTTGCGCTGGTGATAGGTGGCGTGGTGCTGGTCCGCGCCGGTTGATCCGTCAGCTGTTGCGGGTCATCACCGCCAGCATGCCGTAATACTCGGAAAGCGGGATCGTCCGGTCCAGTTCGCAGCCAATCCGGCCGCCCAGCGACCAGCGTACCACCGCGTCGACGCTACCGAGGATCGGCAGATGGATTTGCAAGACAGCGCCCGCAACGGCATTGCCTTCGCATCGCGCCATCAGGCCGTTCGCCGACATGTTCACCAGCACCAGCTTGATGCTGTTCCCCGCCGCGTCGATCGCTCGCGTGCGATGCATTACCTCGTCGCGGGGAGCGCCCCGTGCGTCCCGAACGGCCGTTGCAGAGCCTGGCATCGATCGTTCTCCGGTTGTGACCATCAACGTTAACTTATGACGGATGGCGTGAACCGGGTGCGAACGGTCATGCTTAACGCGGCGTTCTTCGAAATGAGAATGCGTCTATTACGAAGGGGTTAGCATCCCGTGTCGTTTTTTGCCGAGGCTGAGGCGAACGGGCGAGCTGACGTCGATGGTTGCCGTCGTTTCGCGGACGGCCTCTCCATCGACGCGAACCGCGCCCTCCGCGATCTTTCTGCGGGCCTCGCCGTTCGACGCGACGAAGCCCAATCCGACGAGCGCCTCGACGATACCGATCGTGCCGCCGCTGACCGCAAAGCTCGGCAGCGAGTCGCCCGACGCGCCTTCCTCGAACGTCTTCCGCGCAGTCTCGGCGGCCTGTTCGGCAGCATCGCGACCGCGGCACATCGCGGTCGCTTCGTTGGCGAGGACGATCTTGGCGGCGTTGATCTCCGCGCCTTCGAGCGCTTCGAGACGTGCGATCTCGTCGAGCGGGAGGTCGGTGAAGAGCTTCAGGAAGCGGCCGACGTCGCGGTCGTCGGTGTTGCGCCAGAACTGCCAGTAATCGAAATGCGGCAGCTGGTCCTCGTGCAGCCAGACCGCACCCGACATCGTCTTGCCCATCTTGCCGCCGTCCGCCGTGGTGATCAGCGGGGTGGTGACGCCGTAGACCTCGGTCGAATCCATCCGACGCGCGAGTTCGATACCGTTGACGATGTTGCCCCACTGATCCGAGCCGCCCATCTGCAACCGGCAGTCGGCGCGCCGCGACAGTTCGAGGAAGTCGTAGGCCTGGAGGATCATGTAGTTGAATTCGAGGAAGCTCAGCGACTGTTCGCGGTCGAGGCGGAGCTTGACCGAGTCGAACGCCAGCATCCGGTTGACGGAGAAATGCTGGCCGACGTCGCGCAGGAACGGGATGTATTCGAGCGCGTCGAGCCACTCGGCATTGTCGAGCATCACCGCGTCGGTAGGCCCGTCGCCGAAGGTCAGGAAGCGTTCGAAGATGCGACGGATCGAGGCGACGTTTGCCTTGATCCCGTCCTCGCCGAGCAGTTTGCGCGCTTCGTCCTTGAAGCTGGGGTCGCCGATCTTGCCGGTACCGCCGCCCATCAGGACGATCGGCTTGTGCCCGGTCTGCTGAAGCCGGCGGAGCAGCATGATCTGCACCAGGCTGCCGACGTGCAGCGACGGCGCGGTCGGATCGAAGCCGATATAGCCGGGCACGACCTGCTTGCCCGCGAGCGCATCGAGCGCACCCGCATCGGTCATCTGGTGGACATAGCCGCGCGAGGTCAGCGTGGTGAGCAGGTCGGACTGGTAGGTCATGGGAGCGCGACTAGCATGCGCTCCCACCGCCGTCATCCCAGCGAAAGCTAAGATCTTTATGGGGCGGGTGCTGCGGCTCGAACGGCAATATCCCAGCTTTCGCTGGGATGACGGTTTTGTTTGCGCGGCTAGGTTCGAGGCAATTGCGACGTTGGATCCACCGGAGTCCGCCCCTTGCGCAGTTCGAAGTGCAGTTCGGGGCGGTCCGCGAATCCCGTGTCGCCCGACAGCGCGATGGTCTGGCCTCGCTTGACGCTCTGCCCGCGCTGGACGAGCAGCTTCGACGCGTGGCCGTAAACGCTCGTCCAGCCGCCGCCGTGCTTGATGATGACCAGCCCGCCGAGCGCAGCGATGCCGTCGCCGACATAGGCGACGACGCCGTCTGCGGCCGCATGGATCGGCGTCGAGACCGGTACGGCGATCTTGATGCCGTCGTTGCGTTCGCCGCTCGCACCGTGGCCGAAGCGTTTCACGACCTTGCCGTCGACCGGCCACAGGAACCCGCCGCTCGCGAGACGCGCGGGTGCGGTGACGACGGCATTCGAAGGCAGCACGCGCCGCGGTGTCGCGATCGGTCTTGCCGGCGCTTGATTGCTGGCCAGCGCGGGTTCGCCGCCGGTCAGGATGTCGTCGATGTCGAGTGTGAAAGCGCGCGCGCGTTCCGATGCGCTTGCAGTGCCGCCGCTAGGCTCACCAGGGATCTGGATCCGCTGGTCGGCGCGCAACACGTACGGCTCGACCAACGCGTTGGCGGCGACGATCCGCGACCATTCGACGCCGTACGCGCGCGCGATCGCGATGCCGGTCTCGCCGCGGCGGACCTGGTGATAGCGCCCGCCGGGGATCTGCAATCGTTGGCCAGTGCGGATCGAATAGGGCGATTCGAGGTCGTTCGCGCGCGCGATCGCTTCGAGGCTCGCACCGCTGCGGTCGACCACGCGGCTTAGCGTATCGCCGGGCCGGACGACATAGGTCGCGTCGGGAATCGTCTTCGCGTCGGCGTTGACAGGGCGTGCCTCCCAGGCGGGGCGCGGGGCGGGCAGGGTGGTGACCTCGCCGGTATCGCGTCCGGGAATGTCCTGCGGCGGCCTGTCGTCTCGCGGCGTGTTCTCGCGCGGCGTATCCTCACGGGGGCGGGGCGGATCGTCGCGGCGGGGCGGGGAACGGTACGGACGCTGTGGCGGGTTACCGTAGCCGGCGGGGCGATCGACGTGCGGAATGCACGCGGTCAGCGCGAGCGTCGCCAGTGGAACCAGGACGCCCGCACGCCGCATCAACGATAGGCCTGCGTCAGCATGTCCATCGACTCGAAATGCGTGAGGTCGAGGTGCAGCGGCGTGACCGATACATACCCGTCCGCCGTGGCCTCCAGGTCGGTCGCGTGCGCCGGCGTCTCGACGGTCCGGCCAAGCGCGAACCAGTGATACTCGTAGCCGCGCGGATCGGTGTTGCTGACGATCTGCAACCGGCCATAGTCGCGGAAACCCTGGCCGACGACGCGAACCCCCTTCACCGCATCGGCGGGGACAGCGGGAAAGTTGACGTTGACCAGCGTGCGCGGGGCCAGTGGTGCGTCGACCAGCGGCCGCAGGACGCGCTCGCCCCAGGCAGCGGCGGCCTCGAATGGCACGCTGTCACCCATGCCCTCGCGGCTGTAGATCTGGCTTAGCGCGATCGACCGGATGCCGCCGAGCGCGCCCTCCATTGCCGCCGAGACGGTGCCCGAATAGGTCACATCCTCGGCGAGGTTCGCGCCCCGATTGACGCCCGACAGGATCAGGTCGGGCGGGCAATCCTTCATGATCTTGGCGAGCGCCATCATCACCGCGTCGGTCGGTGTGCCCGCGACGGCATACCGCTTCTCGCCGTGCTTCCGCACCCGGATCGGCCGCGAGAGCGTGAGCGAATGGCCGGCGCCCGATTGTTCCTCGGCGGGTGCAACGATCCAGACATCGTCGGACAAGGTCCGGGCGATCGCCTCCAGCACCTTCAGGCCGGGCGCATGATAACCGTCGTCGTTTGTCAGCAGGATCCGCATCAGCGCCTGGGCTCCAATATGGTCAGCCCGCCGAGATATGGCTGGAGCATCGCCGGTACCGCGACCGAGCCGTCCTCCTGCTGGTAATTCTCCAGCACCGCAACGAGCGTCCGCCCGACCGCGAGCGCGGAGCCGTTGAGCGTGTGGACGAACCGCGTGCCCTTCTCGCCCTCGGGCCGGTATCGCGCATTCATCCGCCGCGCCTGAAAATCGGTGCAGGTCGAGACGCTGCTGATTTCGCGATAGCGCGCCTGGCCCGGCAGCCAGACTTCGAGATCGTAGGTGCGTGCCGCGGTGAAACCCATATCGCCGGTGCATAGGAGCATCCGCCTGAACGGTAGCTGCAACGCGTCGAGAACGCCCTCCGCGCACGCCGTCATGCGCTCATGCTCGGCCTCGGACATGTCGGGGGTGACGATCGACACCATCTCGACCTTGTCGAACTGATGCTGACGGATGTAGCCGCGCGTGTCGCGACCCGCAGCGCCCGCCTCGGATCGGAAGCACGGCGTCAGCGCGGTGAAGCGCAGCGGCAGTTCGGCTTCGCTGAGAATCTGTTCGCGGACGATGTTGGTGAGGCTCACTTCCGCGGTCGGGATCAGCCAGCGGCCGTCAGTGGTCCGGAACAGATCCTCCGAGAATTTGGGCAGCTGGCCGGTACCGAACACGGCCTCGTCGCGGACTAGAAGCGGCGGCGAGACCTGCTCGAAGCCTGCCTCTGCCACATGATCCAGCATGAACTGGCCAAGCGCACGTTGCAGCTTGGCAGCCGGCCCTCGGACGAGCGTGAAGCGCGCGCCTGACATCGCCGCACCGGTCTCGAAGTCGAGGCCGATCGCAGGACCGATCGCGTCATGCTCGCGCGCCGCGAAGGCGAACGTCGTTGGCGTGCCGCGCGTGTGGACGAGCGCGTTGTCGTCCTCGCCGCCGCCCTGGGGCACGTCGGTCGCGGGAAGGTTGGGGATCGCGGCAAGCATGGCCTGGAGTTCGCCACCAAGCCGCGCCTCATCGGCTTCCAGCGCGGGCAGCGCCTCCTTCAGGCTCGCGACTTCAGCCATCAGCGCCTGCGCCTTGGCCTCGTCCTTCTGCGCCTTGGCCTGGCCGATCGCCTTCGACAGTTCGTTGCGGCGGGTCTGCGCGGTCTGCGAGTCCGCGATCGTCGCGCGGCGCTGCTCGTCGAGCGTCACCAGCGATGCGGACTGCGGTGCGACACCGCGCTTGGCAAGGGCGGCGTCGAAGGCGGCGGGATCGTCGCGGATCAGGCGTATGTCGTGCATGGCTGGGCTATGCCGAGGGCTGCGAGCGTACGCAAGGCAGGCCCTCTGAAACCTCCCCCTTGGCGGGAGACGACCAAGGGTTCGCAACCTCTCGCGTTCGCGGCGCGTTCTTCAGGCATACGCATAGCGAAAAGGAGAAACCTGCATGCATCTTCCTCACAACTCCGTCGTGCTTGTCGCCGACGGCCGGAAAATGCTGTTCCTGCGCAACGAGGGCGACGCCGAATTCCCCAATCTGGTCGTCGAGAAGGCGCAGGAGCAGGCTAACCCGGCAACGCGCGACCAGGCGACCGATTCCGCAGGCCGCGCCTCGTCGCCACAGGGCGGCGCGCAGAGTTCGGTGGAGCCGACCGATTTCCATCAGATCGAGGAAGACCGCTTCGCCGCCGACGCGGCCGACTTCCTGAAGACCGGTGCGCTGAAGAACGATTATGACTCGCTGATCGTCATCGCACCGCCCAAGACGCTCGGCGAACTGCGCAAGCACTATCACAAGGAAGTGAGCAGCCGACTCAAGGGCGAGCTCGACAAGGACCTGACCGGGCATCCAATCAAGGACATCGAGAAGGCGCTAAAGAACGCCTGAACCGCATAAACGAAAAAGGCCCCGTCGGAAATATCCGGCGGGGCCTTTTCGATACGGTATTCGACTGCTTAGGCGGCAATCGCCTTCGGCTTTGCAAAGCGCTTGCGTGCGACCAGCGCCGCCGCCGCCGCACCGAACAGCAACACCATCGGCGGTGCGGGAACGGGGGCGGGCGGACCGCCGCTCGATCCCGTGCTGCCGCTGGAACTCGCGCTGCTAGCGCTGCTGGCACTACTCGCGCTGCTGGCGCTCGACCCGCTGGAACTGGCCGACGAGGCGCTGCTGCCCGACGAGGCCGAGCTTCCCGAAGATCCGTTGGAGCTCCAGCCGCCGGTCGAGTTCCAGCCGCCGTTCGATCCCCATCCCTTGCTGCTCGATCCATAGCCCGACGAACTGCCACTGCTGGCCGACGATGCCGACGAGGCGGAGGAGGCCGATGACGCACTGCTCGACGCGGACGATATGTTCCCACTCGACGATGACGTGCTCGAGATCTCGGCGCCGCCCGTGCTCGTGGAGGAGCCACCCGTGCTGGTCGACGATCCGCCGGCGCTGGTCGAAGACCCGCCGGTGCTCGTAGACGACCCGCCGGTCGAGGTCGATCCACCGCTCGACGTCGACGAGATCACGACGCTGCCGCCCGAGCCGCCGCTGCCGCCGAAGCCACCACCAAAGCCCCCGCCGAAACCGCCTCCGAAGAAGCCGCCGCTGCCGCCGACCACGACGGGAACGCCGCCACCGCTACTGCCACCGAATGGACCTGCGCCGCCGCCACCGAGATAGCCGTCACCGACCGGCACCGGCGGTGCCGCATTGGCGACGGTCACGACGGTTGGGGCGCAGGTCGTCCGCGTGGTCGTGGTGACCCGGCGGACGCGTGGTCGCGATACGGCGGCGATCTGGGGGCGAGCGATTCTCTTGACGAGAACGCGCTTGGCGTTCGCGGTTCGCGCCGGGCGTTCGGCGACATGCACGGCGCCACCACCGATCAGGGCACCCCCGCATGCGCACGCGCACAATTTGGCCAAGGCCATCCGCACCGACATATCGTTTCTTTCTCGTTGCCGGCACCCTCGTGTTGCCGGATCCCCGTCTGCAGCATTGGATTACCGCTATCCGACTAACTGCAAAACAAACCGTTAAGTGCAAGTGTGTTAACCATATTCGGCATGGTTAAATGACGATTTACCGAGCCGCGGGCAGTCGGCTTAGCCTTAACGTGCCGGGCTGGGACACAATGTTGGCCGCGGCCGGGCCAGTCGACAGATCCGGTTCGGTCGAAGCCCGCGAAATCGTTTTGGCGCTCCCCGCAACTAAATGTCAGATCCGCAATCGAATGCGCAAGTCCTGTCGCTTGTGGTTGCCATCGCGTGTGACTATAGGCGCATTCACCATTTGGGGGCGGCTCCCGGAAATCAGCGAGGCTGATACGACGGAGCCAGAGGGAGAGTGGTATGGCGACCGTAATGAATCGTATGGACGATACCGGGACTACCAATCGAAACGCCGCTAACGACAGCGACGACGAAGGCTATCGGCCCGATGCCGACGAACCCTTTATGAGCTTGAGGCAGCAGGCGTATTTCCGGCGCAAGCTTCAGGCCTGGAAGGAAGCGATCCTGCGGGAGTCGCTGGAAACACTGTCGCAGTTGCAGATGGACTCCTTGCGCGAGGCCGATCTGACCGATCGCGCGTCGAGCGAGACCGACTGGTCGATCGAACTGCGCACCCGCGATCGTCAGCGCAAGTTGGTGTCGAAGATCGAGGCGGCGATTCGCCGGATCGACGAGGGTGAATACGGCTATTGCGAAGTGACCGGCGAGCCGATCAGCTTGGCACGGCTGGAGGCGCGGCCGATCGCGACCATGACGGTCGAGGCGCAGGAACGCCACGAGCGTAACGAAAAGGTCTCGCGCGAGGACTGACGTCGGGCGCTGTTCAGGCGCCGGCTTTCCAGGCTATGGACCGGACGAACGGCCAACGTGGTGCAGCGAAGGGCTGCGCTTCAGGGGCGTGGATAGGCGCCAATCATGCGACGATCAGTTTCGATGCAATCGGACGGGGCGGTACAGTGACCGACGACGCGCCGAGCAAGCGGGCGGGAACGCGCGACAGCCTGTTCCTTACCGCGCTCATGCGCCTGGGTAGCGAAACGCGGCTTCGCGAGGTGCGGGTTAGGAACCTGTCCGAGGGCGGGCTCATGGTCGAACTGGCAAAGGTGGCCGAGGTCGGCACGCCGGTGGCGCTCGAACTGCGCGGTATCGGTGATGTGACGGGCAAAGTAGCCTGGTGCACCGCGGGCAGGATCGGCATCGCGCTCGATTCGCCAATCGATCCGAAACTGGCGCGCAAACCGGTAAGTGGCGCTTAGGCCGGTAATTTTCTGAACTGTCGCATCGTATCGCCTCGCTCGGAGCGAAGGCGGAGCGCTGGAATACATCGGGGCAGGGCGAAGTGGGTGGGGCTGACACCGACAGGCTGTGGCCCCCCGGACTGGATCCGGGGAGCCGTACGCCGTCGTTACAGGCTGACGATCTCTTCTTTCAGTCGCAGCTTCTGTTTCTTCAGCCCGGCGAGAATGGTCGCATCGGGCATGGGCCGGTGAGTCTCATCGGCGATCCGCCGATCGAGCACGGCGTGCTTGGTTTCCAGAGCTGTCTGATGCGTCGTCTGCACGGTGGGATACCTCCTGCATTCGGGTTGGGGGACTGAGTAAACCACTCCGTCACGAAAATGTCTTCATCGGAAACCGACCAAATCGATTGAATGAGCGATTTGGCGCGACGGACGGATGGTGTTCCCCCCGGAGCACGCGGACCGGCCCTTGGCAGTTTCGTGTGTCGGTTTCTTGCTCGCGCACCGCGCCGCATTTGCTAAGGACGCTGAATACGGCGGCTTGAACCGGGGGACGAGTGGAAGACGCACAAACCAGAGTTCGACTCGACGGGATGCGGATCGAGCATCGCGATCTTGATGACGCGATCGCCGCGCTCGCGATGGTACCGACGCATGACCAGTTGCTGATGGCTCGCCTCAAGAAGCGCAAACTTCGTCTGCGTGACGAGATCGCGTCGCTGGAGGACCTACTGATCCCGGACATCATCGCCTGAACTCGCTGGATTAGCACGAAATTCGATCGATTTGCCCGTTTCGGGACAGATCGTGGTTACCAGCGTGTTTACCCTACTGGGCGAGCATAAGGCGGTATGGCATCTGGTCGATCGATGACCCAGGCCGGACACGAATTGCGGATGCAGCGCCGCTTGACCGACACGCTTTACAGCGAGGCGATGTTGCTGGCCGACGAGGCTCGCGCGTATTTCGACGAGGTGGGGAGGATGGAGCGCGAGGCACTCGATCCATTGATCCGCGTGAGTTTCAGCTGCGAATCATTGAAGGTGACGACCCGGCTGATGCACATCATCGCATGGTTGCTCACCCAGCGTGCGGTCCAGAGCGGCGAGCTTCGCGCATCCGACGCGCTCGATCCGATGCGGCGACTGGGCGACGCACCGGTCACCGACGACATCCTGCTTGATCTGCTGCCGGGGCGCGCGCGCGGACTGATCGAGTCGAGCGCCGACCTCCATCGCCGAGTAGCGTTACTGGATACTGCGCAGGGCATGCCGGAGACGATCGCCAGCCCGGCTCTATCGCTGCAGAGGCGGATTGCCGGCGCATTCTAGCCGACGCGTAATCGCGCTGCCAGGCGAAGCTGCGATCGGGGAGCCGATCGCCTCGCATCTCAAATTCGGGGAAAACACGGTAAGTACCGTGAAATCGGCAATGGTCGGGGCGATAGGATTCGAACCTACGACCCCTGGACCCCGAGACCAGTGCGCTACCAGACTGCGCCACGCCCCGACAACATTGCCGGTGAGCGCCCTAGCCGCGACATCCCGAACGTTCAAGACAATTATCGTCCTGATCGAACTGCCCTGATCGAACGGCCCTGGTCGAACGGCCCTCGTCGAACGGTTGTCGCGGCGATCTATCGCGCACGCGGCGTCGCTGCTAGGAGCGCGCCATGACTCCGCTCGACCGCATCCGCAATTTTTCCATCATCGCCCATATCGACCATGGCAAGTCGACGCTCGCCGACCGGCTGATCCAGGAAACTGGTGGCCTGACCGCGCGCGAAATGTCCGAGCAGGTGCTCGACAACATGGACATCGAGAAGGAGCGCGGGATCACGATCAAGGCGCAGACCGTGCGCCTTGCGTATCACGCCAAGGACGGCCTCGATTACGTCCTCAACCTGATGGACACGCCGGGCCATGTCGACTTCGCCTATGAAGTGAGCCGCAGCCTCGCCGCGTGCGAAGGCGCGCTGCTGGTGGTCGATGCCGCGCAGGGCGTCGAGGCGCAGACGCTTGCCAACGTGTACCAGTCGATCGAGCACGACCACGAGATCGTGCCGGTGATCAACAAGATCGATCTGCCCGCCGCCGAGCCCGAGAAGGTCCGCAAGGAAATCGAGGACGTGATCGGCATCGACGCGTCCGAGGCGGTGCTCGCGTCGGCGAAGTCGGGGATCGGCATCGTCGAGATCCTCGAGGCGATCGTCACCAAGATCCCGCCACCCAGCGGCGACCCGGAGGCGCCGCTGAAGGCGATGCTCGTCGACAGCTGGTACGATCCGTACCTCGGCGTCGTCATTCTTGTCCGCGTGATCGACGGGGTCCTGAAAAAGGGCCAGCAGATCAAGTTCATGCAGACGGGGACGATGCACCTGGTCGACCGGGTTGGCTGTTTCCGCCCGAAGATCGAGCAGCTGACCGAGCTCGGCACCGGCGAGATGGGCTTCATCACCGCGCAGATCAAAGAGGTCGCGCAGACTCGCGTCGGCGACACGATCACCGATGCGAAGCGGCCTGCGCTCGAAGCGCTCGCGGGTTTCAAGGAAGTCCAGCCGGTCGTGTTCTGCGGGATGTTCCCGGTCGATGCCGCCGAGTTCGAGAAGCTGCGCGAGAGCATCTCGAAGCTGCGCCTCAACGATGCGAGCTTCTCGTTCGAGATGGAGACGTCGGCGGCACTGGGCTTCGGCTTCCGCTGCGGCTTCCTCGGGCTGCTGCATCTGGAGATCATCCAGGAGCGGCTGACGCGCGAATATGATCTGGACCTGATCACCACCGCGCCGTCCGTCGTATACGAGATCGAGCTGACCCACCCCGATCCGTCCGGCACGACGCATATCGAGCTGCACAACCCCGCCGACATGCCCGAGCCGAACAAGATCGCGACGATCAGCGAGCCGTGGATCGAAGCGACGATCTACGTCCCCGACGAGTATCTCGGCAGCGTCCTGAAACTCTGCCAGGACCGCCGCGGTATCCAGAAGAACCTGACCTATGTCGGCGGTCGTGCGCAGGCGACCTACGAGCTGCCGCTGAACGAGGTCGTGTTCGATTTCTACGATCGGCTGAAGTCGATGTCGAAGGGCTATGCGAGCTTCGATTATCACCAGATCGGCTACCGCGAGGGCGATCTCGTCAAGATGGGCATCCTCGTCAACGAGGAGCCGGTCGACGCGCTGAGCATGATCGTCCACCGCGGCACCGCCGAAGTGCGCGGCCGTGGCATGGTCGAGCGCTTGAAGGAGCTGATCCCGCGCCATCTGTTCAAGATCCCGATCCAGGCGGCGATCGGCGGCAAGGTCATTGCGCGCGAGACGATCAGCGCGATGCGCAAGGACGTGACCGCGAAATGCTATGGCGGCGATGCGAGCCGCAAGAAGAAACTTCTGGAAAAGCAGAAGAAGGGCAAGCTGAAGATGCGCGAGTATGGCTCGGTCAGCATCCCGCAGGAGGCGTTCATCGCGGCGCTGAGGATGGGCGACGACGCGTAGGTGCACAAAGCTGAGCGGCGCAGCGCTTAGCTGAGGCTAGCGCCAAGCCGGACGAAGACCGGCCGAGCTCGTACTCGGCCGTGTCCTCCGACGACGCGGCTTTGCCGCGGCACGACTATGAGAGCGTTCGAACGACAATCCGCTCTTCCGTGTTCTCCCGCGAAGGCGGGAGCCCAGTCTGGGTCCCCGCCTTCGCGGGGAAACATGCTTTTGCTTCCGCTGGATAGACAATCGCCAATCGCCGCCACCCCAGCGAACGCTGGGGTATCCCCGGGGTGCGCGTCCGGCTCGAACCGGGAGATACCAGCTTTCGCTGGCATGACGGAGAAGGGTTTCGCTCCGTCGCCATCGGCAAAAATATCGCATCATGTTGCAAACCGGCGCCAGCCCCAAAACGCTGCAACCAACTGTCATCATCCTAACACAATCCCGGCCTAACCGCCCGATCGGGGAGTGAGCGTCGCGAGGCGTCGTCGTGCCGTCCGGGGAGGGCGGTCGATGGCGCGTAGCGGCGTTGCGTATTGGGATGTGCGGCCGGTCGTCAGGGACGGCGCCGCACGATTGGGGAATATCATCGTGAAGATTTCGGTCGTTAAGTCGGCGCTGATGCTCGGCGTCGCGTGTGGTTCGGTGCTGGTGGGTTCGGCGGCGTTCGCGCAGGATGCGGCGCCCGTCCAGGAGCAGGCTGCTCCGGCGGAAGGTCTCGGCGATATCGTCGTTACCGCCGAGCGTCGCTCCGAGAACCTCCAGAAGGTGCCGCTGTCGGTCGGCGTCGCTTCGGGCGATGCGCTGCGCGCCTACACTGCCGGCGGCGATGACACGCTGCTCGCGCTGTCGGGTCGCGTGCCCGGCCTGTATGTCGAATCGACCACCGGCCGCATCTTCCCGCGCTTCTACATCCGTGGTCTCGGCAACATCGATTTCTACCTCGGCGCCTCGCAGCCGGTGACGATCATCCAGGACGACGTGATCCTCGAGCATGTCGTGCTGAAGTCGAACCCGGTGTTCGACGTCCGGCAGGTCGAAGTGCTGCGCGGGCCGCAGGGGTCGCTGTTCGGGCGCAACACCACCGCCGGCATCATCAAGTTCGACACCAACAAACCGACCAACGATTTCGAGAGCCGCGCCTCGGTCTCGGTCGGCTCGTACAACAGCGTCAGCCTGGACGCCGGTGTCGGTGGTCCGCTGATCAAGGACCTGTTGTCGATCCGCCTGTCGACACTGATCCAGCACCGCGAGAACTATGTCGATAACGCCTTTACCGGCGTCAGTGCCGACAATACCGCGACGCCGCGCAAGGACGCGATGGGCGGCTTCGACGATCGCAACGTTCGCGTGCAGCTCGCGCTGACGCCGGGCGAGCGCTTCACGCTGGACCTGTCGGGTCATGCTCGCTGGTATGACGGTACCTCGACGCTGTTCCACCGCGGCGCGCTGAAGAAGGGGTCGAACGACGTGTCGGCCGAGCCGCGCAACACCGTGTCGCTCGACGAGGGGAACGACAACCCGCAGAGCTACAACACCTATGGCGGCTCGGCGCGCGGGTCCTACGACTTCGGTCCGGCCACGCTGACCTCGATCACCGCGTACGAGACCACGTCCGGGTTCAGCCGCGGCGACACCGACGGCGGGGCTGCTGCGAACTTCCCAGTCCGCGGTGTCGCCAACGGCTTTGGTCAGTCGCAGGGCCAGATCCGTGATCTCGATCAGTGGTCGCAAGAACTGCGCGTCGCGGGCACCCCCGGTGGGCGGTTCAACTGGCAGATCGGTGGCTTGTATTTCGACAATCGTGACATCACCGATTTCTACCAGCGCGCGTTTTTCCTCACGGGCACGGCGCGCAACCCGAACAACTGGGTGCGGCTGCATGATGTGAACACCTCATGGGCGGGCTTCGGCCAGGTCAGCTATGAGCTGATGGACAAGCTGACCGTGACGCTTGGCGGCCGGATCACCGATGATAAGAAGCGTACCGAACTGCTGAAGACGGCGGACCAAGCCAATGGTGCCGTAACGTATCGCGGTCGTCGCGACGTCACGCTGAAGTCGACCAAGCCGAGCTGGGATGCGAGCATCCTGTATCAGGCGAACCCCGACGTCAGCCTGTATTCGCGCATCGCCCAAGGCTTCCGCGGACCGACGATCCAGGGGCGTTCGGCGGTGTTCAACTCCGACTTCTCGACGGCGAACTCGGAGACGATCCTGTCGTGGGAGACGGGGATCAAGACGCGTCTGCTCGACAACACGCTGAGCCTCAACGCGACGGTGTTCGGCTACCGCGTCAACGACATCCAGCTCAACGGCAACGATCTCAACGGCAACGGCATCCTGTTCAACGGCAACAAGGCCGAGGCCTATGGCATGGAAGCCGAGGCGAACTGGAAGCCGGTCCCGAACCTTACCCTGGGTGCAGGCCTGAGCCTGCTGCACAGCGCGATCCGCGACAAGACGACCGAGGTGCAGGTCTGCGCGCTCAACAACGTCGTGGTCTGCACGCCGTCGCGCGTGCCCCGCGCAGTGCCCGGCGCGTTCGGGACGACGTATCTGGTCAAGATCGACGGCGAGCCGCTGCCGAACGCACCGGAGTATAACGTCGACCTCACTGCGCGCTACGACCAGCCGCTCGGCAATGGCGGTCGCGCGTTCATCGCGGGCGACTTCAACATCCAGGGCTATACGCAGTTCGTGCTGTACAAGACCAAGGAGTTCACCGCGAACGGCAACTTCGAGGGTGGCCTGAAGATCGGTTACGCGGCGCCGGGCGATGCGTATGAACTGGCTGTGTTCGCCCGTAACATCACCGGCGAGAAGAACCTCAAGGGCGTGATTGAGAACTACATGGCGGCGGTGTTCAACGAACCGCGGATCATCGGCGTATCGCTCAGCGGCAAGTTCCGCTGATCTGACTTCCCTTCCCACAGGCGGGAGGGGTTAGGGGTGGGCTCGCGCTATCGCCAAGCGCAGCGTGCGTCCGGGCCGGGCGCCCACCCCTCGGTCCCCTCCCGCATGCGGGAGGGGATGCAGAAAGAATGACGGGCGCATCCCGAAACCACGCGTGACGCATTTTTCAGCAGCGTCCCCCGGTAACGCGCTGTAGCGACGTGAAATAGCAATTTGCCGTTTTCCTTCCGCCGGTTGATACCCTCCTCATGTCGCTCAATCCCGTATTCTATGATGCAAGCGGCCGCCGGCGTCGGCGGTTCACCTTTGGCGTCGCCGCGTTCATCGCGTTGCTGCTGTTGTCGATCGCGGTGTTCGCGGTCTCTATCGGCGCGGTGCCGACCGCGCCGCTGCTGCCGATCGAGCCCGAGCACCCTGCGCTCCACAAGCTGCCGGCGCCGCGTGGCGGCATCCTTCGCGAGACCCGGCGCGACCTCGATTACTACGCCAAGCAGCTGTTCGGGACGAGCGCCGCCAAGCCCGGCGTCGGCAATGGCGCCAGTCCACCGCTCGCGATCGCCTTCCACGCGCCGTGGGACGACGCGAGCACGGCCAGCCTCGCGCGGCACGTCGAACAACTCGACTGGCTGATCCCCGGCTGGGTCTCGATCACCGGCAAGGATCATCACATCACGGTGTTCCGCGACCAGGCCGGGCGCGACATCCTCAACAAGGCGGTGCACCGCCCGATGATCCTGCCGATGGTGCAGAACGCGGTCGACGGGAACTGGGACGGCGCAGGCAGCGCAGCTCTGTTCGCCGATCCGAAGGCACGCGCGGCTTTCCTCGACAAGCTCGTCCCGTTCCTCGGCGCGAACCATGCCGGCGGCGTGTTCTACGATTTCGAGGACCTGCCCGCATCGGCGCAACCGAATTATCGCGCCTTCCTCGCCGAAACGCGCGCGCGGTTCGCGTCCCGCGGCTGGGTCGTCGCGATCGCGGCGCCGGTCGCCAACCCCGACTGGGATCTGCCCACCTATGCCAAGGTGACCGACAAGATCTTCCTGATGGCGTATGACGAGCACGAGACGAGCGGCGCGGCGGGGCCGATCGCGTCACAGCGCTGGTTCGCGCACATGGTCGCCGACGCGGCGCGCGGCATTCCCCCGTCGAAGCTGGTCGTCGCGATCGGCTCCTATGCCTATGACTGGCACGCGGGCGCGGACAGCGGCAACGGCGATGCGCTCGACGTCGAGGAAGCGTGGCAGGCGGCGGCCGATTCGGGCACCGTCCCGACCTTCGACAAGACCAGCGGCAACAGCAGCTTCGCCTATTCGGAAGGCGGCACGCAGCATCAGGTCTGGCTGCTCGACGCGGCATCGGCCTACAACCAGATCGCGTTCCTGCAAAAGGCGGGTCTCGGCAGCGTCGCGCTGTGGCGTCTCGGCTCCGAGGATCCAGGCCTCTGGTCGATCTGGGGGCGCAACCACCGCAAGCTGCCCCCGCCAGCCGCGATCGACGCGATGCCGGCCGGTACCAACGTCGATATCGAGGGCAGCGGCGAGATCCTGAAGATCGCCGCCGAGCCCGTCACCGGCATTCGCAACGCGGTGCCTGCCAAGGACGGCACGATCGCCGACGTCGTCTTCAAACGGATGCCGTCGCCCTATGTCGTAGCACGAACCGGCTATCGCCCGAAGCAGCTCGCGCTCACGTTCGACGACGGCCCCGATCCCGAATGGACGCCGCAGATCCTCGACATCCTGAAGCGCGAGCATGCACCGGCGACATTCTTCGTGATCGGCGAGAACGCGCTGACCGAGCGGCCGCTTCTTCAGCGCATGGTCGACGAAGGCCATGAGATCGGCAGCCACACCTATACGCATCCGAACCTCGCCAACGTGTCGACGCGGCAGGTGAAGTACGAGCTCAACACCACGCAGCGGCTGTTCCAGGCGTTCACCGGGCGCTCGCTCCGGCTCTTCCGCGCGCCCTATTTCGGCGATGCCGAGCCGAGCACCGCGGACGAAATCCTGCCCGCACTCGAAGCGCAACAGCGCGGCTACATCTCCGTCGGCCTCCACGTCGATCCCGACGACTGGAAGCGCCCCGGCGTGCAGGCGATCATCGACCGCACCATCGCCGGCGTCGAGGCAGGCAATCCCGAGCGCAGCGGCAACGTCATCCTGCTCCACGACGCTGGCGGCAACCGCGCCCAAACGGTCGCCGCACTCCCGATCATCATCGAGCGGTTGCGCGCGGAGGGCTACAGTTTCGTCCCCGTCTCGACGCTTGCCGGGCTGTCGCGCAACCAGTCGATGCCCGTGATCTCGTCGAGCGACCGCGTCGCCGCGGTCGCCGATCTCGCGCTGTTCAGCACGCTCGGCGGTATCGTCGTCGCGCTACGCTGGATCTTCGGCATCGCGATCACGATCGGCATCATCCGCGCGCTGGCCCTGTCGGCGCTCGCACTGATCCAGGCCCGCCGCGAGTTGAAGACCGTGTTCCCCGCGATCGATCCATCGCGGTTCGTCACGGTGATGATCCCCGCGTTCAACGAGGAGCGCGTGATCGTCCGCGCCGTGGAGGGCGTGCTGGCCTCGAACGATGTCGCGATCGAGGTCATCGTGATCGACGACGGATCGAGCGACGGCACCAGCCGCGTCGTCGCCGAGGCGTTCGCCGGCGACGACCGTGTCCGCCTGCTAACGCTGGAGAACGGCGGCAAGGCGCGTGCGCTCAACCGCGGGCTCGAACTGGCGCGCGGCGAGATCGTGATCGCGCTCGATGCCGATACGCAGTTCGAACCGATGACGATCGCCCGCCTCGCACGGTGGTTCGTCGATCCGAAGCTCGGCGCGGTCGCGGGTAACGCGAAGGTCGGCAACCGCGTCAACCTGATCACCAAATGGCAGGCGCTCGAATACATCACCGCGCAAAATCTCGAACGCCGCGCGCTGGCGCGGTTGAACGCGATGACGGTCGTGCCGGGCGCGGTCGGTGCGTGGCGGCTGGAGGCGATCCGCAGCGTCGGCGGCTATCCTGACGACACGCTCGCCGAGGACCAGGACCTGACGATCGCGATCCAGCGTCGCGGTTGGAAGGTCCAGTACGACCAGTTCGCGATCGCCTGGACCGAGGCGCCCGAGACGATGCGCGCGCTCGCCAAACAGCGGTTCCGCTGGGCGTTCGGGACGTTGCAATGCCTCTACAAGCATCGCTCGGCGATCGGCCGGTCGCATCCGCGCGGGCTTGGCTGGGTCGGGTTGCCGCAGGCGATCGTGTTCCAGATCATCCTCGCGTCGATCTCGCCGATCATCGATCTCGCGCTGCTGATCAGCTTCGCTTCGACCTATCTCTCGGTGCAGGCGCATGGCTGGGAGCAGACCAGCCACGACGTGTATACGATGCTCGCCTATTGGCTGATCTTCACCGCGATCGACCTTCTCGCCGCGACGATCGCGTTCGCGCTCGAGCGCAAGGAACGCTGGCGATTGCTCTGGCTGCTGATCCCGCAGCGGATCGGCTATCGGCAGGTCATGTATTACGTCGTGCTGAAGGCGATCGCGCAGGCGCTCCGCGGGCCGCTGGTCGGCTGGGGCAAGCTGGCGCGGACCGGGCGGGTCACGGCGAACTAGAAGCTGTAGGTCACTTCCGCATAAGCGTAGCGCGTATCCCCCGTTGCGGGTGCGTTGGGCGCGACGCGGAGGAAGCGACCCTTGGCGAGATAGACCCCGCCCGCGGCCATGCGGACGCGTTCCGGAACCGCCCACCAGCGTACGCGGGTTTCGAACTGCGTCCCCGCCGTGAGACCCGATGCGCCGCTGGGATCGCGCACGCCGGTCTGGCCGAAGCTGTCGGTCGCATCGGCGAGCCAGAGCGGACGGACCGCGAAATAGGCATCGGTCCGCTTGGCCGGGACAAGCTCCAGTCGTGTCTCGATGCTGATCAGGTTTGCACGCGCGACCTCGCCGTACAGTCCGCTGGGCGCGAATTCGAAACTGCGTGCGCCGTAGAGCGTGTCGAACCGGCCGATCTGGTCGTCGCCTCGGCCGTTGCCGCTGGCGTAATCGGCGGCGAACCGCAGTCGCGGTTTCCAACTGCCCGGCAGCGTGTAGCCGAGCCCGCCGTGTACGAAGACTGCCGAGACGCGCCGGTCCGTCGTGTCGGCGGCAGCGGACGAGAGCCGGGCGGTGCCCGATTGCCACACCGCTTCGAGCTCATAGTCCGTTCGACCGGGAGCAGCCGTGTTCGCAAGCCGTGCGCCAAGCGTCCAGAGACGCCGGTTGCGCGTCAGGAAGTCGGGCGCATCGCGTTCCTGAAGGCGAAACGCATACCCCTCGAGTTCGCCGCCGAATACACCGGCCTTGGTGGCGATCGCACCGTAGAATTGCAGCGCGGTGCGTTCTCGGTCGCGAACGAGCCTGTCCGCGCGGATCCCGGCATCGTCGTCGGGCAGGCGCTGTTGCGGCATCGTCCAGAATGCCGTCAGCGCGTCGCCGGCCGTGTTGCTCCAGTCGAACCTTGCGCCCGTGAAGCCATTGGTCGTGTTGCGGAAATTCTCATCGACGATGAGCCGTCCGGAACCGAGGTTCATCGTGAACCGACCGAGGCGGAGCTTGGCGTTCCTGGTCGGCGCGATCTGAATCCAGGCCTGGACGGGTTCGAGTGCGTCGACTTCGCTGGCGCTGACGGTCGATTCCCGGGGCTCGAGATACGCGCGGGAGTCGATCACCTCGCCACCGATCGCGAACGGGCCGCTCGTGTAGGTCGCGCCCAGCCTTACCCTGATGAAGACGGCGTGGTCGTCGCTCGTTATGCCGATGCGCGGTTGTCCGTCGAGCGCCTCGCCGCGGACCCGGACGCTGCCGGTAACGTCGAGCCCCTGCTCTTGCGCGATTGCGGGGGAGGCAAGAGTGCCCAGCACCAACGCGGCGCACCGGAACGAGTTCGGGGGCAGGATCGTAACTCCGTTTCGCGGTAGCGCGACGTCTTCGTCGCGCCCTATAGCGGTGGTTACGGGTTCGAGGAGTCACAAAAGTGAAACATTCTTTGCCGCTGGTTTTGGCGTTGTCGGCGCTCGGCAGTTCCGGCGCGGCGCAAGCCCAGCAGCGGGCGCCGCTGGTGCTGGCCGCCGCATCGTTGCAGGAATCGCTTACTGCGGCAGCCGATGCCTGGGCCAAGCAGGGGCATGCGAAGCCGACGATTTCGTTCGCGGCATCTTCGGCCCTCGCGCGCCAGGTCGAGTCCGGCGCGCCCGCCGACCTGTTCGTCTCCGCGGACGAGGACTGGATGAACGAACTCGCGGCGAAGACCCTGATCGTCGCATCGACGCGCGTGACCTTCCTCGGCAACCGGCTGGTGGTCGCGGCACCAGCAGGCAGCAAGGTCCGTATCCCCGTTCGGCCGCCCGCAGCGCTGGTACGCGTCCTGACCGCGGGGCCGCTGGCCATGGCGGATACCGCGGTGCCGGCGGGGAAGTACGGGCAGGCGTCGTTGGAGAAGCTCGGCGTGTGGGCTCAGGTCTCACCCAAAGTCGTGCGCGCGGAGAATGTGCGCGCGACGCTGGCGCTGGTCGAGCGCGGCGCAGCGCCGCTGGGGATCGTCTATGCCACCGACGCAAAGGCGTCTGCCAAGGTGCGGATCGCAGGCGTCTTTCCCGAGAACACGCATCCGGCGATCACCTATCCGATCGCCCGCCTGAAGACATCGACCAATCCCGAAGCGGAGGCGTTCCGGCGGTTCCTCGTATCGCGTGCGGGCAAGGCGATCTTCGTTCGATACGGGTTTTCAGCGCGCTAGATGCTCGACGCTGCGGAATGGGCCATCGTCGGGCTGTCGCTGAAGGTCGGCGGCGTGGCGATGGCCGTCACCTTGCCCATCGCGTTTGCGCTGGCATGGATGCTCGCGCGTGTCCGTTTTCCAGGTAAGGTCGTCATCGATGCGGCCATCCATCTGCCCCTGGTCGTGCCGCCGGTCGTGACGGGATGGCTGCTGTTGCTCGCGTTCGGACCCAATGGCCCGATCGGCGACTGGCTTCGGGACTGGTTCGGGGTGACGGTATTGTTCCGGTGGACCGGCGCGGCGATCGCGGCGGGCGTCATGGCGCTGCCCTTGATGGTGCGGGCGATGCGGATCTCGATCGAGGCGGTCGACCGACGGCTGGAGAACGCCGCGCGAACGCTAGGGGCGGGGCCTTGGCGTGTATTCTGGACGCTGACGCTGCCGCTGAGCGTGCCGGGCGTACTGGCCGGCGCGGTGCTCGGGTTCGCGCGGTCGATCGGCGAGTTCGGGGCGACGATCACGTTCGTTTCGAACGTACCGGGCGAAACGCAGACCTTGCCGCTGGCGATCTACTCGGCGTTGCAGCAGCCAGGGGCAGATGCGCTTGTCTGGCGATTGTCGGCCGTTTCCGTGGGGTTGTCGCTGATTGCTTTGATCGCTTCCGAACTGCTGACGCGGCGTGCGGGACGGGGGCTGCATGTCCTTTGAAATCGATGTCGAGAAGCGGCTCGGCGATACACGGGTGTCGCTCACGCTGGAGGCCGGGGAAGGCGCGACGGTGTTGTTCGGTCCGTCGGGTGTCGGCAAATCGAGCGTACTGAATATGGTGGCCGGGCTGATGCGCCCCGATCGTGGGCGCATCGCCGTCGATGGGGAGATACTGTTCGGGGACGGCGTGAACGTGCCACCCGAGCGCAGGAGCGCGGGCTATGTCTTTCAGGAAGCACGGTTGTTTCCGCATATGCGGGTGCGTGCGAACCTCCTCTACGGGGTTCGCGGCGAGGCCGAGCGGTTCGAGGACATACTGGGTTTTCTCGGCATCGGTCATCTGCTCGACCGTTGGCCGCGGACGCTGTCGGGCGGCGAGGCGCAGCGCGTCGCGATCGGACGCGCACTGCTGAGCCGTCCGCGGTTCCTGCTGCTCGACGAGCCGCTGTCGTCGCTGGATCGAGCGCGGCGCGAAGAAATCATGGTCGCTATCGAACATGTCCGCGACGTGCTGCGCTTGCCGATCCTGATGGTCACGCACGATCCGGCCGAGGCCGAGCGGATCGGAACCCGCGTCGTACGGATGTAAAGATACTCGGCTCCTGCGTTGCGGGAGAACAAGTTTTCGACGAGTTCAGAGCCCGTCGGGACCCCGGCTGGACATCGGAGGCTCGATGGCCGGATCGTCGCCATCCCGGAAGCGACAGGTCCTCGCGCTTTGCGGCACGTAGCGCCCTCGCCGAGTACATGGCGTGCTCCATCACGTCCGGCGCAGGATCACCCCGGGCCCACGGTTCCGCAAACCGACGTGTGTCGCGCGGAACCGTGGTGATGGCAGGCTTACCCCAGCGCGCGCGCGAACAGGCGGGCGAGGCGCGCGGAGAAGGCACGGGCGTCGACCGGGCGCTCGCCGTCGGCGATCTGGGCTTCGTCGAACAGCAGATGCGCCGCATCCTCGCGCAACGTCGCATCGGCGTCACCAAGCGCCGCCAGCTTGGCGACCAGCGGGTTGGTCGGATTGATCTCCAGTACGGGCTTCGCCGCAGGGGGCGCCTGGCCGCTCATGGCGAGGATGCGCTCGAGCTGGCGATCCATGCCGCTGTCCGCCGCGACGAGGCAGACCGCGCTGTCGGTCAGGCGTTCGGACGCGCGCACGTCAGACACAGCATCGGCGAGCGTCGCCTTCACGAACGCGATGAAGTCGGCGACCTCGGGTGCCGCGTCGGACTTGGGCTGCTCGGCACCATCGACCAACGGGATCAGCCCGAGATCGGCCGCGCCCTGCGTGACCGACTTGAACGGCTTGCCGTCGTGATCGATGCCCGCCGTCACCCAGAACCCGTCGACCGAGTCCGGCAGCAACAGCACCTCGATCCCGCGCGCGCGGAACCCTTCGAGCTGCGGCGACGCTTCGAGGCGATCGAGATCGGTGCCGACCGCGTAATAGATCGCGGTCTGATTGTCCTTCATCGCCGCGACATAGTCGGCAACCGAGCGCCATGCGCCGGCCGACGTCGTGGTCTTGAACCGGGCGAGTTTCAGCAGCGCCTCATGCCGCTCGAAATCCTCGTACAATCCTTCCTTCAGGACCGCGCCGAAATTGTCCCAGATCTTCGCATAGGCCTCAGGATCGCGCGTCGCGAGCTTGTCGAGTTCGGACAGCACGCGCCCGGTCACGCCCTTGCGGATCGCGGCGAGCATCGGGCTCTCCTGGATCATCTCGCGCGAGACGTTCAGCGGAAGGTCGGACGAGTCCACCAGCCCGCGCATGAAGCGGAGGTAGCGCGGCAGGACCTCGGCATCGTCGGTGATGAAGACGCGCTTGACGTACAGTTTCATGCGGCCGTTGCGATCGGGATCGAACAGGTCGAACGGCTTGGCGCCCGGCACGAAAGCGAGCACCGAATACTCGTGCAGCCCTTCCGCGCGGTAATGGAGTGTCAGCGCGGGCTCGTCGAACTGACCGGAGACGCCGCGGTAGAAGTCGGCATAGTCTTCGGTACTGATTTCGGACTTGGGCTTGGTCCAGAGCGCGGCGCCATCGGCGATGTCGACGGGCTCGGCATCGGGCCTCTCGCGGAGCGTGATCGGGACGGGAACGTGGCCCGACTGATCCTTGATCAGGCGTTCGACCGTGAACCGGTCGGTGTACGAAGTCGCATCCTCCAGCAGGTGAAGCACCACGCGGGTGCCGCGGGCGGGTGCATCGGCGGTCGCGATGTCGGCGATGGTGTAGGTGCCGAGGCCATCCGACGACCAGATCGAGGCGGTGTCCGCGCCTGCGCGACGCGAGATCACGTCGACCTTCGATGCGACCATGAACGCGGAATAGAAGCCGACTCCGAACTGCCCGATCAACTGCGCGCCTTCGCTTCCGTTCGCCGCGGCGATGCGGTCCATGAACGCCTTGGAGCCGGAGCGCGCAATCGTGCCGAGCGCCTCGCCCATGTCGTCGGCGGTCATGCCGATGCCGTTGTCCTCGATCGTCAGCGTGCGTGCATCGGGATCGAGTGTGATAGCGATCTGCGTGCGGGTTTCGTCGCCGAGAAGCTCGGGAGCGCTCAACGCCTCGTAACGCAGCTTCTCGCAAGCATCGGCGGCGTTCGAGATCAACTCGCGCAGGAACACCGTCTTATCGGAGTACACCGAGTGCACCATCATGTGCAGCAACCGCGAGACGTCCGCCTCGAAGGCGTGCGTCTCGGCACCCGGCGTTTCAGCAGCAGACGGTTCAGTAGCGGGCGTTTCAGCGGCAAGCGTCTCGGAAGTCGGCGTCACGGGCGCGGATGGGTCGAAAGCATGTGTGTCGGATGCGGGCGGGGTTTCTGTGGTCATAAGCGCTAGCATGTCTCTTGAAGGAACGGTCGTCGCAAGAGTTGGCTGGAGGGACGATTGAATTCAAGTGTCGGCCATCCGGCAACGGTCGATCGGGCCTACGCGCAATGGATCGAGAAAGATTTCATTTGCGTTACACCCTGAAGCAATGTTCAATCCGAATCGGTTAGTCAAAAGATGCAACGTGTCGAGATGTCGCGTGGAAAGGAACGATGTGTTCTTTTTCGCTCATAGTCTGTCGTCCATCATGGCTAATCGGGGGATGATGATCCTGCGAGGCCACCGACGGGTTAAACCCGACGGTGTTTCTGATCTTCGGCAAACCCTGGGGAGGGGTGCCGCTTTCGGGGGCCTCGATGATTTTACGCGATACACCGGATACCAGCGGGACGGCGATTACACGCAGGACGATACTGGGACGACTTGGCCTGATCGGAGGGCTGGGCGCGACGCTCGGCGCGATGCAGGCCTTGGGGCTGACGGGCGGATTGATCGGAACGTCGCACGCCGAAGCGCTCGCGACGCTCACGCCGACGCTGGGTAAGGGCATTCACGTCGTCGTGCTGGGCGCAGGGATCGCGGGGCTGACCGCGGCCTACGAACTCGAGCAGGCGGGGTTCCAGGTCACCTTGCTCGAAGCGCGCGACCGGGTCGGCGGCCGCGCCTGGACGGTGCGCGACGGTGACAAGATCGAGATGATCGGCGAGCAGACCCAGACCGCCAAATTCTCCGACGGGATCTATTTCAACGCGGGGCCGGCGCGCATCCCGAGCTTTCACCAGGGCCTGATCGGCTACGCGAAGAAGTTCGACGTACCGCTGGAGGTCGAGGTCAACTCGAGCCGCTCCGCCTATGTGATGGGCGAGAACGGCAGCAAGATCCGGATGCGGACCGCGATCAACGACATGCGCGGCCACATCGCCGAACTGCTGGCGAAGGCGATCAACCAGGGTGCGCTCGATCAGTCGGTCACGGCGGCGGACAAGCAGAAGCTGATGCCGTTCCTGAAGGCTTATGGCGATCTCGGCACCGACTACGCGTTCGCGGGAACCGAGCGATCGGGCTTCGGCGCCGCGCCGGGCGCGGGCGTCACCTTCTCGTCAGCGGGCAGCGCGGTGCCGCTCGACCAGTTGCTGGCGAACGAACGGCTGCCGATGACTCTGTTCGAAGACAATCTCTACATGCAGGCGACGATGTTCGAACCGGTCGGCGGGATGGACCGGATCCACGCAGGGTTCGATTGCAATTTGCGGCGGCCAGCGATCCGCGGTGCCGAGGTGACTCGCATCCGTCACACCGCGCGCGGCGTCGACGTGGTGTACCGCGACAAGGCGAGCGACGTCGTCGACACGGTGAAGGCGGACTACATCATCTGCACGATCCCGTTCCCGGTGCTCGCGACGATCGATACGGATTTCTCACCCGCATTGAAAAAGACGATTGCGGGCGTGGTGTACGATCATTCGAACAAGGTCGCCTTCGAGAGCCCACGCTTTTGGGAACGCGAGCAGATCTATGGCGGGATCTCGTTCGTCGGCGGGCCGACCACGCTCATCTGGTATCCGTCGGCCGGGTTGCATTCGGAGCGGGGCATGCTGCTCGGCTGCTATTCGTCGGGGCCGAACGCGGCGGAGTTCGCCAAGCGACCGATCGCCGAACAGATCGCATTCTCGCGCGGGGTGATCGATCGGCTGCACCCCGGGCATGGGGCCGACCTGGTCAATGGGTTGGCGGTCAACTGGCACAAGATTCCGTACAGCCTCGGCCCGTGGCCGGACTGGAACGCGGGTAGCGCGAACGGCCGGCAGGAGGGGCATATCGACACGCCTGAATTCCGCCTGCTGCAAAAGCCCGACGGCCGCGTCTATTTCGCGTCCGCCGCGCTCAGCCAGACGCCGGGCTGGCAGGAGGGTGGCATACAGTCTGCGCAAGGACAGGTGATGGCGCTGGCGAGGCGGGTCTCGGGACAGGCTGCAACCCTGTCGAACAGATCGCAGCGGGCTGCATAACGGCAGATTTCCGTGCGACGGCGTTGCATATAAGTTACATCTTCAAGAATAGCCTTCGATCAAAAAAAGCGAAGTACCCGAATCGGTTGTTTAATACCTCGATACGAACAACCATGTTCAAGTTGATAAAGACATCAGCCTGAAAACCTAGTCAGCAAAGCACATTTTTTGCGAACGGGATATACATGTCAGGATGGCGTTAGATCATCGGTGAATAATGAGGGGATGGCTGGAGGCGATCATCAATAAGGGGGGAGTCCTTATGAAGACCGTTACCAGCATTTCACGCGGCGCACTGATCGTAGCGCTTGCAAGCCTGTCGACCGTTGCCGCGCATGCACAAGTCATCGAAGCTGCCGGCCAGGCGTCCGCGCAAGCCAGTCTGCCCGGCGACGACATCATCGTCACCGGTACGCGCGCTACCGGGATTACCGCCGCCGAGAGCGCGGCACCGATCAAGGTGCTCGATGCCGACCTGATGAGCCATGTGGGCCAGCCCAATTTGAACCAGGTTCTGACACAGCTCGTGCCGTCGTTCACCGCGCAGGCGTTCGGTGGCGACACGGCCAATCTCACGCTGTCCGCGCGGCTTCGCGGGCTGAGCCCGAACCACACGCTCGTGCTGATCAACGGCAAACGACGACACGGGACCTCGAATCTTGCCGTCCTTGGCGGACCGTACCAGGGTGCCGCAACCGCCGATCTCGACCTGATCTCGCCCTCCGCGATCAAGCGCATCGAGGTGCTGGAAGACGGTGCCGCCGCGCAATATGGCTCAGATGCGATCGCCGGCGTCATCAACATCATCCTCAAGGACGACAAGGAAGGCGGCGACGGCTACGCCACGGCGGGTGAGAATTACGACACCGGCGGCCGCACCTATGCGGGCACGTTGCATCTCGCGACCAAGCTCGGCGAAGAGGGCTTCATCAACGTCACGGGCTTCTACCGCTATCACGATTTCACGCAGGTCGGTGGACTCGATCGCCGCGTCACCGACATCAACGGCAACCTGCTGAGCAACACGACCACGCCGTCGATCACGCCGCTTCAGCAAACGCTCTATCCCGGGATGTCGGATTTTCCCTACGTCAACAAGATCAGCGGCGACGCGCAATCGCGCCTGATCAATCTGCAATATAATTCGGCCTATGATTTCGGCGGAGTCGAGGCCTACAGCTTCGGTACGTTTTCGCGGCGTGTCGCCAGCGCTTACGAGAATGTCCGCGTGCCGACCCGCGTGTCGCGCACCGTGGGTGGCGTGACGACCTATTTCGATCCCGAAGGCGACAGCCCGGTCAACGGCTTTTCCCCGCGCGAGAAGATCCGCGAGGAGGACATGGCGTTCACCGGCGGTCTGCGCGGCGACGTGAGCGGGTTCCATTACGACCTGTCGACGACGTTCGGTCAGGACAAGAACGAGATCTACACCGTCAATTCCGCCAACGCGTCGCTCTACGCGGATACCGGCTTTACGCCGACCACCTTCTACAACGGCTTCTTCAAGTCGAGCGAGTTCACCGCCAACGCCGACTTCACACACGAGATCGAAGCCGGCATGGCGGCCCCGATCAACCTCGCCTTCGGTGGCGAATATCGCAAGAACGTCTACGAGATCGGCGCAGGCGATGCCGCCTCGACCTACAAGGAAGGCGGCCAGTCCTATCCGGGCTTCCGCAATTCGGATGCCGGCGTCAACGGGCGCAATGCCCAGGCGGCGTATGTCGATGTCGCGCTGATGCCGGTCGAGGGCCTCAAGGTCGACGTCGCCGGCCGGTACGAGCATTACTCCGATTTCGGCAGCAAGTTCATCTACAAGGGTACCAGCCGTTACGACTTCTCGGATGCGTTCGCGTTGCGCGGCACCTTCTCGACGGGGTTCCGCGCCCCGACGCTGGCGGAGTCGTTCTACTCCGCGACGAACGTCTCGCCGACCTCCGCTTTCGTGCAGCTGCCGGCCAACTCCGCCGCAGCAAAGCTGATCGGCTTCAACAATCTGAAGCCCGAAAAGTCGACCAACTACAGCCTCGGCACGGTCATTCGGCCGGTGCCGCGACTGACGATCACGATCGATGCGTATCAGGTAAAGATCGAGGACCGCATTCTCGGGACGGGCTCGCTGTTCGGCGGCGGCGGCGCGACCTTGCCGGTCAACGTCAACTTCCCCGCGGTGACCGCGGCGATCCGCGCGAACGGCAACGTCCTCGATCCGACGGTGGTTCAGACCGGCATCAACATCTTCACGAATGGCGCGGATACCCGGACGCGTGGCGTCGATCTCGTCGCCAGCTATGCGAGTGATTTCGGCGAGTATGGCAAGGCGACCTGGACACTGTCGGGCAACTACAACCAGACCAAGATCACCAAGGTGATGGCGGCACCACCGCTGGTCAACGTGCTCGGGCAGACGATCACGGTGCCGTTGTTCGACGAGGGCGCCCGCGCCAATATCGAAACCGCATCGCCGCGCGTGAAGGTCATCGGATCGACCTTCTATTCGATCGAGAAATTCTCGATGACCCTGCGCGGTACGGTCTACGGCAAGAGCTCTGCCCGCTACAGCCCGGACGGCGGCACCTTCTACAAGCAGACGATCGGGACCGCATTCATCGGCGACGTCGAACTGAACTTCAAGGCGACCGACGACCTCGAACTGTCGATCGGTGCGAACAACGTCTTCAACAAGAAGTCGCCGACGCTCGGCCTGGTGCCGGGTACGACCAATGCGACCCTGGTGGGCGGCGGCAACCAGCTCGATGCACCGCTGACGTTCAGCCCGTACGGCATCAACGGCGGCTATTATTATGCGCGCATGAACGTCAGTTTCTAATGTCTGCCGGGCGCCGGAAACATCCGGCGCCCGGTTTCTCCGAGAGGATATCTATGACGAAGATCTTTGTTCGATCGCTTGCCCTGTTCGCGGCGCTGGCAGGCGCGTCGGTTGCCGGTGCGCAGGCCCCCAAATCCGGCATCGTCCGTCATACCAATACGCCACCGGGGCTGATCCTTCAGGGCGTGACGGTACCGGCGGGTGCAAAGATGCTGTATCTTAGCGGGCAACTGGCGGCTCCGATCGATCCCGCAAACAAGACGCCGCCCGCGCAGCTGACGATCGCCGATTTCGGCGACACCAAGACGCAGACGATCAGCGTGTTCACCAAGATCAAGACGATCCTGGCCGCGCAGGGCTATGCGATGAGCGATATCATCAAGCTGACCGTGTTCGTCGCGGGCGATCCGAAGCTCGGCGGCAAGATGGACTTTGCCGGCATGAACGACGCGTTCAAGATGTATTTCGGGACGGCGGAAAACCCGAACACCGTTGCGCGATCGACCGTTCAGGTCGCAGCGTTGGCGGGGCCGGCGTTCCTGGTCGAGATCGAGGCGACGGCGGCGAAATAAATTCGGGCGAAGGCGACCTCGTGTTCGCTTTCGATATCAGGTGCTTGGTCTGGTCGGGTGGTTAGCTGAGGATGATGTGCGACGGGATCGAGGCCAGATCGGGTGCGTAACGAATTGACGCTCGGGGCGGTGCGTGGGACGATGTTGGACACACCGGATCGGAGACCGCCATGCTCGTCCCCCCGCTCGTCAATGGACTGATCCTAGCCTTCGTCATCGGTATCGTCGCGGGGTTGCGCGCGATGCTGGCGCCCGCCGCGGTAGCCTGGGCCGCGAGCAAGGGGGTGCTGCCGTTGCAGGGGACGTGGCTGGCGTTCCTCGGCTACCGGTTCACGCCGTGGATCTTCACGCTGCTCGCTGCCACCGAACTCGTCACCGATCAGCTGCCTTCGACGCCCAGCCGCAAGGTGCCGCCGCAGTTCGCCGCGCGCCTGCTCACCGGCGGCCTGTCGGGCGCGGCGATCGGATACGGCATCGGCGTGCCCTTGCAGGGGATCGTTCTCGGCATCGTCGGGGCGGTCGTCGGGATCTATGGCGGCGCGGCGCTTCGCGCGCGACTGGCGACGGCGTTCGGTAACGACCGGCCGGCCGCGCTGATCGAGGATGCGATTGCGATCCTGCTGGCGGTGCTGGTGGTGCTGTCGATCTGATGCGGAATTTCGACGCGATCATCGTCGGCGCCGGGCAGGCCGGACCACCGCTGGCAGGCCGCCTCACCGCCGCGGGCATGACGGTCGCGCTGATCGAGCGGAAGCTGGTCGGCGGAACCTGCGTCAACACCGGCTGCATGCCGACCAAGACGCTGGTGGCGAGCGCCTATGCCGCACACCTCGCACGACGTTCAGCGGATTTCGGGATCGCGACCGGCGACGTCACGGTCGACATGCCCGCCGTCGCAGCACGCGCGCGCAAGGTCGTGATGGACGCACGATCGGGCAACGAGCGCTGGCTGGAGGGGATGGCGGGCCTTACCTTCCTGCGCGGTCACGCCCGCTTCACCGGACCGAGGACGATCGCCATCGACGGCGTGGAGATGACCGCGCCGGGCATCTTCCTCAACGTCGGTGGGCGCGCGAGCGTGCCGGATATGCCGGGCGTCGACGACGTGCCGCATCTCGATAATACCGACATGGTCGCGCTGGAGCAGGTCCCCAAGCATCTCGTCGTCGTCGGCGGAAGCTATGTCGGGCTTGAGTTCGCGCAGATGTATCGAAGGTTCGGCGCGGCGGTGACCGTGGTCGAGCGTGGCGAACGGCTGATCGGGCACGAGGATGCCGACGTGTCCGATGCTGTGCGCGGCATATTGGAGGACGAAGGGATCACGGTGCGGACGGGCGCGAACTGCATCGCGTTCTCGCGCCATGCGGACGGCGTCGCGGTATCGGTCGATTGCCACGCGGGCGATCCCGAGGTGATCGGCAGCCACGTGTTGCTCGCGGTCGGCCGGCGCCCCAATACCAACGACCTCGGGCTCGATCTCGCCGGGATCGCAACGGACGAGAAGGGTTATGTCACCGTCGACGACATGCTGCAGACCAACGTGCCGGGCGTATGGGCGCTGGGCGATTGCAACGGGCGCGGCGCGTTCACGCATACCGCGTACAACGATTTCGAGATCGTCGCGGCGAACCTGCTCGATCATGACGATCGGACGCTGAGCCAGCGGCTGGTCGGCTACGCGCTCTATACCGATCCGCCGCTTGGCCGCGTGGGGATGACGCAGGCGCAAGCGGAGAAGACGGGGCGGCCGATACTGGTCTCGAAGCGGCCGATGACCCGCGTCGGGCGCGCCGTCGAAAAGGGCGAGACCAAGGGGTTCATGAAGATCGTGGCGGATGCGGAAACACAACGGATCCTGGGGGCGGCAATCCTCGGCACCGGCGGCGACGAGGCGATCCACGGGATCCTCGACATGATGAACGCCGATCAGCCGGTGTCCGCGCTGCGCTGGGCGGTGCCCATTCACCCGACCGTGTCGGAGCTGATCCCGACGCTGCTGCTCGGGCTCGAACCGGTGGCGCAGACATGAGCGATCTCGGCGCGCGCGACCACCAGATGTTCCCGGTGCTCAACGCAGAGCAACTTCAGACGGCAAAGCGCTTTGCAAGCGGTCCGGCGCGCGTCTTTGCCGCGGGCGAGCAGGTCTATGCGATCGGTGACCAAGGCGTCGCGGCATGGCTCGTGCTCGAAGGAACGATCGACGTCGTCCGTCGCGACGGATTGAGTCACGAGGCACCGATCACCACGCACGGCCCGGGGCAATTGACGGGCGAGGTCAACCAGCTTGCCGGGCGCCCGACGATCGCTGGAGGCACGGCTGGCCCCCAAGGCTGTACCGCGCTGCCGTTCGATCCGGCGCATCTGCGCGCGCTGATGGTCGGCTCGGCCGACGTCGGCGAGATCGTGATGCGCGCGCTGATCCTCCGGCGGGTCGGGTTGATCGAGCAGGGCAGCGGGGGGACGGTCATCGTCGGCCTGCCGGACAGTCCAGACGTCGTCCGGCTACAGGGGTTTCTCACGCGATCGGGCTATCCGAACATCGTCCTCGATGCGGCATCCGATGACGAGGGGCGTGCACTGGTCGAGCGGACCGGTGTCGCGTCGAGCGATCTGCCGCTCGTAGTCTGCCCGAATGGTACGGTGCTCAAAAGGCCGTCAGATATCGAGGTTGCGGCTTGTCTAGGCATCACGCCCGAGCTTGATCCGGACACCGTGTACGACGTCGCGATCGTCGGCGCGGGGCCGGCGGGGCTGGCGGCGGCGGTGTATGCGGCGTCGGAGGGACTGTCGGTGATCGTGCTCGACGAGCGTGCGATCGGCGGACAGGCGGGGGCGTCGGCTAGGATCGAGAACTACCTGGGCTTCCCGACCGGCATTTCGGGGCAGGCGCTGGCCGGGCGTGCATTCAACCAGGCGCTCAAGTTCGGCGCGGAGATCGCGATCCCGCTGACCGTCGAGCATCTCGAATGCGAGGAGGATCGGCCCGCGGGTGACCCGCTGGCGCTCGAACTGCCGGGCGATCGACGCGTTCAGTCGCGAACGGTGATCGTCGCGTCGGGCGCGCGGTATCGGCGACCGGACATCCCGGACCTGGCGGAGTTCGAGGGCGCCGGCGTGTCCTATTGGGCGTCGCCGATCGAGGCGCGGTTGTGCGAGGGCGAAGAGGTCGCGCTGGTCGGCGGCGGCAACTCGGCCGGGCAGGCGGTGGTGTTCCTCGCGCCGCGCGTGAAGCATTTGCACTTGATCGTACGACGCCCGTTGGCCGCGACGATGTCGAAATATTTGATCGACCGGATCGCCGCGCTGCCCAACGTGACGATCCGCGTCGGCACCGAGATCGTCGGGCTGGAGGGCGAGCGCGCGACTGGACTGACGGCGGCGATCTTCCGCCAACGCAGCGACGGCGTGGAGACGCGGTGCGCGATGCGACACCTGTTCCTGTTCATCGGCGCGGACCCCAATGCGGGGTGGCTGAAGGGCTGTGTCGATACCGACGAGAAGGGGTTCATCGTCACCGGTGCCGCCGAACTGCCGTTGCAGACGAGCCGCGCGGGCGTGTTCGCGATCGGTGACGTACGGGCCGGATCGACCAAGCGCGTCGCGGCGGCGGTCGGCGAAGGCGCGGCGGTGGTCGCGCAGATCCACACGGTTTTGGCCGACATGGCGGAAAGGCACGCGGAATGAGCTACGGCTGCACGCACATGGAGACGATCCGCGACGTAACGCCGAGCGCGAAGGGATGCGAGGAGTGCCTCCGGATCGGCAGCGAATGGGTGCATCTGCGGCTGTGCCGGGAATGCGGTCATGTCGGCTGTTGCGACGACTCCCCGCACCGCCACGCGACCGGACACTTCCACGCGACACGGCATCCGATTATCGAGGGCTATGACCCGCCGGAAGGCTGGGGCTGGTGCTTCGTGGACGAAACGATGGTGGACCTGCCGGACCAGACGCCGCAGGTTGGGCCGATCCCGCGTTATGTTTGAGGGGGCGGGAATGCCGCTCTCTCAACTATGCCGATAGGTACGACTTGGCGTCCTCAAGCCGTGCGGGCGAGACCTGACGACCTCCACCAACACACCTCCCCGGCGGAGGCCGGGGCCCAGTTGGCATGGCCTGAGTGACAAAACGCAAACCTACATCACCGACGTTCCCCAACTGGCCCCCGGCCTCCGCCGGGGTGGTGCCTACTCGGAAGAATGGAACTAGGCCGAAGCGCTCGCTGGTGCATGCTGAGCGGTGCAAAACTGACGTTGGTACCAACGGTGATCACCGGTCTACTCCACGTCACTAGACACCCCTCCACGCTTGCCTCTCCGCAGGCGGACAGGTAGCCGCCGCCAATCGGTAAAGGCGTGAGTGATCGAAATGCGGCGTTTGATGATCGGCTTCGTAGCTATTGCGGCCTTGGCGTCCGCGGGAACGGCGCAGCCGGCAAGGCGGCAGGTTCAGCGTGCTGAACCGGGACCGAAGCCCGGCCTTGTCCGCGTCCGCATCGTCACCTCCGAGGGGCCGATCCTGCTGGCGCTCGACGCCCGCCACGCACCGAAGACGACCGCTAATTTCCTCGCCTATGTCGATGACGGTCGGTTCGACGGCACCGATTTCTACCGCGCGAGCCGCCAGAAGTCCGGGCCGAAGCTCGGCTTTATCCAGGCGGGCATCCGCACCGACGCGCGGCGGATACTACCGCCGTTTCCGCTCGAGACCACCGCGATGACCGGCATCAAGCATCTCGATGGCACGATCTCGATGGCGCGCGGGATGACGCCGGCGTCGGCTGGGGGGAATTTCTTTATCACGATCGGGCCGGCGCCGGCGATGGACGCGCGCGCGGGGTATCCGGGCTATGCCGCGTTCGGGCATGTCGTCGCAGGGATGGACGTGGTGAAGCGCATCCTCGCCAAGCCGACTGGTGGCGGGATGGATGCGTTCAAGGACCAGATGATCCTGAAGCGGGTCGCTCTGGTGAGTGCGCGGCGTCTGGACGGGGTGGCGAAGCCGACCGGGCTGCCGCGGGCGTGGTTGATCGAAACTGGGCCGCAACGGCGGAGGTGAGGGGCTGGAGGGGGCTGCACATCGACTAATGTTGCTTCGAACGTTTGTCAGTTTGGTCAGGGTAGTGGCGTTTCCCTCATACGCTTATGGCGCAAAGGTAGTCGCCATCGAGTTTTGCACCACCCCGGCGAAAGCCGGGGTTCAATTGGAAAGCTCAAAATGATGGCAGTTTGCCTTTAGGTCAGTAACGTCCCCCAACCGGGCCCCGGCCTCCGCCGGGGTGGTGTTGTGGAAACTGGTCCCCGCAGACCCCTGAATCAGTTGTCACAACCCTCTGTTCTCCCGCGAAGGTGGGAGCCCAGGGTAACGAACGCAGGTATTCTTGGCTCCTGGACCCCCGCCTTCGCGGGGGAACGAAACGGCTTAAGCAGTGAGGCTCAACGCAACCGCTTCCGCGACCTTGATCCCGTCGACCGCCGCGGAAAGAATACCCCCCGCATAGCCAGCGCCTTCGCCAGCCGGGAAAAGCCCCGCCGTATTGAGGCTCACGAAATCGTCGCCCCGTGTGATCCTCACCGGCGACGAGGTCCGCGTCTCGACCCCGGTCAGCACTGCGTCGGGATGATCGTAGCCGGGAATCTCGCGCCCGAACGCGGGCAAAGCTTCCCGCAGCGCGGTGATTGCGAACTCGGGCAGGCATTCCGACAGGTCGGTCATGTGCACGCCCGGCTTGTACGACGGGATCACCGAGCCGAGCGCAGTCGACGCCCGCCCAGCGAGCAGGTCGCCGATGCGTTGCGCGGGTGCCTTGTAGTTCGAACCCCCGGCCACATACGCCCGCGATTCCCAGTAGCGTTGCAGTTCGATCCCGGCGAGCGGGTGGCCGGGATAGTCGCGCTCGGGGTCGATGCCGATGACGATCCCCGAGTTCGCGTTGCGTTCGTTGCGCGAATATTGGCTCATCCCGTTGGTCGCGACGCGGCCTTCCTCGGAGGTCGCGGCGACGACGGTGCCGCCTGGGCACATGCAGAAGCTATAGACGGTTCGCCCGTTCTTGCAGTGATGCGACAGGCTGTACGCCGCCGCGCCGAGATCCGGGTGACCGGCGCAGGGGCCGAACCGGGCTTCGTCGATCCACGACTGCGGATGCTCGATGCGGACACCGATCGAGAACGGCTTCGCTTCGACGTGGACACCCTTGGCATGGAGCATCTCGAACGTGTCGCGGGCGCTGTGGCCGACCGCGAAGACGACGTGGTTGGCTTCGAGATAGTCGCCGGTGCTCAGGTGAAGCCCGCGGAGTTGGCGGGTGCCGGCCTCGTCGACGATGTCGAGACCATCGACGCGCGTCGAGAAGCGGTATTCGCCGCCGAGCGCCTCGATCGTCTCGCGCATGCTCTCGACCATCGTGACGAGGCGGAAGGTGCCGATATGCGGGTGCGCTTCGGTCAGGATTTCGGGCGGCGCACCGGCTTTTACGAACTCGGTCAGGACTTTGCGGCCAAGATGGCGCGGGTCCTTGATCTGGCTCCAGAGCTTGCCGTCGGAGAAGGTGCCGGCGCCGCCCTCGCCGAACTGAACGTTGGATTCGGGGTTGAGGACGCTTTTGCGCCACAAGCCCCAGGTGTCCTTGGTGCGTTCGCGGACGACCTTGCCGCGGTCGAGGATGATCGGGCGGAAGCCCATCTGCGCTAGGATCAGGCCGGCGAACAGGCCACATGGCCCTGCGCCGACGACCACCGGTCGGGGGCCGGTATAGCTCGTGCCGCCCTTGGTGACGAAGCGATATCCCGTGTCGGGGGTGCGCTGGACGTGGCGATCCTTGCGGAAACGCGTGAGGACGGCGTCCTCGTTTTTCAGCGTGACGTCGACCGAATAGACGAGCTGGATGTCCATCTTGTCGCGGGCATCGTGCGCGCGCCTCGCGATGGTGTAGCGGATCAGGTCGCGCGGGGTGACGCGCAGGCGATCGCGGATCGCGGCGGGCAGCGCTTCGTCGGCGTGGTTGAGCGGGAGCTTGAGGTCGGTGAGGCGGAGCATGTCGGTCGCTCTAGCGCCGCGCGGCGCGATCCGCCATCGGGAGGACGAGAGGACTTGATCATGCGGACCGACGACGAGCAGAATGCCAAGAGCGCCAAGCGCAAGGAGGTCCACGACCGGATCGTCGCGAGCAAGACGATCGAGAAGGGCCTGATCATCGTCCACACCGGCAAGGGCAAGGGCAAGTCGACCGCCGCGTTCGGCATGGCGGTGCGGATGATCGGACATGGGCGCAAGGTTGGCGTGGTACAGTTCGTCAAGGGCGCGATGACGACCGGCGAGAAGGCGGTTTTCGATGCGTTCCCGGACCTATGCGAGTTCAAGCCGATGGGGGAGGGCTTTACCTGGGACACGCAGGATCGCGCGCGCGACATCGCGGTGGCGCGCGAGGCGTGGGACGAGGTCAGGCGGATGATTGCCGACCCGTCGTACGCGATGGTGGTCGCGGATGAACTCAATATCGTGTTGCGGTATGAGTATCTGCTGGTCGACGAGGTGCTGGCCGTGTTAGCCGAGAAGCCCGAGATGACGCATGTCGTGGTGACCGGGCGGAACGCGCCGGACGCGCTGATCGAGATGGCGGACCTGGTAACCGAGATGACGCAGGTGAAGCATCCGTTCCGGTCGGGGGTGAAGGCGCAGGCGGGCGTGGAGTTCTAGGCGGCTTCGTACTCTACGACCCAATGAAACCACCGTCCGTCATCCTGACGAAAGTCAGGATCCAGAGCCACGAAGGCCACCTCCCGTTACCCTGGATCCTGACTTTCGTCAGGATGACGGGAGCGCGTGGGGATGGCTGGCGGACTTCTAACCGACGTAGCCGTGTCTTGCGTCGTCTCCACCTCCCGCCTATCGCTGCCCCCGCGACAGGTTCCCCCGATGCTCGCGCGGAGGGGGATGAAAATGGGAACGGGAAACACCCGGCTGCCCCTGCAACTGTACGCGGCGAGCCATCGTGCCTCATGCCATTGGGATGTTCCCGAGAAGGCGGCGCGGACGGCGTTGACCCGCGAGCCAGGAGACCTGCCCGTCGCGGTCGTCTTTCGTCCGGCCAGGGTGCGCCGAACGGACGGGTAACACCCCGAGCGACGACATCGCTTCGCGTTGCGCGGAGGCTGGAGGCATGCACCTTCGCCCTTCGCGTCGTGCGAGACCGACTGTCCGAAGGGGTTTCTATGCCAAGTTCACATCGTTCCGAGATCGTCCGGGAACGGACATGCTGAAGCCGGTCGAAGACGGCGTCGCGGTAGTCGCGTGCAATACGTGCCGCCATTCCACCGATGCGCGCGACGACGAGCACGGCCAACGCGGCGGCGCGCGGCTGGTCAGCGCGCTGAAGGCGGTGCAGGCGAGCGATCCGGCTTATGCCGACGTCGCGGTGCAGGAGATGCCGTGCCTGTTCGCGTGCCAGGATTTCTGCACGATCCACCTCCGCGCGCCCGCCAAGGTTGGCTATGTGCTCGGCAGATTCGAGCCGACCGAAGACGCCGCGCGTGCGATCCTCGATTACGCGCGGCTCTACGGCGAGAGCGCGTTCGGGCAGGTGCCGTTCAAGCAATGGCCGCAGGGGGTGAAGGGCCACTTCATCACGCGCACGCCGCCCGCCGGGTTCGTCGTGGAATGACCTTCTTTTCGACGGCCGGAGCATTTCTGTCATCCTTGCGCGCGTTGCCGCAGCCGGACGAAGCCGCCCGATCGGCGGCGGTGGCGCGTCAGGGGCAACTCACCAAACCGCCGGGTTCGCTCGGGCGGTTGGAAGAGATTGCCGTCTTCATGGCCGGCTGGCAGGGCCATGAACGCCCGCGGCTCGATCGCGGCCGGGTGGTGATCTTTGCGGGTAATCACGGCATCGTCGATCGCGGCGTCAGTGCGTTTCCGGCCTCCGTCACGGCGCAGATGGTGGCCAATTTCGAGCATGGCGGCGCGGCGATCAACGCGCTGTCGCGCGCGGCGGGGCTCGATCTCAGAGTCGTCCCGCTCGACCTCGACCGGCCGACGATCGATTTCACCGTCGCCCCGGCGATGTCGGAGGAGGAATGTCTCGCCGCGATCAACGCGGGCGCCGCCGTCGTTGCGGATGCGCCCGACCTGATCGTGCTCGGCGAAATGGGGATCGGCAACTCGACCTCGGCCGCCGCGCTGTGCCTCGCCAGCTTCGATGGATCGGCACGCGACTGGGTCGGGCCCGGTACGGGAGTCGACGACGACGGCATGGCCCGCAAGATCGCGACCGTGGAGGCCGGGCTGGCGCTGCACCGGGACGCACTGACCACCCCGTTCGAGACGCTACGCAGGCTTGGCGGTCGCGAACTTGCGGCGATCGCAGGCGCGGTCCTCGCGGCGCGCCTCGCTGGCGTACCCGTCATGTTCGATGGCTTCATATGCTGTGCCGCGGTCGCGCCGATCGCCGCTGCGTGCCCGGATATCCTCGCACACTGTCTTGCCGGCCACGTGTCGGCCGAGCCGGGTCATGCGCGCCTGTTGCGGGCATTGGGTCTCGATCCCCTGTTGTCGCTGGGCATGCGGCTCGGCGAGGGAAGCGGCGCGGCGACTGCGACGTTGCTCGTTCGCGCGGCGCTGGCGGCGCATGACGAGATGGCGACATTTGCCGAGGCGGGGGTCTCGGTCGCGTGACCGGCTCGCACATGCTGTACCTGATGCGGCATGGCGCACCGACACGAGAAGGGCTGCTGCTCGGACGGACCGACGCATCGGTGACGGTTCAGGGCATTGCCGCCTGTCTGGCACGGGCGGCGACGCTCGACGTCGCGCGCATCGTGACGTCGGACCTTGCCCGGACACGCGACTGTGCGCGGGCGATCGCCGCCTCTCGGGCGATCGAGGTCGATGTCGACCCGCGGTGGCGCGAGCTCGATTTCGGGGCCTGGGATGGGCTCGAGCCCGCGGAGGTCGATCCGACGGCGTTGGCGCAGTTTTATGACGATCCAGACGCGGCGCCTCCACCGGGCGGGGAGCGCTGGTCTGCGCTCCAAGGCCGCGTGCACGATGCGCTTGCCGATGTGCCCCCGGCGGCGACGCTAATCGTCACGCATGGCGGCGCGATCCGCGCGGCGCTCGCGGATCTGTGCGGGTTCGATCGACGACAGATCTGGGCGTTCGACCTGCCCTATGCGTCGCTCGTGTCGCTGCGGATCTGGCCTGGAGACGAGCGGACCGTCCAGATCGTCGGGCTCGCGACATGAGGCGGCTGATCGTAGCGTTCGGCTTCCTGACGCGCCTGCCGATGCCGCGCGTGACCGTCGGGCCGAGCGGTTTTGCCGAGGCGATACGCTTCTACCCGATCGTCGGGTTGGCAGTCGGCGTGATGGTCGCGGTGGCCGGATGGCTTGGCGCGCTGATCGATCCGTGGACGGGCGCCTGCGCTGCGCTACTGACGTGGGTCGCGATCACCGGCGCTCTGCATCTCGACGGGCTGGCTGACCTCGCCGACGGCCTGGGCGCGGCGCACGGCGATCGGACGCGGTTACTCGCCGTGATGGCGGATCCGCATATCGGCAGCTTCGGCGTCGTCGCGATCGTCAGCCAGATGATCGCCAAGCTGGTGCTGCTGCATGCGGTCGGGATGGCAGGCTGGTGGGTCGTCATCCTCGTGCCGTTTGCGGCGCGGATGGGGCCGCTCGCCTGGGCCAGGATGTTGCCGCCGATCCGGGCGGGCGGCCTGGGGGCGGCGATCGCGGGTGCGGTGCGGCGGCAGGACCTCATCGGCTGGGGACTGGTGCTGGCGTTGGCGGCGGTGATGGCTCCGGCGCTGGTGATCGTTCCGTTCCTGTTGCTCGGCGTGGCGGCGTGGTTGCGGCGGACGCTCGGCGGCGTGACCGGCGATGCCTATGGTGCCGGGATCGAGATCGCCGAGACCGGGGTGCTGCTCGCGCTAGCCGTTGGTGGCGTCATGACCGGCACGCTGCGCTAAAGCCAGCATCGCGTCGAGATCGAGGTGGCGTTCGAGCGTTGCCGCGATCGCGTCGAGCGCCGCGTCGATCGAGGCGCCGTGATCGGGCCCGACCGCATCGACGCCGATCCGCGCGAGCCAGACCGCCCGCTGTTCGGCAAGCGCCAGCAGGCCGTGGACGTAGCTGCCGGCGACGAGCCCGTCCGCGCTGATCGCACCTTCCGGGCTGCCGTCCGCGCGATGGCCAACGGGCTGGGCCAAGCCGGCGCCGTGGGTTTCGCCCATGTGCATCTCATAGCCTGCGAACCGCGCACCGCCCGCGATGCCCTCGACGCGTTCGAGCGTCTTCGTCGCGGTTAGGATCGTGTCGATGTCCAGTAATCCGAGCCCTTCGACGGTGCCCGCCGGGCCCTCGATCCCGTGCGGGTCGGCGATACTGCGTCCGAGCATCTGATAGCCGCCGCAGAGCCCGAGCACCGGCTTGCCGCGACGATGATGCCCGCGGATGTCGATGTCCCAGCCCTGCGCGTGCACGAAAGCGAGATCGGGGATCGTCGCCTTCGATCCGGCGAGGATGATCATGTCGACATCGGGGATCGCAGTGCCGGGCGGTATCATCAGCAGCGATACGCCGGGTTCGAGCCGGAGCGGATCGAGATCGTCGAAATTGGCTATCCGTGGCGTGATCGGGCAGGCGATCGTCACTCGCCGTGCGGCTGACGCGGCGGGGCGTTCGAGGATTACTGCATCCTCGCTCGGCAACCGGCCGGCGTCGGCGAGCCACGGCACGACGCCGTAGCCGCGCCACCCGCTGCGCGCCTCGATCGCGCGGTAGCCGTCGTCGAAGAGCGCAGGATCGCCGCGGAACTTGTTGACGAGAAAGCCGTGGATCATCGCCGCGTCGGCTGGATCGATCACCGCGCGCGTACCGACCAGCGACGCGATGACGCCGCCACGATCGATGTCGCCGACCAGGATGACGGGGACGTCGGCGGCGCGCGCGAAACCCATATTGGCGATATCGCCGTCGCGCAGGTTGATCTCGGCGGGGCTGCCCGCGCCCTCGACGACGACCAGATCGCAGCCTGTCGACAGGCGTTCGAAGCTGTCGAGGACGTCGACCAGCAAGCCGGCCCGGCCTTCTCGCCAGCGTGCCGCGGCGAGCGTGCCCCGGACCTGCCCACGGACGATAAGTTGCGAGGTGCGGTCGCCCTGCGGCTTCAGCAGCACCGGGTTCATGTCGACGCTCGGTTGAACCCGGCACGCGATCGCCTGGGTGGCCTGCGCCCGGCCGATCTCGCCGCCATCCGCGGTGACGGCGGCGTTGTTCGACATGTTCTGCGGCTTGAACGGGCGGACCGACAGCCCGCGATTGGCGAACGCACGGCAGAGTCCCGCGACCAGCACCGACTTGCCGACGTCCGAGCCGGTTCCCTGCAACATCAGAGCAGCCATGCGATCGCTCCGGCGATAAAGAGGAGAAGGATGCAGGCTCGGCGATAGATGCCGAGCGCGTCGTTGAGGTCCACCACCGATACGTCGACGCGGCCGTCGCCGATATAGGGCTTGTCGGCGACGAGGCCATCATAGGCGATCGGCCCAGCCAGGCGCAGGTCGAGCGCGCCCGCCATCGCTGCCTCGGGCCAGCCGGCATTGGGCGAGGCATGCTTCGACGCGTCCCGCAGCATCGTTCGCCAGCCGCCACCGGCGGCGATGCAGAGCAGCGCGCCACTGATCCGTGCAGGGATCAGATTGGCGATATCGTCGGTGCGTGCCGCCGCCCAGCCGAACGCACGCCAGCGGTCCTCGCGGTGCCCGATCAGGCTGTCGGCGGTGTTGATCGCCTTGTACGCCCAGAGGCCGGGCACGCCGGCGACCAACAACCAGAACAGCGGTGCGACCACGCCGTCGCAGACACTCTCCGCGAGGCTCTCGATTGCGGCGCGGGCGACTCCAGCTTCGTCGAGCGTCGCGACGTCCCGTCCCACGATCATCGCGACGCGCGCGCGCGCCGTTTCGAGATCGGCGCCTTGCAATGCGCGAGCGATCGGCACGACGTGGTCGTAGAGGCTCCGGATCGCGAGGCCGGGGGCGGCCATCAGGCCGATGGCTATCCATGCGGCGTGGCCGAGCGCGATCTGGGCAAGCTCGGCGAGCAGCCACGCGCCACCTGCGGCTACTGCGATGACCAACGCGATCGTCAGGACGCCGGCAGCACGGCGGGTCGCGCTTGAAGAAACGGCACGGTTCCAGCGCGTTTCCGCCCAGCCGATCAACCGTGCGAACCCGCCGACCGGGTGCCCGACCTTGGCGTAGAGCGCCGCAGGCCAGCCGATTGCAATGTCGACGATGATCGCAAGCGCTGCGATGGGTTCAGCCATGCGAGAGCGCTCGGTCCAGCCGCTCAAACGCTGCTTCGTCCCCCGGCACGCCCATACGGAGCCAGCGCGGCGAATGGTCGAAGGTTCGCGTGAGGATGCCAGCGCGTGCGAGCCGCACGAACAGCGCCTCGGCATCGTCGGTGTCGATCAGGCGAAACAGCGCGCAACCACCACTGGCCCGCAGACCGTGATCGGACAGCAAGGCATCGAGCCGCGCAGCACGGTCCAGGATCGACCCGCGGGCCTGCGCGATCCAGTTGGTGTCACGGTACGCGGCGTTGCCATAGGCGACGGCATGCGCGGATACCGGCCAGCTTCCCCACTGTCGGCGCATCTGGGCCGCCTGCAACGGTGGCGCGATCATGAAGCCCAACCTGATGCCCGGCAGGCCGAAGAACTTACCGAAAGACCGGAACACGATGGCGCGATCGTCGCGCGAAAGCAGGGGGACGATGCTCGTATCCGGCGCAACGTCCGCAAAGGCTTCGTCTACCACCAGCCACACGCCCTTGCGCGCAACTGCCACCAGCCGATCGGGCGCGTCGAGCAGGCCGTCCGGATTATTGGGGTTGGCCAGCAACAGCGTGCCATCGTCGACCGTATCGATTCCGGCGCGGGCGATCGGCATTGCGCCGGGGATAGCGTCGGCATGCGTGGCGTAGCTTGGCGTCACGAACCGGACGGGCGCGGGCAGATCGAGCTGGGACAGCAGCCGCAAACCAACCTCGCTGCCGGGCAACGCGACGACACGGTCCGCGCTCGTGCTAAACACTGCGGCAGCGGTCGCTTCCAGCGTCTGCAGGTCGGCGGGCGAGGGCAGGCTATGAAGATCGACCGCGGGCAGGGGGGCGGCGGTCCAGGCGCACGGATTGATCCCGGTCGACAGATCGAGCCAGGGGCGCGGCGCGTCGGGATAAAGAGCGGCGGCGATATCGATCCGTCCGCCGTGGATGCGCAGCGCGTTCATAGGGTCTTTCACTCGATCGGGCGCTTTCGCTTGATCTTGCAGGCGTCATCGTCATTCCGGTCGCGAGCCGCAAGCACGAAGGAGATGGCGGGATGCAATCGGTTGGGGCCCCGTTCGGGAAAAGCCTGTTCGTGCTGGGGGGCGCGCGGTCCGGCAAGAGCCGCCATGCGCAGGCAGTTGCCGAAGCGGCGGCGGATCAGGCCGGCGCTCGGCTCGTCTATGTCGCGACCGCGCAGGCGTTCGATGGCGAGATGGAAGATCGGATCATCCGGCATCGCGCGGATCGCGACGCGCGCTGGCAGACGGTCGAGGCACCGATCGCCCTCGCCGCGACGTTGGCGACGGAGGACGGTGGCGACGTGGTCATGCTCGTCGATTGCCTGACGCTGTGGGTGTCGAACCTGCTGCTCGCCGACGAGGCGATCGCGGCGCGAACGGATGATCTGGTGAAGGCGATCGCCGGGTTGAAGGGGCGTGTCATTCTCGTCTCGAACGAAGTCGGGCAGGGGATCGTCCCCGACAACGCGCTGGCCCGCCGCTTTCGCGACGCGGCAGGGCTGCTGCATCAGCGCATCGCCGCTCAAGTCGACTCCGTCGATATGGTCATGGCGGGTCTCGCACAGCGCTGGAAGGGAGCGCGCCCGGAATGATACCGCGAGCCGGAAGGACGCGAACGATCGTTTCCCATCCGTTCCAGTTGGCTTTTGTGTGGTAGGCGAGCATAGGATGACACGGCAGAAAACGGGGGCGTGATGCATAGCGAAGCGCAGACGATCGCACGGTTGAAATCCATGGCGTTTCTGATCGAAGAGGCGTTGCGGATTGCCGATGAAGGCGACAATGCCATGCTTGGTGCCAAGCTAAGCGACTGTATCGATTGCGTTCATGCGGCGCTGACAGAGCTCGATGACGGGGCGAACTCCGCCTCGGTTTCCGACACGAGCGCATCTCCACTGCAAACAGACCTGACGCCGCTGTCTATTTGACGTTGCCGGCCAGGACGGGCCGCAGCGCGATTTTCCACGGACCAGCGAGCCAGGCCATCGGGCGTAAAGGGTCTTGCGCGCGAACGTCATGCCCTAACTCCGCGGTTGAGGAGGATGCGTAGAGAACTGAAACTCGCGCGCGGAAGCCAGAAATCAAGAGTACATCGCAACTTAGATAAAACATTTGTTCGTTGGACTCGTATAATCTACCTAAATAGTTAGCCAGGCGTTTGCTGCTTTCAAAGCCCTGCGATCGTATTAATCCCCCTATATTTGCCGAGCGAACGAAATTAATTGAGTTTCGTTCGGTTCTCGCAACAAATATTGAAACAAAACCACCACGGGTATGTTAAAACGATTTATCGTCAGGCGATATTTTGGGCACTGACGGCCGAGAGATGCATGTGCTCCCGCCCCGATAATCGCGGGAGAACACTAATGGCCGGCTTGCCGAGCCCCTTGGCGCTGATGGTCCGAAAGCTGGAAACGCATGCCGTTCTGGACGCTGACGACCGCGCCGCATTGTTCGCGCTTCCCTACACGCTGAAAACGTTCGAGCCTTCTTCGTATCTGGTGCGAGAGGGAGATGCGCCCGAACAATGCGCGGTACTGTTGTCGGGGTTCGCCTATCGTCAGAAGCTGACCGGAGCAGGAATGCGACAGATCGTGTCGCTCCATATTCCGGGTGAAGCGCTGGATTTCCAGCATCTGTTTCTCGACGTTGCCGACCACAATGTTCAGACCCTGACGCGCGCGGAGGTCGCGACGATTCCACGCACCGCGCTGCGTGAACTGGCTCGCGAACGCGCGTCCATCGGCAACGCGATCTTCGTCAATACGCTGGTCGAGGGTTCGATCTTCCGCGAATGGATCCTCAACATCGGTCGACGCGATGCACGGTCACGGCTTGCGCACTTTCTCTGCGAATTCGCCATCCGGCTGGATATGCAGGGGCTTACGGGGGAGCACGGCTATGAATTGCCGATGAGCCAGGAACAGCTCGGTGACGCGCTCGGTCTGACGGCGGTTCACGTCAACCGGACGATCAAGTCGCTGGAAGCCGACGGGTTGATCAGCCGTAACCGCCGCCGCATCGGGTTTCCGCAATGGGATGCGCTGCGCGAACTAGCCGACTTCTCGAGCCGGTACCTGCATCTGGCGCAGCAGAAGAACTAGCGTGCGAGCTAGCCGTTGCGGGCGTGATCGAGCGAGTCGATGATCCGCCCGCCGGCCATGAAGACGGCAACCGGACATGCCGCGAACAACAGCCAGCCGCCATATCCCGGATAGAGATCGAGATAATGGCGGCCGCGTTCGACCGCGCCGAGACCGAGGCCGTAAATCACGAGAAAGGCCTCGAACTTCGTCTTGATGATGAAGAGGCGAGCAAATCGATTCCACATTCCCGCCGCCCAGCAAGATGCGTACCAACGGCGGAAACCGGCGTTTTCCGTGTCACGTAGGATGGTTAATTGTAAATTAACCCGACGGTGAGCGTTCAGAGTCGGGGGACGTGGACCACGCGGTCGTCTTTGTCGACGCGTAGTGTTCGCGCGCAATCTTCCGACAGAATTACACCGTCGCTCGTCTCCCGAACGCAACCGAACGCAGCGCGGAAGTTTGCGAGTTGGCCGGTTGCCACCAGTGATTGCGTTCCACCGTTGCCTTCGATCCCGACGATAGCGTCCTCACGCGCATCGGCGATCGACCGGACGCGGTCGGTGCGCGCGGTCATCGTCGGGCCGCCGTCGAAGATGTCGACATAGTTCTCGAACGCGAAGCCTTCGTTCTCCAGCATCCGCATCGCCGCGCGCCCCGAGGGATGCGGCAAGCCAATCGCGGCGCGCGCGGTCTCGGTGAGCATCGCGGTGTAGATCGGGTGCTTGGGCATCAGATCGGCGATGAACTGATGCCCGTTGATCGCATTGAACTGATCCGCGTCCTGGAAATTCATCCCGAAGAAGCGTCCTGCTAGACCATCCCAGAACGGCGATCCGCCGGCCTCGTCGATCACGCCGCGTAGCTCGGCGAGGATGCGGTCGGCGAAGCGGGCGCGGTGCATCTTTATGAAGAGGTAGCGGCTGCGGGCTAGCAACAGGCCAAGTCCCCCGGCACGCTCTCCAGGGTGCAGGAACAGCCCGCCGACTTCGCTGGCGCCTTCGAGATCGGTGGCGAGGGACAGCATGTCGGCGCGGAAGGTGCGGTTGAGTTCCTTGCTGTGCTGGGTCAGCTGGCCGATCCGGTAGCTGTAGAACGGGTAGCTTTGGCCGACCTGCGTGAAGATCTGACATGTGCCACGAACTTCGCGGGTCTCGATGTTCTCGAGGATCAGCACGAACAGCTCGTCTTGCAGCGGGCCGTCGGTGCGCGCGAAGGCCGCGTGACTGCGTTCGAGCTTGGCGGTGAGCGCGCGGCGATCGGGCGGCAGATTGGTGAAACCACCGCCGGTCAGCTTGGCCATCTCGTAGAGATGCTGAAGGTCGTCGTCGACCGCGGCCCGGATCCTGAAACTCACAAGCGGCCCTCCGCGATACGCAATATGGTGACTGCCGACAGCGCCGCGCGCTCGGCGAGACTGTCGGGGATCATGAACTCGTCGGTCGAATGTATCGCGCCACCGCGGACGCCCATCGTGTCGACCACCGGCACGCCGGCGGCGGCGATGTTGTTGCCGTCGCAGACGCCGCCGGTCGCTTTCCAGGCGATGTCGAGGCCAAGGTCCGCGCCGGATGCTTTGACGAGGTCGAACAGGCGCGCGGCGCCGTCGTCGATCGGTTTGGGGGGGCGGTTGAAGCTGCCATGGACCTCGATGCGCACGTCGTGCTCGGCGGCGACCATCGCGACCGCGGAGTCGATGTGCGACTGGGCGCGCGCGATATCGTCGAGCGTCGCGGGGCGAAAGTTGATACGGAGGATGGCGAGGTCGGGGACGACGTTGTTCGGGCCGCCGCCCTCGATACGCGCCGGGTTCACCGCGAGCCGGGGGCCGCGGACCTTCGATAGCCGTACTGCAATATCGGCGGCTGCAACGAGCGCGTTGCGACCGTCTTCGGGATTGCGGCCGGCATGCGCGCTGCGGCCATGGACGATAATCGAGAAGTTTCCCGTACCGCCGCGTGCGCCGGCGAGAGTCCCGTCGGCAAGCGCGGGTTCGTAGGTCAGCGCGGCCACCTTGCCGTGCGCGGCGCGGGCGAGCAACGCGGCAGACGAGAAGGAGCCGGTTTCTTCGTCGGAGTTGATGACGACATCGTAGCCGATCCGCGCAGCCAGGGGGCTGGCCTCGACCGCCCGGAGCGCGGCGAGCATCACCGCCAACCCGCCCTTCATGTCGGCGACGCCGGGACCGTTCAGACGGCCGTCGTCGAGCCATTGCAGCGATTGGAACGCGTGATCGACCGGATAGACGGTGTCCATATGGCCCGTGAACAGCATGCGAACCGGCGCATCGGGGCGCACGACGAGGTGCAGGTGCTTGCCGTGCTCGATCGCCGAAACCACGCCATCGGAACCGACGTTGTCGACCGGGGTCGACTCGACCAGCGCGATCTCGCCCGGCAGGACCGCGAACGCGTCGCCCAGCAATCCGGCCATCGTCGCCAGCCCGGCAAGGTTGCGCGTGCCGCTGTTGACGGCCGCCCACGCTTCGACCTGCGCCAACATCGGAACGGCGCCCGCAGTGTCGACGGCATCGCGCTCTATCGTTGAAAGTCCCCTCATCGCGCGACCCTAGCGAGGCCGGGCGCGCGTGGGAACAGCGTCAGAAGCTGTAGACCAGCGAGGCGCGGCTGGTGGTGTCGGTCGAGACCGAGCCGATCGGCGGCTCGCTTTCATACTGGACGCTGTACGACAGCGCTGCCGAAAGCGGGCCGATCAGCTTGGCGTTCAGCGAGGTCGTGCCGCTGAGCGTACTGTTGTAGCGCTGGACATAGGCCGACGCGACCTGGCTGACCGACAGGCCGCTGAGGATGCGGATACTGAAATTCGCGGTACCGCGTGCCGCGAGGCTGCTCTGCGTGGTGTCGTCGGTGAACTCGGTGTGCCGGTATGCCGGCCCGAGTTCGAGATCGAGCTTGGTGCCGGCGGTCTTGATAAGGCTGTAGCCGGCACCGACCGAGGTCGAATAGCGATTGAAATAACCGAGGAACCGATCGCCCTCATATTGCGCGACACCGTAGATATAGGCGCGGTCGTCGACCTTGTAGTTGGGTTCGTACGAGGCGAGGTAATGCTCGCGCGTCGTGATGTTCAGGTTGGACTGATAATCGGCCTGAGCATGGAATTTGTGACGCCAGCGAAGGCCCTCGCGGTTGAGGTCGAGCACGGCGGTGCCGCCGGCGGTGTCGGAATTGCCGGTCGTCAGATAGCCGCCGACTTCCGCCCTGCCGCTCCACAGATCAAGGAAACTGGCTTGGCGAATGACCTGCGTCCGTTGTTCGGCGCGGTCGGCCTTCCACTTCTCGGCGATCGCCAGCACCGCGTCGCCGCTGAGCGGATCGGCAGCTCGCGCGTATTTGGCGATCGTGTTGACGTCCGCCTCGTTACCCGCCTCCAGCGCCGCGTCGAGCATCGCGCGGATCGTCTCGGGGATCATCACCGATTGCGGATCGGGCGCGTTCGCCAGCAGCAATGGGGCGAGCAGGAGAGGGGCTAAGCGGCGCACAGCCGTTCCGTAACGGCAGGGTGACGGATTGGGAACTGCTCAGCGTGTCGAGGTTGCGCCGAGATGTGGCGCGAAGGCGGCGAGTACCTGTTCGTAGAGCGTCTTCTTGAACGGCACGATCAACCGCGGCAGGTCGGCGGGATCGCTCCAGCGCCATGCACGGAATTCTTCGTGGTCGGTGGCGATGTTCACGTCGGCGTCGGTGCCAAGGAACCGGTAGAGGAACCACCGCTGCGTCTGGCCGCGCCATTTGCCCTTCCACACTTTCCCCAGCAGTTCGGGGGGAAGGTCGTAGACGAACTCGCCGGGCGCTTCGGCGATCAGTTCGACCTTGTCGGGCATGACGCCGGTTTCTTCGCCGAGTTCGCGCAGCGCGGCGGCTTCGGCATCCTCGCCCGGATCGATCCCACCCTGCGGCATCTGCCACGCCTCCAGCGGCGAATCGTTGCGCTGGCCAACGAAGATCTTGCCGTCCGCGTTCACGAGCATGATGCCGGCGCAGGGACGGTAGGGCAGGGTCGAAACGTCGGTCAAAATAGTCTCCGCAACGTAGGGGCTTGGGGCTCGGGCAACTTGGGGGTCGGCAGGCGCGCTCCTACCTACGGAGCATGATCCATGTCGTCCACCATCCCGACTATGTCACCCCCGCGCCGGCGCGCTCGACCTATCGCTGGAACAAGAACGGGCTGATCCGCGACCTGCTGCTCGAAAAGGGCGATGCAGTCGCGTGGCACCGCGCCGAGACGACGCCGACTGCGTGGCTGGAGGCGGTGCATGATGAGGACTACGTCGCCGAGGTGCTCCGGGCGGACGTGCCGAAGGAGAAGGAGCGACGGATCGGGTTCCCGGTGACGGCGGCGGTGGCGTCGCGCGCGGCGATCGTGCCGCACGGGACGTGGCTCGCGGCGTGCCTTGCGCTGGAGCACGGGTTCGCGGCGAATACGGCGGGCGGGAGCCATCATGCGCTGGCGAACACCGGCGCGGGGTTCTGCGTGTTCAACGATCTCGCGGTGGCGGCGGCGCGGCTGATCGACGAGGCGCGGGTGGGGCGCGTGCTAGTCGTCGACTGCGATGTGCATCAGGGCGACGGGACCGCGGCGCTGCTCGCGGGGCGGCCGGAGATCGCGACCTATTCGATCCATGCGGAGAAGAACTTTCCGGCGCGGAAGGCGCGCTCGACGGTCGACGTGCCGTTGCCGGACAAGGTCGGCGATGAGGCGTATCTGGCGACGCTGGAGGCGACCCTGGTGCCGTTGCTCGATGAGTTTCGGCCTGAGCTGATCCTGTATCAGGCGGGCGTGGATCCATTCGAGGGTGATCGGCTCGGGCGGTTGGCGCTGACCCTGGATGGCTTGGCCCGGCGAGAACGGCTTGTCGCTAGCCTTGCGATTGCGCGCGGCGTGCCGCTCGCGAGCACGGTGGGCGGTGGTTACGGCGAGGATGCGCTCGCGATCGCCGAGCGGCACGTGGCGGCAATCATGACGCTGGGGGAAACTTTCGCAGCGGCGTGATGCTGGATCGCGGGTTGCTGCGTTGGGGATGCGATGACGACACCTGTTCTTCTCTGGCTGCGCCAGGACCTCCGCCTTCACGATCACCCCGCGCTGATCGCCGCCGCGCATGCCGGACCGGTGATCCCGGTCTACGTGCTTGACGACGACGCGCCGGGCAAATGGAAGATGGGCGGCGCTCAGCGGTGGTGGCTGCACCACACGCTCGACTCGTTTGCCAAGTCGCTGGCGGGCAAGGGATCGAAGCTGGTCTTGCGACGCGGCGATGCGGTCGAAGTGTTGACGACCCTGATGCAGGAGACCGGCGCCGAGCAGGTGCATGCGATCCGGCACTACGAGCCTTGGTGGCGCAAGGCTGAGGCGGCGCTTGGCGATAGGCTGTGCCTGCATGACGGCAACCATCTTGCCCGCGTCGAGGATGTGAAGACGGGATCGGGCGGGCAGTTCAAGGTGTATTCGTCGTTCTGGAAGGCGCTCAACCAGATGATGCCGCCGGGTGATCCCGAGCCTGCGCCGCGGACGATCCCCGCGCCGTCGAAATGGCCGAAGAGCGATACGCTAGCGGACTGGGACCTCCTGCCGACCAAGCCGGACTGGTCGACCGGATTCGGCGACTGGACGCCGGGCGAGGCGCAGGCGTTGAAGAACGCGAAGGCGATGGCACCGATCGTCGAGGCGTATGACGTCGATCGCAACATGCCGTCGATCGAGGGCACCTCGCGCCTGTCGCCGCACCTGCATTTCGGCGAGATCTCGCCGCGTGCAGTGTGGCACGCGGTCGATGGTCACGGCGATGCGACCACGTTTCGCAAGGAACTGGCGTGGCGCGATTTCACCGATGGCGTCGTGCTGACGATGCCGGATTACGGCGATACGAACGGTCGGCCCAAGTTCGACAAGCTGCCCTGGCGGTCTGGTAAGGAGGCCGAGGCGGACCTGAAGGCGTGGCAGGAGGGCGAGACCGGCTATCCGATCGTCGATGCGGGGATGCGTCAGCTCTGGGCGACCGGCTGGATGCACAACCGCGTGCGGATGATCACGGCGAGCTTCCTGGTGAAGCATTTGCTGATCGACTGGCGCGAGGGCGAGCGCTGGTTCTGGGACTGCCTCGTCGATGCGGATTACGGGAATAATTCGGTGAACTGGCAGTGGGTGGCGGGGACCGGGGTGGATTCGAACATGTTCGGGCGGATTATGGCGCCACTGACGCAGTCGGAGAAGTTCGATGCGGGGGATTATATTCGCGAATGGGTGCCGGAATTGGCGAAGGTGACCGGCGAAGCGATTCATGATCCTGACGAGTCCGGTTGTCGACCGAAGGCGTATCCAGCAAAGATCGTCGGCCACCGCGAAGGCCGCGAGCGGGCGCTCGAGGCTGGGCGGCACGCACGCTGAGTAGCGGCCACTATCGCACTTCGTCAGGATGACGGTTTGGGAGGGGTGAGCGGCTGGCCTCATGTTCGAGTGTTTGACGCCTGCCTCTTTCCTAGCCGCCGCCCGTGTTGCATGGAGCGCCGCGATGACTGCCGTTCCCGCTTTCGATGATGTGCCCGCCGCGCAAGGTTCCACGGTCGCGCGCCTCGTCGCGCCGGTGTTTCACCGTCTGCTCGACCGGATCGACGCGGGGCTGGAGAGCGGCGGCATAGACGCGCACTTGCCCGACGGCACGCGGCGGCTGATCGGCGGACGGGCTCCGGGGCCCTTGGCCGTCGTGACCTTGCACCGCTGGCGCGCGCTGGTGCGGTTGGCGACCGCGGGGTCGGTCGGCTGGTACGAAGGCTGGACGGCAGGCGATTGGTCGAGCCCCGATCCGGTGCCGCTGTTCGACCTGTTCATGCGGAACCGCCGCTCGCTCGGGAGTTCGGCACGGTCGGGCGGCGTGGTGCGGCTGGCGGCGCGGGCGTGGCACCGGATGCGGCGCAACGACCCGACTGGCTCGCGCAAGAACATCGCGGCGCATTACGATCTCGGCAACGACTTCTACGAGACGTGGCTCGATCCTAGCCTGACCTATTCGAGCGCGATCTTTGCCGAGCCGTTCGACGACGCCGAACCACATGAGGCGGCGCAGGCGACCAAGCTGCGTGCGATCCTCGACCGGACTGGGGCGCGGGCAGGCGACACTATCCTGGAGATCGGCTGCGGCTGGGGATCGTTCGCCGAGATGGCAGCGCGCGCGGGTGTCGGCGTTCATGCGCTGACGCTGTCGACGGAGCAGAAGCGGCAGGTCGACGACCGGATCAGCGCAGCGGGGCTCGACGGCGTGCGGGTGGCGCTGACCGATTACCGCGACGTCACCGGCACCTATGATGCGGTCGCGAGTATCGAGATGGTCGAGGCGGTCGGCGAGGAATATTGGCCGGTCTATCTCGACGCGATCGCGCGCGCGTTGAAGCCGGGCGGGCGAGCGGCGTTGCAGTATATCTCAATCGACGATGCGATCTTCGATTCCTATTCGCGGAGTGTCGACTTCATCCAGCGCTACGTGTTTCCGGGCGGGATGCTGTTGTCGGAGCCTCGGTTTCGCGCGCTTGCGGAGGCGTGGGGGCTCGCGTGGGAGGACCGGCGCGGGTTCGGACTGCACTATGCCGAGACGTTGCGACGGTGGCGGGTTGCGTTCGATGCCGCGGTCGCGGAAGGGCGGTTGCCGGCGCGGTTCGATGCGCGGTTCGTGGCGTTGTGGCGCTACTATCTGATGTATTGCGAGGGCGGGTTTCTCGGCGGCGGGATCGACGTCGCGCAGGTTACGCTGGTGAAGCGGTAGTGTTTTCCTGCGAACGCAGGAATTCAGGGTAACAGGCGGTGGCGGTTGTGATTCTGGGCTCCTGCTTGCGCAGGAGAACGGTTAGCCGACCCGCTCGAAGTGACCGGCTTCGAAGCCTTCGATCGCCAAAGCTACGATGCGGTCGGCCACGACAGTCGGTTCCTTGACCGAGTTCGGATCTTCGCCCGGATAAGCGCGCGCGCGCATCTTCGTCCGCGTCGCGCCGGGATCGACGATTGCGGTGCGGATGGCGCTAATCTCCGCCATCTCGTCACCGTATGCGCCAAGCAGTGTCTCGAATGCAGCCTTCGAAGCGCCGTAGAGGCCCCAATACGCGCGAGGCTTGCGGCCGACGCTGGAGGTCACGCCGATCACTCTGGCCGACTTGGCCTTCTTCAGCATCGTGTCGAACGCGGCGATCATGGCCGCCTGCGCGCTGACGTTGAGCGTCAGAACTTGCGCCATTTCCTTCGGATCGATCGCCGGGACCGACGACAGCGAGCCCAGCATGCCAGCGTTAAGCACCAAAATGTCGAGCGCATCCCAGCGGTTGCCGATTGCCGTCGCCAGCCGCGCGATGGCTTCGCTCTCGGCCAGATCGAGCGGGGCGATCGTCGCCGAACCACCAGCGGCGTGGATCGTCGCCTCGACCTCCTCGAGACCACCGGGCGTGCGCGCCGTCAGGACGACGTGCGCGCCCTTTGCTGCCAGCGCGATCGCCGTCGCAGCGCCGATGCCGCGGCTGGCACCGGTGACCAGCGCCAGCCGGCCTTCGAGAGGCTTGTCCGTCATATAGGCTCCGCGAGTATCAGATGACGCGTTCGGCGAGCATCGCGAACTGATCGACTTCCGAGCCTTCGTCATGGTCGGTCAGCGTCGTCGGGTAGTCGCCGGTGAAACACGCATCGCAATATTTCGGACGAACATCCGCGCGCTTCGCCTCGCCGAGTGCCTTGTAGAGGCCGTCGATCGAGATGAAGTTGAGGCTGTCGGCATGGATGAACCCGGTCATGCCACCGAGATCGAGCTTGGCGGCGAGCAGCTTCTCGCGCTCCGGCGTGTCGACGCCGTAGAAGCACGAATGCCGCGTCGGCGGGCTGGCAATCCGCATATGCACTTCGGCCGCGCCGGCCTCGCGCATCATCTCGACGATCTTCAGCGACGTCGTGCCGCGGACGATCGAATCGTCGACGAGGATGACGCGCTTGCCCTTGATCAGCGCACGGTTGGCGTTGTGCTTGAGCTTCACGCCGAGGTGGCGGACCTTGTCGCCCGGCGAGATGAACGTGCGCCCGACATAGTGCGAGCGGATGATGCCGAGCTCGAACGGGATGCCCGATTGCTGCGCATAGCCGATCGCTGCCGGCGTGCCCGAATCGGGGACCGGGATGACGAGGTCGGCATCGACCGGCGATTCGATCGCGAGCTGCGCGCCGATCGCTTTGCGGACCGAATAGATCGAGTGATCGTCGACGATCGAATCGGGGCGCGAGAAATACACCCACTCGAAGATGCACGGCCGCGCTGCCATCGGCGCGAACGGGCGGATCGAGCGGATCTCGGAGCCCTGGACGATGACCAGCTCGCCCGGCTCGATCGCGCGGACGAAGGTCGCGCCGACGACGTCGAGCGCGACCGTCTCGGAGGCGAAGATCACCGCATCGCCCAGCTTGCCCATCACTAGGGGGCGAATACCGAGCGGATCGCGGCAGGCGATCATGCCCTCGGGCGTCATCACGATCAGCGAATACGCGCCTTCGATCTGCTTCAACGCATCGATGAAGCGATCGAGCAACGTCCGGTAGTTCGAGGTCGCGACGAGGTGGATGATCGTCTCGGTATCGCTGGTCGACTGGAAGATCGAACCGCGGCGGACGAGCTCGCGACGCAGCCGCATCGCGTTCGAGATGTTGCCGTTATGCGCGATCGCGAAGCCGCCGGTCGACAGCTCGGCATAGAGCGGCTGGACGTTGCGCAGCGCGGTCTCGCCGGTCGTCGAATAGCGGACATGCCCGCAGGCGACGGTGCCCGGCAGCGACCGGATCACGTCGTCGCGGTCGAAGTTGCCGGCGACGTGACCCATCGCGCGGTGCGTGTGGAAATGCGCGCCGTCGAAGGTCGTGATGCCGGCGGCTTCCTGACCGCGGTGCTGCAGCGCGTGCAGCCCCAGGGCTACGAGCGCGGCTGCGCCATCGGTGGCGGAGACGCCGAACACCCCGCATTCTTCGCGGAGTTTGTCGTCATCGAAAGGATTGGTCGTCAGCATGCCGGATCTCACGTCGTGCGGAAGCCGCCCTATACGAGCGGTTCGCGGGCTTGTCGCCTGTTTGTAATAACATTGCGTGCTGCTGGTCGCATCGGGCCGGGTTTCGGGTATATCCGGGCCATGACACACAGCCGCGACACGGGCCTGACGCTCGATCCGAAATTCGATTCCGCCGGGCTCCTGACCGCGGTGGTCACCGATCGCGTATCGGGCGACGTGCTGATGGTCGCGCATATGAATGCCGAGGCACTGGCGGAGACGCAGGCGACCGGCGAGGCGCATTTCTGGTCGCGGAGCCGCGAAAAGCTCTGGAAGAAAGGCGAGACGTCGGGGAACGTGCTGCGTGTCGCCGAACTGCGGATCGATTGCGACCAGGATGCGGTATGGGTGATCGTCGATGCGGCAGGGCCGGCATGCCATACCGGTGAGCGCACCTGCTTCTTCCGGCGGATCGAAGGGGGCAAGCTGGTGCCGGCCGAATGAAGCGGGTGTTGTTGCTCGCGCTCATGCTCGGGGGGTGTGGGCGCGAGCCGACGACTGCTGTGGCGGACAGCGCGGGGGCTCGGCTCGAAGCTGCGGCGGAGACTGCGGGAATCGTACCTGACCCGAACGCGCCGCTGCAAGGATCGTGGGCGCGCGATACGGACCGCGTCTGTGTCGTCGGTACAGAGAAGATCGCGCGGGTCGGCGTCAGCGTCGACTATGGCGAGGACCAGGCGTGCGCGGCGTCGGGGACCGTCGAGCGGTCGGGCGATGCGCTGAAACTCGCGTTCGGCATCTGCAAGTTCGACGCGCGCTTCGACGGCGATCGGATCGTGTTTCCCGCCGAAGTCCCCGAAGCCTGCGAGTCGCTCTGCACCGGCCGTGCCTCGCTCGCGGCGCTGACCGTCGACCGCCAGAGCGAATCGCGATCGGAGGCTGCGACGCTACGGTCGACGAAGGGAAAGTTGCTGTGCGGGAATTGACGTTGACGTAAACGAGAGTTATTTCTCCGGGGATGGCGACACAAGCATCCCCTCGATTGCAGGCGACCCCGCAGTCCTACGCGGTGATCGAGCCGCGGCATGATCGCGAGAGCTTCACGATCTCCGACCTCTCCGCCGAGTTCGACGTCACCGCGCGGGCGTTGCGGTTCTACGAGGACGAGGGCCTGATCGCGCCCGAGCGTCGCGGCACGCAGCGCATCTATTCGCACCGCGACCGCGCGCGTCTCGCCTGGATCCTGCGCGGCAAGCGCGTCGGGTTCAGCCTCGGCGAAATCCGCGAGATGATCGACCTCTACGATCTCGGCGATGGTCGGCGTGCGCAGCGCCAGGTCGTGATCGAGCGCAGCCAGGCGCGGATCGCGCTGCTGACCGCACAGAAGCGCGACATCGATCTCGCCATCGACGAACTCACTAGTTTCGTGGCCCTCCTCCAAGTGAGCCGCGCCCAGGACAACCAAGGATAAACCATGCCTCAGTATACGCCCCCCGTCCGCGACACGCGTTTCGTCCTCGAGCATGTCGTCGGCCTCGATCGCTATAATAATCTCCCCGGCTTCGATGCGGCCTCGCCCGACGTCGTCGACGCGGTGCTCGAAGAAGGCGGCAAGTTCGTCGCCGAAGTGTTGTTCCCGCTCAACCTGTCGGGCGACCAGCAGGGTTGCACGCGGCACGAGGACGGCTCGGTGACGACGCCGGACGGCTTCAAGGAAGCGTATAAGCAGTATGTCGAGAGCGGCTGGGCGACGCTTGGCAACCAGCCGGAATATGGCGGGCAGGGTATGCCGCACGTCGTGTCGACCGCGTTCCAGGAATACATGATCTCGTCGAACATGGCGTTCGCGATGTATCCAGGGCTCACGCACGGCGCGATCGCCGCGCTGATCGCAAAGGGTTCGGACGCGCAGAAGGCGATGTACGTGCCGAAGATGGTGTCGGGCGAATGGGGCGGGACGATGAACCTGACCGAGCCGCAGTGCGGCACCGATCTGGGCCTGATCCGCACCAAGGCCGAGCCGCAGGCGGATGGCTCGTACGCGATCACCGGTACGAAGATCTTCATTTCGTCAGGCGAGCATGACCTGACCGAGAACATCATCCACCTCGTGCTGGCCAAGACGCCGGGCGCGCCGGACAGCTCGAAGGGCATTTCGCTGTTCGTAGTGCCGAAGTTCCTGGTGAACGAAGACGGTTCGCTCGGTGCGCGCAATGGCGTCACCTGTGGGTCGATCGAGCACAAGATGGGCATCCACGCGAATTCGACCTGCGTGATGAACTATGATTCGGCGACTGGCTGGCTGGTCGGCGAGGAGATGAAGGGCCTCGCCGCGATGTTCATCATGATGAACGCCGCGCGTCTCGGCGTCGGCCTCCAGGGTCTCGGTGTGGCGGAAGTCGCCTACCAGAACGCCGTCCAGTATGCGCAGGATCGTCGCCAGGGCCGTGCGCTGACCGGGCCGAAGGAGCCGCAGGAGAAGGCCGACACGCTGTTCGTCCATCCCGACATCCGCCGCATGCTGATGGAGGGCAAGTCGCTGACCGAGGGCCTGAGGGCGCTGATCCTGTGGACCGCGCTTCAGGCCGATCTCGAGCATCATGCCGAGACCGAGGAAGAGCGTCAGCTGGCAGGCGACATCATCAGCCTGCTGACCCCGGTCATCAAGGGCTATGGCACCGACATGGGCTATGCGATCGCGACCAACGCGCAGCAGGTTTACGGCGGCCATGGCTATATCGCCGAGTGGGGCATGGAGCAGTATGTCCGCGATGCGCGGATCGCGATGATCTACGAGGGCACCAACGGCGTGCAGGCGATGGATCTGGTCGGGCGCAAGCTCGCGCAGAATGGCGGGCGCGGGATCCAGGCGTTCTTCAAGCTGGTGGCCGACGACGTCGCGGCGGCGAAGGGCGAGCAGGCGACGGCGACGTTTGCCGAGGCGCTGGAGAAGGCCAACGGCCAGCTTCAGGCGGCGACGATGTGGTTCATGGCGAACGGCATGAAGAACCCCGAGAACGTCGGCGCGGGTGCGGTCAGCTACATGCACCTGATGGGCATCGTCGCGGTCGGCACGATGTGGCTGCGGATGGCGGTCGCTGCGACCAAGCTGAAGGCGGCGGGCGAGGGCGAGGCTGCGTTCCTCGACGCCAAGCTGGTGACCGCGCGCTTCTACGCCGAGCGGATCCTGCCGGATGCGGGTGCGCTGCGCCGGAAGATCGAGGGTGGTGCGGAGTCGCTGATGGCGCTGCCGCCCGAGATGTTCATGGCCGCCTGATTGGATGGGGGCGGATTGTCGGAGCGGTCCGCCGCCTATCCCGAATAAGCACTACCAAACCCACCCGTTCGTCCCGAGTAGCGATCGAGCTTGTAGAGAGCGCGTATCGAAGGACATGACCGGGCGGTGATTGTACCTCGATATGAGCTCCCGATACGCCCTGCGGGCTACTCGGTCTCTACTCGGCACGAACGGGGCTTAGCGGCTATTTGAGCCCAGCGGTGGCTGGCGTCTGCGCAACCGTAGTCATAGGAGGCGAAGTGGTTGCGGTGGGCTTGCGCCGTACGCCGTTCAGTTCGGCCGTCGCGGGAACCGAGCCCGGCGGGGCAACAACCGGTACCGGCACCGCAGTCAACGTCGCCTGGACCTTCACGCACTGAGCTGGGTCGGTGCGCTTGAACTGGCGGCAGTTCCAGAGCGACTTCTCGTAGCCGCTGGCCCGATCCCGCAGATAACTGAAACTGAGCGCCGCCGTCTGTGCCGGGGCCAACGGGAGCGATGTCGCTGCCTTGCTGCCGTCGGTCCATGCCATGTACCGGCAGAACAGCTTGTCCCCGCACGCCTGCGCCGCGAGCGCAGTAAGTCCGTCGGCGGTCCGGCCTCGGGGCAGAGCCACGAGGATCGTATCGCCATCGACTGGCTCCGCGGGAGCAGGTGTCGTCTCGGTAACCGGTCCAAACCCCATCGCGATCGAGGCTTCCGCCAGCGCCGCATCCGCCTCAGCCAACGCAGCGTCGGTCTTGTGCGCGTCCGACAGCTCGGCGAGCTGCGCGATCACGGGCTCGACGGTCTCCGGGTGACGCCCGAACGCCGGCGGCGTGCCCCACCAGCCCGACCAGCGGAAGAACAGATGCGTGTTCACCGCGGTGATCTTGTCGAGGCTCGACTGCCAGTACGGCACCACCCAGTCGGTATGGTAATGCGTGGCATAGCCGACCTGCTTGAACACCGCCCCGGACAACGACGCCGCAGCCACTTCGCGCGCGCGGCGCCAAGCGTCGTCGGTCGGATGCCAGCGAGTTAGCGCACCGTCGCAGCTGAAGCTGAACTGGCAGCCGGTCGAACGGTCCTGCCCCTCGAACACGACCCCGCATACGGTCTTCGGGAAGGCCGGGTGGCGCAGACGGTTGAGCACGACCTGCGCGACCGCGCGCTCGCCAAGCGTGTCGTCGCCCGCTTCGTAGAGGATCCCCGCCGCCATGCAGTCCGTCGCGCGCGCCAGATCCTCCGGCCCGCCGGCAAAGCGGAACGGCCGCGCCGCCGGGTTGGGATCGGTCGAGAACGGCACGGTCGCGTTGAACGCACGCGCGTCTTCGGGGCTGAGATCGACGAACTTGACGGGCTCGACCTCAGGCACTTCGGCTTGCGGCACGACCCGGCCCACGGGCAGCTTCACCCGCTTCGAGGCGTGGACGATCGTGGGCGGGTTGGCGACGACCAGCGCAGGCCCGACGATCGCCAGCGCGGAGATGCCGACGAGAGTGGCGCGCAGCACCGTCGTGCCGCGCGCAGAAAGCTCTGTTGTCACTGTTCGGGCAGGAAGTCCGGGACCGACAGATAGCGCTCGCCGGTATCGTAGTTGAACCCGAGAACCCGAACGTTGTCAGGCAGATCGGGCAGCTTCTGAAGGATCGCTGCGAGCGTCGCGCCCGAGCTGATACCGACCAGCATGCCCTCTTCGGTCGCCGATCGACGCGCCATATCCTTGGCCACCGCAGCGTCGACCTCGATCACGCCGTCGAGCGCCTGCGTGTGCAGATTGACCGGGATGAACCCAGCGCCAATGCCCTGGATCGGGTGCGGGCCGGGCTGGCCGCCGGCGATCACCGGCGAGGCGGCGGGCTCGACCGCGTAGACCTTGAGCGACGGCCATTCCTTCTTCAGCGCCTCGGCGACGCCGGTGATGTGGCCGCCGGTGCCGACGCCGGTGATTATCACGTCGATCGGCGTTTCGCGGAAGTCGGCGAGGATTTCCTGTGCGGTCGTAGCGACATGCACGGCGATGTTCGCAGGATTTTCGAACTGCTGCGGCATCCATGAGCCGGGCGTCTGCTCGACTAGTTCCTTCGCGCGCTCGATCGCGCCCTTCATGCCCTTCTCGCGCGGGGTCAGGTCGAACGTCGCGCCATAGGCCAGCATCAGGCGGCGGCGTTCGATCGACATGCTCTCGGGCATGACGAGGACGATCTTGTACCCCTTTACCGCGGCGACCAGCGCCAAGCCGATGCCGGTGTTGCCGCTGGTCGGCTCGATGATCGTGCCCCCGGGCTGGAGGTGGCCGTCCTTCTCGGCAGCCTCGATCATCGCGAGCGCGATGCGGTCCTTGATCGAGCCGCCGGGGTTCGAGCGCTCGGACTTCACCCAGACTTCGGATTCGGGGAACAGCTTCGACAGGCGGACGTGCGGCGTGTTGCCGATCGTATCGAGGATCGAGTTGGCCTTCATGGCTTGGCTTCTCCGTGTTCGGGTTCGGTCTCTAGGATCTCTGGGGGATCAAAGGTTTTCGCGCGGCCTAGTTCCGGGAACAGTCGCGCCCAGCCGATCGTGATCGCAATAGCACCGACGCCGCCGAACACCACTGAGCCGACCGGGCCGAGCAGCGACGCCATCACGCCGCTCTCGAATTCGCCCAGTTCGTTCGAGGCCGAGATGGTGAGCTGCGACACCGCGCTGACGCGGCCGCGCATCGCGTCTGGCGTATGCAGCTGGATCAGCGACTGGCGGACATAGACGGAGATCATGTCCGCGCCGCCCGCGACGATCAGCGCGACGAGGCTGAGGACGAAGGCGGGCTGGACGGGGATGCCGCCGATCGTGCCGGGCGCGATGCCGAGCAGGTTTACGATCGGCGTGGCGATGCCGAAGGTGAGGATCGCGAGGCCGAACACGACGACGGCGATCAGCATCTTGACGCCGACATTGGTGCTCATCGGGCGGAACGAGAACCAGATCGCGGTCACTGCCGCGCCGATGCCCATGCCCGCCGCGAGAACGCCGAGCCCCTGCGAGCCGACGTGGAGGATATCGCGCGAATAGACCGGCAGCAGCGACGTCGCGCCGGCGAGGAGTACCGCGAACAGGTCGAGCGTGATCGTCGCCAGGACCAGACGGTTGCGACGGACATAGGTGAAGCCCTCGATGATGCGGGCGAGCGGGCGGTGGTCGGTCTGCGCCGCGGGCTGCGGCACCGGGCCGATCAGGAACATGAAGAGGAGCGCGACGACGAACAGGATCGTCGCGACGCCGTAGGCGACCTCCGGGTGGATCGCGTAGAGGAGGCCACCGACGCTGGGGCCCGCGATCGTGCCGACCTGCCAAGCGATTGAACTGATCGCGATCGCGGTCGGGAGGACGGCGCGGGGGACGAGGTTGGGGGCGAGTGCTGAGTAGGCCGGGCCCGAGAAGGCACGCGCCACGCCGAACGCAACGGCGGCGACGAACAGCACACCGAGCGTGAGGTGGCCCGTCCAGGTCAGCAACCACAACGTCGCGGCGGTGAGCACTAACAGCGTCGTCGTACCCCGCACGATCCACCGCCGGTCGAAGCTGTCCGCGACTAGGCCGGTGATCGGGGTCAGCAGGAACAGCGGCACGAACTGCGCGAACCCGATCATCCCGAGCATGAAGGCGGCCTGGCGGATGTCCATCGTCTCGCGGGCGATGTTGTAGACCTGCCACCCGATCACGATCGACATCGCGCTGACGGCAATCGTGCCGGTGAAGCGGGACAGCCAATAGGCGCGGAAATTGGCGATCCGTAAGGGATGCTGGTGTGGGTCTGCGGTGGAGTCCATTGCGATTGGCTTTAGGCGTGGGCGAACGGGAAGGGCAACCGGAGCTTTGCTTGGGCTGAGGATAGTGAAGTGGCGGAACCGTCGCCTCCGTACGCCGTCATCCTGACGAAAGTCAGGATCCAGAGCCCAGAAGGGCCGCATCTGGGTATCCTGGATCCTGACTTTCGTCAGGATGACGGGAGAGAGAACCGACATACCCCAGACGGGAATTGATGTTCCGCCCCGTCCGCGCCTATAGGCTCCCTCAACTCCCCTACGGAAAACGAGGTTTCCCACATCGTGGCCAAGACCCCCCCACCAGCACGCGCAATCGCCGAACCGCCGATTACGAACCGCGAACGACCGGCCGAACCAAAGCCGTACGAGGCGTCGAAGGACGAACTGCTCGAAATGTATCGGCAGATGCTGCTGATCCGCCGTTTTGAGGAAAAAGCGGGCCAGCTCTATGGCTTGGGCCTGATCGGTGGCTTCTGCCATCTCTACATTGGCCAGGAAGCGGTCGCTGTCGGCCTGCAGTCCGCGCTCAACGGCGAAACCGATTCGGTGATCACCGGCTACCGCGATCATGGCCATATGCTTGCCTACGGGATCGACCCCAAGGTGATCATGGCCGAGTTGACCGGACGCAATTCGGGGATCTCGAAGGGCAAGGGCGGGTCGATGCACATGTTCTCGACCGAGCATAAGTTCTACGGCGGCCACGGCATCGTCGGTGCGCAGGTGTCGCTCGGCACCGGCCTCGCGTTCAAGCATAAATACTCGAACGACGGCGGCATCTGCATGGCCTATTTCGGCGATGGCGCCGCAAACCAGGGCCAGGTGTACGAGAGCTTCAACATGGCCGAGCTGTGGAAGCTCCCGATCATCTTCGTGATCGAGAACAACCAGTACGCGATGGGCACCAGCGTCAATCGCGCCTCCGCCGAGGACCAGCTGTATCGCCGCGGCGAGAGCTTCCGCATTCCCGGTATCCAAGTCGACGGCATGGACGTGCTGGCCTGCCGCGGTGCCGCCGAGGAAGCGCTGGCGTGGGTCCGCGCGGGCAAGGGCCCGGTCATCCTCGAGATGAAGACCTATCGTTACCGCGGCCACTCGATGTCCGATCCGGCCAAATACCGTACGCGTGACGAAGTCCAGGCGGTCCGCGACAAGTCGGATCCGATCGATCACATGAAGAAGCTGCTCGACGCGCAGGGCGTGACCGAGGCGGACCTCAAGTCCCTTGAACAGGAAATCAGGAAAATCGTGAACGAAGCCGCCGATTTCGCCGAGCAGACCCCGGAGCCGGATCCCGCCGAGCTCTACACCGACGTTCTGGTGGAGAAGTACTGATGGCGATCGAGATCAAGATGCCCGCGCTCTCCCCGACGATGGAAGAGGGCACGCTGGCCAAGTGGCTCGTCAAGGAAGGCGACAGCGTCAAGTCCGGCGACATCCTCGCCGAGATCGAGACCGACAAGGCGACGATGGAGTTCGAGGCGATCGACGAAGGCACGATCGGCTCGATCGCCGTCGCCGAGGGTACCGACAACGTGAAGGTTGGCACCGTCATCGCGACGATCCTCGAAGAGGGCGAGAGCGCGAGCGACGCCAAGCCGACCGAGGCACGCTCCGGCGATGCGGCCAACGCCGCGCCGAAGGAAGCGCCGTCGGACGACAAGGCACCGCCGGTGCCCGAAGGTGCCTCGCCCGCCAAGGCCGAGAGCGGCACGCAGCAGCTCGTCGCGTCGGCGGAGAAGGTCGGTATCTCCGACCCGGCGATTCCCGAGGGCACCGAGATGGTCAAGACGACCGTCCGCGAAGCCCTGCGCGATGCGATGGCCGAGGAAATGCGCGAGGACGACCGCGTCTTCGTGATGGGCGAGGAAGTCGCGCAGTATCAGGGTGCGTACAAGGTAACCCAGGGCCTGCTCGACGAGTTCGGCGACCGTCGCGTCATCGACACGCCGATCACCGAATACGGCTTTGCCGGCATCGGCGCAGGCGCAGCGATGGGGGGCCTCCGCCCGATCGTCGAGTTCATGACCTTCAACTTCGCGTTGCAGGCGATCGACCACATCATCAATTCGGCGGCCAAGACCAACTACATGTCGGGTGGCCAGATGCGCTGCCCGATCGTGTTCCGTGGTCCGAACGGCGCGGCGTCGCGCGTGGGTGCACAGCATTCGCACAACTTCGCGGCATGGTATGCGAGTGTCCCCGGCCTGATCGTGATCGCGCCGTATGACGCGGCGGACGCGAAGGGCCTGCTCAAGGCCGCGATCCGCACCGAGGATCCGGTCGTGTTCCTCGAGAACGAGCTGATGTACGGCCGCAGCTTCGACGTCCCCAAGCTCGACAACCACGTCCTGCCGATCGGCAAGGCGCGGATCGTCCGCGAGGGCAAGGACGTGACGATCGTCAGCTACTCGATCGGCGTCGGCATTTCGCTCGAAGCCGCCGAGAAGCTCGCCGAAGAGGGCATCGACGCGGAGGTCATCGACCTCCGCACGCTGCGCCCGCTCGACACCGAGACGGTCCTGAAGAGCCTCGCCAAGACCAACCGCATGATCATCGTCGAGGAGAATTGGGCAACCTGCTCGATCGCTTCGGAGATCGTGTCGGTGGTGATGGAACACGGCTTCGACGACCTCGACGCGCCGGTGTTGCGCGTGACCAACGAAGACGTGCCGATGCCCTACGCGGCAAACCTCGAAAAGCTGATGTTGGTCGATGTCGCGAAGGTCGTGAAGGCGGTGAAGAAGGTCACGTACAAGAAGTGATCGGATGGTGCAGTCGCTGCCTTGCGCGGCGACTGCACCTCAACTCGTATACTTGTTGCAGGTCATCAGTGCGGCCGTCGGCGATGGGTTGTAGACTTGGCCGAAATCGCGTCGGTCTCGGACGATGAACGATGCGATATAGCGAATCTTCGCTGCCCCGTTCGGTAGCCAGCCGGTGCCGACGACCGGCTTGTAGTCGTAATTGATCTCGACGAACATCACGCCCGAATTGTTGGGGGCTACGATTTTCGCACCTGTTTCGCCCATACCGCCGATGATGACGCTACCCGGATGAGACGCCGAATTGTCGCTGCCGGAGGTGCTGGTGTTGACACCAGCAGTCGGATCATAGGGCGCCGTGGTACTATCGGCAGCGGCAGGCGTCCCACCGGAAATTGTCGTTCGACCATAGCTCGAGTCATAGCCGGCGCCGGATTTCGTGCCGAGGCACCTTTGCCAATGGATCGTCTGTTTGCCATCCTTGTCCGCCTCCAGGCTGGAAAGGGTGATGCGTCCGCGCGTGGCAAGGTCCCATGCGAACCCTTGCGTCTTGGCAGCGGCGAAAATGTCGTTGATATCCACTTCGCGAAGTTGCTGAGTCACCAGCGAACTCTGAGCGCCAACGCGTGACGCATTATCCGCGAGATTGAGCGCGATCTGGCTGACACGCAGATTGGCGAGCGCGAGATTTGCCGTCTCGACACCCCATAGCCCGAGCGCCACGACCAGCGGCGCGGTGAACGCAAATTCGAGGAGCGCGAGGCCCGATCGATCGTCGCGAAAGCGGCGGGCGAAGGCCAAGGTACGGGCATATCCAGAGATCAGGTGCATAAGTTCTTCACCGTGACGACGGACTGCGAGGCATAAGGCTGGTTTTTCAGGAACGTCTTGGCGACGATCGTCTGCGTCGGCGGCGCGCCGAAGAAGCTCGCGACGGGAAACAGGCGCGGATAGCTGATCCTGACGGTGTACAACGTGACATCGTTGGCCCCGCCCTGACCCGACGTGCCGGGATCCGTATCATAGGCGCCGTTCCCATTGATGTCGTCGAAGCACTCCTTGGCGTCGCGTACGCCATTGCCGTTCGTATCCGTGAACGGCTCGGGCTTGGCCGAAGCGAACGTCTCATAGTTCGTTCGGGTGGGCGTTCCGACGAAGCTTGCGCGGAACGAGATCGTCTTCACCATGTCGAGTACGGCCTGGTCGATCGCCGCGGCATTGTCCGCACCGCCCTGGATCGCCGAATCGCGACCCGCCTTCTGGATCGCGCCTTCAAGAATCGATTGTGCGTAAACCTGATAGATCAACTCGCCCAACCCCATGATCATGCCCAGCATGACAGGCAGGATCATGGCGAATTCGATCACCGTCACGCCGCGTCTGTCGCGGTGGATACGACGGAACATGGCCGCCTTCCTCACTTCGAGATCCGCAGCATGGCGACCTGGTTGGCGATCGACTTGAACGCCGTCTGCAGCGAATCATTGTCGCTGGCATAATAGGCCTGGCCGGGCGATGCGCACGCGGTCAGCTGCGTGGTCAATGTCTGGCCGAATCCAACGACGAAGACCTTGATGTTGCGTGCCTTCGCCGCCGCACACTCAGCCACGAAACGCGCATTGTGATCGTCCAACTGATCCGAAGAGTCTCCGCCAGTGACCCGCTTGTCGTAGCGTTCGATGCCATACATGCCATAGAGCTCGTAGTTCGGGGTCATGTCGCCATCGGTCATGAACACGATGTAGCGGTTGGGCGCGGACCGACCCGGCCACGGCGCGGTATCTGCCGCGAAGATACCGGTCGGCGAAATCATTCGCGTACCCCAGATCATGCCGGTGTCGTGATAGGTGCCGCCTTGCGCCTTGAAGTCCTTGGCGTTGACATAATTGCTGACCTCGTCACGCGAAAGTTTCGTCAGGCGTTGCACCTTCTTCCCGCAAGACACGTAACCGAGCGAGATGTTCTTGTTCCAAGCCGGATTCGGGTTGGCGATCATGTTGGTATAGGCAGTCAACTGCTGATCGTTCGTGTTGACGTAATAATCGCCATAGGGCGTCGTGCTGTTACCAGCATAGGTAACGCCGTTGTTGGTCGCCGACGTGCTCGTCCCGCGGTAATATATGACGTCAGGCCACATCGGCCGCCAGCGCGTATCGTCATTCGTCGCCGGCACATCGGGATCGAGGTCGTAGGGAAGGTTGCTCTGGCTGAAGGACGATGCGCCGGGGGTCGTGGTGCGCTCCTCGATGCAGCCCTGCCACTTTGCTGTCGTGCCGGTGATCTTGCTTGGGTCGGGAACGTCGACCCCAGTAATGTACTTGCTGACGTCGTAGTTGACCTGTGTATAAAACCAGTTGGGCTTCACCGGCTGCGACGTCACGGTGCAGGTCCCCGTGGTCGACGTCGATGTATTCCCCGTCCAGGACACGGTCGAGGTCGTTGCGGTGCCCGACGTCGTGTAGCCATTGGACGGAGATCGTACCGCATACCCGTTGCAGGTCGATTGCGTGATGTTCTTGTATGTCGTGGTGCTGGCCGAGCCATTGTTCGCGTCGCCGATAATCCTGCGGCTTTCGTAGTTCCAGTTCTTCACGAGATTGTCGGTGGACAGGCTGGTCAGCGCGTAACCCGCGTTGACTGTCGACGTATAGGTGACGAACCCGTAGCGAATGTTCGTGGTCGGATCGACGTTGCCGGCCAGCGTATCGTAGAAATTGAGCACCGCACTGCGCAGGCCGGATAGCTTCGATCCGCTCTTTTCCGTGACATAATAGCCGGTGTTGCCGTCATCCTGCTTGTAGGACACCACGGACTGGCTGCAACCGCCCGTGCCATCGGCGGTCGTGCAGGCCATCGATCCGGTCGTGTCGAGCACGAACATGACATCCGCATCGGCCACGTCGTACCGTGCCTCGCATTTCACGGTCAGCGTCACGTCGGGGGCGCCGAACATCTTCATGATCGTCATCGGCACCAGCGAACTGGCGACACCGGCCACCTGCTGATCGGTCGTCTTGGATGGGGTGAAGACCGCGGTCTTGGTGTTCATCCAACCAAGGCGGAAATTGTTCTTGAAGAACGCACTAGCTTGGTCGCTTGCAGTCTTGTCCAGCGTCGTGTCGTTGCTGCTCGTCATGAACTTGCGTCCGGCAAGGGCACCGGCATCGCAGGCCTGCTGGAGGCGAACCTTCACGACGTACAGCCGCGCGATGTCGATTGCCGACCCGGCCAGTCCGGCAAGCGGGATCATCGCCGCTGCCATGATCGCGATGGTGTTGCCGCGTACGTCGTGGCGCAGCCGACCAAGGACGGTCGTCGCTCTTTCCGTTCGCATGCCGTGCTTCGTGGTCATGGGTATCCCGACTGGATCATCATCGATCTAGCCGCGTCATGCGCCCTGACCCGGTAAGCCGGGCTCAAAGGATATGGTTAATCGCGTAGTAAGCTGACTGTGGCGAATGATCCGGGATGATCGATGCGTCCGGGTGCGTTAGGGGCAGGACATGACTTCCATCGATCCGGGCCGTGCCCTTGCCCTGAGCTACGCCCCGCCAGCCACGCGGGCCGGACTGGAAGCTCTGTTCGCGCTCGACGACAGGCTAGCCACCATCGTCCGTTCGACGCGCGAGCCGATGGTCGGGCAGATGCGGCTGACGTGGTGGCACGAGGCGCTGACCCGGCTCCAGACCGCACCTGTGCCGCAGGAGCCGGTATTGCAGTCGATCAAAAGCCTGGTGCTGACCGCTGGCGTGTCGGGCTCGTCGCTCGCTGCAATGACCGACGGGTGGGAGATTTTGCTTCAGGCAGAGATCGACACGGCGACGCTTGAGGCGTTTGCGATCGATCGGGGTGGTCGGCTGTTCGAAGTAGCAGCCCGGATGCTGGGGATCGACGATCGGAGGATAGGTCTCGCGGGAGAGGGCTGGGCGCTCGTCGATCTGGCAAGGGGGCTGACCGATACGATACTCGCCGGCCATGCGCGGACGTTGGCGACGACGCGGTTCGATGCCGCGTTTCGCGGAAGATGGCCTCGTGCGGCGCGATCACTCGGCGCACTGGCATTGTTGGCGCGGTTCGAGAACGTTGCGGCTTTATCGCAGTCGCCAGGCCCGACGCGTCGGATCGCCCGGCTGATGCTGCACAGATTGGCCGGATACTGATCGATCGGGTTGGAGCAATTGTCTGAAAGCCTATGCTGCCACGTGGCAAGTGGGAGCAGGGCGATGTGGCGATACCTGGCGGGCGGTACGGCGGTGATCGCTTTGATCGTTGCCGGATTCATGTTCTTCAGCGGTGATGCCAGGCCGAGACCGCTGCTACCCCGGCAACCCGTTGCCCAGACCAACAGAGTCACTGAGTCCGAACCGTTGCCCGATGCCGCGCCAGAGGCGACCGACAGAACGCGCGAGCAGAAGCGGTTCGATCGCTACGATAAGGACCGCGATGAAAAGATCACGCGCGAGGAATATCTGGTCCAGCGGCGCAAGGCTTACGCGCGGCTGGACGTGGACGGCGACGGTAAGCTGTCGTTCGACGAATGGGCGGTGAAGGCGACGACCAAGTTCGCGGACGCGGATCGTGACAAATCGGGAACGATGACCGCCCCCGAATTTGCCACGACGGCGGTCAAGCGGAAGGGGCAAGCTCGGGCGAATTGTCCACCAGTTCAGGCTGTTGCCGAGGAGAGTTGAGCCACTCTGCGAGCGCCGCGCGACCACGATCAGTATACATCCGCTTGCGATCCGCCTTCTTGGTGCGGCCCGTGATCGGCGGGAACAGCCCGAAGTTCACGTTCATCGGCTGATACGTCTCGACCTCTGCGCCACCGGTGATGTGCCCAAGCAGAGCGCCGAGCGCGGTCGCATAGGGCGGGGGCGTCAGAGTCTTGCCGGTGAGTTCGGCCGCCGCGAACAGCCCCGCGAGCATGCCGATCCCGCAGCTCTCGATATACCCTTCGCAGCCAGTGATCTGGCCAGCGAAGCGGATGTTCGGGCGCGACTTCAACCGCAGCGTCTCGTCGAGCAGTTCCGGCGAGCGGATGAACGTGTTGCGGTGCAGGCCGCCCAGTCGCGCGAACTCGGCATTCTCCAGCCCGGGGATCGTCCGGAACAGGCGGACTTGGTCGGCGTGCTTCATCTTGGTCTGGAAGCCGACGATGTTCCACAGCGTGCCCTGCGCATTGTCCTGGCGAAGCTGGACGACGGCGTGCGGCCAGCGCCCGGTCTTCGGGTTGTCGAGCCCGACCGGCTTCATCGGGCCATAGCGCAGCGTATCGACGCCGCGCTCCGCCATCACCTCGATCGGCATGCAGCCGTCGAAATACGGCGTGTCCTTCTCCCATTCCTTGAACGGGGTCTTTTCGCCATCGATCAGGCCCTGGTGGAAGGCCAGATACTGGTCCTTGTCCATCGGGCAGTTGATGTAGTCCTTGCCCTCACCCTTGTCCCAGCGCGACGCGAACCAAGCGGTGTCCATGTCGATCGAATCGCGGTGGACGATCGGCGCGAGCGCGTCGAAAAAGGCCAGCGCCTCGCGGCCGGTCTCGGCACCGATTCCCGCCGCCAGCGAGGCGGCGGTAAGCGGACCGGTGGCAATGATCGTCGGACCGTCGGGCAATGCGTCGATGCGTTCGCGAACGAGCGTGATGTTCGGATGCTGGTCGATCGCCTCCGTCACGCTGGCCGAGAAATTGTCGCGGTCGACGGCGAGCGCGGAGCCTGCGGGGACGCGGTGGATGTCCGCCTGCCGCATGATCAGCGAGCCGAGCGTGCGCAGTTCCTGATGGAGCAGCCCGACCGCGTTGGCTTCGGCATCGTCCGACCGAAAACTGTTCGAGCAGACGAGTTCGGCGAGGCCGTCGGTCTGGTGCGCGGGCGTCTCTTCGCCGCTGCCGCGCATTTCGGACAGGCGGACCTTGAGGCCGGCTTCGGCGAGTTGCCAGGCGGCTTCGGAACCGGCGAGCCCGCCGCCGATGACATGTATATCGTGGGTCATTCGGGTCAGATAGCGTCGGACGCTTGCCGTGTCAGGCCCGCAATACCACTTCGCCTGCATGACAAACCCGACGAAGATCTTCACGATTGGTTATGAGGCCACGACGATGGCCGATTTTCTCGCGGCGTTGAAGGCGGCGGGGGTGGAGCGAGTGATCGATGTCCGCGCTCTCCCGCTGTCGCGGCGACCAGGGTTCTCCAAGACCTCACTCGCCGCGTCGCTGCGCGAGGTCGAGATCGATTACGTGCATCTAAAGGCGCTGGGAACGCCGAAGCGCGGACGCGATGCGGCCAAGAAGGGCGACGTCGCGACCCTGACAGCTGTCTATGACGAACAGCTCGAGCTTCCCGAGGCGCAGGCGGCCGCAGCGATCATGCTCGGGCTGGCGGCCGAGAAGCCGAGCGCGCTGCTGTGTTATGAGCGCGACCCGTGCCATTGCCACCGGACCTTGCTGCTGCAGGCGGTAGGCGAGGGGGCCGAAGTGGTGGATCTGTTTACTTAAGAGAGGTCAAACTCGCTGCAAACGCTCCGTCATCCTGACTTTCGTCAGGATGACGCGCGGGGGTTCATGGCCGAATGTTGCATTGAGCCTCACGCACCGCTAACGATCACCCATTCGCCTGGACCCGGTGCAATTCCGGGTGGCTATTCCGGCCGCCGATCCGCCGGACAACGCAACGACGCCTCTGAAGTGAACCGCCTGCCAAGACAGCGCCGCGGTTCGTGCGTCCTATGCGGATACATCCATGACATCCTTATCTTTTTCTCGTTACCGAGCCGAATGGTTCAGCGGCGCAACCGCCGCGCGCCGCGACATCCTCGCCGGGATGGTCGGCACCTTCGCGCTGATTCCCGAGGTCATCGCCTTCTCGTTCGTCGCGGGCATAGACCCTGAAGTCGGCCTGTTCGCGTCGTTCGTGATCGGCATCGTCATCGCCTTTGCGGGCGGGCGCCCCGCGATGATCTCCGGCGCCGCCGGCTCCGTCGCGCTGGTCGCCGCTGCGCTGGTCCACGCCCAAGGCCTGCAATACCTGCTGGTCGCGACGATGCTCGCAGGTCTGCTCCAGATCGCGTTCGGGCTCGCCAAGCTCGACGTGCTGATGCGGTTCGTCTCGAAGTCGGTCCGCACCGGGTTCGTCAACGCGCTCGCGATCCTGATCTTCTCCGCGCAGGTGCCGCAGATGGTCGGCGTCAGTTGGCAGGCCTATGCCATGATCGCCGGCGGTCTCGCGATCATCTACCTCATGCCGCGCATCTCGAACGCCATCCCGTCGCCGCTGATCTGTATCGTCGTGCTCACTGCGATCGCGATGTGGGTGCCGATGCCCCTGAAGACGGTCGGCGATCTCGGGCGGTTGCCGTCGACCTTGCCGTCGTTCGGCCTGCCGGACGTGCCCTTCACCTGGGATACGTTGCGGATCGTCGCCCCCTATGCGCTCGCAATGGCCGCGGTCGGGTTGCTCGAATCGATGATGACCGCAAGCGTGGTCGACGAATTGACTGAGACGATCAGTTCGAAGGCGCGCGAGTGCACCGGGCTGGGGCTCGCCAACATCGCCGCGGGCGCATTCGGCGGGATCGCCGGTTGCGGGATGATCGGCCAGACTGTCGGCAACGTCCGCTATGGCGGGCGAGGACGGCTGTCGACGCTCGTCGCCGGCGTGTTCCTGCTGGTCGTAATGGTGCCGCTCAGGCCATGGGTTGCGCAGGTGCCCGTCGCGGCGCTGGTCGCGATCATGATCATGGTGTCGATCAGCACCTTCTCCTGGGGCTCACTCAACGACGTGGTGCGTCATCCCAAGGTATCGAGCGTGGTGATGGTCGCGACCGTCGTCGTCACCGTCGTGACGCATGACCTGTCGCTGGGCGTCGGCGTCGGCGTATTGCTGAGCGGCGTGTTCTTCGCATGGAAGGTCGGGCGCCTGACGGACGTCGCTACCGAACACGACGTCGCAAGCGACACGCGTATCTACCGGGTTCGTGGGCAGATTTTCTTCGCCAGTGCCGACATGTTCACCGAGAATTTCGACCTGCGCGACACCGCACGCGTCATCCGCATCGACTTGACCGGTGCGCATCTGTGGGATGTGACGGCCGTCGGCGCGCTGGAGGACGTGGTCGCCAAGCTCCGCAGCAACGGCAGGATCGTCGAAGTCATCGGGCTCAACCGCGCGAGCGAGATGCTCGTCGATCGTCACGCGCCCGGCGTAGCGGATCCGATCGGAGGATGACCGCCGACCGGATCCGATCCCCTCACTGCTGAGGCGCGTCCTCGTTCTCGGTCGGCGCTTCGTCGCGCGTCACGCGTGACGTCATGCCGGTAGCGTCGGCGTCATCGAGCATCTGCTCGTCCGGCGCGACCGGCTTTTCACGCGGCGGCTCGACCACGGCCGGGGCAGGCGGTGCCGCCTCGACGGGAGCGGCTTCGACTGGAGCCGGCGCCGCTGCCTCGGACTCGGTCACGCCGGTGTCCTCGACCATGTTGGTGTCCGTCGGCGGCTGCTCCGGTTCGGAGCGCGAGCAGCCGGCCAGCGCCATGGCGGCGAGCAGACCGCCGGCAATGGCGGTTCGGGTACGGGTGGAGATCGTCATGTCTTGTCCTCTCAACGAGCGGCGATCGTCTGGCGCGCGGTGCGTGCCTCGATCTTGGAGGCGAGGATGCCGTCCCAGTCATAGGGATCGGCGCGGAAGTTCATCTGGCCGTTGCCGCTGGCAAATGCGGTCCAGTAGAGCAGGTATACCGACACCGGCTTGATCAGGCGAGCACGGACCGTGTCGCCCTTGGCAACGGCAGCGTCGACCATCTCGGGCGTCCAGCTGGGGTCGCCCTTGAGCAGCAGGTCGGCGAGTTCCGCAGGCTTCTCAAGGCGTACGCAGCCATGGCTCGCAAGCCGGCTGAAGCTCGCGAATTTCGCACGGCTGGGCGTATCGTGGAGATACACCGAATAGTCGTTGGCGAAATCGAACTTGAACCGCCCCAGTGCGCTCTGGTCGCCGGCCTGCTGCTGAAGCCGCGTGCCGTCGATCACCTTGATGCCGTTGCGCTTGAAATACCCTGGGTTGGCCTTCTCCTTCGGCCAAAGCTCCTTGGTCGCGATCGATGTCGGCACGTTCCACGGTGGATTGATTACGATGCTGTGGATCGTGGAGGAGAGCATCGGCGTCTCGTCGCCCGGACGACCGGTGACGGCGCGCATCGATTGAACGGGCGTGTCGCCGTCGAACACCGTGAGCACGGCAGCGGCGATGTTCACCTGGATACGATCGCGCGGCAGGTCCTGCGGCAGCCAGCGCCAGCGCTCCATGTTCGCCATGATCTGACGTACGCGGTCGGTCGCCGATACGTTGAGCGCAGCGAGCGTCTGCGTCGAAACGATGCCGCTCGGGTTCAGGCCATAACGACGTTGCGCGCGACGGACCGCGTCGACCAGCGCGGAATCGAACTTGTCGCCGCTGGTCGAGACATCCTTGTCCTCGACCGCGAGACGCTTGCGAAGCGCGATCACGCGCGGGCCGCTCGCCCCGATCGTGAAATCCGGGCCGGATGCGAGCGGCGACCAGCCACCCGCGGCGGCGATCGAGCGGTAATTCTGAAGGCCCTTCCGCAGGCCGTCATAGCCGGCATAGGGCGGCGGCAGCGACGCGAACCACGCCGCGATCCGATCGAGCCGAACCGCGTCGGCGAACGCTGGGGTCGGATCATAGGCGGGCGGGCGCAGGCCCCAATCCTTCTGGAAATCGGCACCGCTGAGACGACCGGCATGGACCGCGCGCGCATGATCGAGCGCGGCACGGACGAGTTCGTCCTTGCTCGGCGCGTTGGTCGACGCCGTAGCGGCGGACTTCAGGCCCTGCGCCACGATGTCGCCGTTGAGCAACCTGTCCAGCAGCGCGGCCTGCGTGTCGCTCAGCGGCGGCACGGTGATGACGGGCGGTGCCAACGTCGTGGCCGGCACGGCAGAAGGCATCGTCGGTACGACCGGAGGTGGCGTAACCTGTTGCGCGAACAGCGGGGTCGCCATCAGCACCGGCGTGGCAGCGATCGCCATCACCGACCGGATTGCGCCGTTCGTCACTCGTCCATCATTGAAACCGCGGGCCATATTCGTCCTGTCTAACCGTACTCCGTCGACGCTTTCGCACGACGTAGCTCTCCCTTAGCTGAACCGGACTCGCTAAGCATCGCCAATCGGGCAAAATTAACGGTTCAGGCCAGAGGAGCGGATTTTTCCTGCCGGGCCAGCACTTCATAGGCCATCACCGCGGTCGCGACCGCAGCGTTGAGGCTGTCCGCCTTGCCCAGCATCGGGATCTTCACGAGCACGTCGCATGCCTCGGCCATCTCAGGCGGCATGCCCTGCGCCTCGTTGCCCGTGAGCAGGAAGGTCGGGCCGGTATAGGTCGCTGTTCTGTATTCCGTGTCGGTATCGAGGCTGAGGCCGACGAGCTGGCCGGGCCCGGTGCGCAGCCAGGTATGGAACGGCTCCCACTCGGTCTTCACGACGGGGATCGTGAACAGCGCTCCCATGCTGGCGCGCACCGCCTCGACCGAAAAGGGATCGACCGACTCGCCGATCAGGATCAGTCCGCCCGCGCCGACCGCATCGCCGGTCCGCAGGATCGTACCGAGATTGCCCGGATCGCGCAGCCGTTCGGCAACCAGCCAGATGCCGGACGTGGTGCGATCGAGGTCTTCGAGCGTCGCGTCGAACTCGTCGAACACGCCGACGACCGCTTGCGGGTTATCCTTGCCGGACAGCTTCGAGAGAATGTCGGGCGTGGTCTGGATCGAATCGCCGCCCGCATCTTCGACATCCATCGACAGCGCGTGAACGAGGGGATGGTTCGCGCTGGCCGCCGCGTAGAACAGCGTGCGGGGCAGGCGTCCCGTCTCGCGCGCCTCGGTAAGGATGCGCAGTCCCTCGGCGAGGAACTGCTTGGCCGCGCGCCGGTGCCGTTTGTCGCGCAGGTCGCGGACGTACTTGATCAGCGGGTTCGAAAAGGCGGTTATCTCGCGGGGCATTCTTGTCCTCCCCTCCCGTATGCGGGAGGGGCCGGGGGTGGGCTCCCGGCCTCAGCAAATGATTCGATTATGGTGAGCGCGTGCCCACCCCCAACTCCTCCCGCCTGCGGGAGGGCAGTCAGAAGGTCAATCCTCGCCGAACTTCGCTTCGACCAGTTCCGCGAGCGCCGCTACAGTATGTTCGGCGCCGTCGCCGCTCGCGCTGATCGTGATCGCGTCGCCCATCGCCGCGCCGAGCATCATCAATCCCATGATCGACGTGCCAGTGACATGGTCGGAGCCGTCCTTGGTCACGCTGACTTCGACCGGATGCGACGACGCCAGCGTCACGAACTTCGCACTCGCGCGCGCATGCAGCCCGCGACGATTGGTAATCTGGACGGTGCGCGAAACCTCGCTCACGCAGCGGCCTCGCCGAGAACCTCGGAGGCTACCGAAATGTATTTGCGACCAGCCTCACGCGCTGCCGCAACCGCCGCAACGACGGTCATCGACTTGCGCGCCGAGCCGAGCCGGATCAGCATCGGGAGGTTCATCCCCGCGATCACTTCGATCCGCCCGCGTTCCATCAGCGAGATGGCGAGATTAGAGGGGGTGCCGCCGAACAGGTCGGTCAGCACGATCACGCCGCGTCCCGTATCGACATCATGGATCGCAGCGGCGATGTCGGCGCGGCGGCTCTCCATGTCGTCGTCGGGACCGATGGCGATCGTCGCGACGCGCTCCTGCGGGCCGACGACGTGGATCATCGCGCGAACGAATTCCTCGGCCAATCGACCGTGCGTTACCAGAACAAGGCCGATCATGTCAGCGTTTCATACTCATAAGACGACCGGTGATCCTTCGAGCGCATCCTGCGGTGCGGCCCCGAGGTCGCGGTGTGCGATACTGGGCGAAAATCCTGCTTCGCGCAACCGTCGCGCCACCCGGTCGGCGACGTGGACCGACCGGTGTCTCCCTCCGGTACACCCGAACGCGACCGTGACATAGGACTTGCCTTCCGCCCGGTAGCGCGGAAGCAACAGCATCAGCAGGTCCTCGATCCGGCTTACCGCCGCCTCGTAGGCGGGGTCGTCCATGATGTAGGCGGACACGTCGGCGTCGAGTCCGGTACCGGGACGCAGGTCGTGATCCCAGTGCGGATTGCGCAGGAAGCGCATGTCGAACACAAGGTCGGCGTTACGAGGCAGGCCGCGGGCAAAGCCGAACGAGCGAATCGACAGCGTCGGCTCTCCGAGATCTCCCCCCGCAAAACTCATGCGAATCTGCTGTGCGAGTTCGTTGGCGGCCATGTCGGTGGTGTCGATCAGGCGGTTCGCCCAGTCGCGAAGCGGCGCAAGCAACTCGCGCTCGCGGCCGATACCGTCGTTCGCCGGACGATCGAGCGCGAGCGGATGGCGGCGGCGGGTCTCGGAATAGCGGCGTTCGAGTTCGGCGCCCGAGCAATCGAGAAACAACATCCCGATCTCGAGCCCGTGCCTGTCGCGCAGGTCCCGAATGCGGCCGACGATCCGTTCGGGATCGAAGTCGCGCGTCCGGGCGCCGATGCCGATCGCGAGCGGCTGCGAATCGTTGGGCGATCCTTCGGGAAGCGGTGCATCGAGCAGCCGGTCGAGAAGCAGCAGCGGGAGGTTGTCGACGACCTCCCAGCCGAGATCCTCGAGCGTCTTCAGGACGGTGGACTTACCCGCCCCCGACATGCCGGTGACGAGCAGGATGTCCTTTGGCCGTGTCATGTTGATCGCGTCATTCTAGGGGCTCCGGATTGCGCAATGCGAGTTCGACCTTGATCGGGGCGGAGGCTTCGAAGGGATCGACCGCGAACTGGCGCACGGCGATGCCCGCGATCTTCCGCACCCGGCGCTCGGGCATTCGCTCGATCGCGCCGTCGACACGAACGAGCAGTCCGACAGCTACGTCCTCGACGTGCGGCAAGGCGAGAATACCGATCCCGCGGACCTCGATCCGTCCGGCGATCGTGGTGGGTGCCCGCGCCAGCAAGACCCTGCCCGAACGGACCACGAGCGTCTGGTCGTCGCTGACGAGCGTGGCACCGCGGTCGATCAGGCGTAGTGCGAGGTCGGACTTGCCCGATCCGGACGCGCCCTCGATCATCACCGCGATCCCATCGATCGAAATCGTCGTGGCGTGAAGCCTGTCGGAGGAGATTTCGACCACGTGCGTTCCTTACAACGGTATATCGGCGAGCGGTAGCCGCACCACGAAGCGCGCGCCGCCGAGCCGGTCCTCGCGCGATTCGACGACGATCGAGCCCTGATGGCCGTCGACGATGGTCCGCGCGATCGCGAGGCCAAGCCCGGAGTGCTGGCCGAACGTCTCGCTGTCGGGGCGGACCGAGTGGAAGCGCTTGAACACGTCTTCGCGCGCCTCTTCGGGAACGCCAGGGCCTTCGTCCTCGACGCGGATCACGAGTTCGTCGTCCTGTCGGACCGCCGAGATCGCGATGAGGCCGCCGTCCGGAGAGAAGGACAGCGCGTTGTCGATCAGGTTCTCGAAGACGCGTTCGAGCCTCGCGCCTTCGCCGACTATGATCGTCTGATCATCGGGATTGCGATCGAAGCGCAGGCGGATCCCGCGCTCCACGCCGCGTGCGTCGCGCTGCGCGACCAGTCCGTCGATCATCGCGGCGATGTCGACCGGTTCGAACTTGGCGCGGCTGAGCTGCGCATCGAGTCGCGACGCTTCGGAAATGTCCGAGAGGAGCCGATCGAGCCGGTGCACGTCGTCACGAACGATCGCGAGCAGCTGCGCCTGCAACGCCGGGTCCTTGACGCGTGACAGTCCCTCGACCGCGGATCGGAGCGAGGCGAGTGGGTTCTTCATCTCGTGCGTGACGTCCGCAGCGAACGCCTCGGTCGCGTCGATGCGCGCCCTCAGCGCGAGGCTCATGTCCGACAGCGCGCGCGCGAGCATGCCGAGTTCGTCACGACGCGAGGGCAGGCGCGGCACCACGACTTCGCGCGCTCGGCCGAGGCGGACACGAACCGCCGCACGGGCAAGGCGGCGCAAGGGACGGACGATCGTGCGGGCGAGGAACAGCGACAGCAGGACCGAGACGATCGACACCCCGAGCAGCACCATGCTGAGCCGGAACCGCTCGATCCGCACCGTCTTGGTAATGTCCCGCGCATTGACCGTTGTCATCACGACCCCGCCGGCGCTGAGCGGCGCGGCGGCAGTCAGCACGGGCGTACGATCAGGCGCGCGCCAGACTGTCGTGGAGACGGCGCTGCGTCCGCGGACTGCGGTCACGTCGGGCCATTGCTGCGGACCGCTGCGCTCGCGGTACAGCGGCGGGCGCGGGGCCATCACGATCACGTCGATCGATGCGTCGAGAAAGCGGGCGATCGTCTGGTCCCAGTCTTCCTTGTCGGGGTCCATCAGTACGAAGTTGCGCAGGCCCAGTACGCGGCTGTCGGCGATCGTCCGCCCGCCCGCATCGAACAACCGGATCCGCGACCCCGTATCGCGCGCGAGCCTCAGCACCAGCGGATCGCGCAACGCCGGGTCGACCGCGGCAATCGCTTCGCCGATCAGTCGTGCTTCGCGCGCGGTCTGCGCAACGCGGTTGTCGACGACGCGGCTGCGATACGAATCGAGGTAGAAGAACCCGCCTGCGAGCAACAGCAACGCGAAGATGTTGACCGCCAGGATACGCCGCGTGAGCGAGATCTGTCCCGACCAGCGCAGCGTGAGATCGCGGCCATCTACGCCGAGCTCATTCCTCAGAAAATCGATACCCGGCACCATATAATGTCTCGATAGCGTCGAAGGCTGGGTCGACCTGCCTGAATTTACGGCGGAGTCGCTTTATGTGGCTGTCGATGGTCCGGTCATCGACATAGATGTCGTCCTGATACGCCGCATCCATCAGCTGGTTGCGCGTCTTGACGATGCCGGGCCGCTGCGCGAGCGTCTCGAGGATCATGAACTCTGTGACGGTCAGCGTGACCGGCTCGCCCCCCCACAGCGTGCGGTGTCGCGCCGGGTCCATGCTGAGCCGCCCGCGATCGAGAGGCCCCGCAGCTTCCGCCTCGGTCTCCGTGCCCGGCGACTGGGTGAGTTCGGTACGCCGCAGGATCGCACGAATGCGAGCGATCAGCAGCCGCTGCGAGAATGGCTTGGCGATATAGTCGTCCGCGCCCATCGCCAGCCCCAGCGCCTCGTCGAGCTCGTCGTCCTTGCTGGTGAGGAAGATCACTGGGATCTGGCTCTTCTCGCGCAACCGACGGAGCAGTTCGAGCCCGTCCATTCGCGGCATCTTGATGTCGAATACCGCGAGGTCCGGAGGGTTGTCGGTCAGTGCCTTCAACGCGGTCTCGCCGTCCGAATAGACGCGCGTGACGAAGCCCTCGGTCTGCAGCGCGATCGACACGGAGGTCAGGATGTTGCGGTCGTCGTCGACCAGCGCGATCGTTGCCGTCATTTCTGGGTCGTCTGCCTCGGTCGTTGGCTTGTCGGCGTAGGCCAATCCGCTGTGGCACTCAACTGGAGCCGTATCGGAACTGCACCAGGGCAGCTCATTTGACCGGTGCGGGGCCGCCGCCTACATCCCGGATCAACGACATACATACGTATGCGAAACCATCTGGAGAGATGCCTTGTCCAACGAACGTATTCCGGCCGGCGGCCTGGCCGTGCAGGGGATAGACACCCGCGCCACCCTGCACTGGAACCTGGTCACCGCGCAGCTTGTCGAAGCCGCGCTCGAACGCGGCGAGGGGACGCTGTCCGCGGACGGTCCGCTGGTCGTCGAAACCGCGCCGCATACCGGTCGATCGGCGCAGGACAAGTTCATCGTCCGCGATGGCGAGACGGATACGACGGTCTGGTGGGGCAAGAGCAACAAGGCGATGGAGCCTGCGCATTTCGCCGCACTGAAGGAGGATTTCTTCGCCGCGCTCGCCGCCAAGGACGAACTGTTCGTGCAGGACCTGTACGGCGGATCGCAGCCCGACCACCGCGTCAACGTCCGCGTCGTCACCGAACTGGCGTGGCATAACCTCTTCATCCGGACGATGCTGGTCCGTCCCGAACAGGCGGCGCTGAAGGACTTCGTCGCGGACTACACCATCGTCGACCTGCCGAGCTTTCGCGCCGATCCCGCGCGCCATGGCTGCCGCAGCGAGACAGTGATCGCGGTCAACTTCACCGACAAGCTGATCCTGATCGGCGGCACGAAATACGCCGGCGAGATGAAGAAGTCGGTGTTCGGCCTGCTCAACTACCTGCTCCCGCCGACCGGCGTGATGCCGATGCACTGCTCGGCGAACATGTGCGTGAATGGCGACACGGCGGTGTTCTTCGGCCTGTCGGGCACTGGCAAGACGACGCTGTCGGCCGATGCCAGCCGGACGCTGATCGGTGACGACGAGCATGGCTGGTCCGACACCGCCGTCTTCAATTTCGAGGGCGGATGCTACGCCAAGATGATCCGCCTCTCCGCCGATGCCGAGCCCGAAATCTTCGCGACCACCAAGCGCTTTGGCACGGTGCTGGAGAACGTCGTGATGGACCCGGCGACGCGGCTGCTCGACCTCGACGACCACACGCTCGCCGAGAACAGCCGCGGCGCGTACCCGATCGACTTCATCCCGAATGCGTCGGCCGAGAACATGGGGCCGGTGCCGCGCAACATCGTGATGCTGACCGCGGACGCGTATGGCGTGCTGCCGCCGATCGCGAAGCTCACGCCCGACCAGGCGATGTACCACTTCCTCTCGGGCTACACCGCGCGTGTCGCCGGGACCGAAATCGGCGTGACCGAGCCCGACGCGACCTTCTCGACCTGCTTCGGCGCGCCGTTCATGCCGCGGCATCCGTCGGTCTACGGCAACCTGCTGAAGGAGCGGATCGCGAAGGGTGGCGTCGATTGCTGGCTAGTCAACACCGGCTGGACCGGCGGCAAATACGGCGTCGGCAACCGCATGCCGATCAAGGCAACGCGGGCGCTGCTGAACGCGGCGCTAGACGGGAGCCTCAATGATGGGGAGTTCCGGACGGACCCGAACTTCGGGTTCCAGGTGCCGGTGAGCGTTCCGGGCGTCGACAGCGCGATCCTCGACCCGCGGACGACCTGGGCGGACAAGGACGCCTATGACGCGACTGCGGCGAAACTGGTCGATCTGTTCGTGGAAAACTTTGCGCAGTTCGCCGAGCATGTCGACGAAGGTGTCCGTCAGGCGGCGCCAAAGGTTAAAGAGGCGGCTTAAAACTCCTCTCCCCCTAGGGAGAGGAAGGGGCCCGCACGACGAAGTCGGGTGGGAAGGTGAGGGCACGTGATACGGCGTGCCCTCACCCTCGCCGCTACGCGGCTTCCCTCTCCCCAAGGGAGAGGGTTCAGAGGGGCTCGACCACGACTTCACCGTCGACAACTGCCGTTACCCGAACGCGTGCGCCAACCACCGCATCGCTGCCACGCGCCGGCCAGCTCCCGTCGCCCACCAGTACCCGACCACGCCCGCCAACCAGCGCCGCCTCCACCACCACAACCTGACCCACCAACCGAGCAGACCGATCGTTCAACATCGCATCCCCACCCTCGACCGGGTAATCCCGGTACCAGCGCTTCCCGATCAGCACGGTAACCACGCTCCAAACCGCGAACGCCGCCAGCTGCACCGGCACCGGCAAGTCCGGTAACACGTACACCGCCACCCCGGTCACTGCCGCAGCAATCGCGAGGAACACCAGGAACACCCCCGGCACCGCCAGCTCGGCAATCCCCAGCACCAACGCCGCGATCAACCAAGCGCCAGCCGCCCCGATCGCGTCCATCAGCTTTTCGGAACCTCGGTCGACTTCGACAACTCGAACGGGCCCCGAGCGGCAGGCTTGGCCGGCGGCGACGCGGTCGCATCGCGGAGCGCATCCTTAGCCAGCTCGCCAATCCCCCCAAGCGTCCCCATCAACTGCGTAGCCTCGACCGGAAACAGGATCGTCTTCGCATTCGGCGAGGTCGCGAACTTGCCGATCGCCTCGACATATTTCTGCGCGATGAAATAATTGATCGCCTGCGCGCCACCCTCCTCGATCGCCTGAGACACAGCGCGCGTCGCCGAAGCCTCCGCCACCGCCGCCCGCTCGCGCGCCTCGGCATCGCGGAACGCCGATTCCTTGCGTCCCTCGGACTCGAGGATTCGCGCCTGCTTCTGTCCCTCGGCCCGAAGGATCTCCGAAGCCCGCGAACCCTCCGCATCGAGAATGTTAGCCCGCTTCTCGCGCTCGGCCTTCATCTGCCGCCCCATCGCATTGACGATGTCCGCCGGCGGCCGGATGTCCTTGATCTCGACGCGGGTGATCTTCACCCCCCACGGCGTCGTCGCATGATCGACCACGTTAAGCAGCCGCGCATTGATCTCGTCGCGCTTCGACAGCGTCTCGTCGAGGTCCATCGACCCCATCACCGTGCGCAAATTGGTCGTCGTGAGCTGCAACAGCGCCTGGTACAGGTCCGAAACCTCATACGCCGCCTTCGCCGAGTCGAGCACCTGGAAGAACACGACCCCGTCGGTCGAGATCATCGCATTGTCCTTGGTGATGATCTCCTGGCCGGGGATGTCGATCACCTGCTCCATCATGTTCACTTTCCGCCCGACGCGGTAGAAGAACGCGGGATAGAAATTGAAGCCGGGCCGCGCGACCGTGGTGAACCGGCCGAAATGCTCGATCGTGTATTGATAGCCCTGATGGACGATCTTGATGCTGGTGAAGAGGTACAGCAGCACCAGTGCCAGCAGGAGCGCGGCAACGATCAGGCCCATCGAACAATCCCCCATCCGTGTATCGCACCGCTATAGCACGTCCGCGAAGGTGGGGCCTAGCCGTACGCCGCGCCTTTGGTTACATGGCGCGCCACCTCACACCCAGGAACGGCAGCTCTCATGGATATCCGCCTCGGCCTCACATTCGACGACGTCCTCCTGTATCCGGGGGAATCGGACGTGCTGCCCAGCCAGGCCGATACCCGGACTCAGCTGACGCGCGGCATCGCGCTCAACATCCCGATCCTCTCGTCCGCGATGGACACCGTCACCGAAGCCGACATGGCCATCGTCATGGCGCAGCTTGGCGGCATCGGCGTGCTCCACCGCAACTTGACCGTCGAGGAGCAGGTCATCGCGGTTCGTCAGGTCAAGCGGTTCGAGTCGGGCATGGTGGTCAACCCGATCACGATCAAGCCGACCGCCACCCTCGCCGAAGCGCAGGCCCTCATGTCGGGCCATCGGATCAGCGGGATCCCGGTGGTTGAGGCGGACGGCAAGCTCGTCGGTATCCTCACCAACCGCGATGTGCGGTTCGCGGGCGATCCAAAACAGCCCGTCAGCGAGCTGATGACGCACGAGAACCTCGCCACCGTCTCGACCGAAGTCGGCAAGGAAGAAGCGCGCCGCCTGCTCCACGCCCGCCGCATCGAGAAGCTGCTGGTGGTCGATGCGCAGTATCGCTGCGTCGGGCTGATCACCGTCAAGGACATCGAGAAGGCGGTGATGTTCCCGGATGCGACCAAGGACGAGGCGGGCCGCCTGCGCGTGGCGGCGGCGACCACGGTCGGCGACAAGGGCTTCGACCGGACCGAACAGCTGGTCGACGCCGGCTGTGACCTGATCGTGATCGACACCGCGCACGGCCACAACCGCGACGTCGGCCGCGCAGTCGAGCGCGTCAAGAAGCTGTCCAACTCGGTGCAGGTGGTGGCTGGCAACGTCGCGACCGGCGAAGCGACGCGCGCGCTGATCGGCGCAGGCGCGGACGGGATCAAGGTCGGCATCGGCCCCGGCTCGATCTGCACCACCCGCGTCGTGGCCGGCGTCGGCGTGCCGCAGCTCACCGCCGTGATGGATTGCGCCGAGGCAGGCCACAAGGCCGGCGTGCCGGTGATCGCCGACGGCGGCATCCGCACCTCGGGCGACATGGCGAAGGCGCTCGCGGCGGGCGCCTCGACCGTCATGATCGGCTCGCTGCTCGCCGGCACCGACGAAGCACCGGGGGAGACGTTCCTGTATCAGGGCCGCGCGTACAAATCGTACCGCGGCATGGGCTCGGTCGGCGCAATGGGCCGCGGGTCGGCGGACCGTTATTTCCAGGGTGACATCAAGGATCAACTCAAGCTCGTGCCCGAGGGTATCGAGGGACAGGTCGCGTACAAGGGCCCGGCGAGGGATGTCGTTCACCAGCTCGTCGGCGGCATCAAGGCGGCGATGGGGTATACGGGCTCGGCGACGATCCCGGATCTCCAAGCGCGGGCGGAGTTCGTGCAGATCACCGGCGCGGGGCTCATGGAAAGCCATGTCCACGACGTGACGATCACGCGGGAAGCGCCGAACTACCCGACGCGGTGAAGGCACTTTCCCCCTCTCCCTGAAAGGGAGAGGCCGGGGGTGGGTCGGGTTCCGCAAGCTCGTTCGGTGGTGGCTCAAGTGACCGAAATGGAGCGTTCCCAAGCAAGTCAAATGCTTGCTCCCACGCCTCCCGTCATTCCTGCGAAGGCGGGAACCCATACTGGCTAACGGTGCGGTAAGATCGCAACCGTTCGAGAATATGGATCCCCGCCTGCGCGGGAATGACGAACGAATTTGCGTGGGCAATCCCCGACAAACGGCGGTCTGACCTACAAACCACTGCCCCATCCGTCATCCCGCTGCCCCCCTTCGTCATCCCGGCGAACGCCGGGACCCATGGTTGCGGGCCGGGTAGTGGTTGAACGCTATCGCCGGGTCCACCGTGTCCATGGGTCCCGGCGTTCGCCGGGATGACGGAGGGAAGGGCCGAGCCCCAGCCCGCGACCGGGCTCGAGCCCAAACCCCGAAATTATTCCCCTCCCGCCCGCGGGAGGGGCTAGGGGAGGGGATGATGACGAACACTCTCTACCCAGCCCCCCCCCGAACCCACGCCAAGTCGGGAGCCAACAAGTGACTCCCCCCGCACGCACCCAGGCCGCGATCGAACTCCTCGACCAGATCATCGCCGCCGCCCGCGAGTCCGGCGCCGCCGCGGACACGCTGATCGCCCGCTATTTCGCCACCCGCCGCTACGCCGGCTCGAAGGACCGCCGCGCCGTCCGCGACCTCGTCTACGCCGCGATCCGCAAGGCCGGAGACCGCCCCGAAAACGGTCGCACCGCGATGCTGCTCGTAGCCGACGCCGATCCGGAAGTCGCCGCAACCTTCGACGGCTCCACCCACGCGCCCGCCCCGATCGCCAAGGACGAACCGCGTGCCCGCGCGGGCGTCGCGCCGCAGTGGCTGAGCAAGGCCCTGCGCGCTTCCGGCCTCGACGGGGCCGCACTCACCGACCTCGCCGGCCGCGCCACGCTAGACCTCCGCGTCAACACGCTGATCGCCGACCGCGCGACCGTGCTCGCCGCGCTCCCCGAAGCCGAAGCCACCCCCCACGCTCCGGACGGCATCCGCCTTCCCACAGGCACCAACGTCGAAGCACTCCCGCTCTTCAACGAAGGCGCGCTCGAAGTGCAGGACGAAGGTAGCCAGCTAGTCGGCCTCGCGATGCAGGCGAAACCCGGCGAACGCATAGTCGATCTCTGCGCAGGCGCGGGCGGCAAGACGCTCGCGTTGGCCGCAACGATGAAGAACGAAGGCGTGATCCTCGCCTGCGACACCGACCGCAACCGCCTCTCGCGCCTTGCCCCCCGCGCCACCCGCGCCGGTGCAACGATCGTCGAGAGCCGCCTGCTCAACCCAACGCGGGAGATCGAGGCGCTGAGCGAATGGGCAGGCCATGCCGACGGCGTGCTCGTCGACGCCCCCTGCTCGGGCACCGGCACCTGGCGGCGTAACCCCGAGGCACGCTGGCGGCTCACCCCGGACCGTGTCTCGCGGCTCCAATCGACGCAGCAGCAGGTGCTCTCCGTAGCCGCCACGCTGGTCAAGCCAGGCGGTGCGCTCGTCTACATCGTCTGCTCGCTGCTCGACGCCGAGGGCACCGACCAAGTCACCTGGTTCCTCAACGCGAACCCCGGCTGGACGACGGAAGCCCTGTCGCTCCCCGCCGGCGCGAAGCACGGCCACGGCGTCCGCCTCGAACCGGGCCGCGACGGCACCGACGGCTTTTTTGTCGCGCGCCTCCGGGCTGCGTGCTAGCCAGCCGACCTATGGTTCAACTTACGGCCAAACCTGTATCCCGCCTGGAGACGATGATGCGTTTTTTGTCCGTTGCCCTTGCCGCCGCGCTGACCGTCGTATGCGTGTCGACTTCGCTCAGCGGGCAGCGTCCCGACGCCCAGATCGACGCGCGCTCGATGCAGCTGTTGGCGCAGGGGCGTTCGCTGGTCGCCGCGGGCAATCTAGACGGTGCCACGGATGTGCTCGAAACATCCGTCGCGGTCGATCCGCGCAACCGGGGCGCGTTCCTGTTGCTCGCCAAGGTCGCCGAGACGCGCGACCTGCCAGGCAAGGCAATCCGCCTGTACCGCGAGGCCTTGCTGCTGGAGCCGAACGATGTCGCCGCATTGAAGGGGCAGGGCGAGGCTTTGGTCGCCAAGGGCGCCGTGGTCCGCGCGAAGGACAACCTCATGAAGATCCGCACGCTCTGCAAGGGTGTCTGCCCCGAAGCGACGCAACTCGCGGCGGTAATCGCAAAGGGCCCACCGATTGCGACCGCGCAGGTCGAGAAGACGCCAATCGCCGCCAAGGACTGAGCTACCAGCGGATTCACCCCATTCACCACCCCGGCGAAGGCCGGGGTCCAATTGGGGAACGGTGCTAAGTGTGGACGGTGCGAGGTTACTGCCACCTCTCCAATTGGGCCCCGGCCTACACCAGGGTGGTGCGCCATGGTCCTACGTCGAATGCAGTCCGCTTAGGTGCGTACCGGTAAGCCGACAGCTTTCGCCAACGCCACGAAGTCGGCAACCGACAGCGTCTCAGCCCGCCGCGTAGCCTCAACCCCGATCCGCTCCAGCGCATCGAGCGCCCCCGGAACCCCCTTCAAACTCTGCCGGAGCATCTTGCGCCGCTGCCCGAACGCCGCGCCCGTCAGTCGCTCCAAAACCGCAAAGTTCACCCCGTCCGGCGCTTCGACCGGCGTGAGATGTACCACCGCCGACATCACCTTCGGCGGCGGCGTAAACGCCGACCGGTGCACCGGCATCGCGATTCGCGCAGTCGAGCGCCACTGCGCCAGCACCGCCAGCCGCCCGTAATGGTCGTCGTTGGTCTTGGCGACAATCCGCTCGGCAACTTCCTTCTGGAACATCAGCGTGCACGACTGCCACCACGGCAGCCACGACGTCGACAGCCACCCCACCAGCAACGCCGTGCCGATGTTGTACGGCAGGTTCGACACGATATGCGGCTTGCCCTCGAACAGCGCAGGCGCGTCGACTTCCATCGCGTCACCCTCGATGACCCGCAGCCGCCCCGGATACGCCTCGCCGAGCTCTGCCAGCGCAGGGATACACCGCCGGTCACGCTCGATCGCCGTCACCCGCGCACCCGCCGCGAGCAATGCGCGCGTCAGGCCGCCCGGGCCGGGCCCCACTTCGAGCACCTCGGCATCCTGAAGATCGCCCGGCACTGCCGCGATCCGCTTGAGCAACTGCCCGTCGAACAGGAAATTCTGCCCAAGCGCCTTGCTCGCGTTCAGCCCATAACGCGCGATCACCTCGCGCAGCGGGGGAAGCTCCGTCAATGCAGCCTCGCTCACGACTGGACAGCGGTCTGAGCGCGCCGGTCCGCCGCTTCGCCCGCCATCGCGATAGCCGCGATCATAGCGCCGGGCTCGGCAATGTCCTTGCCGGCGATCGCGAACGCGGTGCCGTGATCGGGCGAGGTTCGCACGATCGGCAGGCCCAGCGTCATGTTCACGCCCTCGTCGAAATGGATCGTCTTCAACGGCACCAGCGCCTGGTCGTGATAGCAGCACATCACGACATCATAGGTCGCCCGCGCCCTTGGATGGAACATCGTGTCCGCCGCGAACGGCCCGGTCGCATCGATACCCTCATCGCGAAGGATCGCGATCGCCGGCGCGATGATGTCGATCTCCTCGCGGCCAAGCGCCCCCTGTTCGCCAGCATGCGGATTGAAGCCGGCAAAGGCGAGCCGCGGGTTCTCGATACCGAAGTTCCGCAGCAATCCCCGAGCGGTCGCGCGCGCCTTGGCAACGATCAGGTCGACCGTCAGCAACCCGGATACGTCCTTCAAAGGCACGTGAGTCGTGATCGGCACCACCTTCAGCGATGGTCCGGCGAGCATCATCACCGCATTGTCGCCCGCGACGCCGTAGCGCTCAGCGACGAACTCGGTCTGCCCGGGATGGCTGAAGCCGATCGCGTAGAGTTGCGACTTCGATACGGGACCGGTCACCAGCGCACGCGCCGCGCCAGTGCGAACGAGACCGACCGCCAACTCCAGTGAATGCAGCGCACACCGCGCCCCGTCCGCATCGGGCTCGCCTGGTACGATAGCGCCCGCATCGCCCACCGTCAGCACCGGCAACGCTTCGCCGAACACCGATGCCGCTGCGCTCAGATCCGCAATCCGCGCGATCGGGCCGCCCCAGACCCGTTCGATCGCCCGCGCATCGCCGACCGCGACGAACGGCGGCAAGCCATGGGCCTCGCGCGCATCCCACGCCTTGGCGATGATCTCGGGCCCGATCCCGGCAGGATCACCCATCGAAACCGCCAACGGCGAGATGCGGGTCACGATCCAATCAACGATATTCGACCACGGCATCGCGCCGCAGATCGCGCAGCTTCTGCTGGGCGCGCAGGTTGACGCGCTGCTGTTCGAGCTGCCCCTGGATCTGCTCGGAGTTCGGCACCGAACCGCCAGCCGCCTCGTCGCGACCACACAGCACCAGCGCGCGAACGCCCTGTTCCGCGGACCCGAATGGCGGGCTCGATTCGCCGACCTGAAGCTTCAGCATCACCTCCTGGAGCTGCGGCGGCAGGTCGCGGATACGCACCGTGTCGTTGTCGACCACGTCCGCGCCGATCCCGGCCGCAACCTTCTCGACCGTACCGCAGCCGCGCAATTCCTGCGTCGCCTTGGCGAACGCCTGCGCCCGCGCCGCCGCCTGCGCCTGGTTGGTGTTCGGCGGAAAACGCAACGTCAGCTGCTTCAGGCTGAGTTTTGCATCACGCGGATCGGCGGTCAGCACCTGCCGCTTGTCGGTAAGATACAAGATCGAATAGCCACCCGAGACCTCGATCGGTCCCGCGACCTGGCCGACCTGCATCGTCGTCGCGGCTTCGGCCAACTGCGCCGGCAGCGTGGCCGCGCGAATCCAGCCAAGATCGCCGCCGACCGCACGCGTCGAGGCTTCCGAGAACTGGCGTGCAAAATATTCGAACGGCTGCGCGCCCTTCTGGATTTCCTGCAGGATCTGCTTGGCGTTCGCAAAGACCTGCTGGCTGTTGGCCGGGGTCGCCGCGAGATAGATTTCCTTGAGGTTGAACTCGTCGGTGCCCTTGGCCGCCTGGAGACGGTCGATGATCGACTTCACCTCCTCGTCGCCGACGTTGACGAACGGCTCGACGCGGCGCCGCAGATAGCGCTGCCAGGCAAGCTCGCCTTCGATCTGGCGCTTGAGCGAGCGCTCGGACGATCCGGACTCGCGCAGATACGCGCGCATTGCAGCGGGGGTACGATTGAAGCGCTTCGACACGCCGTCATAGCTCTGCGTGAGCTCGGCGGGGGTGATCGTGATGTCGGCGGTCTTGGCTTCCTGGATTTGCAGCGTCTCGTCGATCAGCTGGCGGAGCACCTGCAGCTTGAGCCGCTCGCGATCCTCCGGCGAGAGCTTCGCCTCGTTCGCCATCGCAACCAAGGCGACGCGCTGGTCGACGTCGGTGCCGGTGATGACCGTATCGTTGACGATCGCGGTCGGCTTGCGGACGTTGGGATCGACCTTGCCGAAGATCTGCAGGTTGGTCGGAATGTCGAGACCGGTATTGTCCGGCACGCTCTGATCCTGAACCGTCTGGCCCGGAGCCGAGGGAGCCGGGGCGGATTGAGTCGGTGTAGGCTGAGCCTGGGCCGGCTGGGTTGGCGCAGGTCGCGCCCCACGTTTGCCCTGCGCAGCCTTGGGTGGCACGGCCTGCGCGATCGCGCTCGCCGTCAGTGCGGCCAGAACCACCGAACCGATCACACGGCCGCCACGCGCCGCCAGTCGAACATCATGCTTCAAGTGTCGGTATCCCATCATCGCACGCCGTAATCCGCACCGTCATGGCAATGACGGCACATATCCGGCGCGGTTTGCCCCATAGTAGCTGAACGCGGGCTTAGCGGCCGAGGTTGGTGAAGGCCAGCGTCAACAGGAAGCTGTTGCCCTTACGCGCGTCGCCGGTGTCGTTGTACGTCCGCCGCCATGTCGCGCCGAGACGCAGGCAATCGTCCTCATACTGCACGCCCAGCCGGTGGCGGATCGGCGTGAAGCCATCGCTGCGGGACAGCGGATCCTCCGATGCGTTGGTCAGATCGACCACGCCAGAGCCGAACGCCGACCAGAACCGCGCGAACTGCACGCGCCCCGCAACGCGGACTTCCTCGCGGTCGCGCAGATCCTCGATCGTAGGATCGATGTTGCGGTTGAGCTTCAGATACCCGACCAGCACATAGGTCGCGCGCGATCCGATCGTCGCGTCGACCTCGTTGCGGCGGATCGCGAAGCCGTCCTTGTCGAGCCGGTAGCGATGGACGATCGACACGAAGTCGCGGAACCGAAGCTCGCTGCGCCCGACGATGTCGGAGAACCGATCGCTGAGCCCGGTGCCGTCTGGCAGGATCGTCGGCCGCTTGTCGACACGATAGCTCTGGCCGACGTTGGTAGTGAAGGTGATGCCCGGCAAATCGAGCGCCCATTCGCCACCATAGGTGACGCGAGACGAATCCTCGAACCGATCATAGCCCGCGAAGCGGTTGAGCGAGAACAGGTTGGTGTCGTCGAGATCGACGGCACGCGAATCCTCGTTCGGCAGCGAAATATTGGCGACCTTGGGCGCCGCGACGAACTGGACGCGCGGCGTAAACCGCTGCGTGCCGCCGAGGAACGTGCCGATGAACGGCCATTTCACATCCACTGCCGCCGCGCCGATGGCGCGCTGGCGGAAGCCGCCGAACCCCTGATAGCTGAGGATGCTCGTCTTATCGATCTCGTTGCTATTGTATAGATCGCCGCGTGCGAACGCGGTGAACGTGACCTCCTGGCCCCAGTTGGTGAAGCGGCGCAGATCCCATTGCAGGCTCGCGAACGCGCGCTGCGTGTCCTGGCCGTCGGTGCGGGTCAGCGCCAGCGTGTTCAGCTGGAGCTGGAACCGCCCGCCGACGAGGCCGTCGTCGAACCGCTTGCGATAATCGATCTCAGGCAGCGCGATCGGCTGGTCCCCCTGCTTGTCGTTGACGCGCAACGTCTGCGCGTACCAGCCGCTCAGCGAGAAATAGCTACTGTCGTCGATCCGCTCCAGGCTCGCCGTGGTGCGCAGTCGGTCGTCGCGCGAAATGTCGTAGCGGCGCAGGAACGTCCGGTCGGTCGTCAGGCGGAGCGACCCGCTCGCGGTCCAGTTCGGCGTCAACTGATAGCGCGCCATGCCGTCGATATAGCCGCGGAACGCCATGCTGGTGTCGGTCGGGTTTGCGGTCGTCAGGTCGTCGCTGCGGCGGCTCTCGGTCGCATAGGCGCGGATCTTGAACGCGCCCTTGGAATTGAGTGCCGAATAATCGACCTGCGCCATCGGCAGCACGCTGCTGTAGATATGCGGCGTGATGACCAGCCCCTGGTTCGGGGCAAGCTTCCAGTAATAGGGGACGCTGACTTCGACGCCGTTGACGCGGCTATAGCCACCGTTGGGCGAGAGCAGGCCACTATCGCTGCCGCCACCGACCGGGTTGGAGAATTCGGGCAGCGGCAGGCTCGGCAGGCCGAACAGGTGCAGCCGTGCGCCCTTGTAGAAGATGCGCTTGCGCTCGGGGCGATAGGTGACGCGGACCGCGGTGATCTTCCACGTCGGCTCCTTAGGGCAACCGGCGGTGTTGGTAACGCTGCACGGCGTGTAGGCCGCCGTCTTCAGATTGACGGTACCATCAGTTTCGCGCGTGCCTTGCTCGGCCGCGAGGCGTCCGCCCTGTTCGAGCACGACGAGCATGTTGTCGACCACGCCGTCCTTCAACGAATCGGTCAGATTGATCTCGTCGCCGTACGCGATGTCGCCTTCGGGATTCGTAACCGCGATGTTGCCGGTCGCGACGACCTTGCCCGTCTTGCGGTTCCACACGACCTTGTCGGCGCGCAGTCGGCTGCCCTGGCGGAACATCCGGACTTCACCGGTCGCGGTGACGATATCGGTGTTGGTGTTGTATTCCAGCGCGGTCGAGCTGAACTGCACCTGGTCTTCGGCCGGCGTCGTCGGCGACGCATTGGCGACCGGCGCTTCGGGCACCGGTGGCGCGACCGGGCGGTTCTGGAAGTCCTGGGCTTGCGCAGGAGCAGTCGCGAGTCCGGTCGCCAGCGCGAGCGAAAGGGCGCAACCCGTCAAAAGGTCGATACGCAACACGATCCGAACCAACCCCTTTGGCACTGGGCAGCCGTTTGCCGCCATATCGCCCGCCTATCGCACCACCGGCGCTTCGCTGCAATCGCCGTGAGATGACAGGCCGCCACCTTGCTTTGCCAAGCCCGCGGCATCAACTTAGAGCCAAGCCCATCCTACCGTTCAAAAGCTTCCCGAGGTTTCTTCATGCAGATTGTCTTCGCCCCGACCGTTCCCGCCAACGCCCCGATCCTCGCCGTCCCCGTTGCAAAGGACGGCGTGGCCAAGATCAAGTGGAGCGCGATCGGCGGTGACGGCGAGGCAGTGGCGACCAGCGCAGCGACTGCGGCACGCTTTGCAGGCGAGGCAGGCTCGGTGGTCGAGCTGTTCGTGCCGGTCGACGGCGCGGTTCGTCAGGTCCTGCTCGTCGGAGTCGGTGCGGGCGAGACCGCCGATTGGGAGAAGGCCGGCGGTGCGATCACCGCACGTTTGCTGACCTCGGGTGCAACCTCGGTCGTTGCCGACCTCTCGGCCGGCGCCACGCCGACTGCCAAGGCAGCTGCGCACTTCGCCGCTGCCGCCGCCCAGCGCGCATGGCGCTACGACACGTACCGCACCAAGCTCGCCGAGAAGTCGAAGCCGACGCTGACCGAGATCACCATCGCCGGCGCGCCCGACGGCACCGATGCCGCCTGGAACGAGGCCGCCGCGGTCACCGAGGGTCTCGACCTGACGCGCTGGCTCGTCACGTCGCCGCCGAACGTCGTCTACCCCGAGAGCTTCGTCGAGAAGGTGACGAAGGACGTCGAAGGTCTCGGGCTCGAGATCACCGTACTCGACGAAGCGCAGATGACCGAGCTCGGCATGGGCTCGCTGCTCGGCGTCAGCCAGGGCTCACGCCGTGAAGCACGCATCCTCGCGCTCAAGTGGAACGGGGCAGGGGCCGATGCGCCGACGCTGGCGTTCGTCGGCAAGGGCGTGACGTTCGATTCGGGCGGCATCTCGATCAAGCCCGGCGCTGGCATGGAAGACATGAAGTGGGACATGGGCGGCGCGGGTGCGGTCGCCGGGGCGATGAAGGCGCTCGCCGGCCGCAAGGCGAAGGCGAACGTCGTCGGCGTCATGGGCCTGGTCGAGAACATGCCCGACGGCGCAGCACTTCGCCCGAGCGACGTCATCACCTCGATGTCGGGCCAGACGATCGAAGTGCTGAACACCGACGCCGAGGGTCGCCTCGTGCTGTGCGATTGCGTGACCTGGGTGCAGCAGGCGCACAAGCCGACCACGATCGTCGATCTCGCGACGCTCACGGGGGCGATGATCGTCGCGCTCGGCACCGAGAATGGCGGCATTTTCGCCAATGACGACGCGCTCGCCGACCAGCTGATCGCGGCGGGCAAGACCACCGGCGACACGCTCTGGCGTTTCCCGCTGTCGCCCGCCTACGACAAGCTGATCGACTCGCCGATCGCCGACATGAAGAACGTCGGCCCCCGCGGCGCCGGCTCGATCACCGCCGCACAGTTCATCAAGCGCTTCGTCGACGAAGGCGTGAAGTGGGCGCATCTCGACATCGCCGGCATGGTCTGGTCGGACAAGCCGGGGACGAACCACGACAAGGGCGCAACCGGCTACGGCGTGCGCCTGCTCGACCAGTTCGTCGCCGATAATTTCGAGGGGTAAGCTCCGAGAGTAGAACTGTTCCCCCGCGGACGCGGGGGCCCAGCTAAGTACCGACACCGATCGTGACCCTGGCCCCCCGCCTTCGCGGGGGAACAGCGGGGAGTAAGAATGCAGGTCGATTTCTACCACCTAACCAGCCCCCTCGACCGCGTCCTCCCGCGCATCGCCGAGCGCGTCGTCCAAACTGGCGGCCGCCTCCTGATCGTCGCCGAACCCGAAGAACAACGCGTCGCGCTCGACCGCCTGCTCTGGTCCTATGCTCCCGAGAGCTTCCTCCCCCACGCCCAGGCCGGCAGCACCGACGATACCGCTCAACCCATTCTAATTACTCAAGATATCCAGGAAGCCGCTCCCGCAAACGCCGCCCGCAATGTCGCGGTGGTAGACGGACGTTGGCGTGACCTTATCCTAACCTTTGACCGAGCCTTCCACATCTTCGACGACGAAGCCATCCGCGAAGCCCGCCTCGCCTGGAAAGCGCTCGCCGACCGCGACGACGTCGAACGCCGCTACTGGAAGCAGAATGACTCCGGCCGCTGGGAACAGGCTGCATAGGTTGCTTTAAACGCGTCCCCCGCCTAAGCGCCGCGCATCCGATTACCGTCAACACAGGAGCCCGTGACCATCATGGCCGCGAACCGTACTTTTTCGATCATCAAGCCCGACGCAACCCGCCGCAACCTGACCGGTGCGGTCACCAAGATGCTCGAGGAAGCCGGCCTGCGCGTCGTCGCTTCGAAGCGCATCCAGATGACCCGCGAGCAGGCCGAAGGCTTCTACGCGGTCCACAAGGAGCGTCCGTTCTTCGGCGAGCTCGTCTCGTTCATGATCTCGGGCCCGGTCGTCGTCCAGGTTCTCGAAGGCGAGAACGCGATGCAGCGCAACCGCGACATCATGGGCGCCACCAACCCCGCCAACGCCGATGCCGGCACGATCCGCAAGGAACTCGCCGAGTCGATCGAAGCCAATTCGGTGCACGGTTCGGATTCGGACGAGAACGCCGAAATCGAGATCGCGTACTTCTTCAAGCCCGAAGAGATCGTCGGCTGATGACCTGGCGGCTGCGACGGGCTGAGCCGGGCGATGCGCCCGCGCTATCGCTCGTCGCATCCGCCACGTTTCTCGATACCTATGCGACCGTGCTGTCCGGCGCCGACATCGTCGCCCACTGCACGATGAAGAACAGCATCGCCACGTTCGAGACGTGGCTGTCCGATCCCGCGACGATCGTGACGCTCGCCGAATACGAGCCAGGTCACGCACCGATCGGCTACACGGTTTTGACCGCGCCGGACTTCCCGATCGAACCCGGCCCCGCGGACATCGAACTCCGCCGCATCTATCTCATGAAGCAGGCGCAAGGCTCAGGCCTTGGCGCCGCCCTGATGGCCCGCGCCCTCGAAGACGCCGCCGCGGCAGGCCGAACCCGCGTCCTGCTGGGCGTATGGGACCAGAACACCCGCGCCCGAGCCTTCTACGAACGCCAGGGCTTCGAGGTGATCGGCGCCCGCCAGTTCATCGTAGGCACCACCCTCCACGACGACCCGGTCTACGCCAAGGCGGTCTGAGTAAGACTGGCGCCACCCCGGCCTTCGCCGGGGTGGTGTCTAAGCCGCCGGCTTCTCTTTCACCCAAATCGCATCAAGCTTCGCCTGATCTCCACCACGCTGGCGAACCTGCAAACCCTCCAGCTGGAATGCCCGACTACGCAACCTGCGACCGTGCGTCTTCCAGATAACATCGTAGATTCCGCTAGCGGTCCGCGTCGTATCCCCGTCGAAATACTGCATGCTGACCAAAACCGGCAGCCGCCCCGCACGATCGTCCGACCCACCATCGGTCAGCTTCAACATCGCATCCGAAACCCATGACCCGTCGATGATCGGCTCAGCCGGCGGCCGCTGCGGCGATACGCCCAGCGCACGCGGGAAAGTGATCGTCACGTCCTGCAGGTCATGCCGCGCATCCTTCAGCAACAGCGTGTTGCCGCCATCCTGCACGATCGCCGACAGATCGATCTTCGTCCGCTCGCGCGCCGCACTCGACTGCGCGGCGATCTTGTCGGCTTCGTTCGCGCGGTGATCCGACCAGTTGGTCCACAGCGTCAGCGCCGCGATCAGCACGCCCGCAACCGCCACGACCTCGGCCAGCGTCACCCAGCGCCGCCGCGTCGCCGCAGCCTCGCGCCGTTCGGTCGGAGTCTCGGTGCTCATCGCCCACCAGCCTCCAGCAGCCGGGCAGGGGCCGCCAGTTCCCAACTCCGCGCGATCCTGTCCTCGACCAGCGCCCAGTCCGGATCGCCCGCAACATTCATCCCGACCCAGCCGGTCGCACCGAGATACGCCGGTCGCGAATACACGGCCGGGCTCGCCTCGACGAGCGTCGCCTGTTCATCGGTGCCGCTGGTCTTCACGCACACCATGGTCAATCCATCGCCGTGATGATCCGCCCGGAACTGCGCAAACTGCCTGTCGGCCACGAAGAAGGTCGGCTGGCCGTGTGAAACCTTCTCCTCGGTCTCGGGCAACGCAAGCGCTGCCGCGCGAACGCGGTCGAGGGGGGACAGATCGGTCATCGCGTCACGAACTCCGCCAACGTCTTCGGGTACAAGACATGTTCCGCCGCCAGCACGCGATCCGCAAGCGCATCCGCATCGTCGCTGGCAAGGATCGGTACCTCGGCCTGACCCAGCACCACGCCGCCATCGAGTTCCTCGGTCACGACATGCACCGAACACCCGCCGACCGCATCGCCCGTCGCGATCGCCCGCGCGTGCGTGTCGAGGCCCTTGTATTTCGGCAGCAGCGACGGGTGGATGTTGACGATCCGGTCCCGCCACGCCGCGACGAACCCGTCCGACAGCAGGCGCATGTAGCCGGCGAGCGCAACGACCTCGACACCAGCCTCGCGCAACGCCGCATCGATTGCCGCCTCATAGGCCGGCTTACCCAGACCCTTCGGCGAGAGCGCGAACGTCGCCACACCTTCCGACCGCGCCCATTCGAGGCCCGCCGCTTCCGGCTTGTCCGAAGCGACCAGCGCGATCTCGTACGGACACTCGGCCACGCGAGATGCACCAACCAGAGCCATCATGTTCGATCCGCGCCCGGAGATCAGCACGCCGACGCGCGTCTTGTCAGCCATGCGTCGCGGTCCAGTCCTCGCGTGCGCTCCACGTGCCGGCCGATCCACGCACCGTACATCCATGCGCCCCGGTCTCGATCCGCCCAATGGTGAACACCGCCTCGTCCGCCGCCTCGAGCGCCGCGGTCACCGCCTCGGCCTCTTCGGCGCTGACGATCACGACCATGCCGATCCCGCAGTTGAAGGTCCGCGCCATCTCCTCCGGCTCGATCGCACCTTGGGCTTGCAGGAACGCCATCAACCGCGACTGCTCCCAGGCATCCGCATCGACCACCGCATGCACGCCGTCGGGCAGCACGCGCGGGATGTTCTCGAGCAGGCCACCACCGGTGATGTGCGCCAATCCCTTGATCCGCCGCTCGCGCAACAACGGCAGCAGGCTGGCGACGTAGATGCGAGTCGGCGACATCAGGTGATCGATCAGCAACTTGTCCTGGTCGAACAACGCAGGCCGATCGAGCTTCCACCCGCGATCGGCGGAAAGGCGCCGAACCAGCGAGAACCCGTTCGAATGCACGCCCGAAGACGCCAGCCCGAGCATCACGTCGCCCGCCGCGATCTCGCGCCCGGTCAGCACATTGGTCCGCTCGACCGCACCGACGCAGAAGCCCGCGAGATCGTAGTCGCCATCCGCATACATGCCCGGCATCTCGGCGGTCTCGCCCCCGATCAGTGCGCAACCCGCAGTCTTGCACCCTTCCGCGATCGACGCGACGACGCGCTCGGCGACCGCTGCATCGAGCTTCCCGCTCGCATAATAATCGAGGAAAAACAGCGGCTCGGCGCCCTGGACGATCAGATCGTTGACGCACATCGCGACGAGATCGATCCCGACGCCCTCATGCCGGTCCCACTCGATCGCCAGCTTCAGCTTGGTGCCGACGCCATCGTTCGCCGCCACCAGCAACGGATCGACGAACCCCGCAGCCTTGAGATCGAACATCCCCCCGAAGCCGCCGAGATCGGCGTCCGCCCCCGGCCGCCGCGTCGAGCGCGCCAGCGGGGCGATCGCCCGCACCAGCGCGTTGCCCGCAGCGATCGAAACGCCCGCCTGAGCGTAGGTGTAAGGGCCCGAAGCGGGAGCGGCGGAGTCTGGCGTATCGGTCATGATCGGTGCTGCTAGCCACATCGCGCTTGGATTTCCACGTCTGCTTCGCCAAAAGGCCCGCTTGATGCGTATCCGTACCCTTCCCATCGCGCTTGCTGGCGTCGCCCTGCTGCTTAGCGGCGGAGCCGTGCTCGCGCAGATCGAGGGCGGCAGCCGAGGCGCAGCCCCGGTCGACAGCGGCAGCGCCTACGAGGTGAGCGGCGTCACCGTCGACGTCGCTGGCAAGACCGCCGACGCCGCGCGCTACAGCGGCTGGCGGCTCGCGCAGCGCAAAGCCTGGGTGCAATTGTCGAACCGACTTGGCGGTGGAGGCGGTCTCGTCTCCGATGGCACGCTCGATTCGCTGGTCTCGGGAATCGTCGTCGAGAACGAACAGATCGGCCCGCAGCGCTACATCGCCAAGCTCGGCGTGCTCTTCGATCGCGGCCGCGCCGGATCGATCCTCGGCATCTCGACCTATGCCGATCGCTCGCAGCCGATGCTGGTCATCCCCGTCCAATATTCAGGCGGCGTCGGCCAGGCGTTCGAGCAGAGCACGCAGTGGCAGCAGGCCTGGGCGCGCTATCGCACCGGCAACAGCAGCATCGACTATGTTCGGCCGTCCGGCTCCGGCCCCGACGCGCTCTTGCTCAACGTCGGTCAGACGCAGCGCCCCGGCCGCGGCTGGTGGCGGACGATCCTCGACCAATATGGCGCGAGCGACGTTCTCACCCCGGTCGTGAAACTGTATCGCCAATGGCCCGGCGGCCCGGTGATAGGCGTGTTCGAAGCGCGCCATGGCCCCGACAACGACCTGATCGACAGCTTCACGCTGCGAGTCGGTACGCCCGACGGCATCGCGCAATTGCTCGACACCGGCGTGAAGCGGATCGACGACCTGTACCAGCAGGCCCGCCGCAACGGTTCGCTCCGCGTCGACTACAGCCTCTCGCCCCCACCTCCGCCCGAAGCCGCAACGATAGACGACCTGCCGACCGACGAGACCGCCGACGCCAACACTGCGGCGCTGACCGGCGGCGAGGGCATCTTGGTCATCGTCCAGTTCGACACGCCCGCAGCGACCGCCGTCTCGTCTACGGAAGCAGCACTCCGCGCGATCCCCGGCGTCCGCTCGGCGGCAACGACCAGCCTTGCACTTGGCGGCGTCTCACTGATGCGCGTCGCCTATGACGGAGACCCGGCCGCCCTGAAGACCGCGCTAGAAGCCCGAGGCTATCAGGTATTTGGCTCCGGCCAGACGATCCGCATCCGCCGGGTCGCCCAACTTCTTCCGCCGGACTTGCCCGCGGACAATGCGACGACAGGGTGAGCGCGACCAAGATGACTCAAATTGCGCTGCCACTCGGGTGGCCGGCGGACCCTCGCGACGACGCCTTCCTGGTTACCCCCTCCAATTCGCGCGCGGTCCACACGCTGGAGCATACCGCTACCTGGCCGGTAATGACCGCCATCCTCACCGGCCCGCGCAAATCGGGCCGCAGCCTGCTCGCACGGATCTTCGCGGCAAAGAGCGGTGGCACGATCATCGACGATGCCGAGCGCGTGCCCGAGGCGCAGCTGTTCCACGCCTGGAACCGCGCGCAGGAGGAGCACAAGCCGCTGCTCATCGTCGCCGACGCCGCGCCGCCCGAGTGGAAGGTGAAGCTCCCCGACCTCCGCTCGCGCCTTGCCGCCAGCCCGATCGCGGCGATCGGCGCGCCCGACGACGAACTCATGCGGCTGCTGCTCGCGCATCTGTTCGAGCGTCGCAGCCTCGATGCGCGGCCCGATCTGATCGACTGGCTCGCGACCAGAATCGAGCGCAGTCATATTACCGTAACGCGAACCGTCGATGCGCTCGATCAGGAGGCGATGGAACGTCGCAAGCGCTTGTCCATTCCTCTTGCACGAACCACACTCACCGAGGCCGGGTTGATCCTCCGGCCGCAACTCGCTCTCGACCTCCCGCTCTTCACGCCACCATAAGCCCCCAAGAGGCCCGATGAACCGTCCAGCCCATATCGTCCGCCAATCGGAAGACGACGACGATCCCATCGGCGCAGAGCCGAACGACCGGTTTTTCAACCGCGAGCTGTCCTGGCTGGCGTTCAACCGGCGTGTGCTGGAGGAGGCGTGCAACCCCGCGCATCCGCTGCTCGAGCGACTCCGCTTCCTGTCGATCTCGGGCTCCAACCTCGACGAGTTCTTCATGGTCCGCGTCGCCGGCCTGAAGGGGCAGCAGACGCAGGACGTCGATCGGCGCTCGGCAGACGGGCTGACCGCGGGCCAGCAGCTGACCGCGATCGTCCGCGAGGCTGACGAGCTGATGGCGAGCCAGCAGGCGGTGTGGGGCGACCTGCGCGTGCTGCTCGACGAGGCCGGTCTGTTCGTCCTGCGACGTGAGGCGGTCGAAGGCGAAGCCGACGAGTGGCTCGAAACGCATTTTTGCGATCAGATATTCCCGATCCTGACCCCGCAGGCGCTCGACCCCGCACATCCGTTCCCGTTCATCCCGAACCGCGGCTTGTCGGTGATCTTCGACCTCGTCCGCCGTTCGGATAACGAGCCGGTCCGCGAGCTGGTCATGCTCCCGCACACCATGACGCGCTTCGTCCGCCTGCCCGGCGAGCCCGCACGCTACATCTCGATCGAATCGATCCTGAAGCGGTTCGCGCCGGTCCTGTTCCCCGGCTACGAAGTCCTCGCCGCCGCCAGCTTCCGCGTGCTGCGCGACAGCGACATGGAGATCGAGGAAGAGGCAGAGGATCTCGTTCGCTACTTCGCGAACGCGATCAAGCGCCGTCGCCGTGGCCGCGTCATCCGCCTGGAACTTGAAACCGGCATCCCCGACGTCCTCGCCGCGGTCCTCAAGGACGAACTCGGCGGCGCCGACGCGATCATCACCGAGAGCGGTAATCTCCTCGGCATCGTCGATCTCGACGGGCTGGTCGACGAGGATCGCCCCGACCTGAAGTTCCCGCCCTTCACGCCACGCTTTCCTGAGCGGATCCGCGAATTCGGCGGCGATTGCTTTGCCGCGATCAAGGCCAAGGACATCGTCGTCCACCACCCGTACGAGACGTTCGAAGTGGTGCTCGCCTTCCTGAAACAGGCCGCGAACGACCCCGATGTCGTTGCGATCAAGCAGACCCTCTATCGCGCGGGCAAGCAGCCCGCGGTCATCAACGCACTGATAACTGCGGCCGAGGCGGGCAAGTCCGTCACCGCGGTGGTCGAGCTGAAGGCGCGGTTCGACGAAGAGCAGAACATGGTCTGGGCCTCCGCGCTGGAGCGCGCGGGCGTGCAGGTCGTCTACGGCTTCATCGACTGGAAGACGCACGCGAAGGTGTCGCTGGTCGTCCGCCGCGAAGGCCAGGCGTTCCGTACCTACTGTCATTTCGGCACCGGCAATTACCACCCGGTCACCGCCAAGATCTACACCGACCTCAGCTTCTTCACCGCCGACGCCGCGGTCGGTCGCGATGCGGCGCAGATGTTTAACTACATCACCGGCTACGTCGAGCCGACCGATATGGCGCGCGTCAGCTTGAGCCCGCGTGACCTTCGCCAGAACCTGATGAACCTGATCGACGTCGAGATCGCCAACGCGCGCGCCGGTAAACCCGCCGGCGTCTGGGCGAAGATGAACTCGCTGGTCGACCCCGCGGTGATCGAGAAGCTGTACGAAGCGAGCGGGGCAGGGGTGGAGATCGACCTCATCATCCGCGGCATCTGTTGCCTGCGCCCCGGCGTACCCGGTCTGTCCGAGACGATCCGGGTGAAGTCGGTTATCGGGCGCTTCCTCGAGCACAGCCGGATCTGGGCGTTCGGCAACGGCAAGGCGCTCCCCAATGACGGTGCCAAGCTGTTCATCTCGTCGGCCGACTGGATGCCGCGCAACTTCGACCGCCGCGTCGAGTACATGCTGCCGATCCTCAACCCGACCGTCCACGATCAGATCCTCGATCAGGTCATGGTCGCGAACCTGATCGACAACGAGCAGAGTTGGGAGCTAGGCCCCGATGGCGAATATAGCCGCGTCGATCCCGGCGACCGCCCGTTCAACCTGCATCGGTATTTCATGACGAATCCTTCGCTCTCCGGCCGCGGCGCTTCGCTCGCGACCAGCAATGCCGTGCCGACGCTGTCGCTCCGTCGAAAACGATGAGCGTCACCAATATCCTGTTCGGCAATTCCCCGCCCAAGGCCGAGACCGACGACCACCCGCGCACCGGGATCATCGACATCGGCTCGAACTCGATCCGTCTGGTGGTGTATCAAGGGCCGCCGCGGCTCCCCGCGATCCGGTTCAATGAGAAGGTGTTGGCGGGGCTCGGGCGTGGGCTCGCCGCTACCGGCGCGATCGAGAAGTCCGCGCTGAAAACGGCACGCGTCGCGCTGGCGCGGTTCGCGGCGGTGGCGAAGGAAATGGAATGCTCGACGCTCCGCACGGTCGCGACCGCGGCGGTACGTGATGCGAAGAACGGCGGCGAACTCATTGCCGCAGCTGAACAACTTGGCCTGACCGTCGAGACGCTATCGGGGGAGCAGGAAGCCAGCGCGGCCGGCTACGGCGTCTTGTCCGCCATTCCTGAAGCAGACGGCATTGTTGGCGATCTCGGCGGCGGCAGTCTCGAACTCGTCCGCGTCCGCCGTGGCAAGATCGAGGACCGCGTCTCGTTCCCGCTCGGCGTCCTGCGGATCGGCCCGATACGGGCGAAGCGCGGCAAGGTGCTCGCCCGCTACGTGGCGCGTCTGGTGCGCGAGGCCGGCTGGACCGCAAAGGGGCAGGGGCTTCCGCTCTATCTGGTCGGCGGATCGTGGCGCGCGCTGGCACGGCTCGACATGGAACTGTCGGACTACCCGCTGCCCATCATCCACCAATATTCGATGACCGCGGCGACGATCACCCGGCTCAGTCGGACGATCCCGCAGCTTTCCAAGCCGCGCCTGAAAGCAATTCCGGGGCTGTCGTCGGGCCGCACGGCAACGCTCGCCGACGCCGCGGCGTTGCTCGGCGTGCTGATGCGGCAGCTCGGCAGCCGGACGACGATCGTATCCGCCTATGGCTTGCGCGAAGGCCTTCTCTACGAAGACCTGAAGCCCGCAGACCGAACGCTCGATCCGCTGATCGTCGCAGCACGAGAAGAGGGGCGGCTGCTCGGCCGCTTCCCCGAGCACGGCGATCTCCTCGACCGCTGGATCGCGCCGCTGTTCACCACTGAGCCACCCGCGATGGCCCGCATTCGCCACACGGCGTGCCTGCTCGCCGACGTCGGCTGGCGCGCCAACCCCGAGTTCCGCGCCGAACGTGGCGTCGAGGTCGCGTTGCACGGCAACTGGGTCGCGATCGACGCGCCGGGTCGCGGGATGCTGGCGCAGGCGCTCTACACGAGCCTGGGCGGCGACTTGGCGGCGGCTGATCCAGTAGGGCGGCTAGCCACGCCTGCCGCGCTGAAGAGTGCTACGGCCTGGGGCATGGCGATGCGGCTCGGCCAGAGGATGAGCGGCGGTCTAGCCGGACCGCTGAAGCGCTCGCAACTCGCCGACGACGGCGTATCGCTCACGCTGACGCTGCGTCCGGACGACCGCGGTCTCTACGGCGAAGCGGTAGAACGGCGCCATACCGCTTTGGCAACCGCGTTGGGCCGCAAACCCTTACTCGCTACTGCTTAGTTCCTACCCTTTGCGGGGGAGGAACTGAGTTATCAGGCGCAGGTGAAGCGTTCGATCCGACCCTTCGCATCGACATAGACGTTCAGGCGATCGGCGCGGAAATCCATCGTCGTCGAAGTATTCGGCGCGATCCAGCGGAGCGTGCGCGCGCCCGATCGCGTCTGCATCACGTCGGCCCGAGCATCGCTTGCGCGCTTGCCGACCAGATCTCCCAGCGAGTCGGCATTGCAGGCGGCGGCGACCGGCGGAGCGGTAGGCGTTTCGCCACGCATCTCGACCGGCGTACACGCCGCCGAGGCGAGCAAGGCTGCAACCAGAACGATCCTCATGCGGCATCCTCCGTACGCGTCATCTTCAGCTTCCCGCCGATCACCGCAAACGCCAGTCGTCCCTCGACTAGATCGAGGGCATCGCGGCCGAATTGGTCGAACCGCCAACCTTCGAGCATCGGCAACCCAGTCCGCACACCAGCGGCCAAGGCCTCCAGTTCATCGGTCCGAGCGAGCAATTTCGAGGCGACATCAATATCTCGCGACCGGATCTTCAGCAGCAGCTTAAGCAGATCCGCCACCAGCGAACCCTCTTTGCCAAGCCCCGGCTTGCGATCGTCGCGCGGCGGCAGTTCGTCGTCGCCGAGCGGCTGCGCGCCATCGATCGCCGCCATCAGGCGGCCACCGATGTCGTTGCCGGCCCAGGTCGCCGAAAGCCCACGCACCCGTGCCAAGTCCGCCTGCTTCTTCGGCGGATGCCCCGCCATGTCGCCCAGCGTCTCGTCCTTGACGATCCGTCCACGCGGCAAATCCTTTGCCTGCGCCTCAAGCTCACGCCAGCGAGCCAGCGCCTTAAGCCGCCCCAGCACGTCAGGCTTACGCCCGGAAATCCGCACCCGCTTCCATGCCAGATCGGGATCGTTCGCGTAATTGGCGGTATCGCCGAGCCGCTCCATTTCCTGATCGAGCCAAACGCCGCGTCCGGTTTTCCGCAACCGCTCCAACATCTTCGGGAAGATCTTCGACAGATGCGTGACGTCGCCGATCGCATATTCGATCTGTCGCGCGTCCAGCGGCCGGCGCGCCCAGTCGGTGAACCGCGCCCCCTTGTCGACCGCGATCCCGAGCCAGCTGTCGACCAGGTTCGAATAGCCGATCTGCTCGCCCTGGCCGAGCGCCATCGCCGCGACCTGCGTGTCGAACAGCGGGAAGGGGGTCTTGCCGGTCAGGTTGTAGACAATCTCGATGTCCTGCCCGCCAGCATGAACCACCTTCAGCACGTCGTGATTCTCGACGAGCAGGTCGAGCAGCGGCTTGAGGTCGATCCCCGGCGCCATCGGGTCGATCGCGGCGGCCTCCTTGTCGTCGGCGATCTGGATCAGGCAGAGCTCCGGGTAATAGGTGCTCTCGCGCATGAATTCGGTGTCGACGGACACATAGTCGGCGTCGGCCATGCGCGCGCACAGATTGGCGAGCGTGGCACTGTCGGAGATAAGCGGGTGGATATGCATCGCCCGTCCATAGCGAGCCTCGTCCGGGTTGACAAAGCCCGGTAGGGAAGGGAAGCGCGGACCACCTGTTTATCGTCCGAGAAGACCCATCATGCACGCCTATCGCACCCACAACTGCGCCGCCCTCCGCCCCGAACAGGTCGGCGAAGAGGTCCGCGTCTCCGGCTGGGTCCACAAGAAGCGCGATCACGGCGACCTCGTCTTCATCGATCTGCGCGATCACTACGGTATCACGCAGATCGTCACTGACGTGTCGGGCCCGGTCTTCAGGGTCATCGAGGGTCTGAAGAGCGAAAGCGTCGTCACGATTACCGGCAAGGTGACCGCACGTGCGCCGGAAGCCGTCAACCCGAACCTGCCGACCGGCGGTATCGAGATCCGCGCGACCGCCGCGACCGTCCAGTCGATGGCCAGCGAACTGCCGATGCCGGTCGCGGGCGAGGCGGAGTATCCCGAAGATATCCGCCTGCGCTATCGCTATCTCGATCTGCGTCGCGAGCGTCTTCACGCGAACATCATGCTCCGCAGCCAGGTAATCACGTCACTCCGCAACCGGATGAATTCGCAAGGGTTCACCGAATTCCAGACGCCGATCCTGACCGCATCGTCGCCCGAAGGTGCGCGCGATTATCTGGTGCCGAGCCGCGTTCATCCGGGGAAGTTCTACGCGCTCCCCCAGGCGCCGCAGATGTTCAAGCAGCTGCTGATGGTGGCGGGCTTCGACCGCTATTTCCAGATCGCGCCATGCTTCCGCGACGAGGACGCACGCGCCGATCGTTCGCCCGGCGAATTCTACCAGCTCGATTTCGAGATGAGCTTCGTCACGCAGGACGACGTTTTCAATGCGATCGAGCCCGTCCTGCACGGCGTGTTCGAGGAATTCGCCGACTGGCAGGGCAAGGGTCGTCAGGTCTCGGCGCTCCCGTTCAAGCGCATCCCCTACCGCGAATCGATGCTGAAATACGGCAGCGACAAGCCCGACCTGCGCAATCCGATCCTGATCCACGACGTCGGCCATCACTTCGTCGATTCGGGCTTCGGCCTGTTCGCTGGCATCGTCGCCGGCGGTGACGTGGTCCGCGCGATCCCCGCGCCGAACACCGCCGACAAGAGCCGCAAGTTTTTCACCGACATGAATGACTGGGCACGTGCCGAGGGGCATGCCGGGCTTGGCTACATCACGCAGAAGAATGGCGAACTGGGCGGCCCGATCGCCAAGAATCACGGCGAGGAAGCGACGCGGAAACTGATCGCCGAGATGGGCCTCGGCCCGAACGACGGCATCTTCTTCGCCGCCGGCAAGGAACTGCCCGCCTCGAAGCTGGCCGGCGCCGCCCGTGCGCGGATCGGTGCCGACCTCGGCCTGATCGACGAGAACCGGTTCGAGTTCTGCTGGATCGTCGACTTCCCGATGTTCGAGTACGACGAGGATGCGAAGAAGGTCGATTTCAGCCACAACCCGTTCTCGATGCCGCAGGGCGAGATGGACGCTCTTGAGAACAAGGATCCGCTCGATATCCTGGCGTACCAGTACGATATCGTCTGCAACGGCGTCGAGCTGTCGTCGGGCGCGATCCGGAACCACCGTCCGGAGATCATGTATAAGGCGTTCGAGATCGCCGGCTACACGCAGGCCGATGTCGACACGAACTTCGCGGGCATGATCAACGCGTTCAAGGTCGGCGCACCGCCGCATGGTGGCTCGGCACCGGGGATCGACCGGATGGTGATGCTGCTCGCGGGCGAACCGAACATCCGCGAGGTCGTGCTGTTCCCGATGAACCAGAAGGCTGAGGACCTGATGATGGGCGCGCCGAGCCCGGTCAGCGCCAAGCAGCTGAAGGAACTCAACATCCGCCTGACGGTCGATGGCCCGAAGGATGCGGCGAAGGTGGTCGCGCCGAGCGCTGGATAACTTCTCTCTGTCCCTCGCCCCTACGGGGAGAGGGAAGGAGGAGCCGCTTGGCGACGAGAGGGTGAGGGGCGGTTGGTGCGCGCCAACTTCCCCTCACCGTCACCCTCCCACCCGCAAGCGCGGGCGGGCCCCTCCCTCTCCCCGAAGGGGCGAGGGAAAGACGTCCCACGCTTCCTCAACCCCCTCAACCATGCAAATACCTCTGCACGATAAGGGGTTGGCATGCGCGACGATCAGATGACACCGGCGCCAAGCCTCGTCCGCAGCCTCGTCCGCAGCCTCGGCGTCACGGGCGTCCTGTTCCTCACCCTCTCCGTCGCAACCCCGGCATCGTCGGTGTTTGTCATCGTCCCCGGCATGCTCCAGGTCGCCGGCACCGGCGCGGTGTGGGCAACCCTGATCGCCGGGCTCGTCTGCGTCGCGACCGCATTCGTCTATGCCGAACTCTCCTCCGCTTGGCCGGTCGCGGGCGGCGAGTATGTCGCGGTCGCGCATACGCTCGGGCCGATGGCGGGCTTCGTCATGCTCGGCGTCAACGTCTTCAACAACCTGCTCTTCCCGCCGGTAGCAGGGCTGGGCGTCAGTGCGGTGCTCGGCACGCTCGTCCCCGGCCTGCCGCAGATTCCCGTCGCGATCGCCGTGGTCGGAGGGTCGACGCTCGTCGCAATCCTCCAGATCCGCGTCAACGCCTGGCTCACGGGGCTCTTCCTGCTGGTCGAGATCCTGGCGATCGGGGCGGTCGTCTGGCTCGGGTTCGCCGATACCGTCCGCCCGATCGGCGACCTGTTGTTCCACCCGGTCATGCCGCAAGGAGCCGCGCTCGTCCCCGCGTCCGCCGCCTCGATCGGCCTCGCCACCTCGATCGCGATCTTCGCACTCAACGGCTACGGCGCGGCTGTCTATTTCGGTGAGGAGATGCTCGACGCCCCCCGGCTGATCGCGCGCGCGATCATGGCCTCGCTCGCGTTGACGCTGCTGTTCGAGGGCATCCCGATCGTCGCCGTCCTGGTTGGCGCACCGGACCTTCACGCCACGCTCACCGCCGACGACCCGTTCGGCCTTCTCGTCACCCTCCGCAGCGGCACCACGACGGCGAACTGGATCTCGATCGGCGTCGTCGTCGCGATCGTCAACGCGGTGATCGCCTGCATCCTCGCCTGCGCGCGCTTCTTCTACGGCACCGCGCGTGACGGAAGCTGGGGCCGCCCGCTGGACCGGTGGATGACGCAGGTTCACCCGAAGTTCGGCTCGCCCTGGGTCGGCACGCTGCTGGTAGGCGGGTTCGGGATCGTCGCGTGTTTCCTGTCGCTCCAGTTGCTGCTTGTGCTCAGCGGCACCGGCCTCGTCGCGATCTACGCGGGCATCTGCGTCGCGGCGATGGTCGGCAGGCGTACCGGCAAGACTGCCCACGCCCCCTACCAGATGCCGCTCTACCCGCTCGCTCCGGTCGTAACACTGCTCGCGCTCGGCTATGTATGCTGGACGAGCTGGCTCGATCTCGAGGAGGGCCGCCCCGGACTGATCATGACGGCTGCACAGATCCTGCTGTCGATCACCTATTATTGGTTCGTCCTGCGTCGTCGGGGCGCCTGGAACGTTCATATCCCGACCCTTGCGACGGAGCGTGATGCATGACGATACACCTGGCCGACTACGAAGCCGGCGACGAGTACGATGGGAAGTACAAGCACGACCTTACCGCGCTGCAAAAGCGTCTCGAACACATCCAGGTCGCGCACATCGTCGCGGGCAAGAGCGCGATCGTGATGTTCGAGGGTTGGGATGCCGCGGGCAAGGGCGGCATCATCCAGCGTCTCTCCGCCGAATGGGACCCGCGCAACTACAAGGTCTGGCCGATCGCCGCGCCGACCGCAGACGAGAAGGCGCACCATTTCCTCTGGCGCTTCTGGAACCGACTACCGGCCGACGGCAACATCGCGATCTTCGACCGCAGTTGGTACGGTCGCGTCCTGGTCGAGCGCGTCGAGGGGTTCGCAAGCGAGACCGAATGGCGCCACGGCTATGACGAGATCAACGCGTTCGAGGCGCAGCAGGTCGAGAGCGGCACCACCCTCATCAAGCTGTTCGTTCACACCACGCAGAAGGAACAGGACCGACGGCTCAAGGCACGGCTCGACGATCCATGGAAGCATTGGAAGACCGGACTCGATGATTTCCACAACCGGTCGCGACGGAAGGACTATCTCGAGGCGATGGCCGAGATGTTCGCCCGCACCGATACTGCGACCGCGCCGTGGACCGTTATCGACGGCAACGACAAGAAGGCGGCACGGATCGCAGCGCTGACGCTGATCGCCGACCGCCTCGAAGCCGGCGTGTCGATGACGCCGCCGCCGATCGATCCGGCCGTCGTGAAAGTCGCGAAAAAGGCTCTCGGTCTATAATCACGCGTGCCTGCGGGGTTCCGGATAATCGGAGCCTCGCCACCGTGACATGCGGCAAGTCCGCTCCGCAAACTGTCGCCGAACAAACCGATGATATCGCCCACGTAAACGCATGTATGTTGTCTCGGGTAGCAGGGATCGCTATCTCGCGCTCATGAACGAGATGACCCCGATCGCCGTACCGCGCGCGCGCAAGCCCGACTGGATCCGCGTCAAGGCGCCGACCTCCGCCGGTTTCGCCAAGACGCGCGAACTGATGCGATCGAAAAGTCTGACCACGGTGTGCGAAGAGGCAGCGTGCCCGAACATCGGTGAGTGCTGGTCGAAGAAGCACGCGACAGTCATGATCCTTGGGGACACTTGCACGCGGGCGTGCGCGTTCTGCAACGTCAAGACCGGCATGCCGCGCGCGGTCGATCGGATGGAGCCGCAGAACGTCGCCGATGCGGCCGCGCAGATGGGCCTGAACCATATCGTCATCACCTCGGTCGATCGTGACGATCTTCCGGACGGTGGCGCGTCGCAGTTCGTCAAGGTCATTCAGGCGATCCGCGCGTCGAACCCGACGACGACGATCGAGATCCTCACGCCCGACTTCCGCAACAAGGCGCAGGCGGCGATCGAGTCGATCGTCGAGGCGCGCCCCGACGTCTACAACCACAACCTCGAGACGGTGCCGCGGCTGTATCCGACGATCCGCCCCGGCGCGCGCTACTACGCGTCGTTGCGGCTGCTGGAGAGCGTGAAGAAGCACGATCCGTCGATCTTCACCAAGTCCGGCGTGATGCTCGGGCTTGGCGAGGAGCGTCTGGAGATCCATCAGGTGATGGACGACATGCGCTGCGCCGACATCGATTTCCTGACGATGGGTCAGTATCTCCAGCCAACGCCGCGTCACGCGAAAGTCGCCGAGTTCGTGCCGCCCAAGGCATTCGACGCCTATGCCTCGATCGCGCGCGCGAAGGGCTTCCTGCTGGTCGCGTCGTCGCCGCTGACGCGGTCGAGCTATCACGCGGGCGATGATTTCGAACGGTTGCGCGCTAACCGTGACGCCAAGCTGGGCGTCGCGCGCATCTGATGCCGAAGCATTCGGAAACGCGCCATTTGCCCTATACGCCTGAGCAGATGTTCGACCTGGTGGCCGATGTCGGCCGCTATGCTGAGTTCCTGCCTTGGGTCAGCGCGATGCGCGTGCGCTCGAACAGCGAGACCGAGACGCTCGCCGACATGATCGTTGGTTTCAAAGGGCTGCGCGAGACGTTCACGTCGCGGGTGCAGAAGGTCCGGCCGAGCGAACTTAATGTCGATTACGTTGATGGCCCGCTCAAGTATCTGCGCAACGAATGGCATTTCCGACCCGAGCCGCAGGGTTGCGCTGTCGACTTCACCGTCGACTTCGCGTTCAAGAACCGGATGTTCGAGATGATCGCCGGGCAGGTGTTCGGCGCTGCACTGCGGAAGATGATCGGCGCGTTCGAAACGCGTGCCGCCGAGCTCTACGGTGCGGAAGCATCCGGCAACAAGAGTTCGAGCGCGCACAACGCCGCCTGAAGCCGTATCCCGCCGCGGCCGAGATCGCCGAAATCCTTGCGATCGGCGTGGACATCGGACGGGTCACGGCCCTTTTCGGCGCGGCCAAACACCACCGTGCCGACCGGCTTCTTGAGCGAACCACCACCGGGGCCCGCAACGCCGGTGATCGCAACCGCGATATCAGCGCCCGACTGCTTAAGCGCGGCCTGCGCCATGCTCCAGGCGACCGCGATCGAGACCGCACCGAACGTTTCGAGCACGTCCGAACTGATCTTCAGCACGCCGAGCTTGGCGGCGTTCGAGTAGGTGACGAAGCCGACCTCGAACACGTCGGAGGACCCGGGGATCTCGGTCAGGGCAGCCGCCACCAGCCCGCCGGTGCAACTCTCGGCGACCGCGACCCGGCGGCCGATCGCGCGGTTCTGCTCGACCACTTTGCGTGCGGCGTCGACCAGTTCGACAGGAAGGATCGTATCCATCAGCGAGTCTCCACCGGGCAGAGCAGCATCGCCACCGCGGCGATATCACCGCTGCGCGACTTCTGGGATTTGAGGTACCGCAACGTCTCGACGACGATGCCCGCGGTGTTGCGCGGTGGCAAGGGCTGGAGCAGCGTCACCATCCGGTCGATCGTCCCGCAATCGCGCGTCGCGATCCGCCCGACGATCTGCGGCACCAGCAACGTCGTCAGCAGCGGTCGCGCAAACTCCGAATCGAGCATCGCGTCGACGGCAGGATCGCTGAGCTTGACGATCGCCGCGCGCGCCGCTGGCCAAGCCCGGTCGGACTCGACCTGATAGCGATCGATCAACGCACTCGACTGCGACCGGATGAGACTTCTGGCGGGAAGCTGTGCGGCACAGACGCGTCCGGTCTCGCGCAGGATGTCGGGCATAGCGACGAGCGTCAGCGACTCGGCCTCGGGCCCGGTGATGCAGCGCTGTTGCGCGACAGCCGGGCTGGCAAGGAGCGCGATCGCGGAAAACGCGGCAGTGATCTTCAAAGCGGCGATCCGGGCAAGCGAATGGTCGCGACCGCCTGCGCGGCAATACCTTCGCCGCGCCCGGTGAAGCCGAGCCGTTCGGTCGTCGTCGCCTTGACGCTGACCCGGTCGAGCGTGAGCCCGAGCATGTCGGCAATCCGTGCAGTCATCGCCGCGCGATGCGGGCCGATCTTCGGCGCCTCGCACATGATCGTCAGGTCGACGAAATCGATCCGGCCACGCTTGTCGGCGATGAGCTTGGCGGCGTGCAGAAGGAATTGCGCGGAGTCGGCGCCCTTCCACTGCGGGTCGCTCGGCGGGAAATGCGTACCGATATCCCCAGCCGCGATCGTGCCGAGCAGCGCATCGGTCAGCGCGTGGAGCGCGACGTCGGCGTCGCTATGCCCCGACAGGCCCTTGTCGTGCGGGATCAGCACGCCGCCGAGCCACAGCTCCTCGCCGGTTTCGAGGCGATGGACGTCGAACCCCATCGCGGTACGGGTTTCGTATGCGACGCGCGCTTCGGCGGCCGCGAAATCTTCTGGGTGCGTGACTTTCTCGAGCATCGCCGAGCCCTGCACCAACGCGACGCCGACGCCAAGCCGTCGTACCATCTGCGCGTCGTCGGTGGCTTCTTCGTCCGCGGGCCAGACGGCATGCGAGGCGCGCAGGGCCTCCACCGCAAATGCCTGGGGAGTCTGCACCCGGTTGAGGTCCCCGCGCGGCACGATGTCGCCGAGCAGGACGCTGCCGCGCGCGAGCGTATCGGTCACCGGGAGGACCGGAATGGCCGCGTCCCGGGTCTTCAAGGCAGCGACAAGCGAATCGATGACCGTGTGTGACAGGAAGGGGCGGGCAGCATCGTGGATCAAGACATGCGTCGCGTCGCCGACCGCCGCTAGGCCGTTGGTAACCGACTCGCGCCGCGTAGCACCGCCAACCACGATCGCCGCGTCCCCCAATGCGGCGATCACGGAGGCCTGCTGGCCCTCGGCGACGACGACGATCGTCTCAGCGATCGCCGGATGCGTCGCGAACGCCGCATAGGAATAGCCGATCATCGGCCGACCGGCGATCAGCGCGAACTGCTTGGGAACCGATCCCCCCGCGCGCACGCCGGTTCCAGCCGCGACAATGATCGCGACGATACGCTGTGCCTGTGTCATCCTCGCGCCCTAGCGCTTCACCCCGACACTCGCCAGTCTTGCGAAAAAGCCCGGGACGGGATAAGGGGATGCCTCTTTTTCAGGCACATTCATGCGTAACCTTGCTCCTATCCAGATCGGTCCCGTCCGGATCGAAAGCCCCGTCGTGCTCGCGCCGATGACCGGCGTCACCGACATGCCGTTCCGCACGCTGGTGCGACGCTATGGCTCGGGCCTCAACGTCACCGAGATGGTGGCGAGCCAGGCCGCGATCCGCGAGACGCGCCAGTCGTTGCAGAAGGCGGCATGGGACCGGCTCGAGGAGCCGGTGTCGATGCAGCTGATCGGCTGCACCCCCTACGAGATGGGCGAGGCGGCCAAGCTCAGCCAGGATCGCGGCGCGGCGATCATCGACATCAACATGGGCTGCCCGGTGCGGAAAGTCGTCAACGGCGATGCGGGCTCGGCGCTGATGCGCGACACCAAGCTCGCCAGCGCAATCATCGAAGCGACGGTCAAGGCGGTCGACGTGCCCGTGACGTTGAAGATGCGGATGGGCTGGTGCCACGACAGCCTCAACGCCCCCGATCTCGCACGGATCGCCGAAGATCTCGGCATCAAGCTGATCACCGTCCACGGCCGCACGCGCAACCAGATGTATAAGGGCAACGCCGACTGGGGCTTCGTCCGCAAGGTCAAGGACGCGGTCACGGTCCCGGTGATCGTCAATGGCGACATCTGCACCATCGAAGACGCCGAAGCGGCAATGGACCAGTCGGGCGCCGACGGCCTGATGATCGGTCGCGGCAGCTACGGTCGCCCGTGGGTGCTCGGCCAGGTGATGGAGTGGTTCGCCACCGGCCGCCGCATCGAAGACCCGTCGATCACCGAGCAATATGACGCGATCGCAGGGCATTACGAAGCGATGCTCGAGCATTACGGGATCGAGACCGGCGTCAACATGGCGCGGAAACATATCGGCTGGTACACCAAGGGGCTGCCCGGTTCGGCCGAGTTCCGCAACGAGGTGAACCAGGTGCCAGACCCGAAACAGGTCAAGGCGATGCTCGCCGAATTCTACGCGCCTTGGCGTGACCTTGCGGCGGCCTGACACCAGTTCACGCGGACGGCCGGGCTTTGCGGAGCTGTTCGCGGCGCTCCCGGTCGCGGTCGTCGTCGTCGATCCCGACTACCGTGTCGCGCACGCCAATGCGCTCGCCGAACAACTGCTGAACTTGTCCGAGCGGCTGATGATCGGCCAGCCGCTCGACGCGATCATCCCGCCGCCCGACGATCCACGCAACCGCGATGGCCACGGCCTGGCCGTCTACGACACCGAGATATCGACCGCGCGCGGCGTGAAGATCCGCGTCGATTTCGCCGAAACACAGATTGCGGACTTTCCCGGCTGGCGCGCAATCACGCTGCATGCCGCGGCGACATCACGGCGATTGGGACACTCTGCGGACCGCGCGGCCGGCGCACGGGCGGCGGTCGGCGCGGCCGCGATGCTCGCGCACGAGATCAAGAACCCGCTGTCCGGCATCCGCGGTGCGGCCCAACTACTTGGCGCAGGCGAACTCACCACGCTGATCGTGACCGAGGTTGATCGCATCGCCGCGCTGATCGACCGCATGCAGGACTTCAGCGACACGCGGCCTCTGCCGCTCGCCAGCGAGAACATCTATCCGCTGCTCGGTCACGCCCGCCGGCTTGCGCTCGCCGGGTTTGCGCGCGGCATCGCGATCGAGGAACGCTTCGATCCGTCGCTTCCGCCCGCGCAGATCAACCGCGACGCGCTGCTCCAGATCGTCATAAACCTGCTCAAGAACGCGCGCGAAGCCGTTCGGAACGAACGCGAACCGCGGCTCGTGATGACGACCGCCTATCGTCACGGCATCACCGTCAGCGCCGCGCCGGGCAAACCGCGCGTGCCGCTGCCGATCGAGATCTGCATCTTCGACAACGGTCCGGGCGCCCCCGCCGACATCGCCGACCACCTGTTCGATCCGTTCGTGTCCGGGCGTCACGAGGGGCAGGGGCTCGGTCTCGCGCTCGTCGACAAACTCACGCGAGACATGGGCGGCATCGTCCAATACGCCCGCGAAGGAAATCCCGAGATGACCGTCCTCCGCCTGCTGTTGCCGAGAGCCGCGTCATGAGTGCGGTTCTGGTCGTCGACGACGACGCTGCAATCCGTACCGTCGTCGCACAGGCGTTGCGCCGAGCCGGGCACGAGGTCACCGTCGCCGACAGCCTTGCCCAACTCGAACGCGCGCTCGCGATCGCCTTGCCCGACGTCATCGTCACAGACGTGATCCTGCCCGACGGCGACGGGATCGATCACGTCCGCAACGTCGCGGCGCGCTTCCCGTTGCTGCCGATCATCGTCCTGTCCGCGCAGAATACGCTGACCACCGCGGTGCGAGCGGCCGAGGTCGGTGCGTACGAATATCTCCCCAAGCCCTTCGACCTCGACGTGCTGACCCGCGCCGTGACCGGTGCGCTCGCGCGAGGCGGCATGGCGTCCGAAGACGATCTGCATGATGCCGACCGCGCGCTCCCGCTCATCGGCCGTTCGGCGGCGATGCAGGACGTCTACCGGATCATCGCACGCGTCGTTTCGAACGACCTGACCATCCTCATCTCGGGCGAATCGGGCACCGGCAAGGAACTCGTCGCGCGCGCGATCCATGATCTCGGCCCTCGCGGCACGGCGCCGTTCGTCGCCATCAACATGGCCGCGATCCCGCGCGAACTGATCGAGGCCGAACTGTTCGGGCATGAGCGCGGCGCCTTTACCGGCGCGGCCTCGCGCAACGCCGGTAGGTTCGAGCAGGCGTCGGGCGGCACGTTGTTCCTCGACGAGATCGGCGACATGCCGATGGAGGCGCAGACCCGGCTGCTCCGCGTCCTGCAATCGGGCGAGTTCACCAGTGTCGGTGGCGCGCGTACGATCCGCGTCGACGTCCGCATCGTCGCCGCGACCAATCGCGATCTCGCGGCGCAGGTCGCCACCGGCCAGTTCCGCGAAGACCTGTTCTATCGCCTCAACGTCGTGCCGATCGTCCTGCCGCCGTTACGCGAACGTCGCCAGGATATCGCCTTGCTCGCCCGGCATTTCCTCGATCATGCAGCAGCGCAGGGGCTTCCCCGGCGCCAACTCGCCAGCGACGCGCTCACCGCGCTCGGCGCGCACGACTGGCCGGGCAATGTCCGAGAGCTCGAAAATCTGATGCGCCGGCTGGCCGTTCTCTCGCGCGACGAGGTGATCGGCGCGGATGCGATCCGGACGATGATCGGCACGCCCACAGCGATCGACCAGGCCGCCGACATCGATATCGCGCATGCCGTTCGCGCGCTGATCGAGCGGATCGCCCGCGAGAACCCCGCCGCACTCGACGACGGCACGCTGTACGACCGCGTGATCGGCGAGGTCGAGCGTCCGCTGATCGAGACGATGCTCGCGCGCCACGGCCAGAATCAGCTTCGTGCGGCACGCGCGATGGGGATCAATCGCAATACGCTGCGCAAGCGTCTCGACACGCTCGGCATCGCAGTCGCCGACAGCCGCCCAAATGACGCAGGCCGCGCCTGAAACGAAAATTATGTGGTTTCAAGGCAACGGTTGACGTTGTACCGAAGCAACGATGATCGCTTCCGCGGCGCTACCTATGGATGAAGACGGACCCGCGCACCGGTTCGCGGTGACGCCCGCCGTCGAGCTGCTGGTGCTTGCGGTGGCCATCGCCACCGCGTTGGCGAGCTACTTCATCATCGCCGGCACGGATGCGCCGCAGCGCCTGCTGGCACCGCCGCTCGTTGCGCTGCTGCTTGTCGCCAATCTCGTTCCCGGTATCGCGTTGCTGATGCTGCTTGGGCGACGCGTGGCGATGCGGCGTGCGGCCCGCTCGCCGGTCGGTGGCGGTGGCCGACTGCACGTTCGGCTGGTCGCGCTCTTCTCGATCGTCGCTGCCGTGCCGATGCTGTTGGTGACGATCTTCGCGTCGTTGCTGTTCCAGTACGGCGTCCAGTTCTGGTATTCGGATCAGGCGCGCGGGATGCTGGAGAATGCTACCGCGCTCGCGCAATCCTCCTACGCGCGCCAGCTGAACCGGTGGCAGGAAGCGACCGTGACGATGGCCGCGGACATGTCCGGCTATCTGCAGGAGAAATCGCTCCAGGGCCCCGACTTCTCCGGTTTCTTCCTCCAGCAGGTCTATTACCGCAGCCTGTCCGAAGGCGCGCTGTTCAAGGTCACGCCGCAGGGCGACATCCAGACCTTCGCGATCGTCAATCCGTACGAAATCGACTTCGCCCGGCAGGTGACGCCGGCTGCGATCGCCGAGCTGCGGGCGGGCAAGACCGCGGTCGTTACCGTGACCGGCGAGCGTATCCAGACCATCACGATGCTGCCGGGGTCCGACGAGCTGTTTCTGTACGCGGGGCGTGTCGAGGACACCAAGTTGCTGTCTGGGCAGACGGTCCGCGCGAACGAGGTTCTGAAGAGTTATCGCTCGCTGCTAGCGCGGTCGCGTCGACTGCAATTGACGTTCAACGCGGCGCTCCTGCTGATCTCGTTGCTGATCGTCGGCATCGCGGTGTGGATCGCGCTTGCGGTGGCGGATCGCCTAGTACGTCCGGTCGGCGAACTCGTCGACGCGGCCCGACGGGTAGAGGGCGGCGATCTTACCGCGCGGGTGCCCGACCCACGCAGTCGGGACGAGGTCGGCACGCTCGCCAGGGCGTTCAACCAGATGACCGGCCGCCTCGAGGAGCAGAACACCGAACTCGTTACCGCGAACGGTCAGCTCGAAAGCCGACGCGCGCTGATCGAGGCCGTGATGGCGGGCGTGTCCGCCGGCGTCATCGCGACGGGCCGGGACCGGACAATCACGATCACCAACGACTCTGCATCGGGATTGCTTGGCACCGGCGTCGGCAGTGGGAACCTCGTCGGCCGCAAACTCGTCGACGTTGCCCCCGAACTCGACGCTATGCTCGACAGCGGCGACCGCGAGGCGATCGTCGAGGTAGGGCAGGCGGGTGACGTCCGTACGCTCGCGGTGCGTATCGCGCGCCCCGCGACCGGCCCGATCCTGACCTTCGACGACATCACGCAGCAGTTGCTCGATCAACGTCGCGCGGCCTGGTCCGACGTCGCGCGCCGGATTGCGCATGAGATCAAGAACCCGCTGACGCCAATCCAGTTGGCCGCGGAACGCCTGCAGCGGCGGTACGGCGCCAAGACCGAGATGCAAGACGGAACGTTCTCGCGATTGACCGATACGATCATCCGCCAAGTCGGCGATCTTCGTCGCATGGTCGATGAATTTTCATCGTTCGCGCGCATGCCCAAGCCCGTGTTCCGCGAAGAATCGCTGGTCGATGCGGCACGGCAGGCACTGTTCCTGCATGAGGTCGCGCACCCGGGTATCGGTTTCCATCTTGTCCAGGACGATCCTGGTCTCACGCTCGTCTGCGATCGCCGCCAGATGGGGCAGGCGCTCACGAACATCGTCAAGAACGCCGTCGAAGCCATTGAAACACGCGGCGAACCCGATGGCAGCGTGACGATGACATTGACCGAGGCGGGGAACTCCGTGAGTATCGCGGTCGCGGATACCGGCATCGGCCTTCCCGCCGACCGAGACCGGATCGTCGAACCCTATGTGACGACGCGAGCACGAGGCACTGGCCTTGGGCTTGCCATCGTCAAGAAGATCATCGAGGAGCATTGCGGAACGATCGGCTTTTCCGATCGACCCGGTGGCGGCACGCTCGTCACCATGATCTTCGACGCCAAGGCGCTGGCCGCGCTCGACCAAGGGGCATCGGCACCCGAGTTGGCTGGGGAGGGCCAACTCCATACGATGACCCGCAACCGGACATGAATTAATGGCGCTCGATATTCTCGTCGTTGACGACGAACGTGACATCCGTGAACTCGTTGCCGGCGTCCTGGAGGACGAAGGCTATGATACGCGCGACGCTGGCGACAGCGATTCCGCGCTGGAGGCGATTGCCGCGCGTCGCCCGTCGCTGGTGCTGCTCGACGTATGGCTCCAGGGGTCGCGCCTCGATGGGCTCGAACTGCTCGATGAGATCAAGCGCCGCGATCCGTCGATCCCGGTGCTCGTGATCTCCGGGCACGGCAATCTGGATACGGCGGTCGCAGCGATCCGGCGTGGTGCGTCCGACTTCATCGAAAAGCCGTTCGAAGCCGAGCGCCTGCTGCTCATGGTCGCCCGCGCGACCGAGACCGAGCGGCTTCGTCGCGAAGTGGCGACGTTGCGCGCTACGGTCGGTCGCGAAACCGATCTCACCGGGAGTTCGGGATCGATCAACGGCGTGCGGGCGACACTCAAGCGGGTCGCTGCGACGGGCAGCCGCGTGCTTATCATGGGTGGGGCAGGGGTCGGCAAGGAGGTCGCGGCGCGTCTGCTCCACGGCTGGAGCTTGCGGACCGATGCGCCGTTCATCATCGTCAGCGCGGCACGGATGACGCCCGAGCGTGTCGACGAGGAGTTGTTCGGCGTCGAGGAGGCGGGTGACCTCGTTCGTCCGGGTCTGTTCGAGCAGGCGCATGGCGGCACGCTCTTTCTCGACGAGATCGCCGACATGCCGATCACGACACAGGCGCGTATCCTCCGCGCGCTGACCGATCAGAGCTTCACGCGGGTGGGTGGTACGCGGGTCGTGAAGGTCGACGTCCGCGTCGTCTCCGCCACCGCGCGCGATCTTGTCGTCGAAATTGCCGAAGGCCGCTTCCGCGAAGACCTCTATTACCGCCTCAACGTCGTACCGGTGATGATCCCGCCGCTTTCCGATCGTCGCGAGGACATCCCTGCGTTGGTCCAGCATTTCATTGCGCATTACGCGTCCGAGCGCCGCGTGCCGACGCCGGAAATCGCTCCCGATGCGATGGTGGCGTTACAATCCTACGATTGGCCAGGAAATGTTCGTCAGCTGCGTAACGTCGTCGAGCGTACGATCATTCTCGCTCCGGGAGACCGGATCGGCCGGATCGATCTCGATCTGTTGCCGGCCGAGGTTATGGGCGATCAAGGCGATATCGGTTCGGCCGGATCGACTGCGATCATGGGATCACCGCTGCGTGAAGCACGCGAGACGTTCGAGCGTGAATATCTTCGGGTCCAGATCCGGCGATTTTCAGGCAATATATCGCGGACCGCCAGCTTCATCGGCATGGAGCGTTCGGCGCTTCATCGAAAGTTGAAGCTGCTTGGCATTACCGAAACGCGCGAAGAATAGACGCCGTAATTTCGCCGCCCTCTGGATATAGCAGGGCGGCGATCATAGATCAGTACCGCTCCCGGTAACCGGGGGCATCTCCGACGCCGGGAAACGGCGCCTCGCGGGCAAAGTCCCGCCAAAAATAAAGGGTTATCCCATTGGCCGAAAAACCAGGCTCGCTCCAGGATCTTTTCCTGAACGCACTCCGGCGCTCCAAGACGCCCGTAACTATGTTCCTTGTAAAAGGCGTTAAGCTTCAGGGCATCGTCACATGGTTCGATAATTTTTCCGTTCTGCTCCGTCGCGATGGGCAGTCGCAGCTGATCTACAAGCATGCGATCTCGACGATCATGCCAGCTGGCCCCATGGACGTGTCGGCAATCGTCGATGCGGTGGGCGAAAGCCAGAAGAAGCACCCGTTGTTGCAGGATATCTTCCTCAACGCGGTGCGGAAATCCGAAGACAGCGTGACGATGTTCCTGATCAATGGCGTCATGCTGCAGGGCCAGATCGCCGGCTTCGACCTGTTCTGCATGCTGCTCCAGCGCGAAGGCATGGCGCAATTGGTCTACAAGCACGCGGTTTCGACGATCCAGCCGGCCCGCCCGCTGAACCTTGCCGAAGAGCCTACTGATACGGATGAAACGGACGATGACGATTGAGTAGTGGTTTCGAACGGGACCGGGACGAATTCACGCGCGGCGCGCGGGCGATCGTCGTGCTGCCCGATCAGGGTGACGCGACGCGTGACGTCGATGCTCGCCTGGAGGAGACGGCAGGTCTTGCTGCGGCCATCGGTGTCCAGGTCGTCGAACGGATCGCCTATCGCGTGCGGCAGGCCAAGCCGGCGACGCTGATCGGGAGCGGGCAGGTCGAACTGCTCGCGACGCAGGTGCGCATGGAAGAGGCGGGGCTCGTCGTGTTCGACGCGAGCCTTACCCCCATTCAGCAGCGCAATCTGGAAAAAGCGCTCGAAACCAAGGTCATCGACCGGACCGGACTGATCCTCGAGATCTTCGGCGAGCGCGCGGCGACCGCCGAAGGTCGGTTGCAGGTCGAACTCGCGCATCTCGACTATCAGGCAGGGCGTTTGGTCCGCAGTTGGACGCATCTCGAGCGCCAGCGGGGTGGCTTCGGCTTCCTCGGTGGCCCAGGTGAGACGCAGATCGAAGCGGATCGTCGCCTGATCCGCGACCGCATGGCCCGGCTCAAGCGCGAGCTGGAGCAGGTCAGTCGCACGCGTGGCCTGCACCGCGAACGCCGTCAGCGCGCGCCCTGGCCGGTCATTGCTCTGGTCGGGTACACCAATGCTGGCAAGTCGACTCTGTTCAATCGGCTGACCGGCGCCGATGTCATGGCAGAGGACCTGTTGTTTGCAACGCTCGACCCGACGCTACGGCAGATCCAGCTTCCGGGCATCGACAAGGCTATCCTGTCCGACACGGTAGGCTTCGTGTCCGATCTGCCGACTCAATTGGTCGCGGCGTTCAAAGCGACGCTGGAAGAGGTGGTGTCGGCGGACCTGCTCGTGCACATCCGCGATATTGCGCATCCGGACACCGAGGCGCAGCGCACCGACGTCGAGACCGTGCTCGCGGAGATCGGCGTCGATGAAAACACGCCGCGATTCGAAGTATGGAACAAGCTCGATCTTCTCGATGCCGACACGCACGACGAGATCGCCGGGCAGGCAGCGCATCGTGACGACGTCGTGGCGATCTCCGCGCTGAGCGGGGAAGGGGTCCAGCATCTCATCGAGCAGGTGGCGGCGAAGCTGACCGGCGCCCATCGACGCTATAGCATCACGATCGAGGCCAGCGACGGAGCGGGGGCGGCGTGGCTCCATGCGCACGGCGAAGTGCTGGGCAGCGTCAGCGACGAGCTCGATACGACCTACGATGTTCGGCTGTCCGAGACCGACTACGACCGATTCAGCCGCCGCGATGCTTGACCGCCTGCCATAGCGCTTCCTTCTGATCGAGTGTCATGGCGGCGAACGCGTCGCCGCCACCGACCTCGATTGCCCGGAAACGTGCTTCGAACTTGGCGTTGCCGGCCCTGAGCGCGGCTTCGGGATCGACACCGAGATGTCGTGCCCAGTTGGTCACGGCAAACAGCAGATCGCCGATTTCCTCTTCTACCGTGTCTGAGCCGGCCTCGCGAACCTCTTCTATTTCCTCGACAACCTTGGCTAGAGGCCCAGCAGCATCGGGCCAGTCGAACCCGACACGAGCGGCACGCTTCTGCAATTTTTCGGCGCGAGCCAAGGCAGGCAGGCCAATCGCCACGCCGGCGAGAGCGCTGTGATCGGACTTCTCCGCGCGCTCGACGGCCTTGATCGTTTCCCAACCTGGCGAGGAGGTTGCATCGCCGAATATGTGAGGGTGACGACGCTCCATCTTGTCGCTGATAGCGGCGACGACATCGGCCAAGGTGAACGCGCCGGACTCCTCGGCGATACGGCTGTGAAATACCACCTGGAGCAGCAGGTCGCCGAGTTCGTCCTTCAGGTCCGCCGGGTCATCGCGCGCGATCGCGTCGGCGACCTCATAGGCTTCCTCGATCGTATAGGGAGCGATGGTCGACCAGGTCTGAACGCGATCCCATTCGCAACCTTCGACCGGATGTCGCAGTCGCGCCATGATGGAAACGAGCCGTTCGATCATCAGGATCTCCGATTGATAGCATGCGATCTAAACGATAATGTTAGATCGATAATATACATTATGTAAAATCTACTGCTTGTTCGGCGTGAGAACGAGCGTGGCATTCTCAACCCGCCACGATCCCAGCCTCGACAGGAAGTTCATGCCGATCACGTCGGTTTCGCCGAACGCCGGCGACGTGACGATGCCGAGGTTTGTTGCGGTGACAGTGCCGATCGTCACGCTTTTGGCAGTCGCGGTGCGCGCCGATATCGTACCGTTGGCGGTCTCTATGATCGCTGGAAACGGGCTTTCGTCGCTATTCAGGCTGGCGGCCTTGGCCGTGGCAGCGGACAAGGCAGTCGTCGTCGCACCACTATCGATCAGCATCCGGCGGCGGACACCGTCGATATCGACATCCGCCCAGAAATGCCCGTCGTCCGCCATGTGAATCCGGGTTTCGGTTCCGCTGACCTGCTGACCGGAAAACATGGTCTTCAAGCCAGACAGCCGATCCCGCTGGCTCGCGATCAGCAGGCCAACCGCGAAGATCGCGACCCACGCCAGCGCCATCTTCAGCACCGGCTTCAACGGCAGTCGGCGCGCGACCAAGGCCGACAGCGGCAGGATCAACATGACCGCATACAGCGCAAACTGGGCTGTGCGATCATCGGTCATGCGGTCAGGATCAGGCCGTCATAGCCAGGCTCGACGCCGGCCGGCAGTTCGTGACGCAACGTCGCATAATCCATCGTGTTGTCCATATGGATCAACGCGGTCCGCTTCGGCGTCAGGCGCTCCACCCAAGCAAGCACGGCAGGCAGTTCCATGTGCGTTGGATGCGGTCGCCGGCGGAGTGCGTCGACTACCCAGATGTCCAGATCCTGATACAGGCTGGCCATGTCGTCGGTCATCAGGTTGAAATCGGTTGCGTATCCGATCGAGACTCCGGCTGCCTCGAACCGCAGGCCGGCGGCATGGATACTACCGTGCGGCTGGTCGGTCACCGAAATATCGATCCCACCGATCGTCAACCGATCAGGCAGAACTTCGGCGGCGATCGTCGGCGGATAGCCGGGGCGACCGTGGAATGCATAGGTAAAACGCGCGTCGAGCGCTGCCAGCGTGAACGGCCGGGCGTAGCCGCGAACAGCCTCTCCGGCTGCGTGGAAAAGTTGGCGGAGATCGTCGATGCCGTGGCAATGATCGGCGTGGTCATGCGTCCAGATCACCGCGTCGACACGGTCGATATCCGCAGCCAGCAATTGCTCGCGCATGTCGGGACTTGTGTCGATCAGGATTCGCGTACTGTCATGCTCGACGATCGCGGACGCACGGCTGCGCCGGTTGCGCGGCTCGGCCGGATCGCATTCGCCCCAGTCGTTGCCGATCCTCGGCACGCCGGAGGATGTGCCGGAGCCGAGGATCGTGATCTTCATGCCGTCGCCCCTGACACCCGCGTCTTGCCGAACAGCGTGTGGAAGTTCTCGGCCGTACGGCGCGACAGTTCCTCGACATTTTCGCCGCGAAGGTTGGCGAGAAACGCAGCGGTGTCGGCAACGAACCCAGGTTCGCCGGTCTTGCCGCGATGCGGCACCGGCGCGAGAAACGGCGCGTCGGTCTCGATCAGCAGTCGTTCGATTGGCAGGCGCGCGGCGGTCTCCTGAAGGTCCCGCGCGTTCTTGAACGTCACGATCCCCGAGATTGAGATATAAAGCCCCATATCCAGCGCCTTGTCGGCGAAAGCTCCACTCGCGGTGAAGCAGTGGATGACGCCGGGATAGGCCCCCTTCCCCATCTCCTCGGCCATGATCGCCGCAGTATCGTCCTCGGCGTCGCGGGTGTGGACGACGATCGGCAGGCCAGTCTCTCGCGACGCGGCGATGTGCGCGCGGAAGCTCGCCTGCTGGCGGGCGCGGTCCGATGTGTCGCGGAAATAGTCGAGGCCGCTTTCGCCGAGCCCTACCACGCGGGGATGCCGTGCGCGCTCGATCAGCTTGGCAGCGTCCACGTCGGGATACACGTCAGCCTCGTTCGGGTGGATGCCGATCGTCGCCCAGACGTCAGGCTCGCGCTCGGCGGTGGCGACGATATCGTCCCATTCGCTCTCGCGCGTCGAGATGTTGAGCATCGCCGTGACGCCGCGCGCCCTAGCCCGTGCGAGCACCGCCTGCTGGTCCTCGACGAGGCCCTTGTAGTTCAGGTGGCAATGGCTGTCGGCGAGCATCAGGCCTCCGCAGGCAGTTCGAGACGCGGGAATACGGGCGCCGGCGGTGCGATCCGGAAGTCGGAAGCAGCCACACGATCATACCAGCCGTCGTCGTCTATCGCGGCATGGTCGCGCTCGGTCGCGCCGATCTGCTCGAGCACCTTCCCAGCGGAGTCCGGTACTACCGGCAGGATCGCGATCGCGAGCATGCGGATTGCGCGGACCAGCGTACGGAGAACCGCGTTCATCCGCTCGGGATCGGTCTTGCGCAGCGCCCAGGGTGCCTGCGCGTCGATATACTGGTTGCACGCGAACACACCGCGCATCCACGCCTCGATGCCTTGCGACAGCGCGAGGTCGGTGAAGGCGGACTTGAACCCGGCGCAGGCGACGACGACCTCTTCGATCAGTATCCCGTCGGCATCCTGGACCGTACCAGCCGTGGGAAACTCGCCGCCCAAGTTTTTGGCGATGAACGACAATGTTCGCTGTGCAAGGTTGCCGAAGCTGTTCGCCAGCTCGGCGTTGACACGCGTTACGATCGCCTCGGGCGAGTAGCTGCCGTCCTGGCCGAAGCTCACGTCGCGAAGGAAGAAATACCGCAACGCATCGACGCCGAACGCATCCGCCAGCGCCATCGGATCGACGACGTTGCCGACCGACTTCGACATCTTCTCGCCGCGCGTGAGAAGGAAGCCATGGCCGAACACGCTCTTGGGCAGCGGAATGCCCGCCGACAGCAGGAACGCGGGCCAATAGACCGCGTGGAAGCGTACGATGTCCTTGCCGATCAGATGGATATCCGCCGGCCAGTATTTCGCCTTGTCGCCGGTCATGTCGGGATAGCCGATCCCGGTCAGGTAATTGGTGAGCGCATCGACCCACACGTACATGACGTGGCCGGGACTGCCGGGTACCGGCACGCCCCAGTCGAAGCTGGTGCGCGAGACCGACAGATCCTTCAGACCACCCTCGACAAAGCGCATCACTTCGTTGCGACGGCTTTCGGGGCGGATGAAATCGGGGTTGGCGGCGAAGAGATCGAGCAAGGGCTGCTGATATTTCGACAGGCGGAAGAACCAGGTCTCCTCCGCGGTCCATTCGACCGGCGTGCCTTGCGGCGAGCGGCGATCGTCGCCCTCCCCGGTCAGTTCTGACTCGTCGTAGAATGCCTCGTCGCGGACCGAATACCAGCCTTCGTAGCGGTCGAGATACAGATCGCCTGCGTCCGCCATCGCCTGCCATATCGCGGCGCTCGCGGCGTAGTGATCCTCGTCGACGGTACGGATGAACCGGTCATACGAGATGCCAAGACGGTCGGCCATCTCGTGGAAATACGACGACATTTCGTTGGCGAGTTCGCGCACCGGCATATCGCGGTCACGCGCGGCCTGGACCATCTTGAGACCGTGTTCGTCGGTGCCGGTCTGGAACAGGACGTCACGCCCCGCTTGGCGCTGGAAGCGCGCGATCGCGTCGGCGGCGATCATCTCGTACGCATGGCCGATATGCGGACGGCCATTGGGATAGTGGATCGCGGTGGTGATATAGAAAGGGTCGGCCATGCCGCGCTCCTAGAGCATCGCCCCGATCAGGTGAAGCCTGCGCGAGCGGATCAATGGCGCAACGTCGCGACGATCCCGGCCATCTCGAACACGGTGGCCTGCGCATCGAGCGACAGGCCGATCGCGGCGCCTGCCAGTTCGCGTGCCGCGGCGTGCGCGTCGAGTGCGGATCGCAGCGCCGGCCCCGACCGGGTCCGTGCGGCGTCGGCGATGAACGCGGGGGCGCGATCGAGGAACGCCTCGTAGCGGGGTTGCGCGGTCTTGAGCCCGAGTGCCTTGGCGAGCTTCAACCGGCGGCCGTTATCGCGGTCGCCGTCCTGCGCGATCGCGGCGATGGCATCGTCGATCGCGGCGATGTCGAGCCCGGCATAGCGGAGCGCGCGACCGGGCGCGCCGTCGCTGGCTCGAACCAGCGCCGCGACCTCACTCTCGTCCGCATCGGGCTGCAACGTCCGGATCGCGGTCGCGACCTCGCCGTCCGAGAGCGCCTCGAACCGCAACAGACGACAGCGCGAGCGGATCGTGGGGAGCAACCGGCCCGGCGCATGACTTACCAGCAGGAAGATCGTCCCCGCGGGTGGTTCCTCGAGGTTCTTGAGCAGCGCATTCGCCCCGCCTCGCTCGAGATCGTCGATCGCATCGATGACGACCACGCGGCGGGGGCTCATCGACGGCGTGGTCGCGAACAATGGCTGCAGCGTGCGGACCTGCGCGATCGTGATGCTGCGGGCGAGATCCTGGTCGGGCTTCTCGGGATCCTTCGGCAGGCGCGCCAGCACGCGGAAGTCGGGGTGCGACCCGGCCTCCATGAGCGACCGCGTCCTGTTCCCCTCGGGAACCGCAAGGTCGGTCGAGCTGCCATCCGGGTCGGCCGCATCCGCCAGCATACGCATGGCTGCGGCGCGTGCGAAACTCGCCTTGCCGACGCCCTGCGGTCCGGCGATGAGCCATGCGTGATGCAGCGAACCGCCGCGCATCGCCGCCATGAAGGCAGCCTGCGCGGCGGTGTTGCCGATGATCGGCGTCATGCCGGCAACGCCGTCGGCGCCGGGGTCATCAGCCGAAGAAGCCGGTCAGCCCTGCCCATGCGCGACCGAAGAAGCCCGCGACCGCGACGTCCTTCTCGGCGACCAGCGGCATCGTCTGCTGGAGACCGTCGGACGTCGTCACGACGAGATCGGCGATATGCTGGCCGGCCTTGATCGGCGCCTTGATCGGACCTTCATAGACCACTTTGGCGGTCATGGTCGGCGAGGTGCCGGCGGGCAGCGTGACCGTCAGTGCCTTGGGGGCGACGAGCCCGACCGACGAGCTGTCACCGAGCTGGACCGCGGCGGTCTCGATCTTCTTGCCCTTCGCGACGATCGGCTTCGACTGCCACGCGCGGAAGCCCCATTCCATGAAACGCACCGATTCCTCGGCGCGCTGGCCCGCGCTCGTCAGGCCGGCGACGACCATCACCAGGCGGCGGCCGTTCTGGATCGCGGACCCGGTGAAGCCATAACCCGCTTCCTCGGTGTGGCCGGTCTTCAAGCCGTCGGCGCCAGCGACGCGGCCGAGGATCGGGTCGCGGTTCGCCTGGGTGATGGCGCTGCCGCCCATCGTCTTGCCCCAGGTGAAATCGCGCTTCGAATAGAATTGCTTGTAGAGATCGGGATAGTTGGTGATCGTCGCCGCGGCGAGCTTGGCGAGATCGTGCGCGGTGACATAGGTGACGCCGTTGTCGGGCCAGCCGTTGGCGGTGCCGAAATGGCTGTCCTTGAGCCCCAGTTCGGCGGCCTTGCGGTTCATCCGCTCGGTGAACGCCTGCTCCGACCCGGAGATGCCCTCGGCCAGCACGATGCACGCGTCGTTGCCCGACAGCGTGACGATCCCGTATAGCAGATTGGCGACGCTGACGTTCTCGCCCGACGACAGGAACATCGTCGAACCCGCGGACGGACCATGCCATTTAGCCCAGGTCTCGGGGCGGACGGGCATCATCTGGTCGAGCTTGAGTTCGCCCTTCTTGACCATGTCGAACGCGACATAGACGGTCATCATCTTGGCGAGCGACGCTGGCGGCATGCGGCGGTCGGCGTCACGCGCGAACAGCACGGCGCCCGACGACAGATCCTCCATATAGGCGATCGGCGCGGCGGTCTGGAACTGCGGCGCAGCGGCGATGGACGGATGCGCCAGCGCGAGGGCGACGAGCGGTGCGACGATCAGCTTCTTCATGCGGTATTCCGTGAGCAAAAGGGAACTCAATCCGTAGGCAGGACTTGTGCATCGCCATAGCCGCGCTCGGCGACCGCGTCACGCGCGCGTTGCAGGCTTGCGGCATCTTTGAACGGTCCGACGCGGACGCGGTACAGTCCGCCGCGTTCGACGACATCGGCATCGAGGCGCTTCGCCAACGCCGTCGCACGGTCTTCGTTCGAGAAGGTCGCGACCTGCAACACGTACCGCCGTCCCGCGATCAAGGTGGGGAGCGGCTTGCGAGAGGGCAGTGCATCAGAACTCGCGGCCTGCGTGAACGCCGGCATCCGCGCCGCAGCGGCTTTACCGGCGCGCAATAGCAACGCGTCCTGCATGGTCGGTACGATCGCGCGGATCCTTACCGCGGCAACCTGCCGTCGATCGGTACCGAGCAGATGCGCCGCGGCGCGCGACAGATCGATCATCCGGTCCTTTCGGCCGGGGCCGCGGTCGTTGATCCGTACCAGGATAGACCGTCCGGTTTCGACCGACGTCACCTCGACGAACGAGCCCAGTGGCAAGGTTCGGTGAGCGGCGGTCATCGCGCCGGGATCGAACGCCTCGCCCGATGCCGTGCGGTTACCCGACAATTCCTCGCCATACCAACTCGCGAGGCCGGTATCCTGATAGCTGCCGTAAAGTCCGCCCCCCGCTGGGAAGGTCGCACCGACGCTATCGTGTGCGTTGCTGCACGCCCCCAGCGCGAACGCCAGGCAGAGGGCCCTAGCGCTCGACCGCATCGGCCAGCAATCCGACCGACAGCGCGTAGAAGTTCGAGCAGTTGTAATCGAGAATCACGCGGTAGTTGCTGGTGAGCAAATAGGCGGTAGCGCCCTGCCCGTCCGGCTCGAGCAATGTCGCCATCACGCCGTCGGCGGGCAGGCTCCGGCCCTGCGGCGTCACGCCAAGCGCACGCCATTCGGCGATCGTCCGCCAGCCGCTATGTCGCTCGAACACGCGAGGGCAGCGCGGCGACACCAGCCGGTTGCGGACCTGCGACCGGTCGAGGCCCGCAGGCACGTTGACCGCGACGCCCCAGGGCTGGCCCGCGCGCCAGCCGGCGTCCGTAAAGTAGTTACCGATCGAGGCCAGCGTGTCGGCCGGGCTGTTCCAGATGTCCGCGCGACCATCGCCGTCGCCGTCGCGCGCAAGACGGAGGTAGATTGACGGCAGGAACTGCGGATTGCCCGTGGCCCCTGCCCAGCTGCCCTTCAACTGCGAGCGGGTGACGCCGCGATCGAGCATCTTGAGCCCGGCGATGAACTCGCCGGCAAACAGCGACCGGCGCCGTCCCTCGTAAGCGAGGCTGGCGAGCGAGCGGAGCAGATCGAAGTCGCCGGTATAGCTGCCGTAATTGGTCTCATGCCCCCAGATCGCGACCATGATCGATTCGGGGACGCCGGTCTGCTGTTCGATCCGCTGCAACCGCGAGCGCTGCGCCAGATAGGTCTGGCGGCCGCGTGCGATCCGCGCCGCATCGACATGCTGGCTGCGATACGGTGCGAAGGCGGGGATTGCGCTGCTGGTGTTCGTCGCTCCGGGTTGCCCCCGATCGAGTTCGATCACGCGCGGGTTCAGCGTCAGGCCGGGAAACACCGCGTCGGCTGTCCGGACGCTGACGCCCTCGGCGAGCGCCTGCTGACGCAGCACCGTCATGTAAGACTGAAAACCCGGATCATCCTGCGCCATCGCCGATCCGTTGCCGGACAGCATTGCGAGTATGCCGAATACGCCGTTGCGCAGCCAAGTCGCTGCTGTCGATGCCCCACCCATACCCAGGATGTGCCACAGACGCGTCCGTATCGGAACCTCGCACCGTCGTACGCCAGGCACGCACGGACGCGGGCGGATTTGATCCCCAGCAATTTCATTCTCGTGACGTTATGACGCTTGCACATCCCGGCGCGTACGCCTAACCGCAACGCCGTCGGGGAGTGGCGCAGGCTGGTAGCGCACCTGGTTTGGGACCAGGGGGTCGCAGGTTCGAATCCTGTCTCCCCGACCATCGTCTTACGGGGCGATACAAGGACGATCACGGCGCCTGCGAGCGCGGTCGTTCCCAATCATTCGATCTCCATCTCACGCATCCCGGGTCAGCAGATCCGTTCGAGACACGAGCGTGCCGGCGCCTTTTACGTCGTCGCGAATTGCGGCTATCCGATCTCGGCACGACTGCGTTGACGCCAACCTAGTGGTGAAACGAAGGAGAGATGCGGTGATCGAGGTCAATTTCGACGGTATCGTCGGCCCCACGCATAATTACGCCGGCCTTTCGATCGGCAACCGCGCATCGTCCGCCAACGCCGGTGCCGTTTCGGCGCCCAGGCTGGCCGCGTTGCAAGGCGTTGCGAAGATGCGGCGGCTGATGGCGATGGGGCTGAACCAGGGCGTCTTCCTGCCGCACGTCCGACCTAATGTCGGATGGCTTCGAGCACTCGGGTTCGACGGCGACGATGCGGAGGTCCTTGCTTCGGCCTGGACCGCCGATCGGGCGCTGGTCGCCAACGCGATGTCGGCGTCGGCGATGTGGACGGCGAACGCGGGAACGGTCTCGCCGTCGTCCGATACGCGCGATGGTCTCTGCCATATCTCGGTGGCCAATCTGTCGACGATGCCGCACCGTGCGAGCGAAGCCGCACAGACCGAACGGCAACTCCGCCTCGCCTTCGCCGACCCGCGTCACTTCCGCGTCCATTCCCCGATACCGTCCGCGTTCGGCGATGAGGGTGCTGCGAACTTCATGCGGCTGGTGCCCCCTGCCGGTGGCGTCGCGGTGGAGATGTTCGTCTATGGCGAGGGTCAGGCCGGCGGATTCCCTGCACGTCAGCACCGCACCGCCAGCGAGGCGGTCGCGCGTCGGCACGGGCTGAGCCCTGCGCATACGCTGATGGTGCGCCAGAGCGATGCCGCGATCGGTGCGGGGGCGTTCCATAACGACGTCGTCGCAGTCTCGAACGGCCATGTCCTGTTCGCGCACGAGCAGGCGTTTGCCGAGCCATCCGCGTTTCACGAGACCCTGAAAGCGATGATGCCCGACGTTGCGATCGTCGAGGTGCCCGCAGATCGCGTGAGCCTAGACACCGCGATCCGAACCTATCTGTTCAATTCGCAGCTCGTCACGATGCCGGACGGCAGCATGACGCTCGTCCTTCCCGCCGAAGCGCACGAGAATGCGGACGTCTGGGCGTGGCTTTCCGAGTTGATCGCCAGCGGCGGTCCGATCCAGCGGCTGGAGATCGTCGACGTCCGCGAGTCCATGCGGAACGGCGGCGGTCCGGCGTGCCTGAGGCTGCGCGTCCAGGTCGATAAGGGAGCGTTCGCCGCAATCGATCCCCGCTTCCTGCTCGACGAGGCTGCGTGCGGCAGGATGGAGGATGTCATCGCGCACGAATGGCCGGAGGCGATCGCGATCGAAAACCTCGGCGATCCGCACCTGTGGGACCGCTGCATCAAAGCTCGCGCGGCGTTGACGGCGGCGCTCGGCTTTGCACCGGACGAGATCTAGGCCTCTCCCGTCAGTTTGGGAGGTTGCCCGACTGCGGATTCATCAAAAAAGCGGCTGCATTCCAGGATCGAATGCAGCCGAGGAGGAGGAAGAGTTGGACTGGCGCGCGCTTACATCTTGAAGCGTGCGCCCATCAGGAACGTGCGCCCGAAATGGTTATTCTCGTAGTTGCGGTTCGCGTCGAGATCATTGTAGCGGCTGCGATAATTGTCGGTGAGGTTGGTACCCTCCAGCGACACTTCGACCATCGGCGTGAGCTTGTAGCGCAGCGACGCGTCGACGTTGATCGTCGAATTATACCCTTCGAACAAATTGCCGGTGGCCGAACTGCCGTCGATGTACGGGCTGCGATAGCTGATCGATCCGCGCGCGCTGAACTTCTTGTCCTCATAATAGAGCGTGCCGTTATAGGCGCGCTTCGACAGGCCGTAGAGAGTCGCGGTGCGCGTCGTGGCGGGCAGCGCGCCCAGCACGCCACCCGGTGTCAGTACCGCCCCGGTGGTCGGGTTGAAGGTCGGTCGCGACACCGTCGTCGCCGGACCGGCCTGCGTATAATCCGCGTCCGAACTGATGAACGTCGCGTTGGCCAGGAAGCCGAAATTCTTCAGGAAGCCAGGCAGGAAGCGGAAGCTCGACTGGAGCGAGATTTCCATGCCCTTCAGCGACGCACCGACGCCGTTGATCGGCGCGTTGATCTGCCATTCCTGGCCTTCGGGATTGAGCGCAGCCGGTGAGCTTGCCGGGATCACCGAGAGCGGTAGGCCGGTCGAGGCAAACGTGCCGCTGCGGGGTTGCGTGACGGGGAAGCTCTCGATCAGCTTCTTGAACACCGCGACCGAAAAGATCGACTGCGGCGCGAAATACCATTCGGCGGCAAGATCGAGCGCGGTCGCGCGGAACGGCTTGAGCTGCGGGTTGCCGAACGTCACGCGGTAGTTGAAGCCGTCGACCGACCCACCCGGCGTCAGGCTGCCCAGGCTCGGACGCGTCAGCACCTTGGAGATCGCACCGCGCAGGATGATATCGTCGGTCGGGAAGAACGCGACGTTGATCGCCGGGAGCCAGTCGTCATAGCTGCGTCCGACCGTCGCCGGCGTGTTGACGGTGACGCCCCCGACCACCGCCGACGAGATGCCGGTCGATTTCTGGCTGGTATGGGCATAGCGCATGCCGGCGTTCGCCGCATAGTTGAGGCCCAGAATGTCGCCCTTGACGTCGAACTGCATGTAACCGCCGGTGACTTCCTCGATCACGCTGCGGGTATCGCCGACCAGCACCGTCGGCGTGCGGCCGTACAGCCCCGTATAGGCAGCCGATGCATCGATGTTCGGCACCAGGAAGCTGGTGGTCGTTCCCGACGGTTGCCCGGCCTTGCCCAGGTTGAAGATCTCGCCGAGATTGCCAGCGGGGAAACCGTAGATCGCGGTCGGGCCGAACAGCGTGTTGGGCGAACAGGTGAGCGTGCCGAGCACGACATCCTTGCCGCCCGCGTTAGGGCAGACGACGGCATCGCGCGAGAAGCCCTTGGTATCGAACGAGAAGCGACGATACATCGCGCCCGTCTTGATCTGGAACCCTTCGGCGACGTCCCATTCCGTACGAAGCTGCCCAGTGCGGAAGGTGTTGACCGTTTCGGATGGCCGATCGCGGATTTCGGCAAGCTGGAAGTTCGCCGGATCGGTTACGCTCGTCCCGAAGGTCAGCGTCGGACGCTTCATGTCGGTATAGTCGTAGCTATACCCCTGCGCGTCGCGATCGTCGAACACGAAGGTCGTCTCGACCGGGATCGTCGCATCCGATTTCGAGAAGCCGCCGAGCAGCGTGAAGCGGAACTTGTCGGTCACGTCCTGATCCCAGCTGCCGCCCAGCTGATAGAATTCGGTCTGCGATTTGCGCAGATAATGCTCGGTGCGGACCCAGGCGTCGTTGAGCGTCGCCTTCACCAGATTGTTGTTGCCGTCGATCGTGAAGTTGCTGATGTCGATCGAGCGTTCGTTCGAGCGGAGCAGCACTTCGCCCCATTTCTCCTCGCGGGTCTCCTTGAAGCGGGAATAGAGTCCATCGATCGAGATCTTGGTCGCGTCGGTTGGCGACCATTGGACGCTACCGGTCAGGCCGAGCCGTTCGCGATCGTGACGTACCGAGCCGTAGCGCGGAATGCGGGGGTGGAAGGCGAGCGCGGCTTGATCGCAACCGGCCGCGTTCGTGTAGGTGCCACCGCGGTTCGGCTGGGTGAAACAGCGGGTGCCGTTCACCGAATCGAACACGCCCTGCGCCCAGCGGACGCTGTTGTTGCCGAGCTCGAAATTGTTGGTCTTGGTGTACGCTCCCGACAGCGCGACGCCGAACGTGCCGTCCGCGGACTTCCACGAAAGCAGGCCAGCGAGACGCGGGCCGAAGTTCTTGCTGAGATCGTTGTAGCTTGCCTGCGCGGAGCCGACGAGCGTGACGCCGGTCTTGCCGCCGAGCGGGTTGCCGGTGTTGAGATCGACCACCGCACCCAGCGAGCCTTCGTCGAGCGACGCTTCGGCAGTCTTGTGGACGACGATGGAATTGAAGAGTTCGGACGCAAACACGTTGAAATCGAACGCGCGATCGCGGTTCGAACTGGCGCCATCGGTCGACGTCGCCACTGTCTCCAGCCCGTTGACGCGAACCCGCGTATATTGCGCGCCCAAACCGCGGACCGTGATCGCGCGTCCCTCGCCTGCATCGCGCTGGATCGAGATGCCAGGGATACGCTGCAGCGATTCTGCGAGGTTCTGATCGGGGAACTTGGCGATATCCTCCGCGACGATCGCGTCGACCGACGACACCGACTGGCGCTTGACGTTCAGCGCCGCATCGAGCGAGCGGCGAAAGCCGGTGACGATGATCTCGGCGGTCTCGCTATCGGGCGATACGATCTCGGGCGCCGACTGCGGTGCCGTCGTTGCGGCGGGGTCGACCGGTTGGCCCTGCGGCACGACGGCAGTCTGCGCGGGCGATGGGTCGACCTGTGCCGGCGTTCCCGGCGTCTGGCTGTTCGGAATCTGTGCCGCCTGCGCGAAGGCGGCTGCGGGCATGGCGAGCGCCAGGACGAGGGTGCCGGCGGAGATGCCTGTGCGCCAATTCATCCGCAAATTCGCTGCCGTTGTTTGCACGTCCATTGCTTCACTCCCCGTTCGGTCTACGCCGATGACACCGGTTGCGCGATCGGCTGGACACCGCTCGGCCACCGCCCTGAAATTCTTGGGGAATAAGACCCGTTGCTTCGAACGGGTGCATCTTATCCTCTCCCGGGCTGCCAGTTGTTGCTGGTCCGCCCCCCGGTTCCTTGCATGCTTAGGTAACCGGTGTCAGAACAATGTCGCACGATCGGTTGCGTGTCAACATGCCGCGGAATGCATCGTGCCATGCAGGAGAAGCGAGAATGCTGCGATCGATGCTATCGGCGCTTTTCGGGATGCTTGGCCCGGCTGCCGGCGCGCATGCGCAGGCCGCCACGTCGCGGCCGATGGTAATCGTCGACGAAGCCACGACGATGCGGCGAGAACCCCCGCCCCACGGGGCGATCGGCTCCAGCACGGCCTACCGGATCAGCGACGCGGTACCGGGCAGAACGATGGAGTTTCGCAAGCGGATACTGCACCCCCGGAGTGCGATCGGCCTGCACCGGATCGCACACGACGAGGTGTATTACGTCCTCTCCGGCACGGGTATCGTCTCATCCGGCGGCGCAAAACGGCCGGTCCGTGCCGGCATCGCCGCCTATCTGTTCGACGGGGAAACCGTCGGCATCGAACAGACGGGCAAGGCACCGCTGGTGCTGATCATCGCCTATCCGATCGTAAAATAGCGGGTCAGGTTCCAGGCTGGATATAGGGCACGCGCGCAAAGAGCTCGCGCTGCCATGCGCGCGGGTCGTTCTCGATCCGTGAGCGGGCGTCGAAGATCATCGTCGCGCGGGTCGACAGGTCATAGCGTGGCCAATTTGGCGTGCCCTGGTGGTTTGGGTCCCCCGTCTTGGCGAAGGCGACGAACGCGTCCTGCATTGCCTTGGACGCCGCGCGCGCATCCGCTGCCGTCCCGGTCTGCGATCCCGTGGCACCCAGGGTGCCGAACACCAGCGGGATATCCATCGTGTGGAACGCGCCACGACGTGGATCCGTGCGAGAGGCGAAGTCGACCTGATAGACCCAGCAGGCGGCGCCGGCCTCCGCACGCGCTTCAGCCTCGATCACCTGCCCGCGCCAGCTTCGCCCTGCGGTGGTGGCGTCATAGAAGACGTCGATCGGCGCCCATGTCGGATAGCGCGCGCGGTACTGCGCCACCACCCATTCGGGCAGGATGTCGATCTTGAGTTCGGGCGCCATGCGTGCTGCGAGATTGCCCCAATCGAGTCCCCTCACCTTCGGCGAATCGAGGCCGATGAACGCGCGAGTCTCGTCATGCGTGTTGCCGAGCATCATCGGGATGCGGTTTCCGAGTGGGTTAGCATCGGGCCAGAACGGGTGCCGGGTCAGCCATTTCATGTCGAGCACTGGTCCGAAATACACGCCGCCACCCATGATCGGATCGGTCGCATCAAGCGCATCGACCAGTTTCTCGATGGGCATCGCCAGCAACGGAGACAGATCGCGGTCCGTCACGCCCAGCCTGGCCAGATACGCCCGTGCGCGCGCCGTCGCGTTCATCGGGCCGGACACGGTGACCTGTTGTCCGCTCATCGTGGCGGCGCGGTGGAACAGGCCCGCGGCGGCGGGCATCCCCATCATCGTTGCGATCTTCGCACCGCCGCCCGATTGACCGAAGACCAACACGCGCGACGAATCCCCGCCGAACGCCGCAATGTTGTCCCGCACCCATTGCAGCGCGAGGATCAGATCGAGTTGTCCGGCATTGCCGCTATGGGGAAACCGCGGATCGAGCCTCGCAAGATACAGATAGCCGAGCGCGTTCAGGCGGTGATTGATGGTCACGACGACGCAGTCGCCGCGCGCCGCGAGTGCCCGCCCATCGTTCAGCGGATCGGTGACGCTCCCGTTCGAATATGCGCCGCCGTGGATATAGACCATCACCGGCTTTTTCGCGCGCGCGTCTGGTTCCGCGGTCCAGACGTTCAGGAACAGGCAGTCCTCGGATTGCGGGGCGTATGGGCCCGATTGCGGGCAGACCGGTCCAAAGTCCTGCGCCGGTCGCCTCTGGCCCGGCATCGATACCGGTAAAGGCGCCCGAAACCGGTCCGCACGGCCATAGCGAATGCCCTTGAAGGCGAGGACGTGTCCGTCCGCGTGCCCGACGAAACTACCCGCGGGCGAATGTACTATCGGCACGCCCGAAGCCCGCGCACCTCCAGCCAGGATCAGTGCCGCCGCGCCGCCGAGGGTGCCGCGGCGGGTCCAGCCGTCAGCGCCGAACATCCAGCCCGCCTGCGAGATAGGCGTCGATGTCCGCCTGCCGGAACAGGCTCGCGTCGCCCGGCAGCGAGTGCTTCAACGCGGCGAGCGCGAGGCCGATGCGCGCCGTGTCCTCGATGTCCTTGCCCGAACGCAGGCCGTGCAACACCCCGGCCGCAAAGGCATCGCCGCCGCCGATCCGGTCGACGATCCCGGCCAGCACGACCTCGTCCGTCTGGACGTGCGCGTCGCGCGTATCGATCCGCGCCGACAGACGGTGGAGATCGACATGCTCGACATGCCGCGCGGTCGAGGCGATCGTCTGTAGCCTCGGAAACGCCGCGAATGCCGCCTCCGTCGCCTCACGCCGACGATCTTCGGCCTCGCCGGAAAAGTCCCGGTCGAGCAATAGCGCGATATCGCGGTGGTTGCCGAACATGAGGTCGGCATGCTCGACGAGTTGGGTCAGGATCTCACGTGGGTTCGAATCCCATCGCTCCCACAATTTTCCACGCCAGTTGCCGTCGAACGAGACCAAGATCCCGCGCTCCGTCGCCGCACGCACGGCGGCAAGCGCGGCCTCGGCCGGCACCGGACCAAGAGCTGGCGTGATACCCGAGAGATGGAGGCGATCGACGCCAGCGAGCAATGCGTCCCAGTCCCAGGCGCTCGACTGTGCCTCGGCGAACGAAGACCAAGCGCGATCGTAGATGACTTCGGTCGCGCGCAAGCCCGCACCCGACGTGACGAAATACAGCCCCATCCGGTCGCCGCCCAGCGCGATCGTCGACGTGTCGACACCGTGCCCGCGCAACGTCGTGATCGCCGCACGACCGAGGTCGTTGTCCGGCACCATCGTCGCCATGCCGACGTCGTGGCCGAGCCGCGCGAGCTGCGTGACGACATTGGCCTCCGCACCTGCGACCCATACGTCGAGCTTTGGCGTCTGCAGCAGCAGCTCACGCCCCGGCGGGGAAAGCCGCAGCATGATCTCGCCGAATGCCAGGAATTTAGCCATGTCGCCCCTATTTCAAATCACCGTCCCGACGGGCAGGGTTATCGTGCCAGCCAGCCGCCGTCGACCGCCAGGATATGCCCCTGGACATACTTCGCCGCCGCCGACGACAGGAACACCGCCGCACCACCAAGATCGGAGGCGTCGCCCCAAGCGCCAGCGGGAATCCGGTCCATGATCGACTTGTTGCGCACCTCGTCGGCCTGCAGCGCCGCCGTATTGTTGGTCGCGATGTAGCCGGGTGCGATCGCGTTGACGTTGATGCCCTTGGCCGCCCATTCGTTTGCGAGCAGCTTGGTCAGCCCGCCGATCCCGGACTTCGATGCGGTGTAGCTCGGCACGCGGATGCCACCCTGGAAGGTGAGCATCGAGGCGATGTTGACGATCTTGCCGGAGCCCCCTTCCGTTTCGATGCGCGCGATCATGTGGCGGCCGGCGGCCTGGCACAGGAAGAACACAGACTTCAGGTTGGTGTCGATCACCGCATCCCAATCGGCTTCGGTGAAGTCGACGGCATCGGCGCGGCGGATGATGCCGGCGTTGTTGATCAGGATGTCGAGCCCGCCAAGCTTGGCGACCGTCTCGTCGACGACGCGCTGGACGGGTTCGATCGTCGAGAGGTCGGCCGAGACGATCTCGGCCTTGCGCCCAAGTGCACGGATCTGCGCAACGGTGTCCTCGGCGGGCGTGCGGCCGACGCATGCGACGTCCGCGCCGGCGGTCGCGAGCGCGACGGCGATGGCCTGGCCAATGCCGGTGTTCGCGCCGGTGACGATGGCGACCTTGCCGGTCAGGTCAAAGGGGTTTGTCATGCTTTCTCTCTCGTTCCCCTCCCGCTTGCGGGAGGGGTTAGGGGAGGGGAAATGCGGACCAACGCTCGTGGACACGCCCTCCCCCGACCCCTCCCGTGAACGGGAGGGGAGAAGATTTACGCGAGCTGGCAGATATCCAGGACGTTCATGTCGGTATAATCCTGGTTCTCGCCGGCCATCGCCCAGATGAAGGCGTAGGCCTTGGTGCCCGAGCCCATGTGGATCGACCAAGGCGGGCTGATCACCGCTTCCTCGTTCGCCATGACGATGTGGCGGGTCGCCTCGCCTTCGCCCATGTAGTGGAACACGCGATCCTTCTCGAGATCGTCGAGTTCGAAGTAGAAATAGATCTCGCTGCGACGCTCATGAATGTGCGGCGGCATCGTGTTCCAGACCGAGCCCGGCTTCAGGACGGTAAGGCCCATGACGAGCTGCGCGCTGTCGCAGATGCCGGGGATGACCATCTGGTAGATCGTCCGCTCGTTCGACTCCTCGAGGCTGCCGCGCTCCAGCGTCGTCGCATCGCCGACCGAGATGACGCGGGTCGTGAACGCCTTGTGCGCGGGGCACGATGCCAGATAGAAGCGCGCGCCGTCGCCGGAGAACTGGACGTCCTTCGCGCCCATCGTCACGTACAGGCAATCCTTGTTGCCGAGCGTGAACGTCTCGCCGTCGACCGTGACGGTGCCGGTGACCTTGCCGACATTGACGACCGCAAGCTCACGACGCTCCAGGAACGGATGCCCTGCTGCCGACGCCGGTTCAGCCTGGTCGGGCAGCTTCACCGATCCGCTCGCGACGGCGACGCCGCCGATCACGAAGCGCTCTGCGTGCGTGTAATTCAGCACGCATTCGCCGTCGCGGAACAGGTCTTGGATCAGATAGCGGTCGCGCAGTTCGTCGTTGGAGACGCACTCCATCATGTCGGGGTGCGTGGCGTAATAGGTGCGATCGTACATAAAGGCTCCGGTCAGGCCGCTTTTGCGACGGAAGAGGGTTCGTCGATACGGTAGGCGCGGCGGACGAGGCCGTTGGTCAGCTCGTGTGCGAGATCGGCAGCTTCCCAGTCGGCGAGACGGTGTTCCGCCACCAGCCGTGCGAGGAACCCGCAGTCGATCCGCCGCGCGACATCGTGCCGCGCCGGGATCGAGAGAAACGCGCGCGTATCGTCGTTGAAGCCGACGGTGTTGTAGAAGCCCGCGGTCTCGGTCGTCATCTCGCGGAACCGGCGCATCCCCTCGGGACTGTCGTGGAACCACCAGGACGGCCCGAGCTTGAGGCACGGATAATGCCCCGCCAGCGGTGCCAGCTCGCGCGCGTAGGAACTTTCGTCGAGCGTGAAGAGGATGATCGACAGCCGCGTGCTGGTTCCGAACCGGTCGAGCAGCGGCTTCAGCGCATGGACGTAATCGGTCCGCGTCGGGATATCAGCGCCCTTGTCGCGGCCATGGCTCGCGAAGAGGCCCGCATTGTGGTTGCGCGACGATCCCGGATGGATCTGCATCACCATGCCGTCCTCGACCGACATCGCCGCCATCTCGGTCAACATCTGCGCACGGAAGAGCTCCGCGTCGGCCGGCGTCCAAGCGCCCCGCGTCACCTTGGCGAACAGTGCTTCGGCCTCGACCGCAGAGAGGTTCGCGGTCGCTGCGGTCGGGTGGCCGTGATCGGTCGCGGTGGCACCCGCCGCGCGGAAATCGGCGCGGCGCTTGCGGTGCGCGGAAAGATAGCCCTTCCAGCCGTACACGTCTTCACCGGTCAGTTCGGCAAAGCGTGCCATCGCCGGCTTGAACGCCTCATGCTCGACGTCGATCACGCCATCGGGGCGATAGGTGGTGACGACGCGCCCGTTCCAGCCCGACTGGCGGATACGCTTGTGCGCGGCAAGGTCGTCATGCGCGCCTTCGGTGGTCGCCAGGAACTCGATCCCGAACCGATCGAACAGCGCGCGGGGGCGGAAGGCCTCCGACGCGAGCTTCTCGCCGATCAGGTCGAAATACCGGTCCGCGGTCGATGGCTCCAGCGCGACGTCGATCCCGAACACGTCCGAAAAGACATGATCCAGCCACAGCCGCGACGGCGTACCGCGAAACAGCGTGTAGTGATCGGCGAACACGCGCCACGCCGCACGCGGATCGGTCGCCGGAACGCCGTCGATCCGCGGGGTCGCCAGCGCATCCAGATCGACGCCCTGGCTGTACAGCATCCGGTACAGATAATGGTCGGGCGCCAGTAGCAACGTCGTCGCGTCGGTCCAGTGTGCATTCTCGGCGAACCAGATCGGATCGGTATGGCCGTGCGGACTGACGATCGGGAGCCCCGCGACTTCGGCGTAGAGCGCCCGCGCGATGTCGCGCGTCACCGGGTCGGCGGGAAGCAGGCGATCGGGATGCAGTTCCAACGCACGGGCCATTCCACTCTCCCACTTCCCAAGGTTCGAACCGCTTTTGTGCGGCCTGTCGACCATCTGGTAACCGGTGTCAGTTTTCGACGCAACCGCAAAGAGGTGGTGCGATCATGCCGCGTCGGGCTCCGCCGGCGGTGCCACCGAACCACGTCGGATCAGCGTCGACAGGAACAAGGACGGCTCCTCGACGAGATCGCTACCATCGTCGACGCCGGCGATCAGCTTCAACGCGGCGGACCGTGCCATCGAGGCGATCGGCCAGCGCACCGTCGTCAAGGGCGGCCAGACATGCGCGGCGATCGGCGTATCGTCGAAGCCGACGATCGACAGATCGTGCGGGATATCGAGACCACGCTGGCGGGCGGCGTGAATGATGCCCGCGGCCATCTCGTCGTTGGACGAGAAGATCGCAGTCGGCCTCGGCATCAGGTCGAGCAGGCGCTCGGCCGCGGCCAGCCCCGACTCGAACGTGTAGTTCCCATCCGCGATCATGCTGCGGGGCAGCGCGATCCCAGCCGCGGCCAAGGCGTCCTCGAACCCGAGACGCCGTTCGCGTGCCGACCGGAAGCCGTGCGGCCCCGCGACTAGGCCGATCCGTCTATGTCCTTGCGCGATCAGATATTCCGTGGCGATCCGCACCGCCTCCCGGTCGTTCGACGCGACCATGTGATCGTTGTCGTCGATCACGGCCGAGCCCATCCGCACGTAGCGACAGCCGATCGCATCGCAGAGCGCCGCCACCGAGTCGTTCTCGCTCACCGGCGGCATCAACAGCACCCCGAACAGCCTTTGGCGTTCCAGGAAGTGTCGCAGATCATCGAGCATCGTCGCCGAGCCGCGATCGAGCGGACGGACGACCATCTCGAATTCGGTTCCGTGAAGCGCCTCGAGCATGCCCTGCTGCACGTTCAGCACGGTCTGTGCATTGGGATTGTCGTGCACCAGCCCGATCAGGAAATTCCGCCTGAGCGCCAGCGCGCGTGCCTGCGGGTTGGGAATATAGCCGAGTTCGCCGATCACATCCTCGACTCGCTTGCGCGTATCGTCGTTGAGCAATGGCGATCGGTTGATCACCCGGCTCACCGTCTTCTTCGAGACGCCGGCGATCCGCGCCACGTCGTTGATCGTAGGCTGACCGGTTTTCTGCATTGGCTCGGCATAGCCGCGAGACATCGGATCGACCAGTCTCACCGTCGGCAAACCCTGTCCTTGCAATAAAAAGGACGGCTGCTTGTCAATGACACCGGTTTCCCATACGCTCGGGACAAAGCAGATTAACGCTATTACAGGAGGGGTTCTTGGCGGCACAGCCCGACACGACCGACAATATCCGGCATATCGCCCGTACTTTCGTCGATGCACGGCGTAACGGCGTCGCCGTTCCGGAATTTCCGGGCGCCGTGCCGGCTACGTTAAGCGAAGGCTATGCGGTGCAGGACGCCGCGCTTCTCCTGGCCGATGGCATCGTCGCGGGGTGGAAGGTCGGGCGCATCAACCCGCCACTCGACAGCGTCGACCGCCTCACCGGCCCGATCTTCGCCGATCAGATCGTCACGCCAACGGATGATCCAGCGGCGGGCGATCCAGTGGCGATGCCGGTGTTTGCGGACGGGTTCGCCGCGGCGGAGGCTGAGTTCCTCCTGCGGATCGGCACCGCGCCTGATCCCGCCAAGGCGCACTATACGATGGCCGAGGCACGCGCGATGGTCGACGCGGTCCATGTCGGGATCGAGATCGCTAGTTCGCCCTTCCCCGGCATCAACGCGCTGGGTCCTACCGTCACGGTGTCCGATTTCGGTAACAACAACGGGCTAGTGATCGGCGCGGATGCTGCGGGATGGCGCGATGGCGATATCAACGGCTGGCCGGTCGAGCTCTGGATCAACGACGCCTTGATCGGGGCCGCGACGAGTGCGACGATGCTCGACGGGCCATTTGGTGCGGTTCGGTATCTGCTCGAGCATATGGCCGCGCGTGGGATCGCGTTGTCATCCGGGCAGTGGGTCTCGACCGGCGCCGTTACCGGTGTCCATCCGGTCGCGATAGGCGACCGGGTCGAGGCGCGCTTTGACGGACGGTTCGCCGTCCATTGCACCATCAAGGCCCGCTAGAGGCTGCTTTTAGGAGAGAGTCCAGTGGCAACGATGGACATGCCGGGAGGCGCGGCAGGCGCGAATGGGGCCGGAGCAAATGGAACGAACGTCAATGGCATCGGCGGCAATATCGGCCGGTATCGCTGGCTGATCTGCAGCCTGTTGTTTGCCGCGACTGCGATAAACTATGTCGATCGCCAGATGATCGGCGTGTTGAAGCCGACGATTTCTGCCGAACTCGGCTGGAACGAGACGACTTATGCCGACGTGATCTTCTGGTTCCAGGCGGCCTATGCGATCGGCTATCTGAGTTTTGGCCGGATCGTCGACGTGCTTGGGGCGCGGATCGGCTATTCGGTGGCATTCGTGATCTGGACGCTCGGGCATACGCTGTGCGGGTTTGCTGGCAACGCGTTCCAGTTCTCGGCGGCACGCGTCGTGCTCGGCCTTGGCGAGGCAGGCAATTTCCCAGCTGGCATCAAGGCCGTCTCCGAATGGTTCCCCGCCAAGGAGCGCGCGTTTGCGACCGGCGTGTTCAACGCGGGCGCGAACATCGGCGCGGTGATCACGCCGCTGATCGTGCCGATCATCACGATCGCATTCGGCTGGCGGATGGCGTTCATCATCACCGGCGCGATCAGCCTGATCTGGCTCGTCGCGTGGATTGCGATCTATCGCCGTCCGCGCGAGGTGGCGAAGCTGTCGCCTGCTGAGCTCGCGCATATCGAGAGCGATCCGGCGGATCCTGCCAAGAAGATCGGCTGGCTCAAGCTGCTCGGCTACCGCGAGACCTGGGCGTATGCGCTGGGCAAGTTCCTGATCGATCCGATCTGGTGGCTGTTCCTGTTCTGGACGCCTGATTTCCTCGCCAAGACCTATCATCTCGATCTCAAGAGCTTCGGCCCGCCGCTCGTCGCGATCTACCTTCTCTCCGATGTTGGCAGCGTTGCGGGCGGCTGGTCGTCCTCGAAGCTGATGAAGCGCGGCCACTCCGCCAATTTCGCGCGGAAGATCACGATGCTGGCGTGCGCGTTCCTCGTTATGCCGATCTTCTTTGCGCAATATGTCGACAATCTCTGGCTCGCGGTCGGGATCGTCGGGCTGGCGACGGCCGCGCACCAGGCGTTTTCAGCGAACCTGTACACGATCCCGTCGGACATGTTCCCGCGTGGCGCGGTCGGGTCGGTGGTCGGGATCGGCGGGACGGTCGGCGCGATCGGCGGCATGATGATGGCCAAGTTCACCGGCTACGTCCTGCAGACAACGGGGAGCTACACGCTGATCTTCGCGGTCGCCGGCAGCACGTATCTGATCGCGATCACCGTCGTGCACCTGCTGTCGCCACGCCTGGCGCGGGTGGACGCGGGCTAGGCCTTCCCTTCCTTGTTCTCCCGTGAAGGCGGGAGCCCAGTCTGGGCTCTCGCCTTCGCGGGAGAACAAGCTTCTGACGACGAACATTTGGCCAAATCGCTCAATGCCGATTGGCCCCAGGGAGAGAGCAGTGAAGCGTTTCACCACGGCATCCGTCCTAGCGCTGGCCGTTGCGAGCATCCCTCCGGCGCAAGCGCAGGATGCGACCGGGCTCCTCTTCCGCGCCTCCGCCGACAAAAGCCTCACCGCCGACTACGCCACCGGCGACCCCGTCCCCAATTTCCGCAGCGGCGTCGATATCACCCCGGACGGTGCGATCGGCGGCGCAGCGCGCTGGGCGGACGACGGGTACGTTGCCTGGAAAGCCCCCGGCAACATTCGCGCCGACCGTGGCACGCTCACCTTCTTCTGGCGGGCCCGCACACCCGTCGGGGAAGCCCCGTTCGTGATCTTCCGCACCGGGTTCGCCGACCATTCGAGCTGGGACATGGCGTTCCTGCGGGTCGACTGGAACGGCCACGGCTTCGACGCCTTCGTCACCGACGCCAACCTCTCGCGCATCCGCGTTTCGTGGACGATCCCACAAGCGCCAGCCGCTGATGCATGGTCACACATCGCCTTCGCCTGGGACGAAACCGTGGGCGTCCAACTCTTCGTCGACGGCAAGCTGGTCGCTCGGAAAGACCAGAAGGCGGACCTCGACAGCGGTCTCGACCAGTTCGGCCTAGCCGGCCGCGTGATGTCCCCGCACCAGGTCCAGAGCCGCTACAATTTCATGCGCGGATCGGACCTCGACGAGATCCGCGTCTATGACCACATGCTCGCCGATACCGACGTCGCATCGCTCGCGGAAAAACGCGAACCGTCCCCCGCCTCCGCGACCGACCCGACCGCCAGACGCGCTGCATGGCTCCACCGCTACGGCTGGGACAAGTCCACGCCACCGGTGCTCGACACCCCCGTCACCCGAGTCCGAAAAGTCGAGTTCGCCGACGCTAAGGACCTGAAGCAATGGATGTGGAAAGGCGTCGACGGGATCGCCGAGACGACCTGGCCCGGCGTCTACAACCGCTCCCGCCTGCCTGGCCGCGACGATTATTTCGAGCTGCCCGACTGGAACACCTATGTCGAAGGCGGCAAGCGCTACGACCTGACGATCCCCCCTGGCGAGCACGTCAATCGCGTCGAGATCCGCGGCGCCGCATACGGCAGGCTCGACTGGAGCAACGCCGGCAAGACCGTCCAGATCGCCACCCGCCCGCAAGGCGTAGTCCGCAGCGTCGACCGGTTCGCCTCGCGCACCGGCGGCACGTTGAGCTTCACCAACATGATGCAGGAGCAGCCGATCCAGGAAATCTGGGCCTATGACATCGGCGCGGGCGCGGAACCCGTCGGCAGCTTCAAGCTCTCCTATACCGTCGACGCAGCTGCATCGCCGAACCTCGCAGCACTCGCGCCCCTGAACGCCTACATCACCGGCCGGTTCGCCCCCGACGAGCGCAGCACCGTCGTCGCGATGCCTTCCGCCGGCCTGAAGGCGGCCGTCGGCGCCGGCACCGGCGGCGCATCCGGCGCCCCGGTCCGCCGCACGGACGCCGCCCCGATAGTCCACATCCTGATCCCAGCGAGCTTCGGCGACGCGCTCCCGGATCGCCCCCTCGCCCGCGCCTTCGATTACGGCTGGCAGAACCTCAACGACGGCCTCGACGGCATCGCGATCGACATCCCCGCACTGAAGGCTAGGCCCAACGCCGCCGGCCTGATTGCGCTCAACATCCGCGTGAAGGACCCGATCTGGCCCGGCCGCGACATGATCGACCTTTCCGTCTCGGTCCGTCCGAACGAAGCCCGCACGCTGTGGCTCGACTTGCGCGACCGCATCCTGCCGAACGACAGCCTCTATCTTACGATCGCCAGCGCCGCCCCGGACTTCGACGCCACCGCGCTGAACAGCGCCAAGATCCGCCTCGTCTTCAAACCCCGCGCTGCCGCGCTGCCCGAGCACATTGCCGACCGCATGGCGCAGGTGAAAGACAATTGGGGCTTTCTCGTCGAGGAACACACCGCGTCGAAGCGCGCTGGCCTCTACCAGCGCCTCTTCGCCGACATCTCCGACCTGCTCCGCGTCGATCCCGGCAACACGCGCGCCCGCGCCTATTGGGCCGACATCAATTATCGCCCTGAGAACCTGCCACCCTTCGTCCAGCCCGTCGCTCCCGCCGGTGTCCCGCTCTGGGCCTTCCGCCAACTCGAAGACCTCAAGCTCGTCCGCCAGTTCGTCATGTGGTGGATCGACGAGCGCCAAGTCCCCTATGGCGATTTCGGCGGTGGCCTGTCTGACGATACCGACCTGACGCAGCAATGGCCCGGGTTGGCGCTGATGGGTGTCGAGCCTGACAAGATCAACGCTTCGCTCCGGGCGTTGTCGGACGCGGTCTACAAGAACGGCATGATCGTGAACGGTCTCGGCTACATCACCGCCGACGAACTGCACGCGTACGAGGAGGGCCTGAACAGCAACGCCGAACGCCTGTACCTCAACTGGGGCGAACCCAAGGCGGTCGAGCGCCTGATGGACAACACGCGCGCCCTCCAGACCGTCATCCTCAGGAACCCCGCCGGCCATATGCACTTCGCCAGCAACTGGTATGGCGGGCGGAAAATGTACCGCGAGGGCGCATGGGAATGGCAGAAACCCTATGCCTTCACCGTCATGCACGGCCCGATGCTGGTCGGCCTCTACAATGCCAACCCGCTCGCGCGCGGCCTCGTCACCGGCGTGATCGACGGCTGGATGGCGCACGGCAAGCAAGGCCCGGATGGCAGCTGGAGCTATCCCAACGAGATCAACTGGCGCACCGATGCCGAGCGTACCGGCGACGGCGGCGGGATCACCACGTCGCTACAGGCGACTTGGGCCGCATGGCGCTACACCGGCGATGCGAAATACCTTCGCCCGATCGAAGCGCGGCTCGCCAAGGCCGGTCCGGGCGCGCTGGCCGAGTTCAACGAGAACGCGTTCGACGCGCTTCCGGGTGGCGCGACGGCCCGCACGAAACTCGCGGCGAGCAAATCCGAGGACCCGTTCGCCCGCTACACCGCCTGGACCGCGACCGGCGACACTGCGCCGTTGGAAGCGCTTCACGCCGACGCGATCGCCGACAAGTCGCAGCATATGGACATGTACACCGAGGGCCATTGGTGGAGCGACCGCGTCGACCAGCCGAGCGAGATCCTGCAACGCGAACGCCTCGGCGGCATCGCACTCCGCCGCAACCAGAGCTGGCCCGGCAACACCGTGAGTTGGCGCTTCGCCGAACCGGGCGCGGCCGAGCGCGTCGCGATCCTGCTGCCGGGCGCGACGCCGACGAAGTTCCGCGTAATCTCCTACAACGCAAGCGACCACGCCCAGCAAGCGACGATGTCGACCTGGACCGTCACCGCAGGCCGCTGGTCGATGCAGGCTTCGAGCAGCACCGACGGCGGCAAGACGCTCGCGCCGATCGGGGCTGCGCGGACCATGACACTCGAACGCAGCGCAAGCACCGGCGTCTCCTTCGCACCCGGGACGACGGTACTCGACTTCGCCTTAGTCGAGCCCGGCCCGCCAGTGGATGAGCGCGCCGACCTCGGCATCGGCACGGACGACGTAGTCGTGAAGGGCCGGAGCGTAAGGGTCACCGTCCACAGCCTCGGCGCGAAGGACGCGAAAGGCGGCCGCGCGGAACTGGTCGACGCGGCGGGCAGGCTCGTCGCCACTGCGAGCATTTCCCCGCTAGCCGCCCCGCTCGATCTTCGGCCGAAGACGGCGATCGTGAAGCTGTCGATCCCATCCGGCGTCGATCTCTCGACGCTGACCGTTCAAGTCGCACTCGCCGGAGACGAACCGGAAATTACCCAAGCCAACAACCGCGTCCCGCTCCGATGATGAACCCGCGCACTCCAGTAATTCTTACACCCCCTCCCCAGTCCGTTCGTGCTGAGCGAAGTCGAAGCACCTTTTCTTGGGGCACACCCTTCGACTTCGCTCAGGGCGAACGGAGGTATGGGGAATGACTCCGGACCGCAGAAGCGTACTCGTTGGACTGGGAGCATCGGCCTTCCTTGCTACGAACGTGCGTGCCCAACCCACCCCGTCCCTGCGCCAAGCCCTCGACGAGGCCGCCGCGACCCACCCAGACGAAGCACTCCGCGTGCTAGCCGCCTTCGACGCGAGCATCCTACAACCCGGTGACCGCCTAGACCTGACCACCTCCCGTGCCGGCCTCAAGATCGACGCCGCTATCGCCCGGTCCGCCTTCGGCCGCATCGGACGCGGCCCTTACCGCGTCACACCGACGACCGGCGCCTGGAAGGCCCCGCGTCCGGATGCAGCGAAGATCGACGCAGACACCGCTGCGATCCTCGCCGACGCCGAAGCCGGCATCATCCTTCCTCGCCTGTCTCTCGACCGCACAGTCGATGCGCTTCGATCCGCCTCCACGAACCCCGCGATCGACCGACAGATCGCCGCGCTCGAAAGTCTGCGTGACACCGCCCCTTCCGCCCCCGGCGTCGGACGGTTCCGGGGCGGCGCGGACTGGTACGCGCTGCAACTCCAACGCTCGCTCGGCACCATGACTCTGGCCTATGCCGAACGCCGACTCTTCAGCGAACTGAACCGCCTTCACGCCCGCGCAACGCACCTGTTCGACCAAATCGGCGCGCCGAACGGCACGGTCGCAGAACGCTACGCCGAACTCTGGCGAGACGAGCACTTCCTTTACCCGGACACCGACGCGGGCCGGACCGAAGCCATTACCGACATGAACCGCATGCTCGCCACGGCGCGAACCCATATCCCGGCAGCATTCGGTACACTCGCTCCCTGGTGTCTGAACACCAGCGCGCGCGCGCTCTCGCCACAAGAGATCGCTGCCGGCCGCGGTGGCTACCGCGAGGTCCCGACGCCAGCCCACCCCGGCGCCTATGTCGTCGACCTGAAAGACATCCGCCGCCGCCCCCGCTGGACGCTGCCCAGCGTCGTCGCGCACGAACTGCTACCCGGCCACATGATCCAGCTCGGTCTGGAAGGCGCCACCCCGCCGCATCCGCTCCGCATCGAATACGCTTCGGCGTTCGTCGAAGGTTGGGGCATCTACGCCGAGCAGCTCGCCGAACAGGCCGGCGCCTATACCGATCCACACGACGCGCTTGGCCACATCCACTGGCTCCTGTTTCGCGTCGCCCGCGCACTCGTCGATCTCGGCATCCACCTCCACGGCTGGTCGATCGAACAGGCCGGCGAGCGCCTCGTCGAATGGCAGGGCGAACCCGCATATTTCGCGCCGTTCGATGTCGAACTCGCGCGCATCCCGCTCGAACCAGCCACGCGTGTCGCCGAGGCGATGGCGTGGCTCACGATCGCCGATACCGCGCGCGGTAAACCTCCGGTCGCGTATCACACCGCGCTGCTCGTCCACGGTCGCCAGCGCACCGATGACATCCGAAAGGTCCGATCATGACTTTCACGCGACGCGATGCCTTCACCACGCTCGGCGCAGCCGGCGCGTTGCTCGTCCCCGGCGAGGCGCCTGCCCGTACCGCAGCAAAGACTACGCCCGCCGCCCCCGATTGGCGTCGCGGTCTGGATAACCAGCGGATCGCCGATCTGGGCGACGGCCGTTTCCTCAATCCAGTGATGGCCGGCGATCGGCCCGATCCTGCGATCCTCAAGGACGGGTCGGACTATTACATGACCTTCTCCAGTTTCGATTCCTATCCGGGGCTCGTCATCTGGCACTCGCGCGATCTGGTGAACTGGCAACCGGTGGGCCCAGCCCTCACGCGCAACATCGGATCCGTCTGGGCGGTCAGCCTCGAGAAGCATGACGGCCGCTATTTCCTCTACATTCCCGTGAAAGCCGAACCGAATTCGATCTGGGTGATCCACGCTGACCGCATCGAGGGCCCGTGGAGCGATCCCGTCGATTTCGGCCTGCACAAGCATATCGACCCGTGCCACGTCGTCGGCGAGGACGGCAGTCGCTGGCTCTTCCTGTCGGGCGGGGACCGCATCCGCCTCGCCGCCGACGGCCTGTCGACGGTCGGCGCGGTCGAGCACGTCTATGATCCGTGGCGCTATCCCGAGGACTGGATCGTCGAGGGGTTCTCGCCGGAGGGGCCCAAGATCGTTCGCCACGGCGGCTGGTTCTACCTCATTACCGCGGTTGGCGGCACCGCCGGCCCGCCGACAGGCCATATGGTGATCGCAGCGCGCTCCCGTTCGATCCATGGGCCGTGGCAGGATTGCCCCGCCAACCCGATCGTCCGCACCACCAACACCGCCGAACGCTGGTGGTCGCGGGGTCACGCCTCGCTGGTCGAAGGGCCGGCAGGCGACTGGTGGGCACTCTATCACGGGTTCGAGAACGGCTATTGGACGCTCGGCCGCCAGACGCTGCTCGATCCCGTGGAGTGGACCGCCGATGGCTGGTTCCGGATGAAGGGCGGCGATCTGTCGAAGCCGCTTGCGAAACCGAAAGGCGGCACCGCAGTCCCGCATGGCCAGATACTCTCGGACAATTTCGAGACCCTCGCGCTCGGGACGAAATGGAGCTTCTTCCGCCCCCGCCCCGACGAGGCGAAACGCGCGTCTGTCTCCGGCAACACCCTGGCGCTCGCCGCCAGCGGTAGTGCGCCCGTCGACTCCTCCCCGCTCCTGCTGATCGCCGGCGACACGCGCTACCAATTCGAATGCGACGTCGCGATCGATCCCGACACCACCGCCGGGTTGATCCTGTTCTACGACGACAAGCTCTATTGCGGGCTCGGCTTCGACGGCGACCGGTTCGTCACGCACCAATATGGCGCCGAACGTGGCCGTCCCACGAACCCGCACGGCCGTTCGATGCGGATCCGCGTGACCAACGATCGCCATATCGTCACGTACGACACCAGCGGCGATGGCGGCCGGACCTGGCATCGGTTCGATCGCGGGATGGAGGTGTCGGGCTACCACCACAATGTCCGTGGCGGTTTCCTGATGCTGCGACCCGGACTGTACGCAGCCGGAAAAGGTGCAGCGCGCTTCCGAAATTTCCGGTTCTCTGCTATCTGATACTGGATACTCGCCGGTCCTTTGGATCGCGCGCCTGCGTGCCTGCCGCGCGTCCAAATCCTCGGGGAGTCCGGTTTGCAGATTGTGACCTTGTGCCTGTTCCTGTTGCTCGCCGTCGTGGTGAGCGGCATCGTCTCGCGCATGCTGCCCTCGGCGTTGCCCCGGCCGCTGGTACAGATCGCGCTCGGCGCCTTGATCGGCATGGTCGCGCACGTCCGGGTCGAGCTGGATCCCGAACTCTTCTTCCTGCTGCTCGTCCCGCCCCTCCTGTTCCTGGACGGTTGGAGGATCCCGAAGGACGAACTCTTCCGCGATCGTGGCGCCGTGTTGGGGCTCGCGCTCGGCCTCGTTTTCCTCACCGTCCTTGGCATGGGCCTCTTCATTCATTGGCTGATCCCGGCGATGCCGCTGGGGGTCGCGTTCGCGCTCGCAGCCGTGGTGTCGCCGACCGATCCTATCGCGGTATCGGCGGTCGCGCAGAACGCGCCGATCCCGAAGCGGATGATGCATATCCTCGAAGGCGAAGCGTTGCTGAACGATGCGTCGGGCCTAGTCTGCGTCCGCTTTGCGATCGCCGCCGTACTGACCGGCACCTTCTCGTTCGCCGATGCCGCCGCGACCTTCGCGTGGATGGCGATTGCGGGCGTCGCGATCGGCGTCGGTGTCGCGCTCGGCATCGTCGCGACCAAGAGTGCGTTCGCGCGGCGGTTCGGTGACGAAGCCGGATCGAATATCCTCGTCAGCCTGCTGATCCCGTTCGCCGCCTATCTGCTGGCCGAGCACATCCACGCGTCGGGCGTGCTCGCCGCCGCCGCCGCGGGGATCGCGATGAGCTTTACCGATGCCACGACCGCGGTCGCGGCGGGAACGCGTATCCGCCGTCGAGCGGTCTGGGACATGCTGCAGTTCACGCTGAACGGCGTGATCTTCGTGCTGCTCGGCGAACAATTGCCCGAAGTGTTCGTCCGTGCGCGCGATACCGTGACGTCGACGGGGCATGTCAGCCCGTGGTGGCTTGCGGTCTATGTCGTCGCGGTCGTCGCCGGTCTGGCGATCCTGCGCTATGGCTGGGTGTGGGTGTCGCTCCAGTTCACGCTGCTCCGCGCGCGACGTCGCAATGACCCCGCCGCCGGTGAGAGCCCGCCACGCCGGATCATCGCCGCGATGTCTTGCGCCGGCGCGCGGGGCGCGATCACGCTGGCGGGCGCGCTGACGTTGCCATTGAGCATGGCCGACGGGACACCGTTCCCGGCGCGCGACCTGGTCATCTTCCTGGCGTCAGGCGTCATCCTGTCGTCGCTCGTGATCGCTGCGGTCGGGTTGCCGTTGCTTCTGCGCGGACTGAGCCTGCCGCCCGAAACGGGCGTCGGCGCGGCGCGAGACCAAGCCAAGCTGGTTGCGGCTAACGCGGCGATCGCCGAGCTCGACCGCGTCCAGCACCGAATGGCCGAGGGACGCGACGATCCCGACCGCTTCACCGATATCGCCGCACGCCTGATGGACCAGTATCGCGAACGGATCGACAGCCTCTCGACCCAGCCGGAAGATCGTTCACTGCACGGCGATGGCGTGATCGAACGCGACATGCGCCTCGCCGCGGTCCGTGCCGAACGCAACGCAATCTTCGACCTGGCGCGCCGCCGTGAGATCGGCGTCGAACTGGCGGAGCAATTGGGACGCGAACTCGACTTGGCCGATGCCCGACTGTCACGTCAGGTACTGCACTGAAGGCCGGCGTTGAGCGCCCCGCTTGTCCGTGTGACTGAAACCGGCGGGGCGCTGAAGGTTACGCGATACTAGGCGATGCCTCTGACGCGCGCTATGCCGCTTTAACATGAATCTAGTATGAACGAGGTGCCCTGCCCGTCCGTGCGACACTCTCGTATCCGGGCAGGGCACCGAGGACGCGGCGGCCGTTCGGCCGCGCATCGCTGACGACAAGCTAGCAGGAGATGCCGGGGTGAGAAGCACGGCCCACCACGTCTGCGCCTCGCCTTGTCCGAAATCGAGGTACCTCGCGGCGTCCGTCCGCCCGTGACCTGTCTTCAGCGCCGTGTCGCTGTGCCTTGGGGCAGTTTGACCTTGCGGAGTGACGCAATCATCGCGCGGGCACCCGGCGGCGCCACCTGTACGAAAAGCTCGAAGAGATCGGTGTCGGTCAGCGCATCGGCATCGACACCGATCGGCAACGCAATCGCCTGACGGCTCCGGGCACCCGGCTGTGCTTCCAGGACGATCGTCCGCCATGTCATGCCGACCGGCGGCTGCCCGACCACGTCGTCGAACTCCCCGGCGACCATGTTCCTCAGTCGCAATCGTCGGTCGAGGTTCTTGTCGAACCACGCCTCGTCTCCAGCGGTCGCGATCTGGGCTGCCATTGCCTTCTGGTTCTTCACGCGTCTTCGACTCCTGCGCATCCGGGACGAGACAGGTGTTGCCAGATTGCCGCAGATGCAACCGCTCAATAATTCAGGGGCCAACTCGCTGTTGATAATAACTATCAGAAACATTAGCGGGGCGCCATAACGTAAAGGGTATCACATGACACATCGTCTCGGCATCGCTTTCCTGCTGGGTTCCGCCGCTCTCGCAATCGCGCCTGGCTATGCGCAGACCGCGCAAAACGATGACGAATCGGGAGTCATCGTGGTCAACGCACAGCAGGCGCGCACTCAGGCGTCGTCGGGCACCAAGACCGATACCCCGCTCGCCGAGACGCCCCAGTCGATTACCGTCATCACCGCTGATGACATTGCAGGCCGCAGCTTGCAGAACCTCAACCAAGCGCTTCGCTTTGTCGCAGGTGTGACGCCCGAAACGCGCGGGTCGAGCGGCGAAGTCTATGACCAGTTCAAGCTGCGCGGCTTCGACGCGCCCGTGTATCTCGACGGCTTGAAGCAGTTCGGCAGCCCGTCGGGCTATGCCGTGCCACAGGTCGACGTCTCACGCCTCGACCGGATCGAGGTCATCAAGGGACCCGCATCGGTATTGTATGGCCAGTCGAGCCCCGGTGGCCTCGTCGCGGAATCGAGCAAGCTCCCGCTCGACCAAGCACTCTATGGCGCGATCAGCGGCACCTACGGCAATTACGATCTCTACCGCGTCGATGCCGACATCGGTGGGCGAGCGGGCGAAGGCGTTCTCTGGCGGATCAACGGCAGCGCGAATGGCGCCGACACGCAGCAGAAGTTCGGCAAGCGCGAACGCCAGACGATCTCGGGCGCCGTGACGGCAGGCGCGGGCAGTTCGACCAGCTTCACCCTGCTCGGCGCCTATTCGCATGATCCGTACAACGGAGACTACGGCGTGTTTCCGGCCAGCGGAACGCTACTCGCCAACCCCAACGGCAAGCTGCCGACCAGCTTCGACGGAGGCGAGGCCGGCAACCGCTTCAGCCGTGAGCAGGCGGCACTCACCTACATCTTCCGTCATGATTTCGGTGGCGGCTGGGCGCTCCGCTCGTCAGGTCGCTATCAATATGTGAAGTCGGCGCTCGGGCTCATCTATACCGCAGGCGGCCTCGACACGACCGACCCGACGCAGCAGACTTTCAGCCGTGCGTCCTACGCGACCCGCGAACAGCTCAACAACTGGACGTTCGACAACCAGCTCTCCGGCACCGTCCAGACCGGCCCGATCAAGCACACGCTCCTGTTCGGTGTAGACCGCCAGGTCGCGCATTCGCGCGAGCTTGCCGCGTTCGGCGTCGCGCCACCCCTTAACGGCTTTGCCCCGGTCTACGGTACGGTGACGGTCCCGACGACCCCGGAACAGATCGGCGGTCAGTTCGCGATCGATGTGCAGCAGCGTCAGCAGGGCGTCTACGCACAGGACCAGATGGCGATCGGCGACCTTCGCGTGGTCTTGAGCGGCCGGCAGGATTGGGCGCGTGCGCATCAGGACGGGCGTGACGCCAAGCACGACGAGAAGTTCACGTATCGCGCAGCCGCACTTTATACGCTGCCGTTCGGTCTTGCGCCGTACGTCAGCTATTCGACGTCGTTCGAGCAGCAGGCGAGTCCGATCACGCAGAGCAACGGCCAGCCGGGGCTGGCAGACCCATCGCTCGGCAAGCAGATCGAGGCCGGTGCGAAGTTCAGCATTCCGGGAACGCAGATCCTGCTGTCCGGTGCATGGTTCCGTATCGACCAGACCAACGTCCTGACGTCGACACCCAATTTCAGCGTTTCGCGGCAGACCGGCGGCGTTCGTTCGCAAGGTGTCGAGTTCGAGGGGAGTGCTCCCCTGCCCTACGGCTTCAACGCGCGCGTCGCGTTCAGCCGGCAGCGCGTCAAGGTTACCAGCGATGCCGATGCGCCGGCACGCGTCGGTCGCGGGCTCGAAACCGTCGGGCGTGGTGGCACGTCCGCCTATCTCGATTGGACGCCACGTAGCGGTAGCCTCGAAGGGCTGATGATCGGCGGTGCGGTCCGGCATGTCGACGAGGTCTATGCAGGCGTCACGCCTATGGAGATTGTAGGCCGCAACAGCCCATCCTACACAGTCTATGATGCACTGATCCGCTACGACCTGGAGAAGTTCGCCCCATCGCTGCGGGGCCTCAGCCTCGCCGTCAACGGAGCCAATATCTTCGACAAGAAGTATCTGACGTCGTGCTTCGCCAACTATAACTGGTGCTGGTACGGCAACCGCCGGACCGTGCAGGCGACGATCGGCTATCGTTTCTGAGTTGACGGCCTTGCCGCGATCGATGCCGCTCCACGGTATCGATCGCGGTCGCACCGGCTGTTTTCAGGATCAGGCGACGTGAGCGCTCGCTCGCATTATGCAGGTCCGATGATGCCGATCCTCTACAGCTTCCGACGGTGCCCGTACGCGATGCGCGCGCGTCTCGCGATCGCGGCGGCCGATCGTCAGGTCGAACTGCGTGAGATCGTCTTGCGGGACAAGCCGGCGGCAATGCTCGACGCGTCGCCCAAGGGAACCGTGCCGGTGCTGGTGCTGCCGGACGGGACGGTGATCGACCAGAGCCTTGACATCATGCGCTGGGCCTGCGCGCGTTCGCCCGACGCCGAGTGGCCAACCGATAACGACGCTGGATTGATCGCGACGAACGACGGCGCCTTCAAACACCATCTCGACCGCTACAAATATGCCGATCGCTACGACGTCGACCCGATCGAGCACCGCGATGCGGCTACCGTGCTGCTCCGCGATCTGGACGAGAGGTTGCGTGCTAGCGGCAGTCTCGGCACCAGCCCGCAGTCGATGACCGATCTCGCGATCATGCCGTTCGTCCGTCAGTTCGCACAGACCGACCGATCCTATTTCGACGGACTGCCGTTCGAGCGGCTACACGCGTGGCTGGCGATCCACCTCGCATCGGCGTTGTTCGCTCAGGTCATGATACGCCCGGCGCCTTGGCAGCCGGGCGATCCTCCGATGATATTCCCGACAACCACGGACGTACAGTAGGAGGCCCCGGCAAGACCGAGGCCCCCTTCCCGCCTCAGAAGCCGACGCTGATCGTCCCGAACACCTGGCGGGGTGCGACCGGAAACTGGTTGAACGTCCCGCTCGCCGCGCCGATGCTGAGCGTCGATGCCGCACGCTTGTTGGTGATGTTGGTGACGTTCATGCTGACCGTCGCCGTCTTGACGATCTCCCCTTCCGACAGCGGTACGCGCGCGGCAATGCGGCCGGACAGCGTGAAGTAGGACGGCACCGACAGGTCGTTGGTATAGGTCGCGAACCGCTTGCCGATATAGTCGCCGACGAGCTGCGCATCGAAGATGCCGTAATTGGCCGAGGCGGTGAACTTGTTGAGCCAGTCGGGGCTACCCGGTACCTTCTTGCCCGCGGTCGCGACGGTGCTGGTTCCGCTGATGTAGTTCTCCTCGTAGCGTGAGTTGTTGTACGAGAGCGCATCGTAGAACGAGAAGTGCGAGCCAAACCGGAACGTGCCCGCGATGTCGAACCCGTCGGTCTTCACCGCACCGACGTTCTGCAGGATGGCGGCACCGCTGACGACCGCAGTCACCACCGGGTTCGGGCTGATCCCAAGCAGGCGGTTGCTGAAGTCGACGTGATAGACGCTGATCTGGCCATCGAAGCCGGTCAGCGGGCCGAGGTTCAGCGCATGATGCGAACGCAGCCCCGCCTCGTAGGTCCAGCTCGTCTCGGGCTCGACGTCCTGCTTGAACAGGTCGAACGCCGCCTGGCTGCCGAGTGCGAACGGCGACAATCCGGCGGCGGCGCTCGTCTGGAACTGGCGAATGTTCTTCTGGACGTTGACGAATACCTGTTCATTGTCGGTCGCATCCCACAGCGCACCAAGCTGTGGCAGGAAGTATTTGTGCGTGTCGATCTTGCCGACCGGCAGTGCGACCGAGCCGGTGAACGAGCCCGGGATCGGCTGCGTCGGCACGCGCTGTGACGCGTTCTGGAAGGTACTCTTGACGCCGCCCTGGATCGTGAGCGTCGGCAAGACCTTCCAGCTGTCCTGGATATGCGCCTGGTATTCGTCGACGCGGACTTCGCTGTGATATTGCGTGATCAGCGGGGTCAGTTCCTCGCGCGGGCGCTGGTACGGCGTGCTCGGATCGTTGACCGGGAACGGATACCAGCGGCGATAGGCGGAAGAGCTCTGATGCTCGTACCAGGCGCCGAACTCGACATGATGCGCGCCGAGATCGAGCGCGACGGTGGAGACGAGGCCACCGCGGTCGATCCGATATTCTGTCGTGCGCGTCGCGAGGCCCGAGCCGCCGAACACCTGGGTTAGGTTCTGGCCCGGATAGTAGAACGAGAACAGCTTGGGCAGACCGGCGACGTCGATCGGACCGCCGATGACGCCGACACCGTCATTGTGATGGTAATAGGCCTGGTTTGAGAAGGTGACCTTGTCGCTGACGTTCCAGTCGTATTTGACGTAGCCGAGATAGTCGGTGCGCGCCGCGACGCCGTAGTAATTGCGGTAGTTCGACCCGTCCGCCTTGTACGCGCCGGAGTTGAGATAGGTCAGCATTGCGTTGAAATCGGGATAGACGAACGGGCGGACATACGGCGCGGTGGCTTGCGTCGTGGTCGTGATGACTGTCGAATCCTCGTTCGGCTCGGTCTTGTCTGAGAACGCGCCATAGAGCGTCAGCTTGCCGTTGCTGTCATCGTGGACGAACTTGGCATTGGCCTGATAGCCGCCCTGGATACCGTTGAAATCCCAGGCCTTCGCCTTCTGCCGCGAGCCCGAGATGTAGAACGCGTTGCCGTTGCCCAGGTCGCCGCTGTCGATCCGCGCGAACAGTCGCGAAGTCGAATGGCTGCCGAGCGTCTGGTCGACCTGAACCCCGAGCTCCTTCCTGGGAGCGCTCGAAAAGGTATCGATCGTACCGCCGAGGTTGCTGGTCGATGCGGTGCCGAGATCGCCCGCGCCGCTGGCCAGCGTGACGCGCGAGACGTTCTCCGAGATGATGGCACGTTGCGGCGACAAGCCGTTGTAATTGCCGTAATTCTGATCGCCGAGCGGCAGGCCGTCGAGCGTGTAGCCAAGTTGCTGCGCGTTGAAGCCGTGGACGAACAGCGAGATGTTCTGCTCGTTGTTGCCCCATGGATCAGCGGTGAGGAAAGTGACGCCCGGCAATGTCTGGAGCGCCTTCAACGGGCTGACGCCGGGGAGGATCTTCTGCATGTCGACGCCGCTGACCTGAGTCACCGATCGCGTGTTCGCGCCGGTGACGACGATCGTATCATCCTGCCCGGCGGGCGGGGTTGCTGGATCGGCGGGATCGGCCACTGGAGCAGGCGAACCCGGCTCCGCGTCCTTGGCAACCAGCGACTGCGCCGTTGCGGTGACTGGCACGCCGACCACGACAAAACCGATAGCGCCGCACAACAGCCGCGCGGCCGTACGAGAAAACATCGTCATTCTTGAAAACCCCTAGCGAGATCGATCGATCGTCACTCCCGGGGCTGCGCCTATTGGCACGGCGAGACAGTCGGATGACCGTTACGCTACAGATTTAATATGGTGCGGTGCAGCGTTCCGAAAGACCGCCGCACCGCTGTCCGCCTTATTTCGTCGTCGCCGTCAGGCCGCGGTCTTCCAGCATCGGGCCGATATCCGGATCCTTGCCGTAGAACGCCTTGAACATCGGACCGTAATCCTCGGTATGGCCCTTCGACAGGATCATGTCGCGGAAGCGCTGGCCGTTCGCGCGCGTCAGCCCGCCATGCGCCATGAACCACGCATACGCATCGTTATCGAGCATCTGCGTCCACAGATACGCGTAGTAGCCGGCCGCATAACCACCCGCCCAGATGTGCGCGAAATAGCTCGTGCGATAGCGCGGCGGGACGTCCTTCGTGTCGAGGCCCATCGAGTTCAGCGCCTTGGTCTCGAACGCATCGACGTCCTGCGGCCCGGCCGACGCTGGCAGCGAATGCCAGTCCTGATCGAGCGTCGCAGCGGCAACCAGTTCGCCAAGCTCATAGCCTTGGTTGAACTTCGCCGCGTTCTTGATCTTCGTGACGAGCGCCTGCGGCATCACCGCACCGGTGCGGTAATCCTTGGCATAGTTCGCGAAGACCTTGGGATCGAGCGCCCAATGCTCGTTGAACTGCGACGGGAACTCGACCCAGTCGCGTGCGGTGTTGGTGCCCGACACCAGCGGATAGGTCTGGTTCGCGAACAACCCGTGCAGCGCATGGCCGAATTCGTGGAACATCGTCGTGACGTCGTCGAACGTGATCAGCGCAGGCTGGCCCGGCGCGGGCTTGGTGAAGTTGCCGACGTTATACACGACGGGTTTCGTCTTCAGCAGCTTCGACTGGCCGACGAAGTTCGACATCCACGCGCCGCCCGCCTTGTTGTCGCGCTTCCAGTAATCGAAATACATCAAGCCAAGTTCGGAGCCGTCCTTGTCGAACACCGTGAAGACGCGGATGTCCGGCTGGTAGGTCGGGATGTCGCGGCGTTCCTTGAAGGTGACGCCGTAGAGCTGGTTGGCGGCGAAGAATACGCCGTCCGTCAACACGCGGCTGATCTCGAAATACGGCTTCAGCTCGTTCTGGTCGAGATCGTACTTGGCTTTGCGCACCTTGTCCGAATAGAAATCCCAGTCCGACGGCGCGAGCGGGAACGAGGCGCCGGTCGCGTCGATCGTCTTCTGCAACTCGGCCGCTTCGCGACGCTGTTCCGCGGCGGTGGCGGGCACGAGTTGCGTCATGAAGCCCTTCGCCGCCGCCGGGGTCTTCGCCATCTGGTCGTACAGCGAATAGGCGGCATAGTTCGGGTAGCCGAGCAACTGTGCCTTCTGCGCGCGCAACTGCGCGATCGTCCGGATCAGCGCGCGCGTATCGTTGGCGTCGCCACGTTGCGACCGGTTCCAGCTCTTCTCGAACAGCGCCGCGCGGGTCGCCCGATCGCTGAGTGAGGCGAGCGCGGGCTGCTGCGTCGTGTTCTGGAGCGACAGCACGTACTTGCCGGGCATCCCCCGCTCCTTGGCGCCTTCCGCGCCTGCGGCAATCTCGGCATCGCTCAACCCGGCGAGCTTGGCCTTGTCGTCGACCACCAGCGCACCCGCCTTGGTGCCGGCGAGCAGCTTCTGCTGGAAGTCGGTCGTCGCGGTCGAGATTTGCGTGTTGAGCAACCGCAGCTTGGCCTTGTCGGTATCGTTCAGCTGCGCGCCGGCGTGGAGGAAATCGCTGTGGTAGATCTCCAGAACCTGTTTCTGCTCGGTATCGAGACCGAGCGAGTCCTTCTTCGCGTACAGCGCCTGGACGCGCGCGAAGAGCTTCGGGTCGAGATAGATCGCGTCGCTATGCTGCGCGAGCTTGGGCGCCTCGGCGGACCGTACCGCGTCGAGTGCATCGTTGGTGTTCGCCTGCGACACGCCGAAGAACGCCTGGCTCGCGCGATCGAGCGTCCGACCCGAGCGCTCCATCGCCTCGATCGTGTTTGCGAAGGTCGGCGTTGCCGCGTTGTTCGCGATCGCCTTCATCTCCGCGATCTGCTCCGCCATGCCCTGTTCGAGCGCGGGCTGATAATCGGCGTCGGTGATCTGGTCGAAGCGCGGCGCCTGGAACGGCAGCGTGCTGGGCACTGTCAGCGGATTGACGCGCGACGGTTTGGCAATCGGTCTGGAGGGGGTTTGCGCGGAGGCGGCGCTGGCGATGCAACAGAGAAGAGCAGCGGAACGAAGCAGGCTGGAACGCGACATCGAGGACTCACAATGGCAGGAGTGATGACGCTCTTCTTGCATGGAGCAACGAGAGGTTACAACGTCCGTTATCGCTGATCGTGGACGCCGCCCAACGGATCGATCGCCAGCAACAGCCGCGTGATCCCCGTGGCCGCGACAGGCGGCGAACGATGTAGAATTTCCGGTCGCTCCGCCCATACCCGCCCTTTGAACAGGCCGACCTCGCCGATTTGCAGTTGGCCATGCGCGACGAGTGGGTCGGCATGAACCCCGCGCGCCGCGAGCCACTGCGTTCCAGGACCGACGAGCGGCATCAGCAATCGTACCGTCACGTTGTCGGCGTGAAACTTCCGGCATGCATCGGTCTGGATCACATCCAACCGAACGCGCAGACGGTCGCACGCGACGATCTCCGCGAAGCCCACCGCGAACGCGGCGAGCTCGTCCGCAAGCCCGAGGTCGGCCGGGTATCCCGCGTTCGCCAGCGATATGGGTAACGCCCGCGGTACGTCGACGACATCCATCTCGTCGTCGATGTCGTCGATCGCATCCCAGCCCAGTTCGCTGACCGCCGCGCCGTACTCCGGCGCAAGCCGTTGCCAGATCGCCAGATGCACGGTTTCGTCCATGATGCGCTCGAGGATCGCCGGATCACGTCCGATCGCCACTGCGGCGCGTAACGCAGGCTCTTTTTCACGTGTATCCATCGGCATTCGCTCCGCAAAGCGTTCAATGGTATGGTGTATCATACCGCACTCGTGTCATCGTATCGGCAGAAGGTCAACCCGCTCGAAGCCTCGCATAGTTTTGCTTGCTGCGCCGACGCTTGCGCTGTTGCCCGAGCGCGGGCAGTAGGCGGGCAAACCTCAGGAGTTCCGACATGGCCAGCGCATTAGAAATCGATCAGTCGAGCATCGTCGACAACGATATCCAGAAGCAGATCGAGTTCCTCGGCGAGTTCGATGGCGACGAATATGAGTTCGCGGTAAAATACGCGGTTCTCAAGGAGTTGAGCGGCGACGAGCCCGAGGATGACGGCATCGAGCTGTTCAACCGTTTCAACGACGATATCGTCGATGCGTGCCTGGCAGCGCTGGAGCGCAAGCCTGGGGCTTCGACGATCGTCGTCGACGAGAACGACCTCGAATAACGGCGGAAAGCGGGCGGCCGGCGATCGTCTTCAGGACACGCTGGCCGTCGGCTCACACTTCCCAGAAAGCCGATGACCTAGTCGCCGGTCACGAACCGCCGGATGCGCGCCGAATAGTGGCTGCCGACGAGCAGCGTCACCCCGAACAGCATCGATGCTCCCCATATCGTCGCAAAGACGATGATGACGATCCTGAGCATGGTCGAACTCCGTCATTTCCTCGATCGGCTCGACTTATGATCCAGAACCGGCACGGCACCTGAACGGCGCGTCAATCGTGCGTTCATTTCATCCTGCAGCAGGCCGAACGAATAGGGCGGTCAGATGCGTCGTTCCCGGCGGAGCAGGTAGATATCCATGATCCAGCCATGCTCTGCGCGGAGCGAAGCGCGGGTGCGGACGATCTCCGCGCCAGCCTGCTCGAGCGGACCTGCGATCAATGACTGGTTCGGCATGCCGAGATAGGCGCCCCACCAGATCGCAATGCCTTCGTCTGCGAGCGTCTCGAATGCGCATCCGCCGTCGAGCATCACCGCGAGCGTATCCACCCCCTCCGGCCAGCCCCCTGCCCGCAACCGGCGCCCCGTCGTGATCAGCGCCGGCGCGGCAAGCGTGTTGAGAGGAATGGCGTGCGCCGCAGTGAGCACCTGAAGACTGGTGATGCCGGGTTCGACATGGACACGGATCGCCATGCCGCGCTCCCGCAACCGATCGGCGATCCGCAGGCTGCTGTCGTACAGCGATGGATCGCCCCACACGAGCAACGCCAGCTTACCGCCGTCAGGCAGATGCGCGGCGATCTGGTCGGACCACGCATCGGCGATCGAATCATGCCAGTGATCGACCGCATCGAGGTACGGCGAGTCCGGATCGCGGTGCGGAAGATCGAACTCGACGATGCGCGTTTCGCCGGTCACGACGTCCGCGCAGATCGTCCGTCTGAGATCGATCAGGTCCGACTTCGCGTCACCTTTGCGCGGCAGGAGGATGAGGTCGGCAGCGTTCATCGCCGCGATCGCGGCCAGCGTGAGATGCTGCGGATTGCCCGTACCGATGCCGATGAGGTGAAGGTCGATCATTCCGCGTCCATCAGCGGGCCGTAGAGGATGAGCGCGGGCTTGCCGGAAAAGCCCTCCTGCAATCGCGCGGCAAGCTCTGCGATCGTCGAGCGCGCCAGGCTCTGGTCGGGGTGCCCGATATTCTCGGCAATCATCGCCGGCGTGCCGGGCGACAGGCCATGCGCGATCAGCGATGCGGCCAGCGCGGGGAAGGTTCGCTTGGGCATGAAGACCACCGTCGTCGCCTCGGGATCCGCGAGGGCGGCCATGTTGCGCTGCTCGGGCAGATCGCCAGTGACGTCGTGGCCTGTCACGAACTGGACGCGCCGCGCGCTGAGCCTGCGTGTGAGCGGAATCTGCGCAGCGGCCGCGGCGGCGCTCGCGGCGCTGATGCCCGGGACGATCTCGAACGGGATGCCCGCCGCTCGCAGCGCGACGATCTCTTCCTCGAGACGGCCGAACATGCCGGCGTCGCCCGATTTGAGCCGGACGACGCGGATGCCGGTTCGGGCGTACTCGACGAGAAGTTGCGAGACGTGCGCCTGGCTCGGCGAAGGCCGCCCGGCGCGCTTGCCGACCGCGACCAGATCGGCACCATGGCGTGCATGGCCGAGTACCGCCGAGGACAGGTCGTCGAACAATACCGCGTCCGCAGCCTGCAACCGCGCCACGGCCTTCAATGTCAGCAACTCGGGATCGCCCGGGCCCGAGCCGACGAAGGACACGAACCCCGTCACGAAACAGGCGCGATCATATGGAAGAACGTACCGGTGACCCGTCCGCGACGGGAGCCCGTTTCCGGCACTGCCTCTCCCTGCGCATCCACGACATCGGCTAGTGGCGCGTCGGGCTGTTCGAGGATCGTCGAATAGTGAAACTCGTGCCCTGCGAGCGTGGCGCCCTGCGCGAAGCCCGCCATCGGTGCTAGCAGCGACGCTCGTCGATAACCGAGATGCATCTTTCGCTGCGCATAACTGGTGACGAGGCCGAGCAGCCCGGCCATCCGGTGGCGTGTCCCGTCGGCGTCGATCAGCCCCTCGCCCAGCGCCATGTAGCCGCCGCACTCGCCGTGGACGGGGCGCGTCTGGGCATGCTCGGCGAGCGCGGCGTGGAAACTGCGCGCTTCGCTGAGGCGTCCGGCATGGAGTTCGGGATAGCCGCCGGGTAGCCAGACGATGTCGGCGTCCGATGTGGGCGCCTCGTCGGCAAGCGGTGAAAACGGCAGCACTTCAGCCCCTGCTCTGCGCCAGCCCTCCAGGACGTGCGCATAGGTGAACGAGAACGCGGCATCCTGCGCGAGCGCGATCCGTTGTGCCGGAGGGCGGACCCAGGCTTCGTGGGGAACGGATGTCGCGGTTGCAGCGGCAGCCTCGCGGAGCGCTGGGATATCGACGTGCGCACGCAGGAATGTCGCATACTCATCGATCCGCGCATCGAGGTCGGCATGCTCGACCGCCTGCACAAGCCCTAGATGCCGTTCCGGCAGCTTCAGGTCGCCGCGCCTCGGCAAAGCGCCGAACACGCGGATGCCGACCGCGTCCATGCCGGCGCGCGCGAGCCGTTCGTGCCGCGGACTGGCGACGCGGTTGAGGATGACACCGGCGATCGGCACGCTGGGATCGTAACGGCTGAACCCGAGCGCGGTGGCCGCGGCGGACTGTGCCTGGCCGGAAACGTCGATCACCAAGACGACCGGCCAGCCCATCCGGCGAGCGATGTCTGCGCTGGCGCCGTTGCCGGTCTCGCCCGGCCTGGCAACGCCGTCGAACAGCCCCATCGATCCTTCGGCAAGCGCGAAGTCGGCATCGTCGGCCTTCGCCGCGAGCGTATCGAGCATGGCAGCGGGCATCGACCAGCTATCGAGGTTGAACGATGCCCGGCCGCTCGCGGCGCGGTGGAAGGCCGGGTCGATATAGTCGGGGCCGCTCTTGAACGGCTGGACCGCAACCCCGTCGTCGCGAAGCGCACGGAGCAGGCCGAGCATGACGGTGGTCTTGCCGGTGCCCGAGGCTGGGGCGGCAACAAGCAGGCCTGGGGTCATGCCTCACCTCCGGCAAACTTCGACTCCGCCGATTGTGGGCGAAAGCGACGGTCATAGCCTTGCGCGTAGAGGCTGCTTTCGGCGAAATCCTTGGGCGAGATCGCCTGTCCGACGAGGATCAACGCGGTGCGGTCGGGCTTGCCTTCGATCGTGTCCGCGATCGTTGCGAGCGTGGCGCGTTCGATCTGCTGGTCGGGCCAGCTCGCGCGCCAGACGATCGCGACCGGGCACTCGGCGCCGTAAGCCGGCGTCAGTTCGGCGATGACCTGCGCGAGGTTGTGCACCGAAAGGTGGATCGCCAGCGTCGCCCCGGTAGCGGCGAACGTGGTGAGTTTTTCCGCAGGTGGCATCGTGCTGGCACGGCCCGGCGTGCGGGTCAGTACGACCGATTGAGCGAGTTCGGGGAGCGTGAGCTCGATCTCCAGCGCGGCGGCGGCGGCGGCGAAGGCTGGTACGCCGGGCGTTATAGTGAACGGGATGTCGAGCGCGCGGAGGCGGCGGAGTTGCTCGCCCATTGCCGACCAGATCGACAGATCGCCCGAATGGAGCCGCGCGACGTCCTGGCCGGCATCGGTTGCTGTCTGGATCTCGGCGATGATCTCGTCGAGCGACAAGGCCGCGGTGTTGACGATCCGCGCACCGGGCGGACAGTGATCGAGCATTGCCACCGGAATCAGTGAGCCGGCGTATAGGCAGACCGGTGATCCGGCGATCCGATCGCGACCTCGCAGCGTGAGAAGATCGGGCGCGCCGGGGCCGGCTCCGATGAAGTGAACGGTCATGCTTCGAATCCTTCGGCAACTGATCGCGCGATGGCGCAGGTCGCCATTCGATCGGGCGAAATGTGACGGGGGGTCAGCAACCGGGCGCCTGGCCCCGCCGCGGCGAGCGCAGAAGCTTCGGCAACGCTGCCGGTGGCGCGCGCCTCGAGGCTGGCGGCAGACCGCGTCGACGTTTGTGCCGACTGCAACGCGCTGGGCGATACCGCGATCATCGGCACACCCATAGCCTCGGCGAGGGGCGATACCAGCGCCTGCTTGTCGTGCGGCGCGGCAAGCGCGGTTACCGGAGGGTAGCCATGTTGCGCGCTGGCGAGCACGGTGCGCAACGTGTCGAGCGTCGCGCCCGCCCGAAAACCGAAGCCGGCGACGATCACAAGCAGACGCTCCACTGGACCACGGGATAGCGCGCGCGCCAGCCGCGACGCGAGCCGATCGGGACCACGTCGGACAGTTCGATGCGCAATAGCGTGCCGCCTTTCAGTCCCTGCCAGCGCGTGAGCAGCGCTTCGGATTCCAGCGTGACCGCACTGGCGACCAGACGCGTTCCGGTGGCAAGCATCGAGAACAGCGATTCCAGGAGCGTTTCCGACAGACCGCCGCCGATAAAAACGGCGTCGGGCCGTGCGTGGCCTTCGAGGATCTCAGGCGCCCTGCCCTCCACGACCGTCAGACGGTCTACCCCCAGAGCGGCGGCATTGGCGCGGGCCCTGCCGGCGCGGGTCGGGTCGGCCTCGAACGCGACCGCTTGCGTCGATGGATGCGACAACAGCCATTCGATCGCGATCGAACCCGAGCCGGCGCCGACATCCCACAATTTCTCACCCGGCTTCGGAGCAAGTGCGGACAAGGTCAGCGCGCGGATCGGGCTTTTGGTGATCTGGCCGTCATGCTCGAACCACGCGTCGGGCAGACCGGTTGCCTGGGGCAACATGTCACCTGCGCCGGCGAATGTTATGCCGATCGCAACGGGATGGGCGATATCGGCGAAATCCAGGTCGGCGGCGATGGCGTGGCGGATGCGTTCACGAGGGCCGCCAAGTGCTTCGAGAATGTGCAGGCGCGATCCTCCAAAGCCGAGCGCGCACAGATACCGCGCGAGAACGGCAATCGCATCGCCGTCACGCACCAGGACTAGCGCTTTGCGGTCGACCGCGATGTGAGGACGCAGCCGCGAAAATGGCGCGGCGTGAAGACCGAGGCACGGCGTGTCCTCCAGCGGCCAGCCGAGCCGGGCTGCAGCGAGACTGAACGTCGACGATACGGGATACGCGATCCATTCGTCGGCAGGCAGATGGCGCGTGATCGACGTGCCTGCGCCGAACCAGAACGGATCGCCAGAGACGAGCATGACGACGTGGCGGCCGCGGTGCGTGAGCAACCGCGAGATGCCCTGATCGAACGGTACTGGCCAAGGTTCGACCTCAGCCGTAAGATCGCCGACGAGCGCCAAATGGCGGGTCGCGCCCGTCACGACCTCCGCTTCGGCAAGCGCCAGGCGGGCCGGCGCGGAGAGGCCGGCGATGCCGTCTTCGCCGATCCCGACGATCGTCAGCCATGGAGCCTCAGCCATTCCGACCATCCTCGTTCTTGGCGGTACGACCGAAGCGAGCGCGCTCGCTGCGATGCTGGCGAAGCGCGGCGACGATGCAGTGCTCAGCTATGCCGGGCGTGTCGCCAGCCCAAAGGTTCAGCCGATCCCGGTGCGCGTCGGTGGGTTTGGCGGCGTCGATGGGCTTGCGTCGTATCTGCGTGAGCACGGCGTGACGCATCTGGTGGACGCGACGCATCCGTTCGCGGCTCGGATGAGCGCGAACGCCGTCACGGCCGCGGCACGGGCAGGCGTTTCGCATATCGCTTTGACGCGGCCGCCCTGGGCTCCCGTCGCTGGCGATCGGTGGACGCGGGTGGCCGATATCGAGGCGGCGGTCGCGGCTCTGGCAGGCCCGGCGCGGCGCGTGATGCTGGCGTTGGGACGAATGCATGTCGATGCGTTCGGCGCGCAGCCTCAGCATGAGTATCTGCTGCGGTTCGTCGATGCGCCCGACCACCCGCCCGGTTTGCTGCGGCATCATCTGGTAGTCGATCGTGGGCCGTTCGATCTGGACGGCGACCGGCGGTTGATGACAGCGCACGGGATCGAGATGGTCGTCTGCAAGAATGCGGGCGGTACGGGCGCGCAGGCCAAGCTGCGCGCGGCGCGTGCGCTCGGGCTGTCGGTGATCATGATCGACCGACCGGTCCTGCCGGATCGGCTGGAGGTGCATGCCGCGGAGGACGTGCTGCGCTGGATCGATCACGGCGCCGACCGCGGCGTATAGAGGATCGGGCCGCCTGCGCGTTCGATAATCCGGGTCAGGCTCGAGCCGATGATGATCATCGTGCGCATGTCGGCCATCTCCGCGCGAGCTTCGGGCAAAGGCACGATGCGGAGCGTTTCCTCGGGCGTGGAGACGGCGCGTGCGAACAGGACGGGGCGGTCGTCGGCGCAGGTTTCGCGGAGGATCTCGAAGATGCGGATCAGCGCATCCGGGCGCGCCTTCGATCGGGGGTTGTAGAAGGCGATCGCGAAGTCGGCTTCGGCGGCTAGCCGCACGCGGCGTTCGATCAGCGGCCAGGGCTTGAGATTGTCCGACAGGTTGATCGCGCAGAAATCATGGCCGAGCGGCGCACCGGCGCGCGCGCTTGCGGCGAGCATCGCGGTGATGCCGGGCAGCACGCGGATATCGAGGTCGCGCCACTCGCGCGGGCCGGCTTCGAGCGCTTCGAACACCGCCGCCGCCATCGCGAACACGCCCGGGTCGCCAGAGGATACGACGACCACGCGGTGGCCTTGCGCAGCCAGCTGGAGCGCGTGCGTGGCGCGGTCGAGTTCGACGCGGTTGTCGGTCGGGTGGAGCGTCAGGCCTTCGCGGGGGGCGACGCGGGCGACGTAGGGGATGTAGCCGATCACGTCGGTCGCGTCGGCGAGTACGGCGGTGACTTCGGGCGTCACGAGCGCTTCGTTGCCGGGGCCGAGCCCTGCGATGGCGAGCCAGCCGGTCATGGGCGACGCCCCTGCCCATGGATCAGGAGGATCGCGAAATAGGGTGTGACGGCGTTCGCTTCGGATAGCCGCGTGACGCGCTGGTTCCCCATCGCGGCATATTCGACGAGCCATGCCGCGTCCTCGCGCCCAGCGGCGGCGACGGCGCGGCGGAGCTTGTCGAGGTGGCGGCCGATCTTCATCACCACCAGCGCGTCGGTGTCTCGGATCCGGCGAACGAGGTCCTCCTCGGGCAGCGTCCCCATCAGGACGGTCAGGACGTCGTCGCCCCAGGTGATCGGCGCACCGCTCGCGGTCCAGGCGCCAGACATGCCAGTGATGCCGGGGACGACTGCGACCGGTGCGATGGGCTGGAGCCGGGTGTAGAGGTGCATGAACGAGCCGTAGAAGAACGGATCGCCTTCGCAGAGGACCACGACGTCTTCGCCTGCCTGGACGAGCGCGGCGAGGTGATCGGTGCACGCGGTGTAAAAGGCCGACAGACAGTCGTTGTAGCGCGGATCCGAGACGGGGATCTCGGTGGTGACCGGGTATTCCATCGCGAATTCGATCACGTCGTCGCGGAGCATGCCCTCGACGATCTTTCGCGCCTGGCCGGGACGTCCGGCCTTGCGGAAATACGCGACATGACGCGCGCCACGGACGAGGCGGTCCGAACGGACGCTCATCAGGTCCTGCGCGCCGGGACCCAGGCCGACGCCGTGGATCGTCCCCCCAGATCGCACGAGGGTCATTCGGTGCCGCTCGCGAGCGCGTTGATCGCGGCGACGGTGATCGCGCTGCCGCCCATCCGGCCTTCGACGACCACGCACGGCACGGGCTGGTCGGTCCAGAGCGCCGCCTTCGATTCCACCGCACCGACGAACCCGACCGGGCAGCCGATGATCGCCGCCGGGCGCGGACAATCGGGGTCCTCGAGCATGTCGAGCAGGTGGAACAACGCGGTCGGCGCGTTGCCGATCGCGACGACCGCGCCAGCGAGATACGGGCGCCAGAGTTCGAGCGCGGCGGCGGATCGCGTGTTGCCCATCGTCCGGGCAAGGTCCGGTGTTTCGGGCGCGTGGAGCGTGCAGACGATGCGGTTTTCGGCAGGGAGGCGCGCGCGCGTGATGCCTTCGGTGACCATGCGCGCATCGCACAGGATCGGGGCGCCGGCCTGCAGTGCGCGACGGGCCTCGACCGCGAAGGTGGGGGAGAAGCGGAGGTGCTGGGCTAAACCGACGAGCCCGGCGGCGTGGATCATGCGGACCGCGACCGGCTCTTCCTCGGGTGAGAAGCGGCCGAGATCGGCTTCGGCACGGATCATCGCGAAGGACTGGCGGTAGATCGCCGCGCCGTCGGTTTCATAAGCGTACGGCATTCAGGCGGCTCCGAAATGGGCGAGGATCTGGGCGGCGTCCAGACCTGTGATGGCAGGTGGTGCGCCCGCGCGCGCGGCATAGGCGAGGTCGTATCGGCCTTCGCGACCGGTGAGAACGATGTCGGCGGGGGCCGCGCGGGCGCATCCCTTGGCGCAACCCGAGACGTGCAGGCGGCCAGCGACGTGGGGGGCAAGGCGGTGGGCCAGCGCGCGGGTTTCGACGGTGGCTTGCTGGCAGGCCGGTGCGCCCACGCAGGCGTCGGCGTGCAGGAACGGCGAAGATGGGTCGGTGATGAACTCGGCCGGGTTGGCCTGGAACGGCGCGTCTGTCTCACAGATCACGACATGCCACGGCGTCATGCGGATGGCGCGGATGGCTTCGGCTTCGAGCAAGCGCGTCAGGGCTGGCGCTGCGATACGACCGAATGGCAGGCCGAGCGCCATGCCTATCGGATGCGGACCGGACTTGAGCGCCGTGGCTGCGAATGCGGGGGGTGTCGTCGCGGTCGCCCAATCGGGGAGCGGCGCGTGGTGGCGTGCCATGCGTTTATTGGCGCGGCCACCGCTTTCGACGAACCAGTGCGCGAGCGCGATCAGCCGGTCGACTTCGGTACCGGGCGATAGCGGTATGCCGTTGGAGCGGCCATCCGCACGGAGGATCAATTGGCCGGTTGCAGCAGGTTCGATGCGGAAGTCTGCTGAGGCGTCTCTGAGTACGGGCGTCGGGCCAGCGTCGACCGCGAAGCCGACTTTGCCGGGGAGGTCCGGTAGTTCCGCGAGGCGGGCGCGCAAGTCTTCGGCGATGCGGTGGGTATCGTCGCCCACGCACCATTCGGCAGCGACCAGAATGTTGGCGCGCGCTTCTCGGACCGGGTCGGACTCGATCAGGGCGAGGTCGAGAAGCGCGTCGATCAGCGGGCGCCAGCTATCCTCCCGGACGCCGCGGATCTGGAGGTTGGCGCGGGTGGTGGCGTCGATCTGACCGTTGCCGTGCCTTGTCGCCGCTTCGCAGACGCCAAGTGCCTGGGCGCGCGTTAGACGGCCAAGCGGTGGCCTTACACGGACCAGCAGTCCATCGCCGGCCATCATCGGACGCCAGGCGTCGGGGCACCAGCCTTTGACGACGCCGTTGGTAACCGGCGGGGTCAAATCGGCAAGTCCAGGCTCGCGAGGATCGAGTTGCGACGGGTCGGCCAGAGATCGGCGGCGTGGAGGGCGGCGAACCGCGCCTTCATCGCCGCGAGCGCGCCCGGGTTGGCATTGGCGAGGAAGGCGTGGACGTCGTCGCGGCCCAGCGTCGCGTCGTAATAGAGATCGATCAGTTCGGGACGAACCGCGCTGGCGAGGTGCGTGAAGGCGCCGAGGTGATCAAGCGTGGCGGCGATCTCCGCGCCGCCACGGAAGCCGTGCCGCATCATGCCGTCGACCCAGGCCGGGTTTGCCGCGCGGGCGTGGACGACGCGGGCTATCTCCTCGTTGAGCGGGCGGGCCTTGGCCTGGTTCGGATCGCGCGCGTCCAGATGGTAGAGCGTGGCGCTGCCCCCTGCGACCGATTGCGCGGCGGCGAAGCCGGCCTCGTGCGCGGCGTAATCTGCGGCGAGCAGGAGGTCGGTCTCGGGCAGGTCCTGGACGTGGACGAAAGCATCCGCGGCGGCGACACGCTCGCGGATGCCGGTGGGATCGAAACTGTCTTGGCCGTCGTCGAGGACGTGGCTGGAGGCGGACAGCCAAGCTTGGCCGGCCGTCAGGCGCGCTGCGGGCGTGTAGGTTTCGGCGGCGTCGCCCATGCTCAGGCCGTAGCGGCCGGGTTCGGGACCGTAGACGCGGGCGGTGGAGGGCTTGCCGACGAACGGGTTCCAGTCCTGCGGTTCGTCGCGTGTGGCGAGGGCCCGGACAGTCTGGCCGAACATTGTGCAAAGCGTCGGGAAGGCGTCGCGGAACAGGCCCGACACGCGCAGCGTGACGTCGATGCGGGGGCGGTCGAAGTTCGCCAGTGGCAGGATCTCGACACCCGTCACGCGGTCGGATTGCATGTCCCACACCGGTTCCGCGCCGAGCAGATGGAGCGCCATCGCGAACTCCTCGCCCGCGGTCCGCATCGTGGCGGAGGCCCATAGGTCGACGACGAGGGTGCGAGGGTAATCGCCGTGATCCTGCAAATGGCGGCGAATGAGTTCGTCGGCGAGCTTCACGCCCTGAGTATGGGCGGCGCGCGACGGGACCGCGCGAGGGTCGGTGGTGTAGAGGTTGCGGCCGGTCGGGAGGACGTCGGCGCGGCCTCGCCACGGGGAGCCGGACGGGCCGGACGCGACGCGTTTGCCTTGGAGCGCCGACAGAAGACCCGCGCGTTCCGCTGCGCCGTGTTCGCCGCGGCCGTAGATGTGGAGGCCGTCGCCATACTGGCTCTCCTTCACGTCGCAGACGAAGGTGTCGATGCGGGTAATCGCGTCGGCTTGGGACTGTGCGTCGTCGAGGCCCAGCGTTGCGGCGAGACCGGTGGCGGTGGCTTCGTCGCGGATGTCGCGTTGCAGGCGGTCGCGGCGCGCCGGATCGAGGCCGTCGGCGTTGGAGAATTCGTCAAGCAGCGCTTCGAGGCGGCCGAGGCCGGCACCGGTGCGCGTGCGCTCCAGCGGTGGCGGGACGTGGCCGAGCGTGACCGCACCGAGGCGGCGTTTGGCTTGCGCCGCCTCGCCGGGATCGTTGACGATGAACGGGTAGATGACGGGCATCGCGCCGGTGAGCGCCTCGGGCCAGCAGGCATCGGACAGCGCAACCGACTTGCCGGGGAGCCATTCGAGCGTGCCATGCGCGCCGACATGGACCAGCGCATCGGTGCCCCGCGCGTGGAGCCAGAGGTAAAAGGCGACATAGGCGTGGCAGGGGCAACGCGAGAGGTCGTGATATTCCTCCGTGCGTTGCTTGGTTCGGCCGCGTTCGGGTTGAAGGGCGACGAGTGCGCCGCCCTGATCGATCGCGGTGAACGTGAAGTCTTCCGTTGGATCGCCCCAGGTTTCCTGAAGGTCCTTACGCAGGGCCTCTGGGAGGTACGCGATGGCGTTGCGATACTCGGAGAGCGGCCAGTGAATGTAAGCGCTAGCGAGGTCCGCCGCGTCGGCTGTAATCGCGTAGCCGGCGTCCGTGAGGTCGGCGAGGATCGCTTGCGTAGAGGCTAGCGCGTCGAGACCGACGGCGTGCGCCATCTGGTATGCCTTGCCGGGGTAGGTCGAGAGGACGATCGCGAGGCGGTGCTCAGCGACGGGCTTGCTGGCGAGGCTAGTCCAGGCTTCGATGCGCGCGGCGATGGCGGTGATGCGGGCCGGGTCGGCGCGGTGTTCGCGGCGGGTGTATTCGAGGTCGCCGTCGCGGGCGGCGCTCTCCTTGAAGCTGGCGACGCCGGCGAAGAGGCGACCGTCCACTTCGGGGAGGACGACGTGCATGGCCAAGTCGGCGGGCGACAGGCCTCGGGTGGCACCGGCCCAGGCGGCGCGGTCGGAGGTGGCTAGCGCGATCTGGAAGACGGGCACGTTCGCGCCGTCGAGAGGCGTCGTGTCGGAGACGCCGCGGGCGGAAAAGGCGGTGGCGTTTACGACTGCGGCGGGTTCTAGTGCATTGACCCAGCGGCTCAGCCAGACGGCTGCGTCGGGGGCTTTGAGCGAAGGCGCGAAGAGGCCGATGACGTCGAACCCTCGCGCGGAAAGTTCGGCGTGGAGCGCTTCGATCGGGTCGAGGTCCGCGGCGGTCAGGTATGAGCGGTAGAAGACGATCAGGATGCGGGGGCGTGTCGCGTTCAGGGCGAACGCGGCCGGGCAGGTCACGCCGTCATGTGGCTGCCAGCCGCCGACATCGGCGATCGCGCGGACGCCCGTTACGGGACCAGCGTAACAGCCGGCGGCCAGCGCGAACTGGGCTAGCGCCGCCTGCGCCGCGACTGCGCCGCCGGTGTCGCAGAGATGGGCCAAACGGCGGAGCGTCGATAGCGGGATCGTCGAGGCGGCGTCGAGCCGCGTGTCGATGCGCCCGTCCGCTGCGAGGACGGCGAGCGCTATGCCCTTCTCCCGCGCGAGGTTTTCGACCTGTTGCAGGCCGTAGCTCCAGTACGAGCGCCCGCCGATCAGCCGGATCAGGATGCCTTTCGCGCCCGCCAGCGTCTGCTCGACATAGGTGTCGACCGAGAGCGGATGCTGGAGTGCGGTCAGGTTCGCGAGGCGTAGCGAGGGCAGTCGGCTTCCGGCCGCATCCGCACGTCTCCAACCCGCGGCGAACGCGCCGAGGTCACCGTCGGAGAAGGAGAGGACGACGAGATCCGCGGGGGATTGGGCGAGGTCCTGCGGGACCGTGCTTTCCTCCAGCCCGTGAGTCTCGCGGAAGACGACGTGCATCGTGGGCCTCAGCCGTCCAGAGCGGCCTTGATGCGGGCCTCGTCGATCCGGTCGTGCTCGGCGATCACCACCAACTGCGTGCGGCGCGGTTCGCCTGCGCGCCAGGGGCGGTCGTACTGAGTACGGACCCGCGCACCGACTGCCTGAACGAGCAGGCGCATCGGCTTGCCGGTGACGGCCGCATAGCCTTTCACGCGGAGGATGTCGGCACCGCGGGCGAGCGCTTCTATCTTCGCGGTGAGGTCGGCAGGGTCGGCGATCTCGCCAAGCTCGACGACGACGCTGTCGAAATCGTCATGCTCGTGATCGTCCTCGCCGTCGTGATGCGAGGGGCGGCTGGCGATGTCGTCCTCGGCGGCGGCGTTCAGGCCGAGGATCACGCGGGGGTCGATGATGCCGTCGGTGAGGTCGATCACCGGGAGCGGCCGTGCGGACTCGGCGGCGATCACCGCGCGTGCCTTCGCGACGCCCTCGGGGCCGGCGAGATCGACCTTGGTCAGCAGCACGAGATCGGCGCAGGCGAGCTGATCCTCGAACACCTCCGACAGCGGCGTCTCGTGATCGACGCTGGGGTCGGCGGCGCGCTGCGCGTCGAGCGCGGCGACATCGGGGGCGAAGCGACCGGCGGCGACTGCCTCGGCATCGGCGAGTGCGATGACGCCGTCGACGGTGATGCGCGACCGGATCGCGGGCCAGTCGAACGCCTTCAGCAGCGGCTTGGGCAGCGCGAGCCCGGACGTCTCGATCAGTATGTGATCGGGGCGCGGGTCGAGCGCGAGGAGAGCCTCGACGGTCGGGATGAAGTCATCCGCCACGGTGCAGCAGATGCAGCCGTTCGCCAGCTCGATCACGTTCTCGGCCGGGCAATCGGGGATCGCACAGCCCTTGAGGATATCGCCGTCGATGCCGAGCGTGCCGAATTCGTTGACGACGACGGCGAGGCGGCGGCCGTTCGCATTGCGGATCAGGTGGCTGATGAGCGTGGTCTTGCCGGCACCCAGGAAGCCGGTGACGATGGTGACGGGGACCTTTGCCAAATTGGGCGAACGATCGGACATTATATTCTCCTGCAAGCACACGCACGCACGACCATAGGGCCGCACGCGTTCGTCGCTCAGACGGAGTACCGTGCCGCGACCATCCCCTGGATCGTAGCAAGAGCGACCGTAGCGCTGGCAGGTCTCCTGGCTTACGGGTCGAGGCTCGACGTACGCCTTCCCAGGTTTCCCCAGTGGCTGCCCTTGCGTGAAGGGCGTGTGCGTCTCGCTCACCGCTTACAGTTGCAGGGACAGCCGCGGCATTGGGAGGAACTCCCGCACCGCATTCCCATTCAAGCCCCGAAGGGCACCGGCGCGATCTGTGAGGTTCGGTGCAACCGACCCTCAGAAAGTGAACTAGATGAGTTTGCGGGGACTGCCAATGCGTCTTTGCATACGTCATGCCGGGCTCGTTCCGGCATCCACGGATCCGCATGCTCGATAGCCATGAGTTTGCGGAACCGTGGACCCCGGAACAAGTCCGGGGTGACGGAGGGGTGCGCTATCCGTGCACGACTTCGATCTCGTCGAAGCGTTTCCAGCGGTAGATCGCGAAGCTCAGCACCCAGCAGAGCACGAACAGCCCGATGATCGCGAAGCCGAGGCCGTTGAAATTCTCGCCGAGCGCCTCCGCCAGATCCCAGATGCCGCCGGTCAGCCCCAGCTTCGATCCGAGCAGCGCGAGCGTCTCGATCCCGCCGATCGCGATCGCGACGATCGCCGAGATCAACGTGATGGTGATGTTGTAATAGAGTTTGCGGATCGGCTTCACGAACGCCCACTCATACGCGCCGAGCATGACGACCCCGTCCGCGGTATCGACCAGCGCCATCCCAGTCGCGAACAGCACGGGCAGAACGAGGACGGTGCCGATCGACAGGCCGTCGGCGGCTTGGCTCGCGGACAGGCCGAGGATCGCAACCTCGGTGGCCGTGTCGAAGCCCAGCCCGAACAGGAAGCCGAGCGGCGCCATGTGCCAGCTCCGCGTGACCAGCCGGAACATCGGCCGGAACAGCCGCGCGAGCAAGCCGCGGTTGCCGAGCAGCAGGTCGAGATCCTCCTCGACATAGGTGCCGCCACTGCGGACATGGCCGAAGGTCCGCCACACCGAGCGCAGGATGATCAAGTTCATCGCCGCGATCGTGAACAGGAAGACGGCGGAAATGACGGTCGCGATGACGCCGCCGACCTGTTTGAACGCCTCGAACTGCGACAGCGCGCTGGCGGTGAGCGCGATCGCGACAGCGGCGATCAGCACGATCCCCGAATGACCGATCGCGAACCAGAAGCCGACCGCGATCGGCCGCTGGCCGTCCTGCATGAGCTTGCGAGTCACGTTGTCGATCGCGGCGATGTGATCCGCGTCGACGGCGTGCCGCAGACCCAGGCCCCAGGCGAGCAGCGCGGTGCCCAGCATCAGCGGTTGCGCGTGGAACAGCGAGAACGCCCAGCCCCAGGCGGCGATGTTGGCAATGATCAGGCCTGCGAACATCCAGCCGATCCGCTTGCGGGTGGCGGCGCGCGTCGGTCTCTCGATCGTTCTCTCTATCGTCGCAGTCGTCATGCAGAACTCCCCGGCGTCCGACGAGGACGGGGGCCTGCCGCGAGCGGCCGGGACACGCGAAGACCGGACGCCATGAGCAGCCGACGCGCGTCGCCGTGCGGCCCCTGCCGCGCGTGTCGTCGCTCAGACGGCGTTCACCGTGCCTCGGCCACCCCCTGGACCGGGACAAGAGCGACCAGACGCCGGCAGGTCTCCTGGCTCACGGGTCAAAGCTCCACGCCACGCCTTCCCAGGCTCTTCGGCCCAGTGGCTGCCCTCCAGTCGAAGGGCCCGTGCGTCTCGCTCGCCGCTTACAGTTGCAGGGACAGCCGCGGCATTGGCAGGGCGAACCCCACCGCACCGCATTCCCAATCAAGCCCCGAGGGGCACCGACGCGATCATGCAGGCGGCGTTGATCCGCTGCCCGCCCGGTTGGGTATCCTGCTTTCGCGGCGCTGCCAATATGCGCCTCGGCCAAACGTGGTCTCGGACGCCCCGACCGATCGGAAACAATTCGTAATTCAATTTGGCTTTTTCGCGGCACCGCGTCATGTTGACCGTCAATCGCGGAGCATCGTCAGATTCCGCGCACGGGAGGATGATTATGGGCAAGCGGATGTTCGCCGGCACGATTTCCATGGCGGCGTTATGCTGTGCGACCGCCGCGTCGGCCCAGAGCTATGGTCCGTTCAACGTCGCGGCGCCTGCTGGTGGCGACAGCCTCAATACGGCGATCGGTGGCGATAGCGCCAGGCCGATCGACGCGCCGAACTGGACACTGTCGGGGTGGATCGAACCCAGGACGGTCCGCGACGGCATCGTGCCCGTTGCGGGGTTCGGCGATATCGCGAACGGACCGCGCCGCTATCTCGGGCTCGACAAGGGCCGCCCGAGCCTGATCACCGAAGCCGGCACGGTGATCGCGCCATCGCGGATCGCGGCCGGCAGCTGGCATCACGTCGCGGCGACGGTCGAGCAGGGTCAGGCGCGCCTGTACGTCGATGGGCGACAGGTCGCGCAGCGCCGGATGACCACGGCACCCGTGCCATCGGCCGCGACGATCGCGCCGTTCGGCGGGCGGGTTTCGGGCTTTGCGATGGAGGGACGTGCGCTCGACGCGGGTGCGGTGAAGGCGCTCGCCACGACCAAGCCGGGCGCGTCGATCGTCTATCAGGATGCGAGCCCGGCATGGCCGGTTCAGGTGCGTCAATCGCTTGGCCAGACCACCCCGCAGGATGCCTGGACCCGGCCGGTGTCGAGGGGCCCCTTCCCCGCGCCCGTCGCCAAGCCACTCCCGACCGAACCCGCGATCGCACCGCTGCATGCCGGCGCCTGGACGGTTGCCGGCTGGCGGCTGGCCGAAGCGCCGAAGGTGACCGCACCCGGGGCCACGCTCAGCCGTGTGGGGTTCGATGCGTCGAACTGGTACGTTGCGACGGTGCCTGGCACGGTACTGACGACGCTGGTGGATCGCGGTGTCTATGCCGACCCTGCGTTCGGTTTGAACAACATGACGATCCCCGAAAGCCTGGCGAAACAGGATTACTGGTACCGCACCGAGTTCGACGCACCCGCCGCGACCGCGGGCAAGCGACAGATGCTCAATTTCGACGGCGTGAACTACAGCGCGGAGGTGTGGCTGAACGGCGCACCGATCGGCACGATGAAGGGTGCGTTCGTGCGCGGCCGGTTCGACGTGACCGGCAAGCTGCTGCCCGGCCGCAACGCGGTCGCGGTGAAGGTGTCGCCGCCGCCGCACCCGGGGATCGCGCAGGAAGAGTCGCTGACGTCGGGCGTCGGCGAGAATGGCGGCATGATGATGCTCGACGGCCCGACCTTCGTCGCGACCGAGGGGTGGGACTGGATTCCGAGCATCCGCGACCGCAACATCGGCCTGTGGCGCGGCGTGACCCTGACCGCGACCGGCGCAGCAATGCTAGGCGATGCGCAGGTCGTGACGACCTTGCCCAAGGCGGACAACAGCGTGGCGGCAGTCGAGATCGGCGTACCCGTCGCGAACCATTCCGCGGGACCGGTGAGCGCCACTGTCCGCGCGGCATTCGACGACGTCGTCGTCGAGAAGCAGGTGACGCTCGCGCCCGGCCAGACCGCCAACGTCGTGCTGAAGCCTGCGGACTTCCCGCAGCTTATGGTGCGCAATCCGAAGCTCTGGTGGCCGAACGGCTACGGCGCCCCTGCCCTGCACGACCTGACCCTGACCGCGTCGGTGGACGGCGCGGCGAGCGACGCCAAGCACGTCCGCTTCGGCATCCGGCAGGTCACGTACGACATTTCGCTGATGGACAAGGACGGCGACCTCGAACGGGTCGGCATCGACCTGTCGAAGGCCCGGCAGCGCGGCGAGCGGATCGTCGACGGCTCGCATACCGGCATCCGCAAGGTCGCCAATGGCTGGGCCGCGAGCCTCGTGCCGGGCGCCGAGACATCGCCTGCGGTCACCCGGATCAAGGATCAGGACGGCCTGACGCCGTATCTGGTGATCCGCGTCAACGGCGTGAAGATCGCGGCGCGTGGCGGCAATATCGGCATGGACGACTTCATGAAGCGCGTCGACCGGACGCGGCTCGAGCCGTTCTTCAAGTTGCACAAGGACGCGCATCTCAACATCATCCGCAACTGGGTCGGGCAGAACACCGAAGACACGTTCTACGATCTGGCAGACGAATACGGCCTGATGATCCTCAACGATTTCTGGGAATCGACGCAGGACTACAACATCGAGGCGCAGGACCCGGCGCTGTTCATGACCAACGCGACCGACGTCGTGAAGCGATACCGCAACCACCCGTCGATCGTCGTGTGGTTCGGCCGCAACGAGGGCGTGCCGCAGCCGATCCTCAACGAGGCGCTGGAGACGCTGATCGACAAGGAGGACGGCACGCGGCTGTACATGGGGTCGTCCAACCGGGTGAACCTGCAGAACTCCGGGCCGTATAACTGGCGCCCGCCGGTCGAGTATTTCACCGAGCATGCCAAGGGTTTCTCTGTCGAGAGCGGCACCCCGTCGCTGCCGACGCTGGAGGCGTGGAAGCGCGCGATGGCGCCTGCCGATCAATGGCCGATCAGCGATGCGTGGGCGTATCACGACTGGCACCAGACCGGGAACGGCGCGGTGAAGACGTATATGGACGGACTCGCCACGCGCTTCGGCCCCGGCACCAGCCTCGAGGATTTCGAGCGCAAGGCGCAGATGATGCAGTATGAATCGTACCGCGCGATCTTCGAGGGGATGAACGCGAAGCTGTGGACGGAGCATAGCGGCCGGATGCTGTGGATGACGCAGCCCGCCTGGCCGTCGTCGGCGTGGAACATCTTCAGTTCGGACTATGACACGCAGGCCTCGTTCTACGGCGTGAAGAAGGCGTCCGAGCCGGTCCATGTCCAGATGAACCTGCCCGACTGGAAGGTCGTGCTGGTCAATAACGGGCTGGCGTCGCTGCGGGGCGTCACGGTGAAGGCGAAGGTGGTCGGACTCGACAACCGGACGATCGCCGAGAAGTCCGCGACGATCACCGCTACCGGCGAGGCGGCGAGCGATGCGTTCACGCTGGATCCCAAGGCGGCGACCGCGAACGGCGTCGCGCTCGTCCGGCTGGAGGCGAGCGATGCGGCAGGCAAGCTGTTGTCGACCAACTTCTACTGGCAGGCGGCGAACGACGCGCAGTTCCAGGCGCTGAACGGTCTCGCGGCGGTGACGCTCGACACGGCATCGGCGACGCGGGTCGACGGCGCGGACACCGTGACCATTGTGACGTTGCGCAATACCAGCGCGACGCCCGCGATCGAGACCAAGCTGACGGTGATGAACGCCGACGGCACGCAGGTCCTGCCCGCCTATTTCAGCGACAACTACGTATCCCTGCTGCCGGGTGACGTACGCACCGTCGAGATCCGCTATCCGACGGACAAGGCTTCCGCCGCGCATGTCGCGCTGCGTGGGTGGAACGTTGCAGGAGGGATGGTACGATGAAGGCGCTGGTATTCGTCGCGGCGGTGCTCGGTGCGACGCCCGCCGTGGCGCAATCCGTCGTTTCGCCCGATGGGCGGATCGCCGTTACGCTCGGAACCAATGCGGCGGCGCAACCGACCTACCGGGTCGCCGTGGCCGGACGCGAAGTCGTGGCGCCCTCGACGCTGGGGCTCGAGTTCGAGCGATATGCCAAGCTGTCGAACGGGTTGAAGGTGACCGGCGTCGACCGGCGGCGCGGCGAGGATCGCTACACCTTGCGTGCCGGCAAGACGTCGTCGGTCGCGGAGCGGTATAACGAGATCGTCGTCCATCTCGCCGAGGCCGATGGCAAGGCGCGACGGCTCGACGTGGTCATCCGTGCGTACGACACCGGGACGGCGCTGCGCTATGTCGTGCCGATGCAGCCGAACCTGACGTCGCTGCGGATCGTCAACGAACTGACGCAGGTCGCCTTCCCCGCGGATTACGACTGCACCGGGCTCAACCTCGGCACCTTCGGGACCAGCCATGAGGGCGAATATGATCCGGTGAAGGCGGCGGCGATCCGCCGGCACAATATGTACGAACTGCCGCTGGTCTGCCGCACCGGCGAGGGCGGGCCGACGCTGGCCTTCGCGGAGGCCGACGTGACCGGATGGCCGACGATGTACCTGACCGGCACCGAAACCGGCGCGCTCGGCGTCGACACCAAGCTGTCGCGGCGGATCGACGAGCCGGGGATCGCGGTGAAGGCGGACGTCGGGACCGGCATCCGGTCGCCGTGGCGGGTGATCATGGTCGGCGCGAACCCCGGCACGCTGATCGAGAACACGCTGCTCACCAGCCTGAACCCCGCGCCGAAGGGGGATTTCAGCTGGGTGAAGCCCGGCAAGACCGCGTGGGACTGGTGGTCCGGGCCGATCCTGGCGAGCGTGGCCAAGGCGGGCACCAACGACGCGACGATCCGCGGCTATATCGATTTCGCGCAGTCGATGACGCTACCGTACATGATGATCGACGACGGCTGGTATGTGAACAGCGGCGACGGCGGTACGCTCAATCCGGGGGCCGACCCGACCAGGCCGATCGCCGGCGTGAACCTGCCCGCGCTGGTCGACTATGCCCGCAAGCGCGGCGTCGGGCTGATCGTGTGGATCCACTGGAAGCTGCTCGATACCGACATGGAGCGCATCCTCGCGCAGGTCGAGGCGTGGGGGATCAAGGGCATCAAGGTCGATTTCATGGACCGCGACGACCAGGAGATGATCGCCTATTATCACCGTCTCGCCGAGGCGACCGCGCGGCATCACCTGCTGCTCGACCTGCACGGCGCGACGCATCCCTGGGGGATGACGCGGACCTGGCCGAACTTCCTGACGCAGGAGGGCGTGCTGGGGGCGGAATACAACAAATGGACGCGGCGAATCACGGCGCGGCACAACGTGACGCTCGCCTATACGCGGATGCTCGGCGGGCCGATGGATTATACGCCCGGCGGGTATCGCAATCGTACGCCGGCGACGTTCGCGCCGCATCCCGTGGGCCCCGAGGTCCAGACGACGCGCGGGCAGACGCTCGCCATGTACGTCGTGTACGAAAGCCCGCTCGGCGCGATCGCGGACAGTCCCGATGCGTATCGTGGCCAGCCGGGGCTCGATTTCCTCTCCGCGGTGCCGGCGACGTGGGACGAGACGCGGTTCCTGAGCGGCGAACTCGGCGAGCACATCGCGCTCGCAAGGCGGCGCGGCAAGACCTGGTATGTCGGGGCGATGACCGATGCCGCGCGGACGATCACGCTGCCGCTCGGCTTCCTCGGGACCGGCCGTTATCGCGCGCGGACCTGGAGCGACGGCGCGACCCCGACCGACCTCGTCACCGCGACCCGCACGGTGACCGCGCGCGACACCCTGACCTTGACACTGGCCGCGTCCGGAGGCGCCGCCGCCATGATGGAGCCTGTTCGATGACCATGACGACATACGCCCGGATCGCCCTTGCCGGCATGATCGCACTGACCGGCACGGCAGCGACCGCGCAGACCGACGCCGACAAGCAGCGCGAGGCGCAGGCGGCCGAGACTCGGCTGCACGAGGACTGGGCGTGGCTGGGTCGCTATCAGTCCGCCAACGCCGCGTTGCCCAAGCCCGGCAACCACCGCGTCGTCTTCATCGGCGATTCGATCACGCAGGGGTGGTTCGACATGGTCCCGTCGTTCTTCGCCGACGACCGGATGGGTCGCGGGATCGGCGGGCAGACGACGCCGCAGATGCTGTTGCGCTTTCGGCAGGACGTCGTCGACCTCCACCCGGCGGTGGTCCAGATCATGGGCGGCACCAACGACATCGCCAGCAATACCGGGCCGATGACGCCCGAGCAGACCAAGGCGAACATCATGTCGATGGCCGATCTCGCGCGCGCCAACAACATCCGCGTGATCTTTGCCTCGATCCCGCCGGCGGACCGGTTTCCGTGGCGGCCGGGCCTGGCGACGGCACCGAAGATCGCCGCGATGAACGCATGGCTGAAGGACTATGCCGCGAAGATCGGCGCGACCTATGCCGATTACTGGGGTGCGCTGCACGATGGCGACGCGACGCGTGCCTCGCTGACCTATGACGGGGTACATCCGAACAAGGCAGGCTATGCGGCGATGGCACCGGTCGCCGAAGCCGCGATCCGCGCCGCGCTCGCCAAGCCGGCCCCGCGAGGCCTGCGATGATCCTGGCGCTGGCTTTGGCCGCCGCGCCGGTCGTCCGCACCGATGACGGACCGGTCCGTGGCCAGGCAGTGCCCGGCGGAACGAGCGTGTTTCGGGGCATCCGGTTCGCGAAGGCACCCGCGGGGCCGCTCCGCTGGCGTGCGCCCCAGCGGCCCGCAAAATGGACCGAGCCGGTCGACGCGGTCGCCGAGCATGCTGCCTGTCCGCAAGGCGATTACGGCGAATGGAACCGTACGGCCGCGCAGCATGGCTCGGAGGATTGCCTGTTCCTCGACGTCCGCACGCCGGCGCTGTCGCCCGCCAAGCCCCTGCCCGTGCTGGTCTGGATCCACGGCGGCGCCAACCGAGGCGGCGCGGGCAGCGGCACGGTCGAATCCACGATCACCGACCGCGGCATCGTTCTGGTCAGCATCCAGTACCGACTGGGCGCGCTCGGGTTCCTGTCGCACCCCGCGCTCAGCCGCGAACAGGGCGGGCATTCGGGCAATTACGCGCTGATGGACCAGCAGGCCGCGCTCGGCTGGATCAAGCGCAACATCGCGCGGTTCGGGGGCGATCCGGCGCGCGTCACGATCGCGGGTGAATCCGCCGGAGCGCAGGACGTCGCGCTCCACCGGCTAGCACCGGCATCGCGCGGCCTGTTCGCGCAGGCGATCGAGGAAAGCGGCACGCCGGGCTTCGGCGTGGCACCGCGCAGCCTTGCGCAGAACGAGCGGCTGGGATCGCTGATCGCCCAAGCCGCCGGGTTGCCCGAGACCGCGACGGCGGCGCAACTCCGTGGCTTGCCGGTCGACCGGTTGCTCGCGGTGCAGGACAAGGTCGACGTTCCCGATCTCGACGACGACAGCTTCATCTGGTTGCAGGCTGTGGTCGACGGTCGCGTCCTCACCGACACCCCCGCGCATCTGCTGGCGAACGGCCAAGTCGATCGTGCACCGCTGGTGATCGGCGTGAACGCGCGCGAACTCGGCTTGCATGGTGGCCGCCCCGCAGCCGAAGCGACCGTGCGCAGCGAGTTCGGTGCCAACGCCGGCAAGGCGCTTGGCCTCTACGGGCTCAACCCCGGCGGCAAGCCCGTCGACGATCCGCGCCTCGGCGACGTGACCGCGCAGTTGGCGACCGATCTGACGTTCCGCTGCCCGACCGCCGCCGTCTCGAAGGCGCTGACCCGCGTCGGCGTGCCCGTCTGGCAATACCAGTTCGACTATGCCCCGCCCGGCGGCACGGTAAGCCATTCGAGCGAGATCGGCTATCTGTTCAACCCGCCGAAACCCGGACAGCCGCCGTTGCAGGCCTATTGGGTGAACTTCGTTAAGACGGGGAACCCGAACGGTGGCGCACTCCCGCAATGGGCCCGATATTCGAATGGCACGCGGGACTATATGGCGTTCGACCAGACCGGGCCGGTGTCGCGCCGGGATCTGCGCGGCGCCATTTGCGGCCTACGCGATACGCCCTGACCGGATCAGCTTTTGATCAGGATCGCATCCGACGGCAGGATGCGATCGAGGAACGGCAGGATCGCGGCGCCCACCGCAGGCGCGTCCAGCGACAGGCTGGCGCGCTGCATCGGTGCGGTTGCCGGCATGTTGGGCGCTGCGACGCGAAGCTTGCGGTGGGTGTCCGCCGCCAGTCGATCGAGCACGTCCGCCGGCAGCCGCCCGCCGAACAGCACCGCGGCGGGATTGATGAGACAGTTCACCGCGGTGATTGCAGGCACCAGCGCACTCGATGCATCGTCGAGCCATGCATCGACATGCGGCGCGAAGGCGTCGGGGAATGGCTGCGTCGGATCGATCCCGGGCTGCATCACGCCGGCCTTTTCCAGACGCGTGGTCAGCGCCGACAGCGACACGACATCCTGAAGCACGCGCGTCGCATCGTCCGCCAGCGGGAGAAAACCGATCTCGCCGCTCCGTGCGTTGGCGCCGCGATAATAGGCGCCGTCGATCACCAGGCCGCCGCCCAGTCCTGCGCTGACCAGGACGTAGAAGAAGCTCGCATGATCGTGACCATCGCCGAACTGCGCTTCGCCGATCGCCGCGGCGGCCGCGTCGTTGTCGACGTGGATCGACCACGGCACGACGTCGGCGAGCAGCGTCGGCAGATCGACCGCGCCCCACGCCTCGTAGCCCGCCGGGCGGTGGGGCAGCGCGACCCGGCCGAGATCGTCGGGCAACGCGATACCGACGCCGAGCACCCGGTCCATGCCGATGACGCCCGTCTCGCGGATCGCGGCGATCCCCGCGCGGATGACCTCCACCACGTCGCCGGGCATGGCGAACGGCACCTGGCGCGTGAAGCGCGAGCGGACGACGCCCGCCAGGTCCAGCGAGACCAAAGTCACGTGATCCCGGTCGATGTTCAGCCCGATCGCAAAGCAGCCATCGGGATTGATCCGCAAGCGTACCGCAGGCTGGCCGCGGCCGCCCGTGCGCCGACCCGCATCGATGATGAGATCGGAGTCGAAGAGCCGCCCGGTGATGTTGGCGATGGTCGGCGCGGTGAGGTTGGTCATCGCCGCGATCTCGGTTCGCGTGATATCCGGATGGCGGCGAATGACCTGCAGCACGACCCGCTGGTTGTAATCGCCGGCGCGCGCCAGATTGGTGCCGGACAGACTGGGGCCAAGCCTTACCGCGCGCTCGTCCGCGGTGACGCCACCGTAGCTCGACGGCTCGAAATCCGAGAAATCCATCGGCTTGCTCATGCCCCAGCGTGCGCGAACGGCGCGATCGTCTCGACGTGATCGGAAGCGGACTGGAAAGCCGACATGGAGGTACCAACCGCCGCCACGGCATATGCTTTCGCGCGATAGGTCACGACATTCCCTCCCGACTTCGTGCGCAATCCCGATCGGCGACCGCGTCGCTCGTATCCGGAATGCCCACCCCGACGCCGCCGTCATACGACACCGGTGCGCTGATGTACGCCGATCGCAGCTTCTCACCGTCTCGAACTTGCGCGAGTTTCGAGTAATCACGCGGGACGGTCAATAAAGAAATCAATTTTCTTATACTAGATTGGTCCTCGTCGGTGGGTGTCGACATCGTCTCTTGTCCAATGCCGATACCTCCAAATCCCGGGTCAAACCGGTCGCACCGATGTCAGAAGACGGCGATCAGCGAACGATGTGCAGTTGTTGCAGCATGAACGCCTGCCACTCGGAATTCTGGCGGTAGCGTTCGAACCGTCCCGACTTGCCGCCGTGTCCCGCCTCCATGTTGACGCGGAACAGCAGCGGGTTTGTGTCGGTCTTGAGTTCGCGGAGTTTGGCCACCCATTTGGTCGGCTCGTAATATTGCACCTGGCTGTCCCACAGCCCGGTGCCGACATAGAGCGCCGGATAGGCCTTCGCCTTGACGTTGTCGTACGGCGAATAGCTCAGCATGTAATCGTACGACGCCTTTTGCGCGGGGTTGCCCCATTCGTCGTACTCGAACGTGGTCAGCGGGATCGACGCGTCGAGCATCGTCGTCACCACGTCGACGAACGGCACCTGCGCGATGATCAGCTTGTAGTCGGCCGGCGCCATGTTCGCGACGCCGCCCATCAGCAGCCCGCCGGCGCTGCCGCCCATCGCCGCGACGCGGTCCTTCGCGGCATATTTCTGCGCGACGAGATAGCGGGTGACGTCGATGAAGTCGGTGAAACTGTTCTTCTTGTTGAGCAGATGCCCGTCATCATACCAGCCGCGGCCCATTTCCTGCCCGCCGCGGATATGTGCGATCGCATAGACCACGCCGCGATCGAGCAGGCCGATCCGGCCCGGATCGACTGCCGGGTCGCTGGAGATTCCGTAGCTGCCATAGGCATATTGGAAGAGCGGTGCGGTGCCGTCTCGCTTTGTGCCCTTGGCATAGACCAGCGACACGGGGATCCGCGTGCCGTCACGCGCGGGCGCCCAGACGCGTTCGGTGACGTATTTCGCGGGATCATAGCCCGGCACCGGCGCGACCTTCAGCACGCGGCGCTCGCCGGTCTTCGCGTTGACCTCGTAGGTCGTGGTCGGCGTCACGAGCGAGCCATAGGTGTAACGCACCCACGGCGTCGCGGTCTCTTCGTTGACGTCGAGCGACATCCGATAGGCGGGCTCGTCGGCGGTCACCGGGGTCGACTTGCCTGCGTCGTTCAGCACGCGGATCATGCGGTTGCCGCCTTCGCGCTGGTCGATTGCGACGAAGCCGTCGAAGGGCTTGAACCCCTCGATGAAGACCGTGTCGCTGGCCGGAGTCAGGTCGCGCCATGCCGTCGTTCCTTTCGCCAGATCGGCGTCGGCGACGGTGACGAGCTTGTAGTTCTTCGCGGCCTTGTTGGTGCGGATGATCCAGCGATTGCCGATGTGATCCGCGCTGTAGCGGAACTCGCGCGCACGCGGTGCGACGATCGTGAAACTGGTCGGGGCCGCGGCCGGCGCGCAGCGTTGCTCGTCGCTGACCGTGCTGCTCACGCCGATGCAGACGAACTTGTCGTCGGCCGTGCGGGAGACGCCCATCGAATAGGTGTCGTCCTTCTCCTCGTACAGCAGCCGATCGCTGGCGACGGGCGTGCCGAGGACGTGCGCCTTCACGCGGTAGCCGCGCAGCGTGACCGGGTCCTTCTCGACGTACAGCAACGTCTTGTTGTCGTCCGCCCAGACGACGTTCGGCTCTATGTTCGAGACGGTGTCGGCGATCGTCGCACCGGTTGCTAGGTCCTTGACCTTGAGCACGTATTGGCGGCGCCCAACGGTATCTTCCGCCCAGGCGACGCGGGCGTTGTCGGGGCTCACCGCCCAGTCGCTCAGCGCGAAGAAGCTGTGTCCCTTTGCCATCGCCGGCTCGTCGAACAGCGTTTCGGCGGGCGCGGTGCAGCTGCCTTTGCGCCGTTCGAGGATCGGGTAATCCGCCCCGGTCTGGAACCGCGAGCCGTAGTAATAGCCGTTCTTCGTGTACGGAACCGAGCTGTCGTCCTGCTTGATGTGGGAGACGGTCTCTTCGTAGAGCTTGGCCTGGAGTGGCTTCAGCGACGCGAGTTGCGCATCGGCGTAGGCGTTCTCCGCGGCGAGATAGGCGAGCATCGCCGGGTTCTTCCGCGTGTCGTCGCGCAGCCAGTAATAATCGTCCTCGCGCGCGCCGTTGGGCGAGGTCACCTGGAACGGCTTTTTGGCGACGCGCGGCGGCTGGACCTGTGCGACCGCTGCGGTCGAGACCAGCGCCACGCCGGCCAGCATCATGTACCGTATCGTCATTGTGCAACTCCCTGTGCCGGCGTCGTTGCGCCTGCCGGTTTCCGGTATCGATCGAACCAGGCGATGATCGCCGACGCTTTCGCCGCCGATTGCGACGGGCGAGCGGCGAGGCCACCGTGGCTGGCGCCCGGCACCTTCACCAGCGCGGTCGGAACGCCGCGGATCTGGAGCGCGGCGTAATATTGCTCGGACTCGCTCACCGGCGTCCGGTAATCGTCGCCGCCGACCACCACCAGCGTCGGCGTCTTGACGTTGCCGACCAGGCTCAGCGGCGAGCGGTTCCAATAGCTCATCGGATCCTCCCACGGCAGCTTGGTGAACCAGTAGCGCGAGGTGAACAGCGTGTTGTCCATCGTCAGCGCCTCGCTGATCCAGTTGATCACCGGCTTCTGCGTCGCGGCGGCCTTGAACCGGTCGGTCTTGCCGACGATCCATGCGGTCAGCAGCCCGCCGCCAGAGCCACCGGTCACGAACAGATTGTCCGGATCGGCGGTGCCGTCCTTGATCGCCGCGTCGACCGAGGCGATCAGGTCGTCGTAATCCGCGGCAGGGTAGGTCTTGTCGATCAGGTTGGCGAACTCGGCGCCGTAGGAGGTCGAGCCGCGCGGGTTGGTCCAGAGCACCGCATAGCCGGCGGCGGCGTAGAGCTGCATGTCGGTCGCGAAGCCGGGGCCGTAGGCGGCGTTCGGGCCACCGTGGATCTCGAGGATCAGCGGTACGCGTTGACCTCCGGCACGGCTCGGCGGGGTGGCGAGCCATGCGTCGATCGGGCGACCATCGGGTGCGGTCACTGCGATCTTGCGGACCTGTGCGAGCGCCTTCGATCCGGTCAGCACGGCGTTGAGCGTCGTCAGGCGGCGCGGTTTACCGCCCGCCAGCACCCAGACGTCGGCCGGCGCGCTCGCATCGCCACCGGTATAGGCGATCGTGCCGCCCTTCGAGACGGAGAACTCGCCGCCGGTATAGGGCCGGTCGAGCCCGCCGCCCGCGACATTGTCGATCAGCGGCGTGACGCGACCATCGACCCCGACGCGGGCGACGCGGCGCTGGCCGTGGTCGTCGTAGCTCGCATACAGGCTGCGCCCGTCGGTGGACCACACCGCGTCCTCGATCGCGCGGTCGAGTGTCGCGGTCAGCGAGCGCGGCGAGGCGGCGTCGCGGTCGCCGACATAGAGCTGCGTGTTCTCGTAGCTGCGGCGCTTGTCGTCGAAGCCGAGCCACGCGATCTTCGAGCCATCCGGCGACACGCGTGGCTGCGCATCGGGACCGTCGCGCGTGGTCAGCGTCCGGATCGTGCCGCTCATCGCGTCGACCGCGATCACGTCGGAGTTCATCACCTGGCGGTCGGCGGCCGGCCCGCGGATCGCGGCGAAGACGATGCTGCGGCCGTCGGGCGTCCACGACAGCGGGCCGCCATCGTCGAACTTGCCGTATGTGAGCTGCCGCGCCGCGCCCCCGTCCGCGCCGACCACAAAGAGGTGGTCGTAGCCCGGCTTCACATAGCCCGGTCCGTCGTTGCGGTAGTTGACCCGGTCGATGATCGTCAGCGGCTCGGCCCATTTGGCACCCTCGGGCTTGGGCGGCTGCGTGCCGAGCTTGGTCCCCTCGCCTGCTACCGTGGCGATATAGGCGAGCTTGGTGCCGTCGGGCGACCACGCGAGCGCCTGCGGATCGCCGGGGAAGCTCGTTACGCGCGCACTCGTCGAACCACTTAGCCAGCGGACGAACAGCTGCGATCCCTCGCCGTCGCGCGCGGCATAGGCGATCCGCGCACCGTCAGGCGACCAGCGCGGGCTGCTGCCGTCGGTGGCGAATGGCGTCTGGCGACCGCTCGCGACGTCGATCAGCCAGAGCGAGGACTGCATCGTGTCGGTCATCACGTCGCCGGTGCGGCGGACATAGACGATCGTCTTGCCGTCCGGGCTGATCTGCGGATCGGCCGCGATCGTCAGGCCGAACAGGTCGCTCCCGGTGAAGCTGCGCGTCGGGCCATCAGGTACAGGGGCAGGTACCGGCGCGGTCTGCTGTTGCTGGGCAAAGGCCGGCGTCGCCGCGAGCAGGAGGAAGGCAAGGGTCAAGCGCAACGAACGGCTCCTTCGATTGAACCGCGTTACGATGACACATTATCACGTGGAGGCAAGCGGTACGAACGTGACCGGCAAACCGTCCTTCGGCCGCGGGATCGGGAACACCTGCCACGCGTCACCGCTGCCCGCCGCCGCCTCGATCCGGTAGCGCAGGAGCAGATGCGCGATCAGCAGGCGCATCTGCATCGTCGCGAAATGCAAGCCGATGCACATATGCGCGCCGCCGCCGAACGGCACCCAGGCGAACCGGTGGCGGCCCTTCGATGCCTCGGGCGTGAAGCGGAGCGGGTCGAACTTGTCGGGATCGGGCCAATGCTCGGCCATGCGGTGCGTATAGGTGATGCCCGTGCCGACGCTCGTCCCGGCGGGAATGTCATAGCCGCCGAAGCTGAAATCCTTGAGCGCGCGCCGCGGGATCGACGGGACGGGCGGCATCATCCGCAGCGATTCCTTGAACGCGTATTCGGTGAGGACGAGCCGATCGAGTTGCTCGGTCAGCGGCACGGCCGGATCAAGTGACGCGACCTCTTCGCGCAGCCGCTCCTGCCACTCCGGGTTGCGCGCGAGGAGCATCACCAGGCTGGTCGCGGACGAGGTGATCGTGTCGTGCGCGGCCATCATCAGAAAGTTCATGTGGTCGGCGATCGCCAGCGCGGACAGCGGCGCGCCGTCGTCATCGGTCGCGCGGCAGAATTGCGAGAAGAAATCCTGGCCGTTTCCGGTGCGTCGTGCCGGGATCTCGCGTTCGAAGAAGTCGACCAGATACGCGCGGGCGCGGACGCCTTTGCGCATCTGCGTGCCGGGCCAGGGTTTGCGGATCGGCGAGACGCTCGCTTGGACCTCGTCGACGAACGCCTGGTTGATCCGGTCCGCCTCCGCGCCGAGCGGCACGCCGAGGAAGCTGGTCGCAGCGAGATCAAGCGTGAGCTTCTTGACCGCGTCGTAGAATCGCAAGGTCTGCCCGGCCCAGCCGCCGATCGCGGCCTCAATCCCGGCATCGAGTTCGGTCGCGTAATGCCGCATCGGTTCGGGCTTGAACGCGACCGACAACGCCTTGCGGTCGGCGCGATGCTTGTCGAAATCCATCAGCATCAAGCCGCGCGGGAACAGCATGTTGAGTAGCGGCCCCCAGCCCTGTTCGGACGAGAAGATCTTGTCGCGATCGAACAGTACCAGTTCGTTCGCATCGGGGCCGAGCAGGTTCACGCCGGTGCCTCCGAGCGCGCGGTTGCGATAGATCGGGCCGTATCGTGCGGCCATACCTTCCGAAAACGCGATCGGATCCGCCAGCAATTTGAAGGTGTTGCCGAAGAACGGCAGGCCATAGCTGCCGGGGATGTGATCGAGCGCGCCTTTTTGCTGACGCGGGAGCCAGTGCGGACTGGCGTTCTGCAACACGGCGTGGCTCATCGACAAATCCTCAGCGACATGCCGGCTTGGCAAGTCCCGGATACCGGCATAACTATTGTTCTGCAACCGGGGCGCGGATCCCGGGGCTTTGACAGGAGAGATGCATGGACCTCGCAAACAGTGCTGCCGTGGTGACCGGCGGCGCGTCGGGCTTGGGCGCGGCGACAGCGCGCGCGCTGGCCGCCAAGGGGGTGAAGGTGGCGATCTTCGACCTTCAGGCGGACAAGGGCGAGGCGCTGGCGGACGAGATCGGCGGGGTGTTCTGCAAGGTCGATGTCACGTCCGACGACAGCGTCGAAGCGGGGTTCGCGGCGGCGCGTGCGGTGCATGGTCAGGAGCGGATCCTGGTCAATTGCGCGGGCACGGGGAATGCGGCGAAGACGGCGGGGCGCTCGAAGCAGGACGGCTCGATCAAGCATTTCCCGCTCGATGCATTCGACCGGATCATCCAGATCAACCTCGTCGGCACATTCCGTTGTCTCGCGAAATCGGCGGCTGGGATGTTGACGTTGGAGCCGGGTGAAGACGGCGAGCGGGGGGCTATCGTCAACACCGCGAGCGCGGCGGCGGAGGACGGCCAGATGGGGCAAGCCGCGTATTCCGCATCGAAGGCGGGGGTGGTCGGGATGACCTTACCGATCGCGCGCGACCTGATGGGCGAGGGGATTCGCGTCAACACGATCCTGCCGGGGATTTTCGACACGCCATTGCTGGCGGCCGCCCCGCAGCAGGTGCGCGATGCGCTGGCGGCGTCGGTGCCGTTTCCGAAACGGCTCGGGCGGCCGGAGGAGTTTGCGGCGCTGGCGCTGACGATGATCGAATGCGGGTATTTTAACGGCGAGGATGTACGGCTGGATGGCGCGATCCGGATGGCGCCTCGGTAGGATCGTCTCCACACTTACCGCGGCGACAATGAGGGAAGGATCATCGGTTATCCTAGTTGCCCCACCCCGGCGGAGGCCGGGGCCCAAATGGGGGAGTGTTCGTAACTGAAGACGGCGCCTCGTTACCGCGACCTTTCCAATTGGGCCCCGGCCTTCGCCGGGGTGGTGGTAGTTAGGCGGGTTGATGCTTTGGCGTAGGGAGCGGTTTCTTCAGGCCGCCCGCGCCAGTTGCCGTCCCTTGATCATGTCCGCCGCCTTCTCCGCGATCATAATCGTCGGCGCGTTGGTGTTGGACCCGATCAGCGTCGGCATCACCGAGGCGTCCACCACCCGCAACCCCTGAAGCCCGCGCACGGCCAAGGTCGCATCGACCACCGCCAGTGCATCGTCTGCGGCGCCCATCTTGCACGTCCCGACGGGGTGGTAGATCGTCTCCGCCGTCCGCCTTACCCAGGCGTCGATCTCGTCGTCGGTCCGCACGTCCTCACCCGGCGACAATTCCCCCGCGCGGTATGGATCGAGCGCCGCCTGCCGTGCGACATCGCGACCGATCCCGACGCACGCGCGCATCACGCGGCGATCCTCCGCGGTCGCGAGATAGTTCGCGACGATCGTCGGGTCGGCGAACGGGTCGGCCGAGCGCAACCCGATGCGCCCCCGACTCTGCGGCCGCAACTGGCAGAGATGCAGCGTGAAGCCGTCCTCGACCGCCTTGGTCCGCCCGTGATCCTGCATGATCGCGAGCACCGCGTGGATCTGCACGTCGGGCCGCGACAGCCCTTCGCGCGACGACACGAACGCGCCCGCCTCGAGGAATTGCTGCCGCCCCGCCCCCTTGCCGCGCAACAAGTAGTTCAGCCCGACGCCAATCATCCCCACGCCCTTGGTCATCGCGTACCCGGTCCGCAGCCCGCGCGATTTCCAGTTCATCACGACATCGAGATGGTCCTGCAAATTCTCCCCGACGCCGGGCAACGCATGCACCACGCCGACCCCCGCCGCGGTCAGCCGATCCGGATCGCCGATTCCCGACAGCTGGAGGATATGCGGCGACTGCACCGCGCCCGCGCATAGCAGCACTTCGCGCGTGGCGGTCACCGACTCCGCGCGCGCCCCCTTGTCGAGCACGTAATCGACGCCGGTCGCACGCCCCTTGTCGATCCGGATCCGCGTCGTCCGTGCGCCGGTGACGCAGGTCAGGTTGCGCCGCGACAATACCGGGCGCAGATACGCCGCCGCGGTGCTCCAGCGCTTTCCGTCCGCCACCGTAAGGTCGTAGCGCCCAAAGCCCTCCTGGCTCGCGCCATTGAAATCTTCGGTTACCGGATAGCCCGCCTGCCGCCCCGCATCGACCAGCGCGTCGTAGAACGGGCTGTCGGACTCGCCGCCCGAGATCGTCAGCGGCCCGCCGCCGCCATGCAAGGGGCACTCGCCGCGATGATGCCCCTCGAGCCGCCTGAAATACGGCAGCACGTCGTCGAACGACCAACCGGGCAGGCCCATCTGCCGCCATTCGTCGTAATCCTGCGGATGGCCCCGCGTGTAGATCATGCCGTTGATCGACGAACTACCGCCCAGCCCCTTGCCGCGTGGCCACCACAGGCGACGGTTATCGAGATGTGGCTCGGGCTCGGTCGAAAAGCCCCAGTTGCTCGCATTCTTGCTCTTGATGAGTTCGCCGACACCTGCGGGCATTCGCACCAGCACACCGTCGTTGCGCCCGCCCGCCTCGAGCAGCAGCACGCTTATCGCCGGGTCCTCGGTCAATCGCGCGGCGAGCACACAGCCGGCCGAGCCCGCGCCGATAATCACGTAGTCATACGTCTGCATGCCCGCATCCTCTTGTTCGCGCTCCGCTTTTTTACGGAGTCGCGGTATCAGGCTAGCGCTCGCACAGCAGCGTTAGCAACCCGTTGCGTAGCACGCCGCGATCGAGACCCTCGACCGGATGCACTTCGCTCAACCCTACCGCGAGCAGCGCATAGCCACGAATACCCGCCTCGACGGAATCGAACCCGTGCGCGGTCAACTGCGCGACCAGGAACGCCATGACCTTGTCGTCATGCTCGCGGATCGCCGCCGCCGCGCGTACGTCGCTCTTCGCCCAGGCACGCATTGCCAGCGCCAGTTGCGACATGTCGTGCTCGCGGACATGCTCGGCGAACGCGCGGATCCGCTCGACCGGCGCGAGGTCAGACGCGGTCAGCGACGCGAGCAAAGGATCGATCTGCGCCTCCGCGAAATACTCGGCGAGCGCCGCGTGATAGCCGTCGAAATCCTTGAAATGATGATAGAAGCTGCCGGTCGACGCCCCCGCCGCCTGCGCCAGGCCGCGGAGTTTCAGCGCACGCAGGCCGCCGCTTTTCAGCAGCGCCTGGCCGATCTCGAGCCAGTCGCGCGGCGCCAGATCCGCCCGGGTCGCCGCCGCGTCTTCGATCGATACCGTGCTTGACAAGCCACCCTCCATAACGAATGTTACGTCGGAACGAGGCCGGGCGCAATCCGGCTTCACCTAGCATTAGGCATCACGATCGGACCAGACCGGCGGATGCGACAGGAGAGCGATGTTGGCCGAGGCATTGATCATCGACGCCGTCCGTACCCCGCGCGGGATCGGCAAGACGGGCAAGGGCGCCCTAGCCCATATGCATCCCCAACACCTTGCCGCGACCGTGCTGAAAGCGATTGCCGAGCGCAACCACCTCGAAACCGCCGATGTCGACGACATCATCTGGTCGACCTCGACGCAGCGTGGCGAGCAGAGCGGTGATCTCGGGCGGATGGCGGCGCTCGATGCGGGCTATGACGTCAAGGCGAGCGGGACGACGCTGGACCGGTTCTGCGGCGGCGGGATCACGGCGGTGAACTTCGCTGCGGCGCAGATCATGAGCGGGATGGAAGACCTCGTCATCGCCGGCGGGACCGAGATGATGTCGCTGACCACGACGATGATGCAGGACGACATGGCGGCGGGCAAGCGGCCGCTCGGGATCGGATCGGGCAACGCGAGGCTCGACGCGGCGCATCCGCAATCGAACCAGGGGATCTGCGCCGACGCGATCGCCAGCATCGAGGGGATCGACCGCGAAACGCTCGAAGCGCTTGGGCTTGAGAGCCAGCGCCGTGCCGCGGTTGCGATTGCCGAAGGACGGTTCGATCGCAGCCTCGTGCCGGTCACCGACGATACCGGTGCGCTGGTGCTCGAGAAGGATGAGTACCCGCGGCCCGATACGACTGCCGAGGGCCTCGCGGCGTTGCGCCCCTCGTTCGCTGGGATCGCCGACATTCCGCTCGACGAGAAGGGCACGACGTATCGCAAGCAGATCAACCGGCGTTATCCCGACGTCGATATCAAGCACGTCCATCATGCCGGCAATTCGTCGGGCGTGGTCGATGGCGCCGCCGCGGTGCTGCTCGCGAGTGCCGATTACGCCGCCAAGCATGGCCTCAAGCCCCGCGCGCGGATCGTCGCGATGGCGAACATGGGCGATGACCCGACGCTGATGCTCAACGCCCCCGTCCCCGCGGCACGGAAGGTTCTGGCGAAGGCCGGGCTGACGGTCGACGACATCGACCTGTGGGAGATCAACGAGGCGTTCGCGGTGGTCGCGGAGAAGTTCATCCGCGACCTGAAGCTCGATCGCGACAAGGTGAACGTCAACGGTGGCTCGATAGCGCTCGGCCATCCGATCGGCGCGACCGGCGCGATCCTGATCGGCACGATATTGGACGAACTCGAACGCCGCGACCTGAAGCGCGGGCTCGTGACGATGTGCGCGGGCGGCGGGATGGCGCCGGCGATCATCATCGAGCGCGTCTGATGCACCCCGTCGCGCATGCGCTGACGACGCCCGACAAACCCGCCTACATCATGGCGGCGACGGGCGAGACGGTGACGTATCGCGACCTCGACGAACGGGCGAACCGGGGTGCGCACCTGCTCCGCTCGCTCGGGCTGAAGCGCGGCGAGGGCATCGCGGTACTGATGGACAATTCGCCGCGCTATCTCGAGGTGATGTGGGCGGCCGAGCGCACCGGCGTCTATTGCACGTGCTTGTCGTCGAAACTCACCGCGAGCGAGGCGGCGTACATCATCCGCGACGGCAATTGCCGCGTGCTGATTGCAAGCAAGGGGTGCGGCGAGGTGGCGGCGGCGCTGGTGCCGATGCTCGACGACGTGCGCCGCTACGTCGTCGACGGCGCGATCGACGGGTACGCGTCTTACGAAGCCACGCGCGATGCAAAACCCGCCACGCCCATTGCCGACCCGTCTCCTGGTGGAATTCTGCTCTATTCGTCGGGCACCACCGGCAAGCCGAAGGGGGTAAAACACGCGCTGTCGGACGAGCCATTCGGGACCAACGTCTCGCCGCTCGTGATGCTCGGCAAGGGGCTGTACGGGTTCACGCCCGAGATGGTCTATCTCTCGCCTGCGCCGCTTTATCATGCCGCGCCGCTACGCTGGTCGATGGCGGTGCATCAGGTCGGTGGCACCGTCGTCGTCATGGAGCATTTCGATCCCGAAGCCGCGCTCGCGGCGATCGAACGGTTCCATGTCACGCACGCGCAATGGGTGCCGACGCATTTCATCCGCCTGCTCAAGCTCCCGCCCGAAGTCCGCGCGCGCTACGACGTGTCGTCGTTGAAGGCTGTCTGGCACGCCGCCGCCCCCTGCCCGCTCCCGGTCAAGCAGGCGATGATCGACTGGTGGGGCCCGATCATCGGCGAATATTACGCGGGTACCGAAGGCAACGGGTTCTGCGCGATCTCCAGCGCGGAGTGGCTGACGCATCAGGGTTCGGTCGGTCGCAACCTGACCGCGCAGACGATGATCTGCAACGAGGACGGCAACGCATTGCCCCCGCGCGCTGAAGGCGACGTGTATTTCGCGGGCGGTGGGGCGTTCGAATATCACAACGACCCCGCCAAGACCGCGGAGGCCGCGAACGCACACGGCTGGACGACGCTCGGCGATGTCGGCTGGCTCGACGAGGAGGGCTATCTCTACCTCACCGACCGCAAGAGCTTCATGATCATCTCGGGCGGCGTGAACATCTATCCGGCCGAGATCGAGAACCTCCTCGTCACGCATCCGAAGGTCGCCGACGTCGCGGTGATCGGCGCGCCCGACGACGAGATGGGCGAGCAGGTGGTGGCGATCGTCTGCCCCGCCGACCCGTCCGGAGACCGCGCGCAACTGGCGGCCGAACTCAGCGCCTTCGCCCGCGCGAACCTCAGCCATGTGAAAGCGCCGCGCAGGATCGACTTCCGCGACACGCTGCCGCGGCACGAGACGGGGAAGCTCTACAAGCGGCTGCTCCGCGACGAATATTGGGCGCATTCGAAGGAGTCCGCATGAACTTCGATTATTCCGACGACCAGAAATTCCTCAAGGACGAAGTGCGCAAGTTCCTTGCGGCGCATTGCGGCAGCGACCGCGTCCGCGCAGTGCTCGACGATTCCGCCAAAGCGTATGATGCGGACTTATGGAAAGCGGTAGGCGCACAGGGCTGGCTCGGCGCAGCGATCCCCGAGGAATTTGGCGGACTGGGCCTCGGCCATATCGAACTCTGCGCGATCGCCGAGGAACTCGGGCGGGCTTGCGCGCCGATCCCGTTCGCCTCGACCGTCTATTTCGTCGCCGAAGCGCTGATGCTGTACGGCAGCGACACCCAGAAAGTCCGATGGCTGCCGAGGATCGCGGCGGGCGATGTCATCGGCGCGTTCGCCACCTCCGAAGGCGCCGGCCCGGTCACCGCGCGCTCGATCCGCACCACCGTCTCCGGTGGCAAGCTCACTGGTGACAAGATCCCCGTCACCGACGGCGATGTCGCCGACCTGATCGTCGTCCTCGCGCGCGACGGCCTCTACCTCGTCGAGAATGGGTCGGGCGTCACAGCGGAAGTCCTCGAAACGCTCGACCCGACACGTAGTGCGGCGCGCCTCACCTTCACCGACGCGCCTTGCGAAAAGCTCGGCACCGACGACGGCATCGCCGCGGTGCAGGCAGTGTTCGACCGCGCCGCCGTGCTCCTCGCGTTCGAGCAACTCGGGGGCGCGGATCGGTGCCTTGAGATGGCGAAGGGCTATGCGCTCGATCGCTACGCGTTCGGCCGGCAAATCGGCGGCTATCAGGCGATCAAGCACAAGCTCGCCGACATGTACGTGAAGAACGAACTCGCGCGCTCGAACGCCTATTATGGCGCGTGGGCGCTGAACGCGGGCGCCGCCGAACTGCCGCTCGCTGCCGCCACCGCGCGCGTTGCCGCGTCCGACGCATACTGGTTCGCGTCCAAGGAGAACATCCAGACGCATGGCGGGATGGGCTTCACCTGGGAGTCCGACTGCCACCTCTATTACCGCCGCTCGCGCCAGCTCGCGCTCGTCGCCGGCAGCCCCGCAGCGTGGCGCGAACGCCTCGTCGGTCAACTCGAAATGCGCAACGCCGCCTGATCGGAGCAGCACATGGATTTCAAGGACAGCGACGCCGAAGCCACTTACCGCGCCGCCGCGCGCGCCTGGCTAGGCGCGAACATCGCCGAGCACGACGCCGGCCACTACCCCGACGACATGGCCAAGGCGAAGGCGTGGCAGGCGCGGAAGGCGGCCGGCGGCTATGCGTGCATCACCTGGCCACAGGAATGGGGCGGCGGCGGCGGTACGCCGATCGAAAGCGTGATCTTCGGCCAGGAAGAAGCGCGCCACGCGGTCGACGGCAGCTATTTCACGATCGGGCTCGGGATGTGCGTGCCGACCGTGATGGCCTATGCCGACGACGCGACCAAGCACCGCTTCGTCGGCCCCGCAGTCCGCGGCGACGAGATCTGGTCGCAGCTCTTCTCCGAGCCCGCCGGTGGCTCGGACGTCGCGGCGATCCGCACGCGCGCCGTCCGCGATGGCGACGACTGGCTGATCAACGGCCAGAAGGTCTGGACCTCGGGCGCGCATTACAGCGACTATGGCATCGTCCTGGTCCGCACCAATCCCGACGTGCCGAAGCACCAGGGCCTGACGATGTTCTGGCTCGATCTCAAGGCGCCGGGGATCGAGATCCGTCCGATCCACCAGATGTCCGGTGGCTCGAGCTTCAATGAAGTCTGGTTCGAGGACGTCCGGATATCCGACGCGCAACGTCTCGGACCCGTAGACGGCGGCTGGAAGGTCGCACTGTTCACGCTGATGAACGAGCGCCTCGCGATCGGTACGAGCGGTGGCGTCGGGCCCGAGGACATCCTCGCCTTCGCCGCCCAAGCCAACGGCGCAGACGGCCCGCTGCTGAAGGATGCCGCGTTCCGTCAGACGCTCGCCGACTGGTGGGTGCAATCTGAGGGCCTGCGCAACACCCGGATGCGGACGATCACCGCGCTGTCGAAGGGTCAGGTGCCCGGCCCCGAAAGCTCGATCGGCAAGATCGTTGCCGCCAACCAGCTACAGGCGATCGGCAACACCGCGGTCGAAGCCGGCGATCAATACGGCATCATCTCCGACCCTGCGCTGACGCCGCTCAAAGGCGCGTTCCATGCCGCGACGATGTGGGCGCCAGGCCTGCGTATCGCCGGCGGCACCGACGAGATCCTAAAGAACATCATCGCCGAACGCGTGCTCGGCCTCCCCGGCGAAATCCGTGTCGACAAGGAGCAGGCGTTCCGCGATTTGCCGGTCGGGGCTTGAAAGCGGCGCTGGGTTTGACGCGGATTATCTGCGGTCGGAACATGCCAAATTGCAGCCCCTGATGAAAGTTGCGAAAGTACCGGAATGAACAGCGAACCGCTTGTAATCGTGCCCATACCGGCCTTGGTGACAATCCTGCTCAACCGCGAGCGGGCAAAGGGAGTACCTCTGACCGAGGGCGAGGTTCTGGCTATTCGGGATAATGCCGTATCGATAGCGTTGCCGCGAGACGTGGCCGCGGACAGGGCCGAAGAGCGCGGTTACGACGACATAGACCAGGATAATGTTTGGGCCGAATGGAGTGCGATTAGGCACACCTTCGATGCATAAGAGCCGGTTTTTCTAAGGGATGGGCGCCCCCACTTAAGTTCGTGTTCGCGAGCTGAGCTGAGCGTCGCCGTCGAGGGTCGGCACTACCCGTCGGTACGAGAATGTAAGTTGCTTCCGTCGAGTATCGATCTGCCAAGGATTCACGAATGACTGACATGCACACCATCCTCACCACCCAGCGAGACGCGTTCATGGCAGAGCTTCCGGTCACCAAGGCCGTTCGCCTCGATCGTCTCAAGCGCGCGGCGGCGATGGTGCGGGATAACGCGTCACGGTTCTGCGACGCGATGTCGGAGGATTTCGGGCATCGCAGCCGCGAGCAGACGATGATCACCGATATCGGCGCTTCGCTCGCGCCGATCGCGCACGCCGCCAAGCATCTCGATCGCTGGATGCGCCGCGACCGCCGCCCGGTGCAGTTTCCCTTGGGACTGCTGGGCGCGAAGGCGTGGGTCGAGTACCAGCCCAAGGGCGTGATCGGCATCATAGCGCCGTGGAATTTTCCGGTGAACCTGTTGATGGCGCCACTCGCAGGCGTGCTCGCCGCGGGCAATCGCGCGATGGCGAAGACGAGCGAGTACACGCCTGCCACCGCCGCGCTGTTCAAAGAGCTCGCGCCGAAATATTTCGCGCAGGACGAACTCGCGATCGTCACCGGCGGTGCGGATGTGGGGAAGGACTTCGCCGCGCTGCCGTTCGACCATTTGATCTTCACCGGTGCAACCGCGATCGGCCGTCACATCCTCCACGCCGCCGCCGACAATCTGACGCCCGTCACGCTCGAACTCGGCGGCAAGTCGCCCGTGATCCTCGGCGCATCTGCGGACATCGCGCGCGCGACCGAACGCGTCACGCTCGGCAAGATGATGAATGCAGGGCAAATCTGCCTCGCGCCCGACTATCTCCTCGTTCCTTCCGCAGACGAAGCCAAGGTCGTCGACGGCATCAAGGCGGCGGCGAGCGCAATGTACCCGACGTTGCTCGCCAACGCCGACTATACGTCGGTGATCAACGATCGCCATCACCAGCGCCTCACCGAGTGGATCGCCGACGCCAAGGCAAAGGGCGCAACCGTCGAGGTCGTGAACCCCGCGGACGAGGATTTTGCCAGCGCCAACTCGCGGAAAATGCCGTTGCATATCGTCCGCGACGTCACCGACGACATGATCGTGATGCAGGAAGAGATCTTCGGCCCGGTCCTGCCGATCCGCCGCTACGACGGCATCGACGATGCGATCGCGCAGGTGAACCGCCGCGACCGACCGCTCGGGCTCTATTATTTCGGCAGCGACGACGCCGAACGCCGCCGCGTGCTCGACCGGACGATCTCGGGTGGCGTGACGCTCGACGACGTGATCTTCCACATCTCGATGGAGGACCTTCCGTTCGGTGGCAGCGGCCCGTCGGGGATGGGCGCGTATCACGGGATCGACGGCTTCCGCACCTTCAGCCACGCGCGCGCGGTCTTCAAGCAGTCGCGGCTCGACGTCGCCAAGCTCGCCGGGCTCAAACCGCCTTACGGAGCTGCCGCGGCCAAGACGATCGCGCGGATGATACGCTGACGAACGCCGACAGTGTGGCGCACGGGATACGCTAGCGGTCAATTAGGACGAGCGTCTCACAATCGTCTTCGAACTGACGCCGCACCGTAACGTCGAGCGGCAATGTGCACTGCAGCGCAATCGCGCGCTGCAAAGGGGCTCCATGCACATCATCTCGTCGCTGCTGACCGGCGTCGCGCTAACCGCGCTCGCAGTGCCCGCCGCCGCCCAGACGCTACCCGACGCAGCGCCAGTCGCACCATCGGTCGATGCAGCACCGGACGATGCCGGGGCGGGATCCGACATCGTCGTGCTCGGCTTCGGCCAGAGCCGCCAGGTCCAGAGCGTCAGCGCGGTCGATCTCGCGCGCCTCACCCCCGGATCGAGCCCGCTCAAGGCGATCGAGAAGCTTCCCGGCGTCAATTTCCAGGCATCCGACCCGTTCGGCGCGTATGAATGGGCGGTCCGCATTTCACTGCGCGGGTTCAACCAGAACCAGCTCGGCTTCACGCTTGACGGCGTGCCGCTCGGCGACATGAGCTACGGCAACGTCAACGGCCTGCACATCAGCCGTGCGATCATTTCCGAGAACGTCGCCCGCACCGAAGTCGCACAGGGCGCGGGCGCGCTCGGCACCGCATCGACCAGCAATCTCGGCGGCACGATCCAGTTCTTCAGCGACAAGCCGCGCGACACCGCCAACGTCACCGGCGGCGGCACCTATGGCTCCGACAACACGTACCGCGGCTATGCGCGTATCGACAGCGGCGATCTCGGCGGCGGGCTGAAGGGCTATCTGAGCTATGGCTACCTCACCACCGACAAGTGGAAGGGCGACGGCGTCCAGCGCCAGCATCAGGCGAACGGCAAGATCGTCAAGGATCTGGGCGCGTTCGGCAGCCTGTCCGCGTTCGTGAACTTCTCCGATCGCCGCGAGCAGGACTACCAGGATCTCAGCTACGACATCATTCGCCGCCGTGGGCTGCGCAACGACAACATCGCCGACAACTACCCGCTCGCGTTGCAGATCGCGAAGACCTACCAGAACCAGGTGGCGCTCGCGAGCTACACCAAGGCGAACAACGGCTCGTCGGTCGGCTTCGTCGCGCCATGGGCGGGTACCGGCACGACCTTCCCGAGCGGGTTCGGCACCGTCGACGATGCCTATTTCGATGCCGGCGGCGTGCGGCAGGATTATCTTGGCGGGGTCACGCTGAACGCGAACCTGACGCCCGAACTGACGATGACCACGACCGGCTATTATCACAACAACAAGGGGCAAGGATCTTGGATCACGCCCTATTCGCCTACCCCGGCCGGCGCGCTGAACCAGGACGGCAGTGCGATCACCGCGACCAGCCCGCTCGGCTTCCGCACGACGGAATACAGCATCAAGCGCGGCGGCGCGCTCAGCAACATCGCCTATGAGACGGGTGCGAACACCGTCGAGGTCGGTGGCTGGCTGGAGACCAACACCTTCACGCAGGCGCGGCGCTTCTATGGGATGACCGACAGCGCGACGCCCAACCGCGACGTGCTGAAGTTCCAGGAGAATGCGTACGCGACGCAGTGGGACGGCAAATACGGCACCGACACGATGCAGTATCATGTCGAGGACACGCTGAAGCTGGCGGGCGACCGGCTGATCGTCAACGCCGGGTGGAAGGGCGCCTATGTCGTCAACAGCGCGACGATGCTGCCCGACACGACCTCGCCGCTGTCGGTCGGTCGTATCTCGGCAAAGGACTGGTTCCAGCCGCAGGCCGGCATCCTGTTCAAGCTGACCCCGGCGGCGGAAGTGTTTGCGGACTATACCGAGAACATGCGCGCGTTCGTCTCGTCGGCGACGACCGGACCGTTCGCGGCGACGCAGGCCGGCTTCAACGCCGTCCGCGGGCGGCTGAAGCCGGAGCGATCGAAGACCGCGGAAGGCGGCGTTCGCCTGCACAGCGGGCCGTTCCAGGCCTCGGCGGTCGGCTATTACGTCGACTTCTCGAACCGCCTGCTCGCGTTTGCCAACGGCGTCGGCATCCTCGGCAACGCACCGACGCTCAACAACGCCGGCAGTGTGCGGACCTATGGCGCGGAAGTCTCCGCCAACTACCGCGTGTTCCGCCCGCTCTCGCTGTTCGCGAGCTATTCCTACACCAACGCCGAATATCAGGACACGGTCACCGACGCCTCGGGATCGGTCCAGGTTCGCAAGGGCGACACGGTCGTCGATACGCCCAAGCACATGGTCAAGGGCGAAATCGTGCTCGAACAGTCGGGCTTCACCGGCCGGGTCGGCGCGGATTACATGAGCAAGCGTTACTTCACCTATCTCAACGACCAGTCGGTGCCGAGCCGCGTGCTGGTCGATGCGAGCATCGGCTACCGCTTCGAGGGCGACGGCGCGCTGCACGGCGTGGCGATCGAGGGTAGCGTCACCAACCTCACCGACAAGAAATACATCGCGACGATCGGCTCGAACGGCTTCACGGCCAGCGGCGACAACCAGACGTTGCTGGCCGGCGCGCCACGCCAGTTCTTCGTCTCGTTGAAGAAGGGCTTCTGATCCTCGCTACTGAAGCGGGTCCGACGGTAAACGCCGGACCCGATCATTCTACCGCGCGGAGTTTCGGACGTCCCGGAGGTGATTGCCGGAGCAGTTCGTCGACCCGTGCCGCGAGGTCGGTCTGGCGGAACGGCTTGGAGAGGCGGATGACGTCGCTGGGGACGTCCTCGCCGGCCGCCGCATATCCGGTGACCAGAAGCGCGGGAATTCGGTTTCCGGAGGCGCGCAGTTCGGTGATCAATTGCCCGCCCGTCATGCCCGGCATGAGATAGTCGCTGACCAGGATATCGGCGTCGACGCCCGATCGGATCGCCGACAGCGCCTGGCTGGCGGACGAGACTTCGACCACCGAATACCCGATGTCGCGCAGCATGTCGGCCGTGGCGGTCCGGACCAGATCCTCGTCGTCGACCAGAAGCACCTTGGCAGCGCGGCGCGCGGCGACGGGTTCGGCGGCATTCTCGACGGTATCGACCGCGGCTTCGTCGGTCGCGGGGAGCCACAGCTCGACCGTGGTCCCAGCGCCCGGCTCGCTCGTCAGGCGGAGCGTGCCGCCCGATTGCGCCGCAAGCCCGTGCACCATCGACAGGCCGAGCCCGGTGCCCTTGCCGACGCCTTTGGTGGAGAAGAACGGTTCGGTCGCGCGCGCCAGCGTCGCGCGGTCCATGCCGGTGCCGGTGTCGATCGCGGCGATGCGGACGTACCGATCGGGCGCGAGACCGACCGTGTTGCGGTCGTCGACCACCGTCTCGCTGACCGACAGCAGCAGCTTGCCGCCCCCCGGCATCGCGTCGCGCGCGTTGATCGCGAGGTTGAGCAGCGCGAGTTCGAGCTGGTTGGGATCGACGCGCGCCGACGACAGATGCCGCGGGATCTCGATCGTGACCGCGATCGACGGGCCGAGCGAGCGCCGCATCAGATCGACCAGACCGTCGATCAGCGCGCCGATATCGACCGCCTTGGGCTGCAACGCCTGTCGCCGCGCGAACGCCAGCAGGCGCTGCGTCAACGTCGCCGCGCGCTCGGCGGCTTGCAACGCCCCGCCGATCATCCGTTGCGTGCGCTCGTCGTCCTTGTGTCGCCGGCGCAGCAGGTCGAGGCTGCCGACGATCGGGGTCAGGAGATTGTTGAAATCATGCGCGACGCCGCCCGTGAGCTGGCCGATCGCGTCCATCTTCTGCGCCTGCGCGAGTTGCTGATCGGCTTCCTTGCGATCAGTGACATCCGAGACGACGCCGGTCATCCGCGATGCCTTGCCGTTCTCGTCATACCGGACCCGGCCCTTGGCGACGAGCCACCGCGACTGGCCATCGGCGGCATCGATCCGATATTCGACGTCGATGTTGCCGGTCCGCGTCGCCTCGGTCATCGCGCGCGTGACGGTGCCGCGCTGCTTCGGGTCGACATGGCTCAGGAACGTCTCCATGTTCCAGTCAGGCCTACCCTCGGGATAGCCGTAGATGGCATCGTGCCGCAACGTCCGCCGGGATTCGCCGGTCTGCAGGTCGATGTCCCAGCTGCCCATGCCGGCAGCTTCGAGCGCGATCTCAAGGCTTTCGCGCGCGGATCGCAGCTCGCTCGTACGGTCCAGCACCGCGCGTTCGAGCGTCACGGCGACGTCGCGCAGCTCATATTGCCGTCGGCGCGCGGTCAAAGCGGACCGGATCGCCCCGAGCATCGCCTCGGCGTGCAGGGGACGTTCCAGCAAGATCACGTTGCCGAGATCGCCGAGGCGTTGCGTCGCGCGTTCGGTCCGCGGAGCCTTGTTGCCGTTCGTCAGCACGACGAACGGGATGTCCGCCCATTTGGGTTGCGCCGCGACCCAGTCGGCGAGGAGCGTATTGTCCGCCATCGTCAGCGCTTCCTCGGTCAACATCACGACCGCGGCACCCGCATCCAGCTCGGACAGCAGCACGGCCTGATCCGCGCAAACGACGGCGACGATCTCGTTTCGACCGAGCAGATCCGCCGCGATGACGGCGTCGCGGCCTCTCGGCGCCAGGATCAGGACACGGTCATCCATGTCAGCCGCGACCGTCACGCGTCCCCATTCGGCTGGCCATCAACGTCTTTCCTTCACCCGAGAATGTCGGAACACCGGTCAGCACGCCCTGGAATTCGCGAAGGGGCTCGCCGACCAGCAATCCGTTGCTACCGATCTGAAACTCCCGGATCGTCCGTTCGTGCCGTGCGGTACGCGTCTTGATGACCGAAATCGCCTGGCGCACCTCACCGTGTGCCTCGAAATAGCGAAGCTGGACGATGGTGTCGGAGAGATAGCTCAGGTCGACGTCGGACCGGACGTCACCGGTGATCCCGTGCAGACCGAGGATCAGCAGGCTGACGATCCCCTTCTGGCCGAGATACGTCAGCATCTCGTGCATTTGCAGGATCAGGAACTGCTCGTTGGGCATCGCCTGGAGATACGCGTTGAGGCTGTCGATCACGACGATCTTGGCGCCGTGCTCCTCGACCGCGGCCCGCACCGCGCCGGAGAACTCGCCGGGCGACATCTCGGCCGGATCGATCGCGCGCAGCTCGAGCTGCCCGTTCTCGACGAACGGCAACAGGTCCATGCCGAGCGACGCACTGCGCTTCAGCAAAGTCGGAAGCCGCTCGTCGAACAGGAAATACGCCGCCCGCTCGCCTCGCTTCAACGCCGCGGTCATCGACTGGACCGAGGCCGTCGTCTTGCCGACGCCGGCCGGACCGGTCAGCAACGTCGCGGTACCGGGGATCAGCCCGCCACCCAGCAAGGTGTCGAGTTCGGTAGACCCGGTCGACACGGCCTCGTCCGAATAGGCCATGACGTGCTCGGACGCGACGAGACGCGGATAGACGCACAGCCCGCCGCGTTCGATCTCGAAATCGTGATAGCCGCCACGATACCGCACGCCGCGCATCTTCACGACGTGCAGGCGACGACGTTGCGCACCGAACCCGGACAAGGTCTGTTCGAGCGAGACGACGCCGTGCGCGATGCTGTGCAACTGGAGGTCGCTGCCCGAGCCGCTCTTGTCGTCGAGGAACAGCACCGTGCAGGCGCGCGTCGAGAAGAAGTGCTTGAGCGCGAGGATCTGGCGACGATAGCGGATCGGGCTCTGCGCGAGCAGCCGCAGTTCGGACAGGCTGTCGATCACCACGCGCTTCGGGCGAAGCTCGTCGACCTTGGCCATCACGTCGCGGATCGTCTCGCCCAGCTCGACTTCGCTGGGATGCAGCAGCGTCTGTTCGTGATCCTCGCCCAAGCCGTCGGCCGGGACCATCTCGAACAGGTTGAGCGAATCCAGCGACCAGCCATGCGTCGTCGCGACCGCGCGGAGTTCGATCTCGGTTTCCGCGAGCGTGATATACAGCCCCGTCTCGCCGACCGATGCGCCGGCCAGCAGAAAGCCGAGCCCCAGCGTGGTCTTGCCCGTACCTGGCGTGCCTTCGATCAGATACATCCGGTCGGGCGTCAATCCACCGTTGAGGATGTCGTCCAGACCCGCGATCCCAGTCCGCGCGAGCGCCGGCAATTGTACGTCCTGTGCCAAACCGGCAATCCTCCCCTGTCGATCGACGCCCATGCCGGACGCGACGAATTACTGCGATCATAGGGACTAACCCGGTCACCGACTAGTCTCGCACCGCCGGGCTTGCGGTTACCGTGTCGGTCGTGACACGGACGGGCTCGTGATGCGAAAGACCCCCATGCCGCTCCCCATGCCGCTGAAGCATTCGTTCCCGCCCGTTGCGGCGGCAGATGCGCGCGTGCTGGTGCTGGGCAGCCTGCCTGGCGACCGATCGCTCGCGGCCCAGCGCTATTATGCGCATCCGCAGAACCAGTTCTGGCAGTTGATGGGACCGGTCGTCGGGGTGGATCTGGTCGCGATGACCTATGACGATCGGCTCGCCGCGCTGCGTGCGCGCGGCGTTGCCTTGTGGGACGTGGTCGGATCGGCGCGACGGCCGGGCAGCAGCGATGCCGCGATCGTCGACATAGCGGGCAACGATATCGCGGGGCTGGTCGCCCGCCTGCCCCGACTTCGCGCGATCGCATTCAATGGCGGCACCGCGCTCAAGCAGGGGCTGAAACTGCTGGGCGCCGACCATAAGGGGCCGGCGATCGTCCCGCTGCCATCGAGCAGCCCGCTCCACACGATCGGGCTCGCCGCCAAGCAACCCGCCTGGAGCCAGCTCACCGCGTTCCTGCTCGACCCGCCGGGTTCGCGCGCCTAGGCCTGGGTCCATGACCAGTCTCCATGATCTCACCGTCCCCGCCTTTCGGCGCGGGTTCGCCAGCCTCTCGGCGATCCTCACGACCGGCGAGGCGTTCGCGCGCGACACCGGCGTCGCGGAGTCCGAGATGCTCGATACGCGCCTGATCGCCGACATGGCGCCGCTGACGGCGCAGGTGCAGCGCGCGAGCGACACCGCGAAGGGCGCGATGGTCCGGATCGGTGGCGTCCCGACGGTGGCGATGGCCGACGACGAAACGACCTTCGCCGCGCTCCAGCAGCGTATCGCGGCAACGCTCGCCTTCCTCGACACCGTGCCGCGCGATGCGATCGACGGCAAGGAAAGCACACCCGTCACACTCGTCACGCGCAGCCAGACGTTTGAATTCACAGCGCAAAGCTATGTGCTCGGGTTCGTGCTGCCCAATTTCTATTTCCACGTCACGACAGCCTATGCCCTGTTGAGGATGCGCGGCGTGCCGATCGGCAAGATGGATTATCTCGGCCGCTAAGCAACGCTGGCGAACCGCGCGGTGCTGCGGCAAGGACGGTGGATGTCGATCGAAACGCTCATCGCCCAATACGGCCTCGCCGCGATCTTCTTGGGAGCAGGGATAGAGGGCGAGACCGCCGTCGTTACCGGCGGTCTGCTCGCGCATCAGGATCTGCTGCCGCTCTGGGGCAGCGCAGCAGCGGCGATCGCGGGCTCGTTCGCCGCGGACCAGCTCTTCTTCCTCGCCGGGCGGCGCTACCGCGATACGGCACGGGTCCGCAGGATCGCGGCGAAACCCGCATTCGCCAAGGCACTCGACACGCTCGAACGGCATCCGACGATCTTCATCCTCGGCTTCCGCTTCCTCTACGGCCTGCGCACGATCAGCCCGATCGCGATCGGCACGTCGCATGTCCCGGCGCGCACGTTCATGGCGCTCAACGCGATCTCGGCTGCGGTCTGGGGCGTGCTGTTCACCGGGATCGGCTATCTGTTCGGCGACACGTTGCTGGACGCGGTCCACAGCATCATGCCGAAGCACAAGCTGGTCGGAGTCGCGATCCTGGCAATCGTGATCGCATCGGTGATGGCGGTGATCCGGTACTGGCGCGGACGACGATCGAACGCCGTCGCGTCACCGCGCTGACGACCCACCCCACGTCTCGACTGTCGCAGCGATGCCGTCGGCCGGTTCGAGCCGACGGCATGCGCGTGACCGGATCGATCGGGCCACGAAAAAACGGTGGCCCAGCAGAGGGGTTCTGCTGGACCACGAGGTTCCGTCTAGGGAGCTTCACTTCGCCTTGACGTTATCCCCTCGTAATACACACCGATTGCATAGGGAATAGGATTCGTCAGTATCAGCGGCGGATCGAGTACTAAATGCGACCAGTTAAATTTACTCGTAACGATCCGAATACAAACGATTAAATACAAAAAAGGCGACACGCCCCATCCTGAAATGGAACGCATCGCCTTGTTGTTTGCAGGCAAGAAACCGATCACTGAGATCGGCCTCCCGCCCGCCGTCAGATCAAGTATCAGACGATCAGAGAGCGTTACCGCTGCTGTTCAGATCGGCGGAGTTCTCGAGATCGGCCGAGTTGCTGGTTTCGATACCGTCGACTGCCGACAGGTTCGAATCCGTATCCTCGACGACCGTGTTCGTCTCGATGTCGGTGACATTCGACGTGTCAGCCGGCTTGGAGCATGCGGCAAGGCTGAGTGCCATGACTGCAATCATCGGCACGATCGTGATCTTCTTCATCGAATGGTCTCCGTAATGACTAATTCAGAATTACGACCGCATTGCGCAACATCGATTCTGGAACCGAAAGCTACCGAGCGATGCGGTCGAACGCAATACCCTATCGTGACGCTATGATTTAATCACCAGCTCAAGCCGGCGCGCGCGTAGATGTAGCGGCCGTTGAACCCGAACGGCGAGTAATAGGGGAAGCCGATCACGCCGGTCGAATTGTTCGCGGCGATCGTCGCATCGGGATAGACGTCGAACAGGTTGCTCACGCCCAGCCCGAACTGCGCGCCCCTCTTCGCCTGATAGCGGAGTTCGAGATCGGTGATGACGTGCTTGCCGCTGTGCACGTCGCCCGCTTCGGTCGTCCCAGGCTGGTTGACGTCGCCATAATAGGTGACGCGCGCAGTCGCGCCGAAATCGGCCAGCGACCAGTCGATCGAGCCCGTCACCTTCTCGCCCGGCGTGCCGTTTTCGAGCGACTCGATACGGCTGCGCGCGAACAGCGTCGGTGCGGGGTTGAGCGCCGAGGTCGAGGTCGGCACGCGCGTCACGTCCGCATCGTTGATGTTGCCAGCGATCGTGAGGTCGAACGTTCCGACGGCATCGGTCGGCACGCGGTAATGCGCGACGGCGTCGATCCCCTTGGTGGTCGAGGCGAGCCCGTTGATGAAGAACCGTGCGGCGCTGACGTTGAACGGCGCCAGCAATGCCGCAACCTGTGCATTGCCGGCGGCGGCGAGGTTCTCCGACAGCCCGATCTGGTTGCGGATGCGGATGCGGTAGGCGTCCACGGTCAGGTCGAACCCGCCGAAGCGGAAGACCGTGCCGACCGAAAGATTGGTCGACTTCTCGGGCTCGAGCGGGAGGCCGCCGAGCCTGCTGGCGATGGGGCTGATCGATGGGTACGTGCCGGTCTGGATCGGGTTTCCGTTCTGGATGACGGTAGCAACCGAGGTGAAGTATTGCTGCTGAAGCGCCGGCGCACGGAAGCCGGTCGAGGCCGTACCGCGCAGGGCGAACCAACGCGCAAAGTCATAGCGTGCGGAAACCTTGCCGGTCGCGGTCGAGCCGAAATCGGAATAATCCTCGGCGCGGCCGGCCACGCCGACCAGGAACTTGTCCGTCACCTGTGCTTCGATATCGAGATAGACGCTGCCATTGCGGCGGCTCCGCTCGATCGCGTTGTCGGGCGAGAAACCGCCAAAGCCCTGCGCGCCCGGGGGTGCGGTCAGCAATGCGCCGGTCACGGTGCCGGTGGTGGGATAGCCATAGGAGGCGAGTTCGCCCGACTGGATCTTGAATCCTTCGCGGCGCCCTTCGAGCCCGAACGCGACGTTGACGCCCTGCAACACGTCGAACTTGCGATCGACGTCGAGCCCGACGATGTACTGGTCGTAGATCAGCGCGCCGTCCGAGAAATCCCTCTGCGTCGCTCGGCCATAGGCGTAGTTCGCCGAGTCCAGCGTGCGGAAACCGATCTTGTTGCGGCCGTAGCTGACGTTCAGGTCGACGTTCCAGTCGGCGAGTTCGCCCTTAATCCCGAGCGCCGAGTTGAGGTCGCGCGACTTGGTATTGATCAGCGGCAGGAAGCCGTCGGAAAGTCCTGCGAGTTCCAGTCGCGCGACGGCTACCGGGTCCGATGCCAGCGGCAGCCGCGGGAAGGCCGCGCTACGCGTGTCGCGGTCCTGATAGCCGAGCCAGCCGTACAGCTTCCACGTGCCGCTCAGCGTCGTGCCGGCATTGGCGAAGATGCTGTATTGCTCGACCTTGGGATCGCCGAAGCGACCGGTCACCCGGGCGGGTGTGCCGGGAACCCCGACCAGGGCGCGGGTGTCGAAATCGGCGCGGTTGGTCGCCTGGCGGTTCAGATATTCGCCCGAGAGGGTCAGGAACCCGTCCTCGCCGAAGCCGAGCCCCTGCCAGCCGGACACCGACACGGTCGGCTCGCCCGTCCTGCTGCGGCTGCCGCGCGCGGTGTCGATATTGGTGTTGTAGAAGCCGTAGGTGACCGATGCCGCGCCGCCCGAGCGTGCTTCACGCAAACGAAGATTGACGACGCCGGCGATCGCGTCCGAGCCATATTGCGCCGACGCGCCGTCACGCAGCACTTCGATCCGGTCGAGTGCGACGGTCGGGATCGTGTTCAGATCGACCGCTGCCGAACCGCGCCCGACCGAGCCACCGAGGTTGAGCAAAGCCGCGGTATGGCCGCGCACGCCGTTGATCAGGACCAAAGTCTGGTCGGGCGAAAGGCCACGCAGCGTCGCCGGGCGGATCGCATCGGTCCCATCGACCGCGGACGGCCGCGGGAAGTCGATCGACGGCGCGATCGCCGACAGCGCTGCGCCAAGCTCGGTCGTGCCCTGCCGCTGGAGTGCCGCCGAGCTCAGCACGTCGACCGGCGCCGCGCTGTCGAGCCGCGACCGGCCCGCCGTCCGCGTGCCCGTGACAATGATGTCGTCCTGCGTGTCGGGCAGCGCCGCAGCCTGAGCCGGGGCATCGGCGGGCACGTCCTGGGCGTATGCGGCATGCGCGCTCGCAAAGGCGAAAGTAGAGGCGGCAAGCGCCAACGCGGTACGATAAGCAGTCATTCTAGTGTCCCTGTAGGTGGATCGTTCTGTGACGATCTTTGCGGTAGGCGTGAAACGATCAGACGCGTTCAATGGTCCCGATAGGTTCCGAGCGACTGGCCGATAAGTGAAAAGAATGCGCGGCTGGATGCGCTGGCCGCAACGTCCCATTCGGGATGCCACTGTACCGCGAGCACGTCGCCGCCGCAGGGCCGGGCCGAGAACGCCTCGACCAGACCATCGCTGACGGCATGCGCCTCGACCTGAAGGCCGGCGCCGAGACGATCGATCCCCTGCCGGTGGACCGACGTGACCGAGATGCTTCTCTGCGCGGTCGCCGTCGCCAGCAGGCCACCCGATTGCAACGCGACATCGTGGACGTGATCGAACAGCGATTCATACGCCGTCTCGTCGTCGGTCCAGCGATGGTGCCCCTCCTCCAGCGTTTCGGTCAGCGTGCCACCGAACAACACGTTCAGCTCCTGCAGGCCGCGACAGATGCCGAACACCGGTCGCCCCGCCTCGATCATGCGACCGGCGAGTGCGAGCGCGACCGTATCGCGGTCGAGGTCGAGCGCATCGTCCGCGGCATCCGTCTTGCCGTACCGCGCACCCGCGACGTTCGAGCGCGACCCGGTCAGCAACAGCCCGTCGAGCCGCCCCGCCAGCGCGCGCGTGTCCATCGCGTCCGCCACCGCCGGCACCAGCAGCACGGTGGCGCCGGCATAGCGGACCAGCGGCTCGACGAAGCGCGTCGCGACTGCCTGGATCGGTCGATCGGCGATCTCGTTGCAGCACAGCACGCCGATCACCGGCTTGACCGGGCCGTCCTCGTCGCGGCAGCAGGCGAACCGCCTCATGCCCCCCGCCCCCTGAGCGTCTCGTGCAGCTGATCCGCGGCATCGCCCGCCAGGATCACCGCGGTCGGCTGTGCGACGACGCTGCCGGCGGGAACGTCCTCGAGCAGCCAGACATTGCCGCCGATCGTCGCGCCCTGCCCGATCGTCACGCGACCAAGGATCGTCGCGCCGGCATAGATCACCACGTCGTCCTCGACGATCGGATGCCGCGCGAGCCGTTCGCGCGCCGACACGTCGGTCACGCCGAGCGGACTGCGCGCGCCGAGCGTGACGTGCTGGTAGATCTGCACCCGGTTGCCGATGATCGCGGTCTCGCCGATCACGACGCCGGTGCCGTGATCGATGAAGAAGCTGCGGCCGATCGTCGCGCCCGGGTGGATGTCGATACCGGTGCGGTTGTTGGCGAGTTCGGAGATGATCCGTGCGACGATCGGCGCGCCCAGGCCATAGAGCGCGTGCGCGATCCGGTGATACAGGATCGCGACGATGCCGGGGTAGCAGATCAGGATCTCGTCCGCGCTACGGGCCGCCGGATCGCCGACGAATGCCGCGCGGACGTCGTCGTCGACCAGTTCGCGGATCGGCCCCAGTTCCGCGCAGAACAGGCCGATGATCATGCTCGCGTGGCTGACGTCGAACGACAGCACCGCCTCTTCCTGCCAATAGGCGAATTCGCGTTCGACCTGCCGCTGCAGTCGTTCCAGCGCCTGTCGCAGCCGCGTCTCGACGAACGCATCCTCGCGCTCGACCGGACCTGTGAACATGCCGAGCCGCCCGGGAAACAGCGCCGCGACGAGATCGTCGAGCGCGCGACCGGTCTCGTCCAGCGACGGAAACCGCGCGACGCTATGTCGGCCGTCCTGCTCCTGCCGCCAGGCGCGACGCGCGCTGCGGAGTTCGTCGATCGTCGCGGCGAGGTCGATCGGGTCGGATGCTGATGACACGGCGTTGTCCTTCATGTCAGCGGAGCGTGGGATAGCCGGCCCGGACGGCCTCGGCTTCCAGCGTCGATATCGGCGTCAGCGCGTCTGGCTCGGCGGGTATGATCCCGGCGAGGAACAGCGTCTCGCGTACCGCCGCGAGCGCGGGATCGGCGGCGACATGATCGAGCGCACTTCGCAATGCCGCCACCGTCTCGGCGTCGGTCCCGGCCGCGGTCACGAAGGGCAGGCTCGGCGATGCAGGGCTGGGCGTGACGATCTTCAGGCCCGCCACCAATGCCGGCTCGAACCGCGCGATCGCCGCATAAGTCAGGCGGTCGATCGCCGCGAGATCCGCCTTGCCCGTCCCGACGGCGACGATGCTGGCTCGATGCGCGCCGGTTTCGACCACCTCGGCAAAGAACGCCCCCTGCCCCGCAAACGGCGCTACCGTCGCGCGGAACAGGTTCATGCCGGTGTTCGACTGGCGATCGTTGATGGCCGCGCGGCTACCGCGAAACGTCGCGACCGAACCGCGGGGATCGTCCGCCCTCGCCACGATCACGCTGCCACTTTCTCGCCCGGCGTAGATCGGGAACGCGATCACGCGCAGGTCCAGCGTCGGATCGGCGATCAACGGATAGCCACAGGCCTGACCGAACAGCAGCGCCGGATCACGCCAGATCGCATGGACGTCGCGCGTTCGATCGAGCCGATCGGGCACCTCCGCGACACCGCGTTCGCGCAGGACGGCGGCAATCGCCGACCACAGCCGGTCGTTCGCATCATGCTGCGCGGGGTGATCGTACATCCCGAGCGAGGCGATCCGGCCCGTCAAGACACGGGCTCGCGGTGGAGGGGATGGACCATGTCGTCATGCGCGCTGAATGCGAACCGCCGGACGATCTCGCCATACCCCCGATAGATCGGTGCCCCCGCCTCCGCGAACCGCGCTCGATTATGGCGATGGTACGCTGGCAGGTCGTACCAGGCGAGCGACGGCCGCTCGTGATGCGCGGCATGCAAATTGTTGTTGAGATACAGCAGCCCGAGCAGCCCGCCATGCTCGACGCTGGCGGCGCGACCGGGGCTCGCAAGATCGGCGCGGTGCTCGGCGTAGGAGCGCACCATGGTCAGCGACATCCCCGGATAGACGAAGCAGAGCACGTAACGGCCGACGCCAAGACCGACATGATCGAGCCACCAGAGCACCAGCGCGACCCCGACGAGGTGCGGCGCCCAGTCGCGCACGACGCGCGCCGGTTCGCGCGCCAGTCGGCGGGTCTCTTGCAGGAAGAAGCGGCCGACCGAGATTGCAGGTCCGAAGACCATCTGACCGAGAAGCGTGGATTGAAGCCGGCCGAGGACTGCGGCGAAACCACGCGCCTGCACGCGGTAGCGGGACTCTGGGTCATGCCGAGGATCGGTGATGACCTCCGCGCGGTGATGCGCGACGTGGCTGCGGCGGTACAGGCGGTACGGCAGCCACAGCGACAGCGGTGCAAACCCGATCGCGTCGTTGATCCACCGGATCCGCGTGGGATGCCCGTGAATGACTTCGTGCTGCAGCGATCCCTGCCAGGCGAGCAGCCACCCGCCGATCAGCACCAGCAACGGCGTCGGAATGACCGCATGCCACGCCGTCGCGACCACCCATCCGCCGTACACGATACCTGCCAGAAGGACGGTCGGCCATCCTACCGTCGAACTCGAAGCCTCTCGCTGCATTCCCATCTCCGTCCGATGAGATGAATATCCCCCGCGGGAATGGGAATTGACAGTCGATTGAACTTTGCGGCGGAAAAACTTTGATTGTCAGGCGCTAGTCCGAGGCACCGACGATCATTCTGATCCTACTCTGGCAGGGGGAGGTGTCGCCGAAGAGAACGGAGGGAGAGGGACACAGCCACCGGTCGTTGGCGACCACCCCCTCCATCAGGCAAGCGCCTGCGACCTCCCCCTGTCGGGAGAGGCTAGCTCAGGCGATCTCTTCCAGCGGCAGTTCGGGCCGTGTGGCGAGCGCACGAAACCGCTTCGCCGTTCCTTCCGTGAACGGCTTGGCGAACACGGTCGACACGGTCCGGAAGTCGGCGGTCGCGTGCTCGGGCGTCAGCGTCAGCAGCGTGAAGCCCTTGGCGTCCTGATCGCAGAACCGCACTTCGCCCTTGTTGGCATCGGCGATCAACGTGCCGATACCCGGCAACAGCGAACCGTAGGACGGACTGGTGATCGCGGTGCAGCCGAATTCGACCGCGACCAGCTTGCCTGCGTCGTCGTGCAGATCGTTCGCCCAGGCGGCATGACTGTCGCCCGACAGCACGATCGGCCGCGACTTCGCACGCCGGAATGCCGCGTACAGACGCTCGCGGGCGGGCGGATACCCGTCCCAGCTATCAAGGCCGAACGGCATGCCAGCCCGGTACGAAGCGATGCCTGCCGCCAGTCGCTCGCGCCACATCGCCGGCAGCTTCGCCATCGTCTCGCCGAACTTTACCGGCCCGAGTTGCCGCTCCATGTCGGGCCCCGCGACCTTCGCCATCACGATCTGGTTGCCCAGCACCTGCCACGGCTTTCCCGCCGTCACCGATGCCGCCATCGTCTTCTCGACCCAGGCAAGCTGTGCCGGCCCGAGCAGTTCGCGATCGGGCCGCGCGCGCTCCGCCAGCATCGGTGCGTATTCGGCGGGTGTGATCGCCTCGCCCTTCGACACGACCTGATGGCTTCGCGCGAGCAGCCGCGTCTCGACCATCACCAGCGTGGCGAGATCACCGAAGTCGAAGCTCCGGTTGATCGCCGCCCAGGGCTGGCCGGGCTTGGGATCGCGGATCGGCATCCATTCGAAATACGCCTGCATCGCGGCCGCCTTGCGCGCGTCCCAGTCGCCCTCGGTCTTGGGATCGTGGTTCTCGGCACCGTGCATCCAGTCGTCGTTGGCGACCTCGTGATCGTCCCACACGCAGATGAACGCGGCGCGGGCGTGCGCCGCCTGCATGTCGACGTCGCGCTTCACCTGCGCGTGGCGCATCCGGTAGTCGGCGAGGCTGACGATCTCGTGGCGCGGCTCTACCAGGCGGCCGATCTTCTTGGCGATGTCAGCGCCGTACCCGTCGGCGCCGTATTCGTAGATATAGTCGCCGAGGTGCAGGACGGCGTCGAGCCGGTCGAGCTTGGCGATCGCGTCATACGCGTTGAACAGCCCGCCCGCGTAGAGCTGGCACGAGACGACGGCCATCACGGCATCGGCGACCTTGCCCTTGGGCAGCGTCCGGAGCCGGCCGACCGGCGAGCGCGTGCCGTCCGCGGCATCGAACCAGTAGCGATATTCGTGGCCCGGCTGGAGCCCGGTCGCCTCCACCTTGGCGGTAAAGTCGCGCGCCGCACGGGCCTTGACGGTGCCCGAGCGGATCGGCTTGCCGCCTTCGGTCTCCGCGACGTGCCAGGTCAGCGCGATGTCGCCGGCCTGCACCGCATCGACCGGCGTCGCCCGCGTCCACAGGATGGCGCCGTCGACCGAAGGATCGCCGCTCGCTACCCCGTGATCGAAGCGAGCTTTCGCCGTACCTGCCGCGTGTGACGCTGCTGCGGGGAGCGCGAGCGTTGCGCCGGACCCGGCAAGTTTGAGGACGTTCTTCAGGGCATCGCGGCGGTTGATCGTCATCGGCTCAGGCTTTCGTAACGGGTGTTGCCCGCCTGCTAGCCGCGATCGAAGACACCCCGGCGGCAACGATGTGACAGCGTCGTTACGGAATAGTCATTTTGCTTTCATGAAGACGCCATCGAAACGTCACCTCGCCCCCGTAATGCGACGGCAACGAAAACGGGGGACTTAATGACACGTATCTTCACGCGGCTCGCGCTTGCGACGCTCGCCACGACCTGCTCGACCGCGGCACTCGCGCAGGCAGATACCCAGACCGAACTCCAGGCGGGCACCGATAACGACGAAATCCTGGTCACCGCGCAAAAGCGCGAGCAGCGGATCGCCGACGTTCCCGTCACCGTCACCGCGGTAACCGGCGCCAGGATGGCCTCGATCGGCGTCAATTCGCTTTCCGAAGTTGCCGCCTACATTCCGGGCCTGCAGATCCAGGAACAGAGCGCCAACAACCCCGGCTTCGTGATCCGCGGCATCACCTCGGACAACGGCTCGTCGCAGCAGGGCGCGCGCGTCACGCTCTATTACAACGGCATCGACATCAGCCGGTCGCGTGGCGCGTATCAAGATCTGTACGATCTCGAGCGGATCGAAGTCGTGAAGGGTCCACAGGCCACCTTGTTCGGCACCGCTGCCGCGGTCGGCGCGATCAGCCTCGTTTCGGCCAAGCCCGAACCGGGCGTGTCGGGGGCGATCAACGGGACCTATGGCAATTTCAACCGCACGCAGGTGTCGGGCTTCCTCAACGCTGGCAACGACGTGCTCGCCGGCCGCATCGCGTTCGCCTATAAATACCGCGACGGCTATGTCCGGAACATCGCCGGCGATGCGAACGTCCCCAACCAGAACCAGGGCGGCGTCGATCAGGACGACCTGAACGGCCAGGACCAGCGCGGCATCCGCGGCTCACTCCGCTATCGCCCGAGCGACAGCATCACCGCCGACCTCGTCCTGACCTATGACGGACAGCGCAACCCCGGCACCGCATTCAAGAGCCGCGCGCACGCCCCGACGGGCGGCCAGACCGGCGACTATGGCTATGCCGAACTCTCCGGCTCCCCGTACAGCGCCGCGGTTCTCGGCGCGCGCAAGCTCGGTCTCGACCGCAACGTCTATGACGCGAACCTGACGATCACCGCAGACCTGTCACCGGGGATCACCTTCACCACCGTCAACGGCTATCGCCGGTTCGACGCACTCGAAGTGTTCGACGCCGATGGTGGCCCCGCCGCGTATCTCGAATTCGCCGAAGACGCGAAGGGCGACCAGTGGAGCCATGAAAGCCGCTTCGCCTTCGAAGGACCGAAATATCGCGCCTCGGTCGGCTGGAACGCGTTCTTCGAGAACGGCTTCCAGCGCGTCCCGTTCGCGACCGAAGAGGGCACGTACCTCGCCTGCTCGGTCGCGACGGCCTATCAGCCGATCCGTACCGCGCTGAACCGCGCGGGCATTCCGACCGAGACGGGCTGTGTCGCCGCCAACGGCACGATCCCGGCCACCCGCGCGACGTCGATCCTGACCGGCGGACGCGCCACGGCAATACCTTACGCGGCAGAGTTCACGAACTATGGCAGGAACAACACCTACTCGGTGTTCGCCGACGCGACTTATATCCCGGTGCCCGCGCTCGAACTGACCGCGGGCGCGCGCATCCTGATCGAGGATCGCCAGTCGGGCTATTCGTCGGTTCAGCCGAACTCGGTAATCCTGGCGGCGCTCGGTATCCGGTCGAGCCTGCTCGGAACGGCCAACACCAACGGCAACAAGTTCGTCGCGGAGAAGAGCTTCACCGCGATCCTGCCGCGCTTCAACGCGCTGCTGAAGCTCAACGACGACGTCAATCTCTACGGCACGATCAGCAAAGGCCGCCGCTCGCCGGTCGTCCAGCTGACGGCACAGTCCACGCCGTTCGGCGTTGGCCCCAATCTCCAGAACGTGCCCGAGGAGAACGTCTGGAACTACGAGGGCGGCATCAAGGGGCGGGTCGGTCCGTTCACCGGTGCCGCCTCCGTCTTCTATCAAGTCTATGACGGGTTCCAGGTCTCGGTGACGCAACCGAACGGCTCTGCGCTGACACAGAGCGCCGGTTCCGCGAAGAACATCGGCGTAGAGCTCGAAGGGAATCTCAAGCTCGCCGACTATCTCTCTGTATTCGGTGCATTCGCGTATATCGACGGTGGCATCGCGGACAAGCCGATCGGCTCGTTCGCGGGCAACAAGTTCCGCCTGCAGCCGTCGACATCGGCCTCGGCGGGCGCGATGCTCCGCGTACCCGTCGGCAGCGCCAGCCTCTACGCGACACCCAGCGTCACCTACCGTTCGAAGGTGTTCTTCGAGCTGCCGAACAACGATGCGATCAGTCAGGGAGGCTACACACTGGTCAACCTGCGCGCCGGCGTCGCGTTCGCGCAAGGTCGGTACAGCGTCGGGGGGTTCGCCCGGAACGTCACCAACAAGCGCTATCTGATCGATGCGGGCAATACTGGCGGCGGCTTCGGCATCCCGACCTACATCGCCGGCGAGCCACGCTTCTACGGCGTCGAACTGGGCGCGAAATTCTAACTCTCACGCATCGTTACACACCGCGCAACCATCCCCGGGGGGACCAAGCATGACGTTCGAGACCATCTATACCGACGGCGATATCGATACCAACCCGACCGCCAACCCGCACATCAACGACCTGATCGAGTCGCGCTATTCGCGTCGCCAGACCTTGATGGGCGGCATGTCCGCGACCGCCGCAGCGGTGTTCGGCGGCATGCTGCTGACCGGCTGCGACGACGACAATGACGGCAACGGCTCAAGCCCCGTCACGGTGACGGCGACCGCTGGCGGCAGCTCGACCGCGGGCCGCGTCGCGACGCTGACCGGCGCAGCGATCGGCCAGGTCGACAGCGTGACCTGGACGCAGACCGCCGGCCCCGCCGTCACGCTCGCCGGTGCCTCGACCGCCACCGCGACCTTCGTCGTACCGGGCGCTGCGGCCGGGACCGTGCTCAGCTTCCAGTTTACGGCGGTATCGGCCAGCGGTTCGGTCAGCGCAACCACCAGCGTGACCGTCGGCGCGGCCTCGTTGGGCTTCACGGCCGTTGCGAAGAGCCTTGCGGATGTCGTTGCCGTGCCTGCGGGTTACGCGGTGACCGTGCTGTACCGGCTCGGCGATCCGATCGGCAGCGGTGTCGGCGCGTATTCCAATGACGGTACCGACGCGACCTTCTCGAAGCGCGCGGGCGATCATCATGACGGCATGAGCTATTTCGGCATGTCCGCCACCGGTACGCCGGACGCGAACGGCAACACGCGCGGCCTGCTCGTGCTCAACCATGAGAACATCACGCAGGCATATCTGCATCCGAACGGCCCGACCAACACCGGCGGCGTCCGTCCCGAAGCCGAAGCGCTTAAGGAGATGGAGTGCCACGGCGTGTCCGTCATCGAGGTCAACCGCGCCGCCGCCTGGAGCTACGCGCCCGCCTCGTCCTTCAACCGTCGGGTCACACCTCTGACGCCGATGAGCTTCTCGGGCCCGGTACGCGGCGCCGACAGCCTCAAGACGCGCTACTCGCCGGACGCCACCACGGGCCGCGGCACGATCAACAATTGTGCCAACGGTACAATGCCTTGGCACACGTACCTGACGAATGAAGAGAACTGGGTCGGCTATTTCCGTCGTGAGGTCGGCGACGCGGCACGGCGTGCGGCCTCCGGCCCCGTCGGCGTGAAGGCGAACACTTCACTCACCCGCTACGGCAAGGGCGAGAGCAACACCGGTGGTAACTATGGGTGGTCGACGGTCACGGCAGCCGACACGACCAGCACGATCTATTCGCGCTGGAACATCACCGCGCAGGCCAGCGCGCCTGCCGACGGCACGGGCGATTTCCGCAACGAGATCTTCCAGTACGGCTGGGTTGTCGAGATCGATCCGTTCGACGCAGCCTCGACGCCGCGCAAGCGGACCGCACTTGGCCGCATGAACCATGAAGGCTGCGAGATCGGCCGGACGATCGCGGGCGTGAGGCCGGCCTTCTACATGGGCGACGACGCGCAGAACGAGTATATCTACAAGTTCGTGTCGGCCACGCCGTGGTCCGCAGCGGATGCGACGGCAGCGAACCGTCTCGCGATCGGCGACAAATATCTCGATGCTGGAACGCTTTACGTCGCTAAGCTCGCGGCGGATGGCAGCGGCCAGTGGTTGCCGCTAGTGTTCGGCCAAGGGCCGCTCACCTCGGCCAACGCAGCCTATCCGTTCGCCAGCCAGGTCGACGTGTTGATCAACACGCGACTGGCAGCGGATGCACTGGGGGCGACGCGGATGGATCGTCCGGAGTGGACGGCGGTGAACCCTGCGACGGGCGAAATGTATTGCACGCTCACCAACAACTCGTCGCGGACGGTCGCTACCGCCGACGCGCCGAACCCCCGCGCCTATGTCGATCCGAAGACCACCGGCGGGCAGACCACGGGTAACGCCAACGGGCACATCATCCGCCTGCGCGAGACCGGTGACACATCCGAGGCAACGACGTTCGCCTGGGACATCTATGCGTTCGGTGCGGGTAGCGATCTCGATGCGACCAACATCAACCTGTCGGGCCTCGATGCGACCAACGACTTCTCGTCGCCGGACGGCCTGTGGTTCGGTCTGCCGAGCAATGCGTCGGGGACGATCGCACCGGTGATGTGGATCGAGACGGATGACGGCGCGTACACCGACGTCACCAACTGCATGCTGCTCGCCTCGGTACCGGGGATCGTCAACGATGGCGGCACGCGGACGGTGACCAACACGATCGGTGCGGCAACCGGCTCGGTGACGACGCGAGTCGGCAAGGCACCGGGCGCGGCACTGCGCCGCTTCCTGGTCGGGCCGAAGGAGTGCGAGATCACCGGTATACATACGACGCCGGACGGCCGGTCGCTGTTCGTGAACATCCAGCATCCGGGCGAGAATGGTGGGCCGACCAACATTACGAGCAGCTGGCCTGCCAACCAGGCCGGTGCGGTGACGACGCCGTCACGGCCGCGGTCTTCGACGATCGTGATCACGAAGAACGACGGGGGTGTCGTGGGGCTTTAAGCTTCGCGGCGGACTTGCGGTCCTCCCCCGCCAGGGGGAGGTGGCACCGAAGGTGACGGAGGGGGAGGACGCGCAACGGGAGTTACCCTGTCCGCCCCTCCGTCTGGCAAGTGCCAGCCACCTCCCCCTGGCGGGGGAGGATTTCAGGCACTCATCGGTTCTGTACGGGTGCCCCGCCCCGGCGGAGGCCGGGGTCCAGTTGGGGGACGTTGCTGACTCGCGATGCGCTTCATTATTGCCACCTCCCCGACTGGGCCTCTGCCTTCGCCGGGGTAGTGTAGCTGCGCTGGGTGGTGCGATTTTAAGGGGGGTGGCGCCTTTTATGCCTTAGACCGTTCCCGGCGGAATCCGCGCGAGAGCCTCCTGCTCGATCTTCTCCAGCTCGTCGCGCGTCTGCACGATCGCCTCGCGTTGCGCGTCGAGCAGGTCGATCCGCTGGCGACAGCGTTCGGCCAGCGCGCGCATCTGCTCCACATGTTGAGGGTCGGCGTCGTACAGGTCGAGGAACTCCTCGATGTCGCGCAGCGTGAAACCCAACCGCTTTCCGCGCAAGATCAGCTGCATCCGGGCGACTTCGCGCCGCGTGTAGACGCGCGTCGTACCGATCCGGCAGGGCTCGATCAGCCCCTTGTCCTCGTAGAACCGCAACGTCCGCGCGCTCACGCCGAGCATGCGCGAGACCTCTTGTATGCCGGTAAGATCGTCCTGTCGGTCGTTCACGCGTCCACTCCCCTCGCCTCCGACGCCGCCGCTTTCGCGTTCTCTTCGGCGACAAGTTCCTTTTTGGATAGCTTGCCGATCAACGTCTTGGGAAGAGTGTCGCGGATTTCGACTTCGCGGGGAAGCTCGATCTTGCTGATCTTGTCGCGCAGATAATCGCGCAGTTCTAGCGGGGTAGCGACCAAACCTTCGGCCAGCACGACGAACGCCTTGGGAGCCTGGCCGCGATATTTGTCGGGCACGCCGATCACCACCGCTTCGAGCACCGCGGGGTGTTCGTACAGCGCCTCCTCGATCACGCGCGGATAGACGTTGTAGCCGCCGGCGAGGATCAGGTCCTTGATCCGGTCGACGATGAACAGATAACCGTCCGCGTCGAGATGCCCGACGTCGCCGGTACGCAGCGCGCCGTCCGCGAACAGCTCAGCGGTGGCGGCGGGCTTGTGCCAATAGCCTTGCGTGATCTGCGGCCCACGCGCGCAGATCTCGCCATTCTCGCCGATGGGCAGCAACCGGGTCGGATCCTCGCGGTCGCGGATCTCGATTGTCGTGCCGGGAAACGGCAAGCCCGCCGAGCCAGGCTTATTGATGCCGTCGATCGGATTGCACGTGATGATCGGCGAGGCTTCGGACAGGCCATAGCCTTCGACGAGCTTGGCGCCCGTAGCGGCCTCGAACGCGGTACGAACCTCGGCTGGCAGCGGCGCCCCGCCCGAGATGCAGGCGTGGATCGAGGACAGGTCGATCTTCTGCGTCTCGGCGGCTGTCGTAATCGCCGCATAGATCGTCGGCACCGCGGGAAAATAGCTCGGCTTGGTCCGCTCGATCGTCTTCAGCAATTGCTGCAGTTCGAAGCGCGGCAGTAGAATCATCTCCGCACCGGTGCGGATCGAGTAGGTCAGCACGGTTGTCAGCGCGAAGACGTGGAACAGCGGCAACGCGCCAAGCACGCGGTCCTGGTGCGGCTGCTCGCCGCCGACGAAGACGACCATCGCATCGGCGTTCGCGACGAGGTTGGCGTGGCTGAGCATGGCCGCCTTGGGCTCGCCGGTCGTGCCGCCGGTATATTGCAGCACCGCGACCTCGTCCGGGGAAACCGCGACCGGGGACGGCGCACCCTTCGCCTTGAGCAGCGCGTCGAACGTGGAATGGCGCGCGTCAGTCGGTGCCCGACCGATCTCGGCGCTCTTGAAGATGCGGTAGGCGATCGACTTCAGCGTCGGCAACGCGCCGGCGATCGGACAGGTTATGACGTGCTTCACACCCATCTGCCCCGCGACCTTGAGCACGCGCGCGTGGATCTCGGCGATGTCGCAGGTGGCGATGATCGTTGCGCCCGAATCCTCCAGCAGGTGCGCGAGCTCGCGCTCGACGTAGAGCGGGTTGACGTTGACGACGACGCCGCCGGCCTTGAGGATCGCGAAGAACAGGATCGGGTAATAAGGCGTGTTCGGCAGGCAGAGCGCAACGCGCGTGCCCTTCACGACGCCCATGTCCTGAAGTCCGCGTGCCGCCCGATCGACCGACTCGCCGAGCGCGGCATAGGTCAGCGTCCGCCCCATGAAGTCGAGCACGTTGCGCGACCCGAACCGGCGCACCGACAGGTCGAGCATGTCGCCCAGCAGCCGTGGTTCGCCCAGCAACGGAACGCCGATCGCCTTGCCCCCGGAAGTGTCCTGCATCTCGCTCTCCATAACATGGTGTGCGTAAGCCATATTGTCGGCCGCTTCACCTTGACGTAAAGGTGAGGTATCGCACCTTAAGGGTAACCCGCAAGCGTTAACCGGGTCGACCGCAATATGAGAGGATCATCGTGACCAACGTCGTCATCGCCGGGTACGCCCGTTCGCCGTTCCACCTCGCCGGCAAGGGTGAGCTCGCCCGCGTCCGTCCGGACGATCTCGCCGCACAGACGATTCGCGGGTTGCTCGACAAGACCGGCGTCGATCCGGCCGAGATCGAGGACATCATCCTCGGTTGCGCGTTCCCCGAAGGCGAGCAGGGCCTCAACGTCGCCAAGCTGATCGCGCAGATCGCCGACCTGCCGATCTCGGTCGGCGGCATGACGGTCAACCGGTTCTGCGGCTCGTCGATGAGCGCGATCCATATCGCCTACGGCCAGATCGCGGTCGGCGCGGGCGAGGCGTTCATCTGCGCGGGCCTCGAATCGATGAGCCGCGTGCCGATGGGTGGCTATAACCCCCTCCCCAACCCCGAGCTCGCGAAGAAGAGCGCCGGCGCGTACATGGGCATGGGCGAGACCGCCGAGAACGTCGCGCGCAACTACCAGATCACGCGCGCCGAGCAAGACGCGTTCGCGGTGAAAAGCCAGGACAAGGCTGCCGCGGCGCGCGCCGATGGCCGCTTGTCCGACGAGATCGTGACGATCCAGACCAAGGCGGGCCCGGTCAGCCAGGACGGCACGATCCGCGCCGGTACGACGACCGAGGCGCTCGCCGGCCTGAAGCCTGCGTTCAGCGCGGATGGGTCGGTGACCGCTGGCACGTCCTCGCCGCTAACGGATGGCGCGTCCGCGGTGCTGGTCACCTCGGAAGAGTTCGCCAAGAAGCATGGCCTGACGATCCTCGCGCGGATCAAGTCGATCGGTGTGTCGGGTTGCGCGCCCGAGACGATGGGCCTCGGCCCGATCGGGGCGTCGAAGAAGGCGCTGGAGCGTGCCGGGATCACCGTCGCCGACCTCGACGTGGTCGAGATCAACGAGGCGTTTGCGAGCCAGGCGATCGCCTGCATCCGCGACCTCGGCCTGAAGGACGAGACGATCAACCTCGATGGCGGCGCGATCGCGATCGGCCATCCGCTAGGCGCGACCGGCGCGCGGATCGTCGGCAAGGCGGCGTCGCTGCTGGCGCGCGAGGGTGGCCGTTATGCGCTGGCGACCCAGTGCATCGGCGGCGGTCAGGGCATCGCTACGGTGCTGGAGCGCGCATGATGGTCAACGCTGTGAAGAAGGTCTGCGTCATCGGCGCAGGCGTGATGGGCGCAGGTATTGCTGCGCAGGTCGCGAACGCTGGGATCCCGGTGCTTCTGCTCGACATCGTTCCTCGCGAGGGTGACGATCGAGACGCAGTGGCAAAGGGCGCGGTCGCGAAAATGCTCAAGACCGATCCCGCGCCGTTCATGTCGAAGCGTGCGGCCAAGCTGGTCGAGACGGGCAACATCGACGATCATCTCGACCGGGTCGCCGAGTGCGATTGGATCGTCGAGGCGATCGTCGAACGACTCGACATCAAGCAGGCGCTGTACGCCAAGCTCGAGGCGCTCAAGCGTCCGGGCACCGCGGTGTCGTCGAACACCTCGACGATCCCGCTCGGCAACCTCGTCGAGGGGCGTTCGGACCAGTTCAAGGCCGATTTCCTGATCACGCACTTCTTCAACCCGCCGCGCTACATGCGGCTGGTCGAGATCGTTCGCGGCGAGCATACCGACGTCGCGGTCGCCGAGAAGGTCGAGGATTTCGTCGATCGCTTCATGGGCAAGCGGATCGTCCGCGCGAAGGATACGCCAGGCTTCATCGCTAACCGCATCGGCACCTACTGGCTGGCGATCGCGATCAACGCGGCGATGGACCAGGGGCTGACCGTCGAGGAGGCCGACCAGATCGGCGGCCGTCCGATGGGCGTGCCGAAGACCGGGATCTTCGGGCTGGTCGACCTCGTCGGCGTCGACCTGATGCCGCTGCTGTCGAAGAGCCTGTCGTCCACGCTGCCGGCTGGCGATCCGTATTTCGATACGGTGCGTCCGCTGCCGCTGGTGGACAAGATGATTGCGGAGGGTTTCACCGGTCGCAAGGGCAAGGGTGGGTTCTACCGGTTCGACAAGGCGACGCGCACAAAGCTGTCGCTCGATCTCGCGACCGGCAAGTATCGTGCGGAAGCCAAGCCCGCGGAGTTGCCGGGCAAGACCGGTAAGGACCTTGGCGCGCTGATCGTCGAGCCGGGCAAGATTGGCACCTATGCGTGGACGATTCTCGGCAGCGTGCTGTCCTACGCGGCGATGCTCGTCGGCGAGGCGGCGGACGATGTCGTTGCGATCGATGACGCGATGAAGCTCGGCTATAACTGGAAATACGGGCCGTTCGAACTGATAGACCGGATGGGTCCCGGCGTGCTCGCCGCACGCCTCGCCGAGGAAGGTCGCGACGTTCCTGCGATCCTGACGACCGCGGGCGACCGTCCGTTCTACCGCGTCGAGAACGGCCAGCGTCAGTATCTCACGGCTGGCGGTGACTACGCCGATGTCCCCCGCGCGGACGGCGTCGAGCTGCTGGAGGACATCAAGCTCCGCTCGCAGCCGATCCTCACGAACCTGTCGGCGTCGCTCTGGGACGTCGGCGACGGCGTCGCGGCGCTCGAGTTCCACACCAAGATGAATGCGCTCGACGATCAGGTCGTCGCGCTCATCAACGAAGCGATCCCGGTCGTCCGCGAGCGCTTCAAGGCGCTGGTGGTGTATAACGAGGCGTCGAACTTCTCGGCGGGCGCGAACCTGGGCGCGGCGATGTTCGCGGTCGGGGCTGGCCTGTGGGACATGGTCGAGGCCAGCGTCGCGGGCGGTCAGCAGGCGTACAAGGCGCTCAAATACGCGCCCTTCCCGGTCGTCAGCGCACCGGCCGGGCTCGCGCTCGGTGGCGGGTGCGAGATCCTGCTCCACTCGGACGCGGTGCAGGCGCATGCCGAGACCTATGCGGGTCTCGTCGAGTGCGGCGTCGGGCTCGTCCCCGGCTGGGGCGGCAATGGCGAGATGCTTGATCGCTGGACCAAGTCGCGCACGCTGCCGAACGGGCCGATGCCGGTGCTGACGAAGGTGTTCCAGGCGGTCTCCACCGCGCAGGTCGCCAAGTCGGCGGCGGAGGCGAAGGAAATGATGATCCTGCGCAAGGCCGACGGCATCTCGATGAACCGCGATCGGTTGCTCGCGGATGCGAAGGCCAAGGCGCTGTCGTTGGTCGAAGGCTATGTCGCGCCGGAGAAGCCGACCTTCCGTCTGGCGGGCGCGAGCGGCCGGACGGGGTTGAACATGGCGGTCGCGGACTTCCACAAGAAGGGCATGGCGACCGACTACGACCTCGTCGTCGCGGATCGTCTCGCCGAGGTGCTGACGGGGGGCGAGGCCGATCTGGTCGACACGGTGACCGAGGACCAGATGCTCGACCTGGAGCGTGCGGCGTTCATGGCAAGCGTCAAGGACCCGCGGACTCAGGCGCGAGTCGTGCACATGCTGCAGACCGGCAAGCCACTCCGCAACTAAGACTGTTCCCCCGCGAAAGCGGGGGCCCAGGGTCAAGCAGCGCTACGTTCGTGATCCTGGGCCCCCGCCTGCGCGGGGGCACACCGTGCGCATGAACACTTTTTCATCGCCCGGAATCAGTAAGAAGACTTGACTTGTCTTCGTACAATTCTAGTCGGGATCGATAACTGCCGTATACGGCAACAAGGTCGCGATAACGTCGACGGCCTGACGAAACATTCGACGACCGCACGCATGCGGCGTCACCAACGACGCTAGGAGAGGATAGAAGATGTCCCTGTTGATCGCCACCGCCCTGCTCGCCGGCGCGTCCGCCACGCCCGAGACCGTCATCGGCCGCTGGAAGACCGAGACGCACAACGCCATCGTCGAGATCGCCCGCTGTGGCCCGTCGATCTGCGGCAAGATCCTCACCTCCGACGCGTTGCGCGCCAATCCTTCGATGAAGGACGCGAACAATTCCAACACCGCGCTGCGCAATCGCCCGATCCAGGGGATGCAGATGCTGAGCGGGTTCAAGTCGGACTCGGACGGCGTCTGGAGCAGCGGGCAGGTCTACAACGCCGAGGACGGCAAGACCTATAGCGGGAAGATCACGCCGCTCGGTGCGAACCAGCTGAAGCTGCGCGGCTGCGTCTTCTTCCCGCTCTGCAAGACCCAGACCTGGACGCGCGTGCGCTGAGGCGACGCCTCCGCCTCCTCATTATCAGTACAGCTTTCAGGACCTTATCCATGATGTTTCGCACCAAGGCTCCACTTCTCGCGGTATCCGCGCTCGTGTCCGCTTTCGGATTCGCCAGCACCGCCTATGCCGACGCATTTTATCTCCAGGCGCAGTCCGCGCGTGGCGCCGGTCGCGCATTCTCGGGCGAAGGCGCCGACACCGGTCCTGACTCCCTGTGGTGGAACCCGGCGGCGATCGCCGGTATCCGCGACGGCAGCGCGACGCTCGCCGCCTCCGCGATCCTGCCAAAGGGCGATGTCGTCGATACCGGCACGCGCATCTGCCGCCCGGGCCAGGCCTGCACGGGGATCAGCGGCCAGTCGAACTCGCGCGACCCGATCAACAAGGGCGTCGTGCCGTCGGGTGCGGTCGCGTATCCGCTGACCGATCGCATCGCGGTGGGCCTCGCGGTGACCTCGCCATTCAGCTTCACGACCAACTACGACGCGAACAGCTGGGCGCGGTACAGCGCCGACAAGACCCGGCTGCGGACGATCGACATCCAGCCTTCGGTTGGTATCGTCGTGACGGATTGGCTCCGCGTCGGTGGTGCGCTCAACGTCGAATATACCGATGCGTCGCTCAGCAACGCGCTGCCCAATCTGTCCGCGGCGCTGCCCGATGGCCAGCAGGAGCTGAAGGGCGATGGCTGGGACTTCGGCTGGACCGCGGGCGTACAGCTCCACAACGACTTCGCGACGGTCGGCATCAGCTACAAGTCGAGCATCCGCCATAACCTGAAGGGCGATCTGACCGTCAGCGGTCTCGTCGGTCCGCTCGGCGGATCGAACACCACCGTGTCGGGCGCGAAGGCTGCTTTCAACACGCCGGGCCAGGTCATCGTCGCAGGCCGGTTCCGCGGTACCGATAAGCTGACGCTCAACGCGCAGGTGGTCGCGTACAGCTGGAGCAAGTTCGACACGATCGATCTCGGCGCGCCGCTCAACACCGCGATCCCCGAGAACTACATGGACAGCTGGAGCTTGGCGGGCGGCTTCGACTATGACGTCACGCCGAAGCTGACCGTACGCGCCGGCCTGCAGCGGACCAAGTCGCCGACGCAGGATGGTCAGCGCGACGCACGCGTGCCCGATGCGGATCGGTGGACTTATGCGGCGGGTGGCTCGTACCAGCTGTCCTCGCGCATCGCGCTCGACGCTGCCGCGCAATATGTCGACTTCGAAAATACGACGATCGACCGTATCACGGCGGCTTATGTCGGGACGGCCGCGCAGACCAACATCCTAACCTCGGGTGCGCTGCGCAACGCGTCGGCAGTCGTGCTCTCGCTCGGCGGGCGGGTGAGCTTCTAACACCGCCGTCACGATCCTCCCCCTCGCGGGGGAGGATTTCATACCTCGACCAGTCTCAAGCCCTCGGCGTAGACGCGCTGCTTGGCTGCATAACCGGCCGCCGACATCTTCAGGCCGGCAATCGCTTCCGGTGACAGTTCGCGGACCGCCTTGGCTGGCGCACCGACGATCAGGCTGCCAGCCGGGAACACCTTCCCCTCCGTCACCAGCGCGTTCGCACCGATCAGGCAATTCTCGCCGATCACCGCGTTGTTGAGGATCGTCGCGCCCATCCCGACCAGCACGTTGTCGCCGATCGTGCAGCCGTGAAGGATCGCGTGATGGCCGATCGTACACCCCTCGCCGACGGTCAGTGGCGCTCCAGGGTCGGAGTGCAGCATCGCGCCCTCCTGGATGTTGGTCCGCGTGCCGACGAGTATCGGCGTGTTGTCGGCGCGGATCACCGCCCCGAACCAGACGCTCGCCCCCTCCCCCAGCCGCGCGTCGCCGATTACGTCGGCGGACGGCGCGACCCAGACGTCGTCGGCCAGCGTCGGGCGTTTCCCCTCGATCGCGTAGAGTGGCATCAGGCGGCGTCCCTTTCCTTTGCCCGCGCGCGGAACGCGTGGAGCAGCGGTTCCGTATAGCCGCTTGGCTGCGTCAGGCCATCGAACACGAGGGCGCGGGCGGCCTGGAACGCGAGGCTCTCGTCCTCATGCCCCGCCATCGGCCGGTACAGCGGATCGCCCGCATTCTGCGCATCGACCTTCGCCGCCATCCGCCGCAACGCCGCGTCTGCTTCGTCGGGCGTGGCGATGCCATGGAGCAGCCAGTTCGCCATGTGCTGCGAACTGATCCGGAGCGTCGCGCGGTCCTCCATCAGGCCAATGTCGTGGATGTCGGGCACCTTCGAACAGCCGACGCCCTGGTCGACCCAGCGCACGACATATCCGAGGATACCCTGCGCGTTGTTCTCCAGTTCCTCGCGCACCTCGTCGGGCTGCCAATTGTGCCCGGTCGCCACGGGGATCGTCAGCAGCGCATCGAGCGACGCGATCGGTTCCGCCTTGCGCTCTGCCTGCCGCGCGAACACATCGACGCGGTGGTAATGCGTCGCGTGCAGCGTCGCGGCGGTCGGCGACGGCACCCAGGCGGTGTTCGCGCCAGTCATCGGATGCGCGATCTTCTGCTCGAGCATATCCGCCATCCGGTCGGGTGCGGCCCACATACCCTTGCCGATCTGTGCCTTGCCGCTGAGCCCGCAGGCGAGCCCGATCTGGACGTTGCGATCCTCATACGCCTTGATCCACGACGAGGCTTTCATGTCGCCCTTGCGGATCATCGGGCCCGCCCGCATCGAGGTGTGCATCTCGTCGCCGGTGCGATCGAGGAAGCCGGTGTTGATGAACACCACCCGGTCTTTGACCGCGGCGATGCAGGCGGCGAGATTGGCGGATGTGCGCCGTTCCTCGTCCATTACGCCGACCTTGATCGTGTGGCGCGCGAGCCCGAGCAGGTCCTCGATTGCGTCGAACAGCCGGTTGGTGAAGGCGGCTTCGTCGGGGCCGTGCATCTTCGGTTTGACGATGTAGATCGAGCCCGCGCGGCTGTTGCGGATCGGGCTGGTGCCCTTCAGATCGTGCAGCGCGATCAACGACGTGACGATACCGTCGAGGATGCCCTCGGGCGCCTCGCTGCCGTTAGCGAGCAGGATCGCTGGCGTCGTCATCAAGTGGCCGACATTGCGCACGAACATCAGGCTGCGGCCGGGGAGCGTGAACGCGCTGCCATCGGACGCGGTGTATGGGCGATCCGGTTCGAGCGCGCGCGTGACCGTGCGGCCGCCTTTGTCGAAGCTGGTGGTCAGGTCGCCCTTCATCAGCCCGAGCCAATTGGCGTAGGCGGCCACCTTGTCCTCGGCGTCGACCGCGGCGATCGAATCCTCCAGGTCGGCGATCGTGGTCAGCGCGGATTCGAGCACGATGTCTGCGAGGCTGGCGGGATCATCGCGCCCGATCGGATGCTGAGAGTCGATCACCAGTTCGATATGCAGGCCGTTGTGACGCAGCAGGATATTGTCGCCCGCATGCCCGAAGAGTTGGCTCGGATCGGCAAGGTCCGGCGTGCCACCGGTCCAGTCGGTCCACGACCCGCTCACCAAAGGCACGGCGTCGTCGAGAAACGCCTTCGCCCACGCGATCACCTGCGCACCGCGGGGCGCGTCATAGCCCTTGCCGGACGCCACCCCCGGCATCGCATCGGTGCCATAGAGCGCGTCATACAAGCTGCCCCACCGCGCGTTCGCGGCGTTCAGCAGGAAGCGAGCGTTGAGGATCGGCACCACCAACTGCGCACCGGCGAGCGAGGCGACTTCCGCATCGACGTTGACCGGTGCAACCGAGAACGGCGCAGGCTCGTCGACGAGATAGCCGATCTCGCGCAGAAACGCTTGGTACTCGGCCTGATCAATCGGCTTGCCGGCGCGGGCTTCGTGCCACGCGTCGATCTTCGCCTGGAGGTCGTCGCGGACCGCCAGCAGCGCGGCATTCTCCGGCGCGAACCGCGCGTAGATATCGGAAACGCCTTTCCAGAACGGGGCGGCTTCAAGCCCCGTCCCCGGCAACGCCTGCGTTTCGATGAAGTCCACCAGCGATGCGGCGACCTTCAGGCCTGCCTTTTCGATCATCTCGGCCATTCTACTCTCCTATGCTCTGTCGGGACGATAGACGCCCGCCACCTTCGCCACTAGACACTATAAACCGAAAGCTGTTGATCGCCTGGAGAACGAATGGACCCCGACATCGTCCTATTCGCCGAAGTCGTCCGCACCGCCAGCCTCAGCGCGGCGGGGCGTTCGCTGGGGATCTCGCCGGCCATGGTGTCGAAGCGGATCGCGCGGCTGGAGGCCCGGCTGGGCGTGCGGTTGCTCAACCGGACGACGCGCCGCCTCGACCTCACCGCGCGGGGCGCCGCCTATCACCGCGACATGGTTGAGATTCTCGCAGCGATCCACGACGCCGAGGCGCGCGTGTCGGACCGTACGGATACGCCGGCCGGACCACTACGGGTCAGCGCACCCACGTCGTTCGGCCGCCTCCACATCGCGCCGCACCTCAAGCCGTTCCTCGACGCATATCCGGCAATCGAACTCGATCTTGACCTGTCGGACGGCTTCTCGGATGTGATCGGGGACCGACTCGATCTCGCGATCCGGATCGCCCCAGCCGTGCCGCCAAGCCTGACCGGCCATCGCCTCGCCGACAGCCGTCGCGTCCTCTGCGCTGCTCCGAGCTACAGCGCGCCGTGCGACGCGGCCGATCTTACGGAACACCGCCTGCTTGCCGCGAAAGGCCAGATGCCGTGGCGCCTGGCTGGACCCGATGGCGACGTCACGATCGATCGCCCGAGCTACGTCGCGACCAATTCGAGCGAAGTCGTCCGCGAACTCACGCTGGCTGGCGTCGGCATCGCGCTGCGCTCGCTATGGGATGTCAGCGCGGACTTGGCGGGTGGTCGACTCAAGCGTGTCCTCCCGGAACTGGCTGGTTCGGCGGATGTCGGGATTTACGCGGTGCATGCGCGCGGGCCGGTATCGTCGGGCACCACTGCGCTGCTCGACTACCTGCGTGGTCTCTGGTCGCCAACGCCGCCGTGGGAGTCCTGAACGAGGTCGATCGTCACCGCATCGATCCGCCTCAGCATCGCCACGAACTGCTCCACCTCTGCGCCTGAGAACCCGGCGAAGATCCGGCGCTCCAGATCGAGTGCTTTTGGTGCGACCGAGGCGTAAAGCGTGTGACCATCACCTGTGAGCTTCAACAGATGCGAGCGGCGATCCTCGGGGTTCGCATGACGCTGCATCAGCCCGCGTTCGACCAGCGCGATCGCCGCGCGACTGACCGTGACCTTGTCCATCCGGGTCTGCTGGCCGACCTGCTGTTGCGTGATTCCATCCGCCTCGGCGACCACCGCCACCAGCCGCCACTCCGGGATCGTCAGCCCGAACAGTGCCTCATACGTGTCCGCCACCGCCTCGCTTACAAGGTTCGAGGTGATCGACAGGCGATACGGGATGAAATCGTCCAGGACGAGTGCGCGGTCAGCCATGTTGAAATCGTAACGATTGACACCAGTTGTTCAACCCGGCAGATTGGTAACAACGGATACCAACTGTCAGGATGTGATCATGAACCATATGGACGTAAACCCGATGGGTCTCGACGGGTTCGAGTTCGCCGAGTTCACTTCGCCCGATCCCGACCGGATGGCCGAGCAGTTCGAGCAGTTCGGCTTCGTCGCCGCCTCGACCCACCCGACCAAGGCCGTCACGCGCTACAAGCAGGGCCGCATCAACCTGCTGCTAAACCGCGAGGACGGTGGCCATGCGGCGGCGTTCCGTGCGGATCACGGTCCGTCCGCGAGCGGCATGGCATTCCGCGTTCATGATGCCAAGGAAGCGTTCGACGCGGCGCTCGCACGCGGCGCCAAGGCGGCCGATGCCAGCATGGGCGCGCTCGGCGAGGGCAGCTATGTACTCGAAGGGATCGGCGGTTCGCTACTGTATCTGGTCGACAAGCACGGCGCGGCCGGCAGCCTGTACGACGACTGGAATGCGGTTCCGGGCGCGGCCGAAGCGGAAGCCGAGAACAACGTCGGCCTCGATTTGCTCGACCACCTCACGCACAATGTGAAGCGTGGCCAGATGCGGACCTGGGCGGAGTTCTACGGCCAGATCTTCGGCTTCGAGGAGCAAAAGTATTTCGACATCAAGGGCAAGGCGACAGGCCTGTTTAGCCAGGCGATGATCGCCCCCGACCGCGCGATCCGGATTCCGCTCAACGAGAGCCAGGACGACAAGAGCCAGATCGAGGAATTCATCAAGGATTACAACGGCGAGGGCATCCAGCATCTGGCGCTGACCACCGACGATATCTTCGAGACGGTCGAGAAGCTGCGCGCGCGCGGCGTTAAGCTGCAGGACACGATCGAGACCTATTACGAGCTGGTCGACAAGCGCGTGCCGAACCACGGCCACGACCTCGAACGCCTGCGCCGCAACCGCATCCTGATCGACGGCAATGTCGGCGAAGAGGGGCTGCTGCTGCAGATCTTCACCGAGAACATGTTCGGGCCGATCTTCTTCGAGATCATCCAGCGCAAGGGGAACGAGGGCTTCGGCAACGGCAATTTCCAGGCGTTGTATGAGTCGATCGAGTTGGACCAGATCCGTCGCGGTGTGATCACCGTCGACGCCTGATCGAGGATCGACGCGCAGCTTCGGTCGAGATGCAGCGCGCAGGCGCTGCCGTCGACCGGCCGGCGCGGCCGGCGCGGACGGAGCTGCCCCATAGGGCGCGGCTTCGCCGTGACCGACGGGGTCGCGGTTCGAAAAGAGTTTGAACGGCCAGCGGTTCGGGCGTTGATCGGAACAGGTGACGGAGAGGAAGCCATGACAATTCACCAGCCGACCGACGCCGCGGGCGAGACCTCCGGCCAGACTGAGTACCTACCCGGCTTCGGCAACCACGTATCGACCGAGGCGATCCCCGGCGCGCTGCCGATCGGGCGCAATTCACCACAGCGCCCCGCCTTCGGGCTCTATACGGAACAGCTCTCCGGCACCGCGTTTACCGCGCCGCGCCCCGAAAACCGCCGTAGCTGGCTCTACCGCATGCGCCCGACCGCCGAGCATCCGCCGTTCGAGCGCTACATCGGCGCCGAGCGGTTCGCGCCCGGCACCACCGACGCGCTGCTCGCACCCAACCGCCTGCGCTGGGACCCGATCGCCGCGCCCTTCCCGGGCACCGACCTGATCGACGGTATGACGACGATGCTCGCCAACCGCGATCCCGCCGATCTCGAAGGCGTTGCGCTGCATGTCTACGCTGCCAACACCGACATGACCGACCGCGTGTTTATGGATGCGGACGGCGAGCTGCTGTTCGTGCCGCAGGCCGGACGACTGCGGTTGCTGACCGAACTCGGCCGCATCGACATAGCGCCTGGCCAGATTGCGCTAGTCCCGCGCGGCGTCCGGTTCCGCGCGGAACTCCCCGATGGCGAAGCGCGCGGGTATGTCGCGGAGAACCACGGCGCGCTGTTTCGGCTGCCCGATCTCGGCCCGATCGGCGCCAACGGCCTCGCCAACCCGCGCGATTTCGAGACGCCGGTCGCGTGGTTCGAGGATCGCGACGAACCGGTCGAAGTCGTCCAGAAGTTCATGGGGTCGCTGTGGACTACGACGCTCGATCACTCGCCGCTCGACGTCGTCGCATGGCACGGCAACCTCGCGCCTTGGCGGTACGATCTGTCGCGGTTCAACACGATCAACACGGTCAGCTTCGACCATCCCGATCCGTCGATCTTCACGCTCCTTACCTCGCCGAGCGACGTGCCTGGCCGCGCGAACGCCGATTTCGTGATCTTCCCGCCGCGTTGGATGGTCGCCGAGGGCACGTTCCGGCCGCCGTGGTTCCACCGCAACGTCATGTCCGAGGCTATGGGCCTGATCACCGGCGCGTATGACGCGAAGGCGGAGGGGTTTGCGCCGGGCGGTATCTCGCTGCATAACCTCATGTCGGGCCATGGGCCGGACCTGGCGAGCTGGCAGGGTGCGAGCGCGGCCGACCTGAAACCGCACAAGATCGACGGGACGATGGCGTTCATGCTGGAGAGCTGCTGGCCGTACAAGCCGACCGCCTATGCGCTTGAGCATTCGCAACTCGATTATGATGCGGTCTGGTCGGACTTCCCCAAGGCGATCCTGCCAAGGTGAGCCTGACGCTGCACGGTTACTGGCGCTCGACCACCGCCTACCGCGTCCGCATCGCGCTAGCGCTGAAGGGCGTGACGTATGCGCAGGTGACGCACGATCTTCGCAAAGGCGCGCAACGCGAGCCGGGGTATTGTGCGCTCAATCCGCAGGGGCTCGTGCCGGCGCTGGAGACCGAAGACGCGGTCCTGACGCAGAGTCCGGCGATCCTCGAATGGATCGACGAGACCTATCCCAATCCACCGCTGCTCCCCGTTGCCGCGAACGGCCGGGCGATCGTCCGTGCGATGGCCTCAACGATCGCCTGCGACATTCATCCGGTGAACAATCTTCGTATCCTGAACGCCTTGCGCACAGAGTTCGGGGCCGACGAGGTGGCGGTGAACCGATGGATCGCACGCTGGATCGGCGACGGTTTCGTTGCGCTCGAGACGCAGATCGCGCGCTATGGTGATGGCTTCGCATTCGGCGCGACACCCACGATCGCCGATTGTCACCTCGTCCCGCAGGTCTACTCCGCGGAACGGTTTGCGGTCGATCTCTCGCCTTACCCGAAGCTCAAGGCGGCGGCAGAGAACGCCCGCGCCCTCCCCGCCTTCGCCGCCGCCCACCCTGACCGCCAGCCGGACGCCGACCGCGCATGAGCGACGGCGAACGGCTGAGCGCGATACCGGGCGGGATCAAGCTCGCGCCGCTCGACGCGATCGCGGACGGCAAGGCACGGAATTTCGTACTCCAGATGCGTGCGGGCCGCTTCCACGGCTTCGTCGTGCGCAAGGACGATGCAGTGTTCGGCTATGTCGATCGCTGCCCGCACATGGGCCTGCCGCTCGCGCAGGTGCTCGACGACTATCTCACGCCACGCGGCGACCTGATCGCGTGTAGCTGGCACTCCGCGCTGTTCGAGATCGACAGCGGCGCGTGCGTTGGCGGGCCCTGCGGGGGCACTCGGCTGACGCCATGGCCAGTCGCGGTGGTCGACGGGATGATCGTCACCGCAGGCTGACGCGGCGGGCGACATGCGCTAAGGGCGCGCACCTCCTCCCCTGCACGTTGAACCGATGACCGAAACCCTGCCCATCCGCGTCGTGGCGCTGTACCGCTTCACGCCGTTCGCCGATATCGCCGCGATCCAGCCGCCGCTCGCGCTGGTGTGTTGTTCCAACGGCGTGAAGGGGACGCTGCTGCTCGCCGCCGAGGGGATCAACGGGACGATCGCCGGGTCCGAGGAAGGTATAGATGCGGTGCTCGCGCATATCCGCGCGCTGCCGGGATGCGCCGACCTCGACGTCAAGGAATCGCGCGCGGAAACGATGCCGTTTCATCGGATGAAGGTTCGGCTGAAGCGCGAGATCGTGACGATGGGCGAACCGACGATCGATCCGCTGGAGGGCGTTGGCCATTATGTCGAGCCGGAAGACTGGAACGCGCTGATCGCCGAGCCGGGGACGATCGTGATCGACACGCGCAACGACTACGAGGTCGCGGTCGGGACGTTTGCCGGCGCGGTCGATCCGCAGACGCGGACGTTCCGGGATTTTCCGGCGTGGTTTCGCGAGCATCGTGACGAACTGGTAGGGGACGGCTCGCCGCCAAAGATCGCGATGTTCTGCACCGGGGGGATACGGTGCGAGAAGTCGACCGCGTTCCTGAAGGCCGAGGGGCTGGACGAGGTGTATCACCTCAAGGGCGGCATTCTGAAGTATCTGGAGACCGTGCCCGAGGCAGAGAGTCTCTGGGAGGGGGAGTGTTTCGTGTTCGATCAGCGGGTTGCGGTTGGACATGGTCTAGCGCTGGGAAGCCATGTGCTGTGCCATGCGTGCCGGATGCCGGTGAGTGTCGAAGACCGTGGCTCGCCGCTGTACGTCGAGGGGGTGAGTTGCCCGGCGTGTCATGATGCGCGGGACGAGGTGCAGCGCGCGGGTTATGCCGAGCGCGAGCGGCAGGTTCGGCTGGCTGAGGCTCGGGGCGAGGCGCATGTCGGAGCGGTGTTGCCGAAGACGCATGCTAGCGTCGAGCAAGCGGTTGATGACTGACCGAAGCTTGTTCACCCGCGAAGGCGAGTGCCCAGTCTGGGCACCCGCCTTCGCGGGTGAACATTTGGGGTAGCTAACCAGTCGTTGCGAAGCGGGCGGCCAGCGCCGCGTTCCCTTGCGACACCGCCAGCGAATGCACGCTGTTCCCCGCCGCATCCGCAATCCTCGGGTCCGCGCCGTGCTCCAGCAACAGATCGATGATCGCGGTCTTGTTCACCAACGCCGCCATCATCAACGCAGTCTGTCCGACGCCATTCCGACGATTCACGTCCGCGCCGGCATCGAGCAGGATTTGCGCGATCTCGGTATAGCCTTTGAAGCACACGCCCATCAGTGCGGTGTTGCCGCGCGCGTCCGCCGCGCCATCGACCTGCGCACCGGCCGCGAGCAGCGCCGCCGTCGCCTCGGCCTGGCCATTGTAACTGGCGATCACCAGAGGCGTGTAGCCCTTCGCGTCAGTCACCTCGATATCGACGCCCGCTTGCACCAGCGCCGGTACCATCTCGTCCCGTCCCGTCCTCGCGGCGTCGAACATCAGTTCGACCAACCGCTCCATCGGCGGCAACGGGGGCAGGTCTCGCGCGTCAGTCATCATTCGCCTCGATGATATGCGGCACGAACCGCGCGAGATTGCGCGTCACGACCGTGTCATCTTCTCGAACGCCGATCCCCGCGGCTTCGTTGCCGACCATCCACGCGCCGATCACCGGATGGCGACCGTCGAACACGGGTGGAGGCGCATAGGCCTGACGGATCGCGCCCTCCGCGCCGTAGCCCTGATCAAGCACCGCGTGGCCATCCTCGCCGATCACCTCGACGTTGGCACCCTCGCGCGAGAACAAAGGTTTGCGCACATACTTAGGCCCGAGGATCTTCGCGGCGGGATCGTCGTCGAAGAATGCCGGCAACAGGTTCGGATGTTCGGGATGCCGCTCCCACAGCAGCGGCAGAATACCCTTGTTCGACAGGATCGACTTCCACGCCGGCTCGATCCAGCGCACGTCGGCGCGCGACAGGTTCGGCGCATAGGGCTCGCGGAGCATGAACTCCCACGGATACAGCTTGAACGCCGCCTGCACCTCGAAGCCGTCGGTATCGACGAAGCGCCCGTCCGCAGCGAGGCCGATGTCCTTCATCTCGACGAACTTCGGCTCGATCCCGACCTGGCTCGCCAGATCCTCGAAGAACCGCACCGTCTGGCGGTCCTCGATGGCACTAGCGTCCGCCGCGAAGTGGACGAAACCGCCGGTCGGGAACAGCGCACGGAACCGCTCGCGTAGCTTGTCGAACAGGCTGTTGAACTGGTCCGTCCCCGCCGGCAACGCACCGCACGCGAGCAGGTCCTCCAGCCACATCCACTGGAACGTCGCGCATTCGAACACCGAGGTCGGCGTGTCGGCGTTATACTCGTAGAGCTTGGCCGGTCCGGTCCCGTCATAGGCAAAGTCGAACCGCCCGTAGAGCGACGGCTGACGCGTGCGCCACGTTTCCGCGACGTAGTTCCATTGCTCGCGCGGGATAGCCAAACGTTCCATCAGCTGCTGGTCCCGGACCACCTCGTCGACCAGATCGAGGCACATCGCGTGCAGCTGTTCCGCGGCGGGTTCGAGGTCGTCCTCGATCTCCGCCAGCGTGAAGGCATACGCCGCACCCTCGTCCCAATAGGGTTCGCCATCCGTGTCGTGATAGACGAACCCGATCGCGTCTGCCCGCTCGCGCCAGTCGCCGCGCGGATCGACCGCGATCCGGCGCATCAGGAGTCCGACGTCTTGGAGTCGTCGCGCTGCTCGATCTGCAGCGTCTGGCCGACCTGCGGCGTCTTTGGTGCCGTCAGGCGCGCGAGCACGTCATCCGCGGACGACTGCCCCGGCCCGATGCCCGCCAGCCGCAGCTTCTCGTCGAGATCGGCACCGGTGCGACGGTCTTCCAATTCGCCTGCAGCCTTGATCCGCTCGCCGCGAATCGCCTGGCGTTCACGGATGCGCGCGAGGCTGTCCGCGGCCGAGCCGAGCTTGTTGCCCGCACCCATGCTGCCCGACGCGACCGAGGCCTGCGCCTTCTGCACCGACTCGTTGACCTTGACGACCTCGACCTCGCGGCGGAGCTGTTCGATTTTCCGATCGGTCTGCGCGACGGCGGTGTGGATCTGCTCCTCGGCGGCGCGCATGTCTTCGACCTGCGGGCTCTTCAGCGCAATGTCCTGTTCGAGATCGGCGATCCGCTGCGCGACCTGGCGCGCGAGATCCATGTTGCCCTTCTCGACCGCGATCCGGGCCGATGCCTCGTACTTCGTCGCCTGAGCGCGGAAGCTCTCGACTTCGGTTTCGAGGATGCGGCGACGCGCTACCAGCCCCGCGAGATCGTCGCGTGCCTTGCCTTGCGCCTTGTCGGCATCGCGAATTTCCTGGTCGAGGATACGCAGCGCGTTCGCATCGACGACCGCCGCACCCGCTTCGTGCGCACCGGCGCGACCGAGGGTGAAAAGCTTGCTCCAGATGGCCATGCCAGTCTCTCCGTTTGTATCAGTTCAGGCGGGAATCTGCGCGTGGCGCAGGTCGGTGGCCGCATCGATCGCATTCTCGGCAAGCGTGCGCAGTTCGATGATCACGGTATCGAGCGGGCTCGACGTCGCGAGCTCGCCGAACAGCTCGTAATAGTCGCGACCATCGACCGTGCCGATCCCGAAGTTCGACAGCGGCACCAGCTTCTGCGACTTCAGCAGGAAGGTGTTGAATGCCAGCTGGTCTTCCTGCTCGTCGCACGGCCAGAGCAGCGTCGAGCACGCGATCTGCGCCTCGCTGACGTTGACGAACAGTTCGAGGTCGCCGTGGTGGTGCATCGTCACCAGCAGCACCGGGTCCGCGCCTTCCAGGATCCGCGCGGAAAATTCGCCGGCTTTCGCAGGCTCGGACGTGTCGAGCGCGGCCTTCAGGCTGCGGACGGTCCAGATGTCGGTCAATGCAAGAACTCCCGTGCTTGTCGCTCGACCGCACACATAGGCTTTTCGCGAGCGCCTGCCACCCTCCCCACTTCCGTCATCCTGACGAAAGTCAGGCCCCAGGGTCACGGAGGGCGGCGCTGTTGGCTCTGGGTCCTGACTTTCGTCAGGATGACGGGGGTTGCGCTTTGCGAGCCCGCCCGCTTTGCCCTAAGAGGCAGGCTAACCACAGAGACGCGAGGATTGCATGTTCGATCGCCTGTTCGGCCGCAAGCCAGCGCTTGACGGCAACGCCCTGCCCGTCGTCCGCAACGTCACGCTGGGGCGGACGGTGACGGTCGATCCGCTCGCATGGCGGCGGTTTGGATCGGAACTCCTGTTCCCGTTCGACCGCGATACGCTGGTGATCGTCGCGCAGGGGCTGATCGACCTCAACGAGGGCGGCTTCGTCCACCGGTTCTACACCGACGACGACATCATGTTCCAGGCGGTGTCGAACGACCGCGATGGGCAGGACGTCACCGATGTCACGCTGTTCGCACCTTGGGACAGCAGCTACCCGTCGTCCGCCGCCGAGCGCCCAGCGTGGAAAAGCCGGCTCAAGGCACGCACCTTCACCGCCGAGGGACTGCCCGAATACAGCCGCGCATGGTTCGGCCCCGAAGCGAGCGAGCAGGAGCCCGTGACGTTCTGGGAAGAACTGCACGACGACCGCGACGGCATCGTCGATCGCCGCATTTTCCAGACCTGCATGCTGTTCAGCCGCGACCTGCCGGGCGACGACGGCCGCGAATTGCTGCTCGCGATCGACATGGAGACCGAGTCCGGCGACGTCTCGTTCGAGATCATGCTGGGCGTGGCACTGGAACTCGGCGAGTTCAGGGCCTAGCGTCACGCGCAGACGGCTCCGGGGGAAATGCCATGATCGACCAATACAGCTTCGGCGCCAGCGCGCTCGCCTTCCTGATCGCGTTCGTCGCGGCGGGGGCGTTCACGATTCTGTTCAAGATCGTCTATCAGGTCGCGACGCCGTATCATGAGAAGTCGCTGATCCGGGAGGGTAATACCGCCGCGGCGATCACGCTTGGCGCGGCGTTGCTCGGCTATGTCCTGCCACTGGCGTCTGCGTTGACGCATACCGTCTCGTTGCTCGAGTTCGCGGTTTGGGCGCTGCTGGCGGGCGTGATCCAGATCGTGACGTTCCTGGTGGTCCAGCATTTCGTGATGCGCGACTTCAACGACCGGATCGTCCGCGGTGAAATCGCGGCAGCGACCTATATGGGCAGCATCTCGTTGTGCGTCGGCATCCTCAACGCCGCTTGCATGACGAACTGAGGGGCATAGCGATGAAGCGTTCCAGATCGATCGTCCTCACCAGCCTGATCGCAGGATCGGGCATTTCGCTGACCGCGTGCGACGGCGATGTCGGTGGCAAGCCCGTCGAGGCGCAAAGTTATGCCTCGGTGCAGGAGTGCCGCGCGGCGGGTGCGTTGTCGGCGGTCCAGTGCGATACCGCGTTCGAGCAGGCCAAGGCCGATGCCGCCAAGACCGCGCCACGATTTCAGGATCGGCAGACCTGCGAAGAGCAATACGGCGCCGCGCAGTGCGAGCCACGTAATAACGGCAGCGGCGGGAGCTTCTTCACGCCGCTGCTGACCGGTTTCCTAGTCGGGCAGGCGCTCAACGGTGGCTTCGGCAACCGTGGCGCGCCGATGTACCGCGACCGCGACGGCAATTACTACGGTGGCGCTGGCGGCCGGATCAACCGGGACTATGTGACGGGCCGGACCCGCGTCGGCTCCGACGCCTTCACGCCGACCACCGCCCGAGCCCCTGCCCGCGTCCAGTCGCGCAGTTCGGTGATCTCGCGCGGCGGCTTCGGCGGCGGCTTTGGTGGTCGCAGCTTCGGGGGGTAACGCGGCCGCTCCCCCCTTCCGTCGTATTTAGCGGCGGGCCGGCATCAGCGGGCCACCGATTTCGGTCGCGGCGATGAACGCGGGACGGGCGCGTAGGCGATCCAGATACGCCGCGACGTCGGGGTGCTCCTCGAGCAATCCGGCGCTCTCGGCGATCGCGAGGATGTAGCACATCTGGATATCGGCCAGCATCAGCTGCTCGCCCATCAGATACGGGCCATCGCCGACGCCCGCGCCGATATAGTCGAGCGTCTTGGTCACTTCGGGCCCGGTGAACTTGCTGAGGCCGTCGGGCAGGCCGCCCATCCGCTTGCCGAGCGACGTCATCATGATCGGCAACGAAGCCGAGCTCTCGACATATTGCAGCCATTCGTCGTGCACGGCGGCCGCATCGCTGTCGATCGGCGGCGAGAAGCGGCGGTCGCCGTAACGCTCGTCGATGTACGACAGGATCGGCGCGCTCTCGGCCAGCGTCAGCGCATCGTCGACCAGTACCGGCGCCTTGCCGAGCGGATGGATCGCCTTCAGTTCGGGCGGCGCGCGGAAATTCTCGTCACGCTCGTATTTGACGAGGTCGTATTCGATGCCGAGCTCTTCGAGCAGCCAGAGCACGCGGATCGAGCGCGAGCAGTTCAGGTGGTGGAGCGTTAACATGAGCGTCCTTCGACTAGGAATGTGCTGCACCGCGGAACGGCTGGGCGGCATCGAAGGTTTCCTCGGTCGCGGCTCCGGAATTCTCCGGCAACGGAGAGACTTATGACCAAGCTGACCTGCGACGTGGCGATCATCGGCGCCGGAACCGCCGGCCTCGCCGCCGAGCGCAGCGCGCGTCGCAACGGCGCCAAGACGCTGCTGATCGACGAAGGCTTCGGCGGCACGACCTGCGCGAGCGTGGGATGTATGCCCTCCAAGCTGTTGATTGCGGCCGGAAACGCCATGTATGCGGTCGAGCACGCGTCGGTGTTCGGCGTCGAGGCGTCCGGCAAGGTCGACGGCGTCGCGGTGATGGCGCGGGTCCGTAAGGAGCGCGATGCGTTCGTCGCGGGTGTCGAGACATCGATCGACAAGCTGCCCGCGGAGGTGAAGATCGAAGCACGCGCGAAATTTGCGGGCGCGACGATCCTGTCGCTGAGCGATGGCCGCGAGGTCCATGCGAAGTCCGTGGTAATCGCGACCGGATCGAGCCCTGCGATCCCCGAGATGTTCGACGCGGTGCGCGACCGCGTGCTGACCAACGAGAGCATCTTCGAACTAAAGGACCTTCCGAAGTCGCTCGGCGTCATCGGCGCGGGCGCGCTGGGCCTGGAACTGGCACAGGCAATGGCGCGGCTCGGCGTCGAGACGATGGTGTTCGACACCGGCGAGACGATCGGCGGGTTGAAGGACTCTCACGTCGCCGAGGCCTATCATGCGATCCTGTCGCGCGAGATGCCGATCCTGCTAGGTGTCGAGTTGACAGTGGAGCCCGACGGCGATGGGGTCGAACTGGCGTGGACCGGTTCGGCGTCCGGCAAGCAGCGCTTCGACTATCTGCTCGTCGCCACCGGGCGGCCGCCGCGGATCAAGGGCATCGGACTGGAAACGACCGGCCTTGCGCTCAATGACCACGGCATGCCGGATTACGACCCCGAGACGATGCAGTGCGGCAGCGCGCCGATCTTCATCGCCGGCGATGCGGACCATGATCGCGCGGTGCTCCACGAGGCATCGGCAGAGGGCATGATCGCGGGGCGGAACGCGGCGAGCTATCCCGAGGTCACACCCGGAAAGCGCACCGTGCCGTTCGCGATCACCTTCACGCATCCCAACGTCGCGGTCATCGGCAAGATCGCCAAGGATGACGATGCCGACAGCGTGATCGGCACCGCATCGTATGACGACCAGGGCCGCGCGAAGGTCGAGGCGTGCAATGCCGGGTTGGTCCGCTTCTACGCCGATCGCCGCGACGGGCGCCTGACCGGTGCGACGATGGCGGGGCCGGCGGTCGAACACAGCGCGCACCTGATCGCATGGGCGATCCAGAGCGGCTGGACCGCGACGGAAGTGCTCGACCTGCCCTTTTATCATCCAACCTTCGAGGAAGGGATGAAGGGCGCGCTTCGTTCGATCTGCAGCGAAGTCCACGCGCCTACGCCGCCCGACCGCGACGATGGTTTTACGCCGGGGACCTAATCGTCCAGATCGAGATACGCGACGACGTCGTTCTCCGTGGCAAGGTACAGGCCCGCCTGCACCTCCTCCGGCTCCTGCGCGGCGAGCATCATCGCCTCGCCGAGCGGCCCGTAGAACAACGTCGTCGCTGCCCCGCCCTCGCCGCTGTCGTCGAGATGATAGAGCCGAACCGAAACGCTGGAAGAAATCGTACGCATTCAGACGCTTTGAACGAAGCGCCGCCGCACGACAATCGACCTGACGGATTTCCTCGGAATGCCCCTGCGAAAACCGGCTCTGGCGCACGCGAATAGGTTGCGCTAGAAAACCGACATGACCGTACCCGCTATTCTAAAAAACCTGCGCCTGCCTGTCATCGGCTCGCCGCTCTTCATCATTTCCGGGCCCGAACTGGTGATCGCGCAGTGCAAGGCGGGGATCGTCGGATCATTCCCCGCCCTCAATGCCCGCCCGCAGGCGATGCTCGACGAGTGGCTGCACCGGATCACCGAGGAACTGAGCGCGCATAACCGTGCCAACCCCGACCGTCCGGCCGCGCCGTTCGCGGTCAACCAGATCGTCCACAAGTCCAACGATCGTCTGGAGAGCGACCTCGCGACATGCGCGAAATGGCAGGTGCCGATCGTGATCACCTCGCTCGGCGCCCGCGAAGACCTGAACACGGCGGTCCACGCTTGGGGCGGCATCACGCTGCACGACGTGATCGACGACCGGTTCGCGCGCAAGGCGATCGAAAAAGGCGCCGACGGACTGATCGCGGTCGCCGCCGGCGCCGGTGGCCATGCCGGTCGCCTGTCGCCGTTCGCGATCATCCAGGAGATCCGCCAGTGGTTCGACGGCCCGCTCGCGCTGTCGGGCTCGATCGCGACCGGCGACGCGGTGCTCGCCGCGCAGGCAATGGGCGCTGATTTCGGCTATATCGGCTCGCCGTTCATCGCCACCACCGAGGCGAATGCCGACCAGGCGTACAAGGACGGCATCGTCGCCGGCAAGGCGTCCGACATCGTCTATTCGAACCTGTTCACCGGCGTCCACGGCAACTACCTGCGCGCGTCGATCGTCGCTGCGGGCATGGACCCCGACGCGCTGCCCGAAGGGGATTTGAAGACGATGGACTTCGGCGGCGGAAACGGTTCGAAGCCAAAGGCCTGGCGCGATATCTGGGGCTCCGGCCAAGGCATCGGCGCAGTAACCGAAGTGGAAAGCGTCGCCGACCGTGTCGACCGCCTCGAACGCGAGTACCGCGCGGCGCGGGTCCGTCTTTCGCTCTGACGGACCCCACACCAACCGATCTCGGCTGACTCAGAACAGACGCTTGAGCAAGCCGACATTGGTCTTGCCAAGCTCGACCACCTCGTCGCCGCGCCCGCTGATGATCGCCTTCGCCATGTAGAGCGTGAAGCCCTTCATCTGCTCCAGCGTGATCTTCGGCGGCATCGACAATTCGGTCCGCGCAGTGACCGCATCGAGCAGCGCAGGTCCTGGATGCGCCAGCACGTCGCGCATCCCCGCCTCGAGTTCGCCCGGATCGGTCACCCGCACGCCGTGCAACCCGATCGCGCGCGCCATCGCCGCGAAATCGGGGTTGTCGAGCGTCACGCCGGTCTCGATCAGCCCGGCCGCCTTCATCTCCATCTCGACGAACCCGAGCGTCCCGTTGTTGAAGACGATGATCTTCACCGGCAGGCCAAGCTGTCGCACCGTCAGCAACTCGCCCATCAGCATCGCCAGCCCGCCGTCGCCCGACATCGTCACGACCTGCCGCGTCGGATAGGTCGCCTGCACGCCGATCGCCTGTGGCAGAGCGTTCGCCATCGATCCGTGGTTGAACGATCCGATCAGGCGCCGCCGTCCATTCATCTTCAGATAGCGCGCCGCCCACACGGTCGGCGTTCCGACGTCGCAGGCGAACACCGCATCGTCCGCCGCCTGCTCGCTGAGGACGCGCGCGACGTGCTGCGGATGGATCACGCCGCTGCCGGGCTTGCCGTCGGCAAGATCGTCCAGGCCCTTGCGGGACTCGGCATAGTTCTCGATCGCGGACTTGAGGAAACTGCCGTCGCGCCCGGTCGTGACCCGCGGGATCAATGCCGCGAGCGTAGCGCCGACATCGCCGACCAGCCCGATATCGATCGCCGTCCGCCGCCCGAGATTTTCGGGGATCAGGTCGATCTGCGCGACCTTGGCCTTCTCGGGGTAGAATTGCCGATACGGGAAATCCGTGCCGAGCATCAGCAACACGTCGCACGCCATCATCGCGTCATAGCCGCTCGAAAAGCCGATTAGGCCGGTCATGCCGACGTCATAGGGATTGTCGTATTCGACGAACTCCTTGCCGCCGAGCGCGTGGACGATCGGCGCCTGGAGCACGCCGGCGAGCGTGACGAGTTCGGCATGCGCGGTGCGGCACCCACGTCCCGCCAGGATCGTCACCTTCTTCGCGCCGTTCAGCAGGGCGGCAAGTTCGGCAATGTCCACCTCTGCGGGGATCGTCATCGAACGCGGCGGCAGTAGCGCACCCGCCGATCGCGCCAGCGTTCCCGTGGTCGAGCGCAGCGCCACGTCTCCGGGCATCGATACGACCGAGACGCCGCGGTGACCGACCGCCGCCCGGATCGCGGTTTCCAGCGTGCGCGGCATCTGGTCCGCATCGGAGATCGTCTCGCAATACACGCTGCATTCGCGGAACAGCGCTTCCGGCCGGGTCTCCTGGAAATAGTTCGAACCTACCTCGCCGCTCGGTACCTGCGCGGCGATCGCCAGCACCGGTACGCGCGTCCGGTTACAGTCGTACAGGCCATTGATCAGGTGCATGTTGCCGGGGCCGCACGACCCGGCACACACCGCGAGCTTGCCGGTCAGTTGCGCCTCCGCGCCCGCCGCGAACGCCGCGGCCTCCTCGTTGCGGACATGGATCCATTCGATCTTGCCCTGCCGCCGCAAACTGTCGGTCAGGCCGTTGAGGCTATCGCCGACGACGCCGTAAATCCGCTCGACGCCCGCCAGATGCAGCGTCTCGGCGAACAGATCGGCGATGAGGGTCTTGGACATGAGGCAACTCCGGCAGTGATGGTGACCTGCCTCGACCAGCGAGGCGGTAGTGCACAAACGCATTCTGGTACGCTCGGGATGCAAGGAATGCAGGTTGTTCGTCGCCAGCCGGACCCGAACCGCGTCTTTCGACCGAAGTATGACAAATCGCGGTGGCGCGACGCCGCAAGCAAATCTAGAGATGATGGCATGAAGCGGGCGGGCCGTGACCGATCGGCGGAGTGTCCGACGGAAACGCCCTGCGAGGCAATCGATAGAGGGGGATGACGTGGACAAAGCGATGATCGGTCGGCGTGCGGCGCTGTTGGGAGGCGTCGGGCTCGTCGCGGCCTGTACGGCTGGTGGGCATCTCGGCGAAGCGCGTGCTCCCTCGGGATTCGTGACCGTCGACGGCACCGGGTTTCGGCGTGGCGGCAAGCCGTATCGCTATGCCGGCGCGAACATCTGGTACGGTGCATGGCTCGGCGCGGACACCGCATACGGCAACCGCGCCCGCCTGGGCCGCGAACTCGACCGACTGAAGGCGCTCGGCGTCCGCAACCTCCGCATCCTCGGCTCGGCCGAACTGTCGCCGCTCAAGAACTCGATCACCCCTGGCTTCCGCGACAAGACCGCGACCTACAACGAGGACCTGCTCAAGGGGCTCGACTGGACGCTCGCCGAAATGGCGAAGCGCGACATGACCGGCGTCATCTACCTGACCAACTTCTGGGAATGGTCGGGCGGCATGATGACGTATCTGTCGTGGGTCAACGGCGGCAAGTTCATCAACATGAACGACCCTGCGCATCCGTGGCCCGAGTTCGCCGACTGGAACGCCGCGTTCTATACGAACGGCCAGGCGCAGGCGATGTACCGCGACTATATCCGCGCGGTCGTCTCGCGCACCAACAGCGTGACGGGTGTAGCCTACGCCGCCGATCCGACGATCATGGCATGGCAGCTCGCGAACGAACCGCGTCCGGCGGGCGGGGCTACGGTTGCCGTTCCCAACCTGCCGAACTTCTATCGCTGGATCGACGAGACCGCGCGCTACATCAAGACGCTCGATCCGAACCACCTCGTCTCGACCGGCTCCGAAGGCCTGAAGGGCTCGATCGAGCGCGAGGACGTCGTGCTCGCCGCGCATCGTTCGCCGTCGATCGACTATCTGACCACGCATATCTGGCCGAACAACTGGACGTGGATGGACGCGGGCAATCTCGCCGGCACCTACGACGCCGGTGCGGCCAAGGTCGCAGAGTATATCGACGCGCATATCCGGCTCGCGACCACGCTCGGCAAGCCGCTGGTGATCGAGGAGTTCGGCTATCCGCGCGACGGCCAAGCCGCCTATGATCCGACCATCACGACGGTCTACAAGGATCGCTTCTACCGGCAGATCTACGCGGCGATCGAGGCGAACGCGAAGGCTGGCGGGCCGCTCGCAGGCTCGAACTTCTGGGCCTGGAACGGCGAGGCGCGCACGCCGCATGCCGACCACCGGTTCCAGCGAGGCGACCTCGGCTACATGGGCGATCCCCCGCACGAACCGCAGGGCTGGTACGGTGTGTTCGACAGCGACGCATCGACGCAAGCCGTGATCCGCGCGCACGCATCGGCGATGGCCGCACTCTGATGCTGAGCCGTCGCGAAACCCTGGGGATGACCGCCGCGCTCGGCCTGCTTCACGGTGTGCCCGCGCTGGCGGCGGTCCCGAACCGTACGCTGAGCAACCCGAAGGCATCCCTGGCCGCACGAAAACTCTACACCTATCTGTGGAGCCAGTACGGGCGGAAAACGCTGACCGGCCAGCAGGAGCAGGGTTCCGCGCAGCCGAACCCGAATGGCGAACTCGAGTATCTCCAGCGCGTAACCGGCAAGCTGCCCGCGATCCTCGGCCTCGATTATATCGACCCACGCGACAACGATGCCGTCAACGACCGGGCCACCGCCTGGGCGCGCTCGGGCGGGATCGTCACGCTGTGCTGGCATTGGGGCGCACCCGACATCGGCACCGGCTACGAGAACTCGAAGAAGGATTTCGACGTCGCCGCCGCGCTCAAACCCGGCACGCCGCAGAACGTCGCGATGATGCGCGACATGACCGAGGTGGCGCGGCTGTTGAAGATCCTGCAAGACCGCGGCGTCGCGGTGTTGTGGCGCCCTTTCCACGAATTCACCGGCGACTGGTTCTGGTGGGGCAAGCACGGCCCCGACGCGTTCAAGGCGCTCTGGGCGCTGATGTACGACCAGTTCACGCGCGTCCACGGCCTTGACAACCTGATCTGGGTACTCGGCTGGGCCGGGCAGAACGTCGATCCCGCCTGGTATCCGGGCCGTGCGACGGTCGACGTCGCCGGCGCGGACATCTACGCGAACGACCACGGCAATCTCGCGCCCATGTTCGCGCAGGTGAAGGCGATCGTCGGCGACACGCTGCCGATCTGCCTGCACGAGAACGGTCCGATCCCCGATCCGGCCTCGCTCGGACCTTCGGCGGACTGGCTGTGGTTCATGACGTGGCACACACGCTGGCTCACCGGCGCCGACCAGAACACGCCCGAACAACTCCGCCGCGATTTTACATCGAAGCGCTACGTCACCCGGGACGAGCTTCCCACATGGCTGAAGGTACAAGCATGAAGAGGGTCTTGGCATGAAGAGGGTCTTGGCATGAAGAAGGTATTGGGCCTGATCGGCGCCGCGTTGCTGTCGACGTCCGCCCTCTCCGCGCCGCTCACCGTCACGCCGGTATCGACCAAGGCGGGTGCCGCACTCCCGGTCCATATCGGTGGCCGTGTCGAGCCGACAGCGGAGGGCCATCGGCGCCAATGGCCCGGCACGTATTTCGAGGCGAGCTTTCGCGGCGAAGGCGTTCTGCTCAAGATCGGCGAAGGCGACGTCATCCTGCGCATCTCGGTGGATGCCACCACCGCCGCAACGCTGGTGAAGCCCAAGCCCGGCCTCTACCGCGTGGACGGTCTGGCGAACGGTCGCCATACCATCCGCGTCGACGTCGCCAGCGAAAGTCAGGCGGCATCGACGGTATTCGGCGGCTTCTACGCCACCGCCGGCACGCGCGCACTGCCCTCCCCAGCCCGCACCCGTCAGATCGAATTCATCGGCGACTCGCACACCGTCGGCTACGGCAACATTTCGGCGAAGCGCGATTGCACGCAGGACGAAGTCTGGGCGACCACCGACACCTCGCAGGCCATGCCCGCGCTGACCGCCCGCCGCTACGGCGCGGATTACCAGGTCAACGCGATCTCGGGTCGCGGCATCGTCCGCAACTATGACGGCATGCCGGGCGATACGGTCCCCGCCGCCTACCCGTTCACGCTGTTCGACAAGGCGAAGCGCTACGCCGATCCGGCGTGGCACCCGAGCCTGTACGTCATTGCGCTCGGCACCAACGACTTCACCACGCCGCTTCACCCGAACGAGCCCTGGAAGACGCGCGACGCGCTCCACGCCGACTACGAGCAGCATTATGTCGCGTTCGTCAAACGCCTGCGGGCGCGCGATCCGAACGCACATGTCGTCCTTTGGGCGACCGACATGGCCGATGGCGAGATCGCCTCGGAAGTCGCGAAGGTCGCTGCGCGTCTAAAGGCAGCAGGCGAGCGCAACGTGACGTTCGTTCCGGTGACCGGGCTCGCCTTCACGGGCTGCCACGCACACCCATCGACGGCCGACGACGGCCGGATCACCACCGCGCTGTCCACCTACATCGACGCGCATGCCGAGATGTGGGCGCGGAAATAACCAAATGATTTGCGCAATGCTGCCGTCACCCGGTAGCACGCGTGCAAAGGTACGGATCACGGTCGCGTACCACCCAGGGAGAGTATGATGTCGGCGAGTTTTTCAACCTTCACGATCGCGCTTCTGCTGCAATCGGCGGCCACGCCCGTAGCGGCACCGACCCCGCCGATGTCCGCCGTCGCGCATCCGGAAATCTGGCCGACCGCCAACGCGCGGCCCCTGCGCGATCCGAAGGTCGAGGCACGGATCGACGCGATCATGAAGCGCATGTCGGTCGCGGACAAGATCGGCCAGCTGATCCAGGTCGACATCGCCAGCATCACACCCGCCGATCTGCGCACGTACAAGCTCGGCTCGATTCTCAACGGCGGCAATGCCGGCCCCGGCGGCAACGATCTTGCTCCCCCAGTCGAGTGGCTGAAGCTAGCCGACGCGTTCTACGACGCGTCGATGGCGCGTACCGACGGTCGCCCCGCAATTCCCGTAATCTGGGGCACCGATGCGGTCCACGGCAACAATAACATCCCAGGCGCCACGCTCTTCCCGCACAATATCGGACTCGGCGCCGCGCGCGACCGGGACCTGATGCGCGAGATCGGCCACGTCACCGCGATCGAGACTGCGGCAGCTGGCATCGACTGGACCTTCGCGCCGACGCTCGCCGTGGTTCGCGACGACCGCTGGGGCCGGACGTACGAGAGCTATTCCGAAGAGCCGACGATCCAGGCCGATTACGCCGGCGCCGTGATCGAAGGCGTCCAGGGCAAGGTCGGCACCAAGGAGTTCCTCGCGCCCGACCGCGTGATCGCGACGACCAAGCATTTCCTCGGTGACGGCGGCACCGGCGGGCGCGACCAGGGCGACGCGCTGATCCCAGAGACCGCCCTGCGCGACATTCACCTCGGCGGCTATCCCGCTGCGATCGAGGCGGGTACGCAGTCGGTGATGGCGAGCTTCTCGAGCTGGAACGGCGCGAAGATGCACGGCAACAAGAGCCTGCTGACCGGCGTGCTCAAGGACCGTCTCCACTTCGACGGCTTCGTGGTCGGCGACTGGAATGGCCACGGCCAGGTCGATGGGTGCAGCAACGAAAGCTGCGCGGCCGCGATCAACGCCGGACTCGACATGTTCATGTATTCGGGCACCGGGTGGAAGACGCTCTACGACAACACGTTGAAGCAGGCGCAGTCGGGCGAGATCCCCGCCGCACGCCTTGACGATGCAGTCCGCCGCATCCTGCGCGTGAAGATCCGCGCGGGCACGTTCGATCGCGGTCGTCCCTCGTCGCGCGCGCTTGCCGGCAAGATGAACCTGATCGGTGCCGCAGATCACCGTGCGATCGCGCGCCGGGCGGCGGCCGAATCGATGGTGCTGCTCAAGAACGAGGGCGGGCTCCTCCCGCTGAAGCCCTCGGCGAACATCCTCGTCGCCGGCGGCGGGGCGGACAACATTCCGCAGCAGGCCGGCGGCTGGTCGCTGACATGGCAGGGCGGCGGCACCACCAACGCGAACTTCCCCAACGCGCAGACGATCTGGTCGGGCATCGACACGGCCGTCAAGGCTGCGGGCGGCACCGCCACGCTGTCCGCGGACGGCAGCTTCGCCAAGAAGCCGGACGCGGCGATCGTCGTGTTCGGCGAACAGCCCTATGCCGAGTTCAAGGGCGATCGCCCGAACCTCGAATACAGCCCCGACGACAAGTCCGATCTCGAACTGTTGCGGAAACTGAAGGCGGCGGGGGTCCCCGTCGTCGCGGTGTTTCTGTCGGGCCGCCCGCTCTGGGTGAACGCCGAACTCAACGCCTCCGATGCGTTCGTCGCCGCGTTCCTGCCGGGCAGCGAGGGCGGCGGCGTCGCCGACGTGCTGTTGCGCAAGAAGGACGGCAGCGTCGCCAACGACTTCCGCGGCAAACTGAGCTTCTCCTGGCCGAAGCGCCCCGACCAGTACGTCCTCAACCGCTCCGACCCCGGCTACGACCCGCTGTTCGCGTTCGGCTACGGCCTAAGCTACGCCAAGCCCGGTTCGGTCCCCAAGCTCGACGAAACCCGCCCCGCCGGGATGGCCGCATCGTCGAACGGCACGATCTTCGGCAAGGGCCGCGTTCCCGAGGGTTGGTCGCTGACCTTGGTCGAACAGGATCAGTCGAAGGTTCGCCTGCTCGGCGTCAACGCGACGACCGCGACCAAACGGCTCACCGCCTCCGCGGTCGACCGTCGCCGCCAGGAGGATGCGCGTGCGCTGGTGTGGGCCGGCGGGCCTGCCGATGCGCGGGTGGAGGCGTCCGGTCCGCTCGACCTGACGCGCGAGAGCAACGGCGAGCTCAGCCTCGTCGTCGACGTTCGCGTCGACCGCGCCGGCAGCGGCCCGATAAACCTCGGCATGGTCAGCAACGACGGCAAGGCTGTGACGGTGCCGATCACCAAGGCGCTCGCCGCGGGCAAGCCCGGCGACTGGCAACAGGTGATCGTGCCGCTGCAATGCTTCGCCAAGCGCGGCATCGACATGGCGCACGTCACCGCGCCGTTCGTGATCGCCACCGACGGCAAGCTCGGCCTGTCGATCTCCGACGTGAAGATCGACTCCGCGCCCGTGCCAATGACCAAATGCGGCGACTGACCCCCGTGCTGCTCGGCGCGGCGGCCGTCCTGCTGACGACCGCCGCCGTGCAGCCCCCGCCCGCGCCGATCCGGATCGACCAGGCGGGGTTCGAGACGAGCGGTCCCAAGATCGCCGTCCTGCCGTCGTCGCAGGCCAAGCCGCTCGCGTGGACACTCACCGATGCGAGCGGCAAGACCGTCGCGTCGGGTCAGACGATACCGGTCGGGCCGGACGCAGCTTCGGGCGAAAGCGTCCACCGGATAGACTTCGCCACGTTCCGGACGCCCGGCACCGGCTACCGGCTCCACGTCGGCGCCAACGCCAGCCATCCCTTCGCGATTGCCGACCGCCCGTTCGCACCGGTCGCCAGCGCGGCGATGGCGTTCTTCCATCAGCAGCGCAGCGGCGTGGCCGTCCTGCCCGCGTTCGTCGAGCACAAGGACCTTGCCCGCCCCGCCGGCCACGCCCCGGACATCGCCACCTGCTTCGCCGGGCGCGACCAGAAGGGCGTCAAATGGCCTGGCTGCAGCTACAGGATCGACGCGTCCGGCGGCTGGTACGATGCTGGCGACCACGGCAAATACGTCGTCAACGGCGGCGTCTCGACCTGGACGTTGCTCGACCTTCACGAGCGACTGGCCGCGTTCGGTGACGCCAACGCCTTCGCCGACGGTCGCCTCGCGCTGCCCGAACGCGCCAACGGCAAGGACGACCTGCTCGACGAAGCCCGCGTCGAAGTCGCCTTCCTGCTCGCGATGCAGATCCCCGACGGAACGACGCTCGCCATCGCCCCCGACGCAGGGGTAGCCGGCAAGGCGATCACGCGGTTCGAGACGATCGACGCAAGCGGCCTGGTCCACACGAAGATCGCCGACGAGAACTGGACGGGCATCCCGACCGCGCCCGCGGACGACCACCAGACGCGCTTCCTGTATCCACCCTCGACCGCGGCGACGCTCAACATGGTCGGCGTCGCTGCGCAATGCGCACGTATCTGGCGGACGATCGAGCCAGATTTCGCAACCCGTTGCCTGACCGCAGCACGGCGCGGCTGGGCCGCCGCACTCCGCCACCCGAACCTGCTCACCAGCTCCGACTTCACCGGCAGCGGCGGTTACGGCGACCCGGACGTTCGTGACGAATTCACCTTCGCCGCCGCGCAACTCTACGTCACGACGGGTGAGCCCGCGTTCCTCGACCGGGTCCGCCGCGATGGCCTCCTCACCGATCCCGGCACCAGCATCGACTGGGGTTCGTTGCGGTTGCCTGCCGCGCTCACGCTGGCGACAGTCCCCAGTCCGCTCCCGGCTGCAGATCGCGCCAGGCTCCAAGCCAGCATCACCGCACTCGCCGACGGCTTTGTCGAGGACGGCAAGCGCAGCGGCTACGGCATCCCGTTCGCCGGCATCAATTACCCCTGGGGATCGAACAGCGCCGTCCTGAACCGCGCGATCATACTCGGCGTCGCGTGGCAGATCGACCGGAAGCCCGCCTACCGCGACGCGGTCGTTGCCAGCCTGGATTACATCCTCGGCCGCAACCCGCTCGACCGCTCCTACGTCACCGGTTTCGGCGCGCGTCCGATGCAGCACCCGCACCACCGTTTCTGGGCAGCCGCTGCGGACCAGCGCTATCCGGCGCCCCCTTCGGGCGTCCTGTCCGGCGGCCCCAATTCGGACGAAGCGCGAAACCCTGGCCCGATGCACGGCTGCGCACCGCAAACCTGCTGGATCGACGACTACCGCGCCTTCACCGTCAACGAAGTCACGATCAACTGGAACGCACCCCTGGTCTGGACCGCGGCGTTCCTCGACGCGACCCGGGCGCGCTAGAGCCGCTCCAGCGTCCGCGCGAGATACCCACGGATCGCGTCGGTGCGTTGTCGGGACGGTCTCCCCAGCACGCCATGCATCGCCTCGGGCAGATGTGCGGTCGCGGTCTGCGCCTCTTCTCCGAACACATATTGATCAAACCAACCACGCACGGCCGCACGCTCACCGGGAGGCAGGTCGCGGATCGTGAGGATCGCATGGATAAGGGCGGGAAACGGCGAGGCCGCCCCCACCTGACCCCACCAGTAATTCACCAGGACATTGAAGGCGCCCAATGCTTTGACGTCATGCCACCACATCGACGGTATGAAGATCGCATCCCCCGGTTCCAGCACGGCAACCTGCATTTGGGCGCGTGCCTCGGCAAAGCGGGGATAACGATCGAAGTCTGGCGCCTCGAGGTCGACCAAACTCACCGGCTGTCCGGCAATTGTCATGTCGAGTGGCCCGACATACAGGTTCGGGCCCTGCTCGGGTGGGAACAGGCAAAAGCGTCGCCGACCCGCGACCACGACCGCGACGTTGCTCGACACATCGTAATGCGTCGAGACCCGGCTCTGATTGCCAATCCACACGCGCGGCACCGCGTCCGGCGTGGGCAGCGGCAGGACGTTGGCCTCCGCCCAGCCCGGAAGATGATCCGACGCTGCCGCTGCGCCGACGTAGATCGCCGGGGCGCCAGTCACTCCCTGCGTCGCCAGAATCTGCGCGATCAACGCATGCATTGGCGCCTTGGTGCGCTCGAAATTGAAGCCGGTGAGCGCATCGTCGTAAAAGAACCGGCCACCGACGGCGCTCGGCGCGACCATTACGCTGGCAGGCTGCCCGCCATCGAACTGGAGGATGTGGTCCGCGATCGCGCGATCGGAGGTTCGTGCTGCCCGCACTGCCGGCCAGTTCGCTGCGAGCCCGCGCATGACCACCGGGCAATAGCCGCGTGCGATCGTGGCGTCGAAGCCAACGCCGTCGATTGCCCCGACTTCGGCAACGGCAAGGGCAGGAATTTCGCTCATCGTTATTCCGTAGCCCGCACGGTGCAGGCCGTCGACATGCGCCGGAGCTGGAATCGCCCAGCCCGGCGCATATCAGGTCAGAACGTCAGCCGTGTCGTCAACGAAATCTGACGATCGCTGATGAACGAGGAACGTGGTGCCTTCAGGCCATCCGCGTTCAGGAGATAAGCAGTCTTCGTCACCGAATTGAGCAGGTTCTGCGCCTCCAGACCGATCTTGAAGTTCTTGTTGATAGTCATGAAGATCGATCCGTCCATCTGACCGCTCGCGAGCGCATAGACAGGCAGAAACGGGAAGCAGCAATCACGGTTGGTCAGCAAAAACTGCGAACGCCAGCTGTACGCGACGCGGGCATAGACGTTCGACTTATCGTAGAACGCTGCCAGATTGTAGTTGTACGACGACAACCCGGTCAGCGGCAGGTTCGAATATAGCGATGCGGTATCGACCGGCGGCGCGTTATTCAGATCGGCGTTGAGTGGAATGCCGTTCGGGATCTTCCCGGGCTTCACATAAGTGAACGTCGCCTGCGCGCCCAACCCAGAGAATGCCCCCGGCAGGAAGTCGAACGTCTGCTGATAGCTGACCTCGGCGCCCTTGACGTTGCCCTTGCCCGGAGCATTGGCCGGACCGTTGACGAGCACGTCGAAAGTCTGCCCGTTGTTGGTCAGCGTCCGGTTGAACCCGTAGTTGTCGAGGATGATGTTCGACAGCTGCTTGTAGAACAACGCGCCGCTCAACGAGCCGACCTTGGCGAAATACCATTCCGCCGTGACATCCACCTGCTTAGCCTCGACCGGGCGGAGGAACGGATTGCGCGCGGTCGACTGGAAGCCAAAGCTGCTGGCGGCGTTGCCAGCCGCCGACGTTCCCGGCGTGACGCCGGTGAAGTTGCGCAGATCGCCGAAGTTCGGCCGCGAGATCGCCTTCGATGCGGCAACGCGGAACTGCAGCTTGTCGGTCGCCTGCAACCGGAGGTTCGCGCTCGGCAGCCAGAAGTTGAACGTCTGGCTGGCCGTATCCGGGATCGACGTTCCGTTCGAGAAGCCAAGTACGGCGTTCTGCTGCGCCGCTGTCAGGCCACAGAAGGACGGAATGGTCGCCCCCGGCGCGATCGAGCCACAGAAGGCCGCCGCGGTGGGGAAGTTGTTGATGATCTGAACCCGCGTCGGGAACGTCAGCGCACCGAACGACTCGTCCTTGGTGCGGACGAAACGGACACCGACGTTACCTGACAGCGACATGCCGTTGCCGAAATCTTCGACGCCGAAATCAACGCGCGCATAACCGCCCCAAGTCGTTTCCTTGTTGCGATAATATTCGCTCGCGCGGAAATAATCGTCGACCAGGTTGGTACGATCCTCAAGCGGCACGTACGTACCGCCACCCTGCGCAGCAACGCGGCGCAGCAACGCGGTCAGTGCATCGTGATCGCGCAGCACCGCATCGGAAATGTAGTTCGTCGCGGGCGGCTGGGTCGAATTGTTGCGATAGAAATCCTGGTACTGGAACAGCTCGGTCTGGTTCGGCGCGGTGTTCAGGCCAACCGGGCCGCCGCTCGTCCAGGTTTCCGACAACGCGCCCCAGTTGTTGTAGTCGTTGGTGCGCACGGTCTGGTCGCGCTTCGCGTAGCGGCCACCGACGCGGACCTTACGCAGGAAGCTGTCCTCACTGAAGTCGTACTGGACGTCACCACGGAACGCCCATTCCTTGCCGTCATTGTCGGTGCGGTTGTTCATCGCATCGTGGAAATATTGCGAGGACGGGTTGGCAAAATAGGCCGTGGGGTCGCGACCCTCGGGCTGGAACAGGACCTTTGGCGTGTTGCCCGTCACGTCGATGCCGAACCCGCCATAGCTGGTGGTGCCGACATTGTCGTCGATGCTGTCGGCGTTCGACTTCACATATTGCGCGTCAAGATTGATGTGGAGCTTCTCGACCGGATTCAGCTTTGCGTTGAACGAGAAGTCCTGCGTGACCGACTGCCCCTCGGTGTAGCGATTCGCAAACACGATCGGACCGCCATTGACAGCAAACTGCGGCAGCGGCGCACCGTTGAACGTCTGCACGGTGTTGGGCCGGTACAGCGAACCGCTCGTGAAGACGCCGTCGTCGTTATAGGTAGGCGTGGTACCAGGTACCGGCTTGATCAAAACCGAATCCGCGAGGCCTACGCTTGGCTCGATCGTGTGCTCGATCCAGTTCTGGCGCGCATCGGTACGCAGATACTGTGCGGTCAACAGCACCGAGCGCGACGCGTTCTCATACTGGCCAGCCGCCGAGACGCCGATACGCTGGCGATTGAACGTCTGCGTACGATTGCCGCCGCCCATCGGCACGAAGACCGACTGGCGCCCTGCCGGCACCGGATAGGTATCGAACAAGTTTGCGGCATAGGCCGTACCCGGATTCGAGACGCGGCCTTCGCCGGCGTCCTGACGACCATTACCGTTGGTATCGTCGTTGAAGCGAGGCAGATAGGACGAGAGGAACACCGAGTCCGAGCGGCTGTTCTGCTCAGAGTAACTGCCGCTGGCGAGCAGACCGAAACGACCGCCGCCGGGCGCATCCCATTGCTGACTGAAGAGACCGACGACGGACGGCGCGCCGCGCTTGGCCATGTCGCCGTAGTTCATGCTGCCGGAGAGATAGACGAGACGCTGTTCCTGGTCGAACGGCTTGCGGGTGTTGATGTTGACCGTGCCGGAAATGCCGCCCTCGATCAGGTCAGCCGTGAGGTTCTTGAACACCTCGACCGAGCCGATCAGTTCGGCGGGCACGTCGTTGAAGCCGATCTCACGGCCGCCTGATGCCGCGAACGTGTCGCGACCGTTGAATTCGCCACGGACATAGCTGAGCCCGCGAATGACGACGCCCGAACCCTCGACCGAGAAATGTGCGGAGTCCGTGGGCGCGGCAAAGCGACTGATCGCGACGCCTGGTACGCGTTGCAGCGCTTCGTTGACCGAACGGTCGGGCAGTGCACCGATGTCCTGCGCGGTGATCGCGTCGACGACGGTATCGGAGTTGCGCTTGATGTTCTGTGCCGTCGCCAAGCTCTGGCGGACGCCCGTGACGACGATCTCTTCGCGCTCGGTTTCGGGCGTCGGGTTGCCGGCGTCCTGCGCAGCACCCGACGTGCCGGTTGTGTTGCCGGCGGAACCGGGCGCCGTGCCCGCGGTCGCCGCATCGAGGCTGGTCGACCCTGATGTGGTGCTCGCTGTACCCGAACCCGCAGGCGCTGGAACGGTTTGCGCATCCGCAGTGGCAGGATCGGCGACCTGCGCGAACGACGGCGTTGCAGCGAACGCGATCGCAAGGACGGAGACGCTTCCACCGAATAAACGGGAAGCGAGACGAACCGTCACAGACGCACCAGCACTTGGCATTATTGACCCCTTATACATCCACCAGCACCCTTGCCGCCGCTTCTGAAGCAGGCGTACAAACCGCGCTTTCTCCCTAGGAACGAACGATAAATCGGTCGCCGAACCAACCATTACTCAGCTATGTTTTCCGTCACAAGTTGAATAATGAAATTTGGTAGACAGATTCGAAAGGATGCCGTTCCAGTGTTGCCCCAGGGTAACAGTCTCGTAACGGTCCTAATCGACGCGAGGGGATGATGACGGAAATCGAGCGAACGCGAGTCGTGATCGTGGGCGGCGGCACGGCGGGATGGATGACGGCCGCGGCGCTCGACCGGCTGCTGCCGAACGCGTGCACCGTGCACCTGATCGAGTCGGCGGAGATCGGCATCGTCGGCGTCGGCGAGGCGACGCTGCCGCACATCCGCGCGTTCGTCGAACGACTGGGGCTGGACGAGGCGGATTTCATGCGGGCGACGCATGCGACGTTCAAGCTCGGCATCGACTTTCGAGACTTCGGCGCGATCGGCGACAGCTATATCCACCCGTTCGGCACGTTCGGGCGTCCGCTCGGCGACGTCGGCTTCCATCATTACTGGCTGCGGTTGAACGCTGCCGGACGCGCAGGGCCGATCGGCGACTATTCGGTCGCGGTCGCCGCCGCCACCGCGGATCGCTTCGCCATCCCCGACGGCCCTGCCGACGATCTCGCGGCGAGCTTCGGCTATGCCTATCAGTTCGATGCGACGCTGTTCGGACCCTATCTGCGCCGCTTCGCCGAGGCACAGGGCGCACGCCGCACCGAAGGCCGGATCGTCGCCGTCGACCAGCACGCGGAGACCGGCAACGTCCGCGCCGTACGTCTCGATTCGGGCGAGACGATCGAAGGCGACCTGTTCGTCGATTGCTCGGGATTCCGCAGCCTGCTGCTCGGCGATACGATGGCAGAGCCGTGGGAGGATTGGTCAAATTGGCTACCTTGCGACCGCGCGGTGGCAATGCCCTGCGCGTCACCCCAGGGGCCGATCGAGCCCTATACCCGCGCCACCGCGAAGTCGGCCGGCTGGCAATGGCGCATCCCGCTCCAGCACCGCGTCGGCAACGGCTATGTCTATTCCAGCGCACATCTCGACGACCAGGCCGCCGCGGACTCGCTGGTCGCTTCGGTCGAGGGCAAGCCTCTCGCCGACCCGCGCTTCCTCAAGTTCCGCGCTGGCCGCCGCCGCAATAGCTGGGTCGGCAACGTCGTCGGCATCGGGCTCGCCTCCGGCTTCCTCGAACCGCTCGAATCGACGAGCATCTACCTCGCGCAGATGGCGATTACGCAGTTGATCGAACTGTTCCCGCAACGCGCCGGATCGAAGGGTATCTCGCCGACGGACCGGACCGAGTTCAATCGCCTGGTCGACATGGAATATGACCGCATCCGCGATTTCCTGATCCTCCATTACCACGCCACCACCCGCGACGATTCCGACTTCTGGAACCACGTCCGGACGATGGAGGTGCCGGACACGCTCGCGGAGAAGATGGACTTGTTTCGCCGCGCCGGCCGCGTCGCGCAGTATAGCGAGGGGCTGTTCCTCGAGCCGAGCTGGCTGGCCGTGTATCTGGGCCAAGGCATTGTCCCCCAGGGCTGGGACCAGCGCGCGAACGGCCCCGCGCTCGACGGACTCGACCGCGCCGTCGCCAATCTCCGCGCACAGGTCGCCGCCACTGCCGGGGCGATGCCGGACCACGCCGCGTTCCTCGCCCAGCGCAACGCGACGATCCCGGCATGACCGAACGCACACCCGTTCGCAGCATTGCGGTGTTGGGCGCCGGCATCGTAGGCCTGTCTGCCGCGATTGCCTTCGCCCGTGCGCTGCCGGGGCTCGCGATCACGTTGATCGAAACTCCAGCAGACCCCGCCGCGCTGGCGGATCGCATGCCCGGCACGTTGCCATCGATCGCCGCGTTCCATGACCGCATAGGCCTTGGCGAACGCGATCTCCTGGCCGCCGGTACGCTGCATCATATCGGCACGCGACTGTCCGACTGGCGCTCCGACGGCGGACGTGTCGTCCTGGCACGAGGTGACCGCGGCGGTCCGATCGGCACAGGGGCGTTCCAGCAGCATTGGCTGAACGCCCGCCGCGCCGGCAAGGTCGCTGCGTTCGATGCGTTCTCGCCAGCCGCTGCTCTCGCGGTAGCAGACCGGTTCGTGCACCCAGCGGACGATCCGGCTTCACCGCTTTCAGGCATTGCCTATGCGCTTCGTCTCGATCCGCCGCGCTACCGGGATCTGCTTCGCGCGTTGGCGCGGCATCTTGGCCTGGCGCCCGTTCCAAGTGCGTTCGCGGGCGTCGAACGCCGTGCGGACGGCGGCGTCGAGGCGCTGATGTTGGCGGATGGTCGTCGGATCGTGGCGGATCTGTATCTCGATTGCGCCGGCCCCGCCGCCCCGCTTCGCTCGGCGATCGACACGCGGTGGGAAGATTGGGGCAGATACCTGCCTGTCGACCGCCTGCTCCTGGGTACGGGGCCGGCCCGCGCGCCCTCCCCGACCGACGATCTGATCGCACTTCCAGCGGGGTGGCGGTTCGAAAAGCCTTTGCGGGATCGCACGCTGGTCGGCCTTGCCTATGCCGCCGCCCAGACACCGGACTCCAGCGCACGTCGCATTCTCCCCGCAGGCGAGGAGGTCGTGGACATCGCCCCCGGCGCCCGCCCGGAACCCTGGCTCCACAACGTCCTCGCGCTCGGTGACGCCGCTGTCACGCTCGATCCGCTGGCCGACGCCAATCTCCACCTCGCGCAAGCAGGGATCCTGCGCGCGATCGACCTCCTGCCCGGCCGTGACTGCGCCGCCAGCGAACTCGCCGAGTACAACGCCCGCACCTACCGCCAGGCATCGCGCGTGCGCGATTTCCAGGCCGCGCACTATCACGCCGCGACCCGAACTGGCGGCGACTTCTGGAAGCACGTCCGCCGACTGCCTCGCACGGACAGCCTCGATCACACGCTCGACCAGTTCGCTCACCGCGGTCGCCTGCCGTTCTACGAAGACGAAAGCTTCGAGCCGGACGAGTGGCGTGGCCTGCTTCTAGGCCTTGGCACTATTCCACGCGTTCCCGATCCGGTCGCCGCGTCAGCGCCGCTGGCATCCGTCCGCGCAGCGCTCAGCCAAATGGCCGAGAACAACGGCGCGCTGCCATCACGGCTTCCGCTCTACCCTACCTATCTCGCACACTTGGAACGCACTCGATGACCGATCCCATTCGCAAAGTCGTCATCGTCGGCGGCGGCACCGCCGGCTGGATGGCGGCTGCCGCAGCGGCACGCTTCCTCGACGACGGCCAGCGCCAGATCGTCCTCGTCGAATCCGATGCGATCGGCACGGTCGGCGTCGGCGAGGCGACGATCCCGCCCATCCTCGGCTTCAATCATCTGCTCGGCATAGACGAACGTGACTTCGTCCGCGCGACAGGCGCTACCTTCAAGCTCGGGATCGAGTTCGTCGGCTGGGACACCGGCGCCGATCGGTACATGCATACGTTCGGGACGATCGGTAGGGACATCCAGGGCCTGGCGTTTCATCAACTTTGGCTGAAACTACAGAACCACCCCGGCATCGGCGCAATCGAGGCCTATTCTCCGGGTGGCATGGCCTCAAGGGTTGGCCGTTTCGGGCTACCGAACGACGAGCAGCGCCGGTCGGGCGCAAGCCCCATGGCCTACGCCTATCATTTCGACGCCAGCCTCTACGCCGCCTTCCTGCGTCGGCACGCCGAGGCCGGTGGTGTCACTCGCGTCGAAGGCCGCATCATCGGCGCCGACCGCGATCCGGAGAACGGCCATGTCCGCGCAGTTCGGCTCGAGGATGGCACCGCGGTAGAGGGCGACCTGTTCATCGATTGCTCGGGCTTCCGCAGCCTGCTGCTCGGCGACACGATGGGGGTCGAATTCGAGGACTGGTCGCACTGGCTTCCCTGCGACCGTGCGATCGCGGTTCCGACCGAACCGACCACGCCTGTACTGCCCTACACCCGCGCCACCGCACGCCCGGCGGGCTGGCAATGGCGGATCCCGCTCCAGCACCGCACCGGCAACGGCCATGTCTACGCCAGCACGCACATGTCAGACGACGAGGCCACCGCGCTCCTGCTCGCGAACCTCGACAGCGCCTCGACCGCCGATCCGCGCCAGCTTCGCTTCAAGGCAGGCCGGCGCGCGAAAATGTGGGAGGGCAACGTCGTTGCGCTCGGCCTTGCCGGCGGCTTCCTCGAACCGCTCGAATCGACCAGCATCCACCTGATCCAGACCGGCATCTCGAAGCTGTTCGCGCTGTTCCCCGATCGCGGCTTTTCCGCCGTCGAACGCGACGAATACAACCGGCTGATGGGCGACGCCTACACGTCGATCCGCGATTTCATCATCCTGCACTATCACGCGACCCGCCGCGACGACTCCGTGTTCTGGCGCCATGTCCGCACCATGCCGGTGCCCGACAGCCTGACTCGCAAGGTCGCACTGTTCCGCGAGAAGGGGCGCATCTTCCGCTACGACGACGAACTGTTCGGCATCCCGAGCTGGGTTCAGGTTCTGCTCGGCCAGAACGTCATACCGGTAGGTTACGACCCGGTCGTCGATGCGCTCGATGCCGACCGCGTTGCAGACGCCCTCCGCCAGATGCGGGCGGCCACCCTGCGCGCCGCCGAAGCCCTGCCATCCCATGCGGACTTCGTCGCCCGCTACGCAGCCTTCGTCGGCGTTTAGAACGGGTCCGACACGATCGTCGATTGCCCGCACTTCCCGCCCGAGCTACACCTTCCCCGTCGGCCCGTTCTTCGGACGGGTCGGCATGATCGCACCGGTGCTCCGCAAGGAGCTTAAAAGGGAACGCGGTGAGGGTGGCTTCGGCCATCCGATGCCGAGGCTGTCCCTGCAACTGTAAGCGGCGAGCGTGATGCATGTGCGTGGCCGGGCGAATGCCCCGAGCCACCAGCCACTGGACCGATCGGTCTGGGAAGGTTGTGCACCAAGCGGTGACCCGTGAGCCAGGAGACCTGCCGGCGTGTGGTCGCTCTTGCCTGGTCCAGGGGATGGCCGAGGCACGGTACTCCGTCTGAGCGACGATGTGTGCGGTGGGGACCGCATGGGCAGACGTGCCGGCCGCGACGGCGTCCGGCGGGCACGACTGCTCCCGTTCGCTTAGGCGCGTGCTCGGGCCGATCGCTCGTGACGCGGGCCGAGGCGTGGGCTCGCGCGCCATGCTCGAGAGCGTCCCCTGCCGGTTCGTCCGACGCCCCGGGGGTTACCAATGGTCTTTTCGATTTCGCGCGCCACGATCGCCGCGTCCTTTCTCGTTTCGATACTGCCGCCCACGGCATACGCTCAGATCGCGGAGGACCGATCCGGCGATACGACCGACGACATCCTCGTCACCGGTCGTCATCAAGCGGACCTCACCGTCCCGAACGCGACCGGCAGCCGGCTCAAACTGACGCCGCTCGAAACACCCGCGACGCTGTCCGTCATAGACGGGGATACGATCCGGGCACGCGGCGACATGACGGTGATCGACGCGACCAGCCGCGCGCCCGGCATCACCAGCGTCGGCAATCTCGGCAATGGCGGCACCGCGCTCGCCGCCCGCGGGTTCAGCGGCCAGGGTTCGGTGCTCCAGCTGATCGACGGCGCCCGGCTGTTTCCGGCGGCCGGCACGATCACCTTCCCGACCGACCCGTGGATGGTCGACCGCATCGACATCCTCAGCGGCCCCGCCTCCGTACTCTACGGCCAAGGTGCGCTAGGCGGCGCGGTCAACGTGCTGATGCGCCAGCCGAATACCGTACGGACGCAGGTCGACGGCGAGATCGGCTATGGATCGCAGGACAGTTTCCATGTCGCAGCCGGCGCAGGCGGACCGATCGGCAATGACCTGTCGTACCGCGTCGACGGCAGCTATCGGCGGTCCGAAGGCTATGTCGATCGCGGGCAGTCACGCAGCTACGCGCTGTCCGCCACGCTGCGCTGGGCACCGACCGACACGCTCGTCGTCACCGCGCGCGACGATTACGGCAACCAGAACCCGATGCGCTATTTCGGCACGCCGCTGATCGACGGGCGTCTCGACGACAACAACCGCGATCGCAACTACAACACGCGCGACGGGCATGTCCGGTACCGCGACAACCGCACCAGCCTGCAGATCGATTGGACGCCGACCGACGCGCTCACCGTCAGCAACCAGGCGTACCGCCTGACCTCGAAGCGATCGTGGCTCAATCTCGAAAGCTATTGCTGGATCGCGGCGGACGGTTTCTGCCCGAACGGTGCCAATGGCGATCCTGCTACGCCCGGCCGGATCTATCGCACCGACATGACCGGGATCGTCCACGACCAGACGCAATGGGGCGATCAGGCCAGCATGACTCTGAAGACGCCCATCGCCGACGGCATTTCGAACGATGTCGTGCTGGGTTTCGACGTGAACCTGATCAAGCTCACATACTCGCATAATTTCGGCGCCGACCCGCAGATTTCCCCAGTCGACCCGTATGACTTCGACCCCGGCCTGATCGTCGACACGCAGGGGATCGCACCGCGCTATCGTACGCGGACCAACGAATATGCGGTCTTCGCGGAGGACCGGCTGAAGCTCGGCGATCACGTCTCGATCGTCGGCGGCATCCGGTACGAACGCGACCGGATCCAGCGCTGGACGATCGACTCCACGGTCGCCGTCCCCACGGAGACCTTGGCGCTCGACAAGCGGCTCCACAACACGACGTGGCGCGTCGGCAGTGTCTATCAACCGATCCCGACCGTCTCGCTCTATGCGCAATACGCGACCGGGGTCGATCCGCTCGGCACGCTGACGACCTATTCGACCGGGCAGGTGCAGTTCAGCAACGCAAAGGGCGATCAGGTCGAGATCGGCGCCAAGGCGGCGTTCCTGGGCGGACGCGGCACCGCGACGATCGCGGCGTATCGCATCGTCAAGAAAGGCCTGCTGTCGCAGCTGACGCCGACCAGTCCGATCGAGCAGGTCGGCCAGCGATCCGCCAAGGGTATCGAGGCTGCCGTCTCGCTGGACTTGCCCAAGGGGTTCGGGATCGACGCGAACGGCAGCGTATTGAACGCGAGGTTCGACGATTTCGTCTCGGGCGGCAGGAGTTACGCCGGCAACACGCCGCCCGACGTACCGGAGACGGTGGCGAACCTGTGGCTGCGCTGGACCGCGACGCGCGCATTCCAGGCGCACGCCGGGCTCCGCTATGTCGGACGCCGCTATTCGGATAACGCGAACGACTTCCGCATACCCGGTTACGTGACCGTCGACGCCACGCTGTCCTACGCAATGACGCCGCGGGTCGCGGTCGATCTCCACGTCTATAATCTGCTCGACAAGGATTATGCGATCAACAGCTACGGTGCGCAGCAGTGGATCCTCGGACGGCCTCGCGCAGTGGACGTTTCGCTTCGTGCCGGGTTCTAGCCTCCGCCGCCCCGCGTCGTTCGGCAGGGTCGGCCGGCGCTGGTTGTATCTCGTCCATCGGTGGGTCGGCATCGCCAGCTGCCTGTTCTTCGCGATGTGGTTCGTGTCGGGGCTGGTGATGCTGTACGTCCCCTATCCGTCGCTCACACCGGCCGAGACTTTGGCACGCGCGGAGCCGATCGACTGGCGCGCGGTGAACGTGCCGCCGCCAATCGACGGCGGACACCTGCCGCAGGAGCTGTTGCTCGAGATGCGCGACGGCGTCCCAGTCTGGCGGATCGAACGCTGGGAAGGCGACCGGCGAACCGTTTCCGCTGACGCTGGCGCCCTGCTTGCGCCAGTCGACGCCGCCTACGCCACGCGCGTGGCGAGCCGCTTCGGCCGGGAACCTGCAGCGCAGGTCGAACGCATCGTTCGCGATCAATGGACTGTGTCTGGCGGGTTCGATCGACATCGTCCGCTCTGGAAAGTGACGCTCGCAGATCCGCCGGGCACCGAGTTGTACGTGTCCTCTTTGACAGGCGGCATCGTCCAGTCGACGACCCGCAGCGAGCGCGTCTGGAACTGGCTCGGCTCGGTGCCGCACTGGCTGTATCCGACGATATTGCGGCAGGACAATTCCGCCTGGCGTCAGGTCGTGATGTGGGTTTCCGGCCCCTGCATCGCCGCAGCGGTGACAGGAATGTGGATCGGCATCCTGCGCACGCGGACGGGATCGCGCCGGTTCAAGGGCGGCCGGATGACGCCCTATCGCGGTTGGATGCTGTGGCATCACGTCGCCGGTCTGGTCGGCGGAGGCTTCCTGATCGCATGGATCTTCAGCGGCTGGCTGTCGGTCGATCCCTGGCACCTGTTCCGGGGTGTCGAGCCCGACGCCGCGGCCGTTCGCGCCTATGCCGCGTCCGACGCGATGCCTCTCGTCGATCTCGATCGACTGCGCGCCCCCGGATCTGGCGCCGTCCGCGCCCGGCTGATCGACAACGCGCATACGCCCCTCGTCCTGCTCGAATACGCCGATGGAAAACGAACGAGCCTCGGTGCAGCGACCTTCGCACCAGCCCGCCCCAGCACGCCGGCAATCGTCGCCGCAGCACGGCGACTCCAGCATGGCGCGCTGATCGCGCTCGACCGGCTGACCGCACCAGACGCCTATTGGTACGAGCCGGGTGGCAAGCCGCGCCTGCCAATCCTCCGGCTACGGTTCGACGACCCGCCAGCGACCTGGCTCTACATCGACCCCCAGACCGGCGAGGTACTTGTGACCATCGACCGTCGCCGCCGGGCCTATCGCTGGGCGTTCGATCTGCTCCACAAATGGGATCTGAACGTGCTGACGCTGCATCGCCCGCTCTGGGATCTGCTGCTCTGGCTGTTCTCGATCGTCGGTCTCGTCACGTCGGTCAGCGGCATCTGGCTCGGCTGGAAACGGCTCAGGCGCGGCTGATCCCGATATCGCGCCGAACCGGACCGTTTGCCCAAGTGACACCGCCGCGCACTCCGCGTAGTCGGTAGGCATGGCCGGGTTCCGTCGCCTTTTCCTCGATCACCGCACGCTGTCGGCGTGGCTGATCGTCTGCGCGCTGGCGATGAAGATCCTCGTCCCCGCAGGCTTCATGCCGGTCGTCTCCGGGGGCACGGTGACGATCCAGATCTGCGGCGGCACCGCGCCCTCGATGGCAACGATGATGGCCAAGGCCACGGTGATGGCCGAGGCGATGCCCGGCATGACGCATCATCAGGACAAGGGCGATCACCAGAACCGCGAGATGCCTTGCGCGTTCTCCGGGCTGTCCGCACCTTCGCTCGCCGCGGTCGATCCGCTGCTGCTTGCGATCGCGATCGCGTTCATCGTCGCCATTGGGTTTCGCCGGACATCGACCACCCCTGTCGCCGCGCGCGCCTATCTCAGGCCACCCTTGCGAGGTCCCCCACGCATCTCCGCGTGATCGGACGACCTTAAAACTCGCCGATCACACCGCTTCGACCGTCCGCACACCGGACGGAACAGCCTCCGCGCGCGATGTCGCCGCGCGGACCACGGCATCCATGCCGGCGCCTTCGTGCGTCGCCATGACGAACAGGGACTCGCATGTTCAGAACATTCCTGGCCGCCTCGGCGTCCATCGTCGCACTCTCCTCCCCGGCCCACGCAACCGATACGGATGATCCGCAGACCGAAATCGTCGTCAACGGCCAGCGCGATAAGCTGAAGCTCGATCGCAAGTCCGACACCGGCAGCCGCCTCGGCCTGTCGGTGCGCGAGACTCCCGCCACGGTCGAGACGCTGACTCAGGCCGACATGCAGGTCCAGGGCCTGCGGACCGCGCGCGAGGCGTTCAATTCGGTGGTCGGCGCGATCGCCGGCAACGTCCCCGGCAACCCCGCGGTCGTGACGTTGCGCGGCTTTTCGGGCGGCGCCGTATCGATCCTCCAGGACGGCGTCCGCGTCTCCACCTCGACCGTCGTCCAGCGCGACACCAACGTCTGGCATTACGACCGGATCGACGTCGTCAAGGGCCCCGCCTCGGTCCTCTACGGCGAAGGCGCGCTGGCCGGCGTCATCAACAAGGTCACGCGCAAGCCCACCCTCGACGGCGATCATCTCGACGGACTGCTCAGCATCGGCAGCTTCGCCACCGTGACCGCGGCGAGCGGCGTCAACCTCAAGCTGTCCGACACCGTCGCGATCCGCGCCGACGCCAGCTATCTGCATTCCGACAGCCTCTACGACGTCGACGACAACGCGACGCGTTCCACCGGTCTCACCGCCAGCATCCTCCTCAAGCCCGCGCCCGACCTTTCCGTCATGCTCGCGGTCGATCACTACGAGGACCGCTACGACAGCAGCTATCAGGGCCTCCCGTTCGTCTCCGCCGCGGTCGCGCGCGACCCAAGCGACGCGCTTCGCAGCCCCAACGGCATGGTTCTCGACAAGGCGCTACGCCGCCGCAACTACAACCCTGCCGGCGCCTATTCCGGCGCGCGCGACACGACGCTGCGCTCGCGGATCGACTATGCGATCGGCAGCGGCTGGTCGGTCGCCAACGACTTCACCTGGTATCATGCCAAACGCGATTTCGTGCTCAGCGGCGATCAGGTCTTCACCGCGCCGACGCCCGCGTTCCCGAACGGCAGCTTCGCGCGATCGGTCCAGCGGATCTACCATGATCACCGTTTCTGGAACGAGCGCCTCGTGATCGCCAACGACGGCAAGATCGCTGGCCTTCGCAACCGCTTCAGCCTCGGCGGCGAATATAACGACACCAATTTCACCAATCCGCGCCAGCAAGGCCCGATCGGCGGCAACACGGCCGCACGGATCACCAACGTCGATCCGTACGCGCCTGTCGTGGGCATCTTCCCGACCGACGCCGCTGCCTATTCCACCACCAACGTCATCTACGAGTCGAAGCTGAAGACCGCCTCCGTCTTCGCCGAGGATGCGCTAAATCTCACTCCCGGATGGCTGCTGGTCGGCGGCGCGCGCTACGACCACATCGATCTCAACCGCGTCATCGTCAACCTGAACGCGAACGGCGCCGTCACACGCGGTACGCCAACCTACGACCCGTTCTCGTGGCGGATCGGCACCACCTACGATCTCACGCCCGACCTCACCGTCTATGGCCAATACACGACCGCGGTCACGCCCGTGTCCTCGATCCTGCTCCAGTCGATCGTCAACACCGGCTACAAGCTCACCAAGGGCCGCGCCTACGAAGTCGGCTTCAAGGCCTCCGCCTTCGCCAAGCGGCTCACGATGACCGGTGCCGCCTACCGCATCGAGCAGAGCAACATCCTCACCCGCGATCCGACCAATCCGCAACAGGCAGTGCAGGGCGGCGAGCAGTCGTCGCAGGGCGTCGAACTCAGCATCGGTGCGGCCGTCACCGACGCGCTCTCGCTGTCGGCGGGCGCCGCCTATACCGACGCCAACTACGATCAACTCAGCGAACTCGTCGCAGGCGCCCGCATCGATCGCGCCGGCAATCGCCCGATCAACACGCCTTCGACCACCGTTAGCGGGTCCGCACTCTACACGATCAAGGCGCTCCCGGTGACGCTCGGCGGCTTCGTCCGCCACGTCTCGGGTTTCTACACCGACACCGCGAACACCTATTTCGTCCGCGGCCATACCGTCGTCGAGGCGTCGGTCAGCTACCAGGTCGCGCCGCAAGCCTCCGTTTCGGTCCGCGGTCGCAACCTGACCAACGCATTCTACGGCGAATATTCGGGCTACCCGACGACCAACGTCTATATCGGCGCGCCTCGCAGCGTCGAAATCGCCCTTTCCACGCATTTCTGAGCAGGGGTTTCCCAATGGCTTCCGCCAGTTCGATCGATCCGAAGGCCTACCGCGCGATCTGGCGGTGGCATTTCTACGCCGGCCTCATCGTCGCGCCGTTCCTGCTGATCCTCAGCATCACCGGTGCGATCTACCTCTTCAACGACGAGATCGACGACGCGCTCTATCCTTCGCAACGCTTCGTCGCGCTGCATACGACGACCGTGCCGCCGTCCCGCATGATCCGCGCCGCGTTGACTGCGTATCCAGGCGCCGCGACCCGGATCGACCTACCTGGTGCGGCCGACCGGTCTGCCGTCGTGTACGTGACGCCGGACCAAGGCGAACCGCTGCGCGTGGCGGTGGACCCCGGCACCGGTCGAGTTCTGGGATCGACGATCTACGCTCGCACGCTCGTCGGGTTCGCCGACGCGATGCACGGGTCGCTGACGCTCGGCACGATCGGAGACCGCATCGTCGAGCTGGCCGCGTGCTGGGCGCTGGTCCTGATCTTTACTGGCCTCTACCTCTGGTGGCCGCGAAACCGCCGCGGGTTTGCCGGCATCCTCTATCCCCGCTTGCGCGCCGGCGGACGCCTGTTCTGGCGAGACCTGCACGCGGTGATCGGGGTCTGGTCGGTCGCGTTCATCGCATTCCTGCTGCTAACCGGCCTCCCCTGGGCCGGCGTCGAGGGCGATCTGCTGAACCGAGGCACCGCGGCGATCGGTATCGGCTACCCCGCCTCGAACCGCACGCACAACGCGCCGACGAGCGTGCCGATGAAGACGGCACTGGGCGAGGCTCCCTGGACGATGGAACTCGCCCCGATGCCAAGCTCGGCATCTTCGTCCGAACACGCGGGCCATGCCGGACACGAGATGGCGATGGCCGTCCGCGACGACGCGGCCGTGTCCGGCATAGACCGGATCGCCAACTCGGTCGCTCGCGACCACGGTGTGACCGGCGCCTACCGCCTGTTCCTGCCGAGTGGCCCGACCGGCGTCTACACCGCCTACACCTACCCCGACCGGCCGCAGGGCCAGCGCACGCTCTATTTCGATCGCTGGACCGGCGGCCTGATCCGCGAGGTCGGCTATCCCGATTACGGCTGGGCGGCAAAGGCGATCGAGCTTGGCGTCCAGCTTCACATGGGCAATTATTTCGGGCTCGCGAACCAGCTCGTGATGCTGTCGATCTGCATCGCGATCGTCGTGCTCGTCGTCAGCGGCATCGTCATGTGGTGGAAACGCCGCCCGGCAGGCCGCCTCGCCGCCCCGGCCCGCGTCCCCTCCGCCCGGATCAAGGGCGCCATCGCGATCCTGATCGCAGCCGGCCTCGCCTTCCCGATGCTCGGGGTGTCGGCACTCGCGATCTTCCTGCTCGACCGATCGATCCTCTTCGCCCGCGACCGGTTCGGGCGCAGGTCGTCGATACCGACCTGACGCTATGCAAACCCTATGCGCGCAGGCCGAAATCGGGCTCGTGATGCTATGTCGGCGCGCATAATTACCGGCTCCTCACAGCATGAAGGAGCCCGACAGTGTTGCTGGTTACCGATCCGGAGCCCGACCAAGGCATCTCGACCCTGACCGTAGGACAGGACGCCGCCGGCCATTGGCTGGTCCAGCAAAGCGGCGGGCGGCTCGAAGGGCGGTTCGTCTCGTTCCCCGCGGCGATGGCGTTCGCGCGTGCCGAGCGCCACGGCTTTCCCGGCGCAAGGGTGGTGGTCGTGACGACGCCGCTGGTGCCGCAGGTCTCGTTCGAGCCGGTCGCCCCTTGGGAAACCGCGCTGCCGCGTGCCGCGTGACCGTACCGTCCCTCGTTTTCCGGAGCGCCAGACATGTCCGTCTCGCATAGCCTTCAGTCCCGCAGACGTCCGAACGCCCCTGCGACCGCGACGCGTCCCGAGCACGATGATCGCTGGCCCGCCGTCGCCGCTGCCCTCAGCGAACTACGACTCGCCAAACGGCGCAGCGTTCGCATCGTCGATGCCGATTGCGGCGCCGGCACGCTACTCTTGCGAGCGGTACGCCATGCGCGCTCGCTCGGGTTCACCGCGATCGAGGGGCGCGGCATCGACGGCGCGCCCGCGCTAATTGGCCGGGCACGCGCCGCCGCCGCCAGGCTCGACGATCCCGCCATCGGTATGACGTTCGAAATGGCGGACCTGCGCGCGGCGCTCACCGAGGAGGCCGAGTTTCCCGCCGATATCCTGCTGTGCGACAACAGTGCAGGCCGCGCCGGTCTGTCTGCCGCGATCGCAGCCGCCGGACGCGTCGTGATCGATCATCCCGCGACGATCGCGCGCGCGGTGGCGGCATGACCACGCGCGATCTCGCCTGGCGTATCGCCGGGGTCGCGGTCTTCGGCCTTGCCTGCACGATCGGCAGCCGCCGAGACCTGCCATCGATGCACGGAATCGACACGCTGCTCGGGCTGGTGGCGTTCGTGCTCGCCGTCGCGGGAGTCGTGCTGATCGTGCAGGGCAAGCGCGTGCCGATGGCCTTCCGCGTCGAACGCAGCGGCCACCGCAACCTCGTCGCCGCGATCCGAAGCCAGCGACGGCAGCGCCCGGGCGTGAAGACCCACCCCACCCGCTGAACGCGCGCGCTTCGACCAGCAACCCGTCCTTATCGTAACGCGCGGTCCCGCTCGCTGCGGGATCGCGCGACATGGGCTTTTCCCAGGAACCATCATGTCCCCTTTCCACTACCGCGACGGCGTCCTCCACGCCGAACGCGTGCCCCTGCCCGCGATCGCCGCGAGCATCGGCACGCCTGCCTATGTCTATTCGACCGCCGCGTTTCGCGCCTCCGCTCGCGCCTTCAGGGCCGGACTCGCGCCGATCGCACGCCAGCACGTCGCCTTCGCGGTGAAGGCCAATCCCAATCTCGCCATACTCCGATTGCTCGCGGCCGAGGGATATGGCGCCGACATCGTATCGCACGGCGAGATGCTGCGCGCGCTCGCCGCGGGCATTCCCCCGCGGGCAATCGTCTTTTCGGGCGTCGGCAAGACCGATGCCGAGATGATCGCTGCTCTTGATGCGGGGGTTGGCCAGTTCAACGTGGAGTTCGAGGAGGAAGGCGTCGTGCTGGCGCGGCTGGCGGCGGCGCGCGGGCTGCGCGCGGTGGTGGTGTTGCGCGTCAATCCCGACATCGATGCGGGCACGCACGCGAAAATCTCGACCGGCCGGCGCGACAACAAGTTCGGCGTCGGCCTGGACGATGCGCCGGGCATCTATGCACGACTGGCACGGCTCGACGGCCTCGATCTGCGCGGCGTCGCGATCCATATCGGCAGCCAGATCGCCGATCTCGCACCGCTGGAGGCCGCCATCTCCCGCGTCGGCACGCTGATCGCGGACCTGCGTGCGGCAGGGCATCGGATCACGCATGTCGACCTCGGCGGTGGGCTCGGCATCCCGTATCGCCCCGACGAGACCTACCCGACCGCCGCGGCGTACGGCGCGATGGTCGCGCGCGTCACGCGCGACTGGGACGCGACGCTGATGTTCGAGCCGGGCCGGTTCGTGGCGGGCGATGCCGGCGTGCTCCTGACCGAGATACTCTGGGTAAAGCCCGGCGCGACGCATCCCTATGTCATCGTCGACGCGGCCATGAACGATCTCGCGCGCCCCGCGCTGTACGACGCGTTCCATGATTTCGTCGCGGTCGAACCGAACGGTCGCCGGATGGTCGCCAACATCGCCGGTCCCGTCTGCGAAAGCAGCGACACCTTCGCGATGGGCCGCGAGGTCGACGAAGTTCGTCGCGGCGATCTCGCGGTGTTCCGCACCGTCGGCGCATACGGCGCGACGATGGCCTCGACCTATAATTGCCGCCCGCTGATCCCCGAAGTGCTGGTCGACGACGATCGGTTCGCGGTGGTGGCGGACCGCATTTCGCCGCAAGCGAGGCTGGACGTGCAGCCCGTCCCGAGCTGGCGCCGGCCGATGCTTTCGCTCGCCCGTCAGCGCCGGTAACGCCGCTGCCAGACCGCCACGCCGTGCTTGGTCACCTCGGTCACGACGATCGTCGCGACGACTGCCGCCGCGCAGAACCACAGGATGGCCGCAGACACCGGCGCGGTACCCAGAACCCGGCCCAGCGGCGGCCACAGCATCGCGGTCACTTGCAACGCGATCGCGATGCCGACGCCGACCAGCAGCCATGCGTTCGACAGCAACGGCTCGCGGAGGATCGAGCGTCGCTCGCTGCGCATGCACAGCACATAGGCGTTCTGGAACAGCACCGTCATCAACAGCACCGCGTTCTGGATTTCGGCGAGCGGCCGCCCGTCGCGGTGCATCCCCGATACCAGGTACAACGCCAGCCCGGTCATCAACAGCGCGGGCGGGATCATCAGCGCGATCGCACTGCGGTCGAGGATCGGCGCGCTCGGCGGGCGGGGCGGCTGGCGCAGTTCGTCGCCCTCGCCGCGCCCGAACCCGAGCATCACGTCCTGCGCGCCGTTCGTGACGAGGTTGAGCCACAGCAGCTGCACCGCGGTCAGCGGCATCGGCAGGCCCAGCATCACCGCACCGATGAACATGCCGATCTCCGCGATCCCGGTCGCGAGCAGGATGATGACGATCCGCCGCACGTTGGCGTAGGTCACGCGGCCCTCCTCGACGCCGGCGACGATCGAGGCGAAATTGTCGTCGGCGAGCACCAGATCGGCGGCGCCGCGAGCGACGTCGGTGCCCGCGATACCCATCGCCACGCCGATATGAGCGGCCTGGAGCGCGGGCGCATCGTTGACGCCGTCGCCGGTCACCGCGACCAGTTCACCGCTGGCGGCAAGGATGCGGACGATCTCCAGCTTCTGAACCGGCTCGATCCGCGCGAATACGCGTCCGCCGAGGACGAGCCCGGCCAGCCGCCCCGGCTGGTCGGCCAGGTTGGCCATCTCCGTGCCGGTGACCACTTGATCGGTAGCCACCTCGAGCCCGAGCCCGCGCGCGATCGTCAGCGCGGTACCGGGATGATCGCCGGTCACCATTCGCACGCCGATCCCGGCCTCGGCACAGCGCGCGATCGCTGCCGGCACCTCCGGGCGGACCGGATCGATCAGCCCGATCCAGCCAAGCAGCACCAGCCCGGTCGGCGCGTCTGGATCTGTCGTCGTAACGCCGCCCGAAGCAGCGACCGCGATCACCCGGTAGCCGTCTTCCGCCATAGCCGTCGCCGCTTCCAGCGCGACGGGGTCGATCGCATGACACATCCGCCGGACCACTTCGGGCGCCCCCTTGGCGAACACCCGTGCGCCGCTACCTTCTGCGACGGCGACCGTCGAAAACTTGCGCTCCGGTTCGTACGGCAGCGCCGCGATCCGGGGTACCGCGTGCAGCACCGTCAGATCCTCGCCCCCGTCGCGCGCGAAGCCCAACAGCGCCACGTCGACCGAATCCCCGACCGGCATGCCGTCAGGACCGACCGAAGCCTCGTTGCAGAGCGCCGCCGCCCGCCGCATCGCCGCCAGGCCATCATCCGCCCAATCGGCCCGCACGAACGTCCGCCCGTCGGCTAGCAGGATGCGCTCGACCGACAGGATGTTTCGCGTCAGCGTCCCCGTCTTGTCGCTGGCGATGATCGTGCAGGCACCGAGCCCCTCGACCGCGGGCAGCGAGCGAACGATCACGTTACGCGCGGCCATCCGCCTCGTGCCTGCCGCCAGCGCGACCGTCACCGCGATCGACAACCCCTCCGGGATCGCCGACACCGCGAGCGCGACCGCGAGCAACAGTATCTGATCGCCCGGCCGGCCCTGCACCCACAGCACCAGCGCGAACGGGACGATCAGGGCGATCGTCGCGATGCTGATCTGGCGCGCCAGTCGGTCGAGCCGGATCACGAGCGGCGGCGGAGTCGGCTTCGTCGCGCGCAACGATTCGTCGATCGCGCCGAGCGCAGTGTTCGCCCCGGTCGCGACGACGATCCCGACGCCGCGGCCCTGCTCGATCATCGTTCCCGCCAGGACCATCGTCGCGCGTTCGCCAGGTGCCGTCCGGATGGGCAGGACGACCGCCTGATCCTTCGCGACCGCGACCGATTCCCCGCTGAACGTCGACTGGTCGACGCGCAGCGCGCTGCTCGAGGACAGGCGGATGTCGGCAGGCACCGCCATGCCGCTCTCCAGCTCGACCACGTCCCCGACGACCAGCGCGCGGGCATCGATCACCGATACCATCCCGCCACGCCGCACCATCGCGGTCTGGCCGATCATCCGCCCGAGCGCCGCCAGACTGTCCGCCGCCTTGCTCTCCTGAAACGTGCCGATCGCCGCGTTGACGAGCAGGACGACGCCGATGAACCCCGCATCGGTCCGATGGCCAAGCGAGAGCGAGATCGCCGCCGCCGCGACCAGCAGATAGATCAGCGGACTGTTGAACTGCCGCAGGAACAGCAGCAGCGTCGACGGCACCGGCGGCGGCGGGAGCTCGTTGACACCGTCGCGGATCAGCCGCCCGGCGGCTTCTGCCGCGGTCAGGCCGGCGTCACGCGTCCCCAGCACCGCCATGACGTGATCGGTCGACGTCGCATGCCAGATCGTTGCCGAGGGTACCGGCGCGTCGATCGGTCGATCGACGATCATCGGCCGCCCGCTTCGGCACCGGCCGGGGCACCCGTTTCGATAATCGTCACCGGCGTTCCCGTTCCGGCATTCGCCAGCGTCTCGCGCGTCACCAACAGGGTGGTGCCCGGCGTCAGCACCGTCGCCAGCGCAGCGCGGAACTTGTCCGGCAACTGCCCCTTGGCGCGATCCTCCGCGGTCAGCTCCCCGGTTCGCGGATCGCCCGGCAGCGGCAACCGCAGCCAGTGTTCACCCGCCGCGTCGACCGATTGCAGCGTGAAGGCCGATGTCCGTTCGATCGGAGCATCGACGGTTATCGCACTGGAGCCGATCTCGATCCCGTTGCGCAGCACGACGACGCGCCTGTCGCGGCCGCTGACGACGATCGACACCGGGCCCGTCGGCGACAGTGCGGGATTCCATGCGAAGTCTTCGCGACCCGACCGTCCTGCACCCAGAATGCCCGGCGTCGCCGCCACCACCGGAACGCGCGCGTCCTGCGTGATGACGACGGTGATCCCCAGACGCGTGATCCCGAACAGCAGCTTGGCGAACGCGGGGGGCAGTCGGATGCAGCCGTGCGACGCGGGATAGCCCGGCAGGTTGCCCGCATGCATCGCGATCCCGCCCCAGGTCAGCCGCTGCATGAACGGCATCGCTGCGTCCTTGTAGAGGTTGGAGACGTGATCCGCATCCTTCTGCAACACGGTGAACACCCCTGTCGGGGTCGCATGGCCGTCACTGCCGGTGGACACGGTCGAGACTCCGATCGGCACGCCGTTCCGGTAGGCATAGGCCTTTTGCGTGGCGAGACTCACGATGATGGTAACGGGCCCGGCCGGCGCGATCGCCGGCGCCCAGAGGAACTCGCCCGGCTTGAGCTGATCGATCCGGCCATCGATGCTGGTAGGCATTGGGGCCGGTAATTGCGCCGCGGAAATCGTCGCGACGTTCAAGGCGAGCGCGAGGCTGCACGTCATGCGGCGGATCGTCATCATGGGGTCCGATCGGGAAAATTTTACCCAACCGTCGCTATCGGGCGATCGGCGTGCGCATTACCGTCGGAAACTACGCAGCAGGACGGATCACGGTTCGCTTTCGAGGTCCCCTCGCGCCGGGATGAAGGTCGATCGACGCTACACCGCCAAAACGTCGGCGAAGATCATACGGCCGTGCCGACCAGCCGGCCGATCGCTGCGGTCGCGGCCATGGCGAACGCGCCCCAGAACGTGACCCGGACGACCCCGCGCCAGATGTTCGCGCCGCCTGTCTTCGCCCCGATCCCGCCCAGCAGTGCGAGGACGACCAGCGACCCGCCGGCGACCGCCACGATGAGAGACGAACGCGACGCGACGAACACGATCAGCACCGGCATCGCCGCGCCGACGATGAAGCTCGCCGCCGACGCGAGCGCCGCCTGCACCGGCCTCGCCCCTGCACCGACCGTGATGGCAAGTTCATCGCGAGCGTGCGCGCGAAGTGCGTCCTTCGCCGTCAACTGGGCTGCAACCGTCGCTGCGGTATCGGGGTCCACGCCGCGTTCGACGTAGATCCCCGCCAGCTCAGCGAGCTCGCCAACCGGGTCCTCGACCAGTTCGTGGCGCTCGCGGTCGAGTTCGGCGGTCTCGGTATCGGCCTGGGCGCTGACCGAGACATACTCGCCCGCCGCCATCGACATCGCGCCTGCAACCAGCCCCGCAATACCCGCGACGACGATCGCACTGGATTGCGCGCCGGCGGCGGCGACGCCGATGATCAGGCTCGCGGTCGACACGATCCCGTCGTTCGCGCCGAGCACCGCCGCGCGCAGCCAGCCGATCCGGTCCGCGACATGATGTTCGCGGTGCACGACGCCGCGGCGCACGATCACACGACCTGGAGCAGGTTCTCGACCATGACCGCGCCGGGTGCTGCCCAGGCCGTCCGCTCTGCGACCTTGCGATCGTGCGGCGAGTCGACCGAGCCGGTCAGCCTGACGGTGCCGCCATCGACCGTGACCTTGATCGTGTCGCCATCGAAGAACCAGGAACGGTGCAGCGCCGTCCGGATATCGTTGCTGACGTCGGTGACGTCGACACGCGGCGTGAGCGTGATGTGGTTCATCACGCCGATGACCCCCGCAAGCGGCCGTACCGCCGCCTCTGCGGCGTCCTTCTGGAAATGCCAGCGCACTTCGCCGCGCAGGCTGACCCAACCATCCTCGACCTGCGCCCGGACCGTGTCGTGCGGCACGGTGGTATCCCAGGACAGCCGCTCGACGATGGCGCTGGCGATCGCCTCGTCGCCGCGCTTGAAGCGTTCCTCGAGCCGCACTTCGATCTCTTCGGCAACCGCCTTCACGCCTTCGACGCGCCCGGCGGCACGCTCGGCGGCGTATTTCGCGGCATAGCTGCCGGCATGGCCGCTGAGCGTGACGACGCCGCCGTTCGCGGTGACGCCGATATGCCCCGCGGGTACGCTCGGATCCCAGTTCAGTTCGGCGAGCACGGCTTTCTGCAATCTGGCGTCGGCTGTCATGACACTCTCCTGAAGGATGGCGCGGCACGGGAGCCCCGAACCGGCCAGCGTCACCCTATCGAGGGGCCACGGCGCCGACAGCGTCGGGAACTACGCACACCGTCGAGGCGGTGGACCTGCGTAGTTCCCGATCCTTTCGCGACCCCACGTCATCGACGAAACCGCTGATCGGATCGGGGCGCCGGATATGCGCCCGGATCGAAGCCGGATCGGGGAACGCGACAATGACCTATTCCACCCTGTTGGTGCATCTCGACGGCGGACGGCCGAACGCCGCGTTGCTCGACGTCGCGGCGACGCTCGCCGATCGCCACGGCGCGTCGGTGATCGGCATCGCCGCCTGCCAGCCGGTCCAGATCGGCGCGTGCGACGGCTATCTCGGCGGTGAATATGCCGTGATCGAACGCGATATCGTCGCCGACGAACTCGCCCGCGCCGAGACCGAGTTCCACGCGCATGAGCGGCTCGCTGGCCACGTCCTCGAATGGCGCTCGATCCCGACGCTCATCAACATCGCCCATGTCGTCGCGGAGAATGCGCGCTCGGCCGATCTCGTCATCACCAGCGCCGGGCCGGGATACGCCGACCTGTCGACGCATGCCGATACCGGCGAGCTTATCCTGCGCGCAGGCCGTCCGGTGCTGGTGGTCCCCGACGGTGCCGCCACGACAAGCTTCAAGACGGTCATGGTCGCCTGGACCGATACCCGCGAATGTCGCCGCGCGGTGAGCGATGCGCTGCCGATATTACACGCCGCAGATCGCGTAATCATCGTCGCGGTCGCGATCGACGCGCTCGACGCTCGCGCACCGCTCGAGGATGTCGCTGCGTGGCTCACACGGCAGGGCGTCGACGTGGACAAGATCGTGGTCCGGATGAAGGGCACCAGTATCGACACGCTCGCCTCGATCGCCAACGACGTCGACGCGGATCTCGTCGTGGCCGGCGCTTACGGCCATAGCAGAATTCGCGAATGGGCGTTCGGCGGGGTCACGCGAGACCTGTTGCTACGCGACCGACGCTGCACGCTACTATCGCATTAGTGCATGATCGCGATGGCGCTCCGCAAGTATCTGGCCGCGTCGATCGCGATGAATCCAAGACCATTCATCGGCGGGACGATTCTGGCGGTGATCATCCTCGTCGAAGGACTATTAGCACATAGCGGATATCTAGCTTAACATGGGTCATGTTCCAACGTTGCACGTCGAACTCTCGGCGAATGACGGAGCGGAACCGTTCGTCGAACAAGGCCCTCGTCTCAATGACTTGCAGATCATTGCCAAGACAGTCCGTGCCGCGCGCATGATCGCTGCGCAGTCTCCCGACGGCGGCCTGACCGGCGACGCGGTGGCACGCGGCGATGCCGCGCTCGCCGAAGAGCTGGGGCTCCTGATCGACGGCGCGACCAACTACGCGATCTACATGCTCGATCCGAAAGGCCGGGTGACGATCTGGAACCGCGGTGCCGAACGCATCAAGGGCTGGGCCGAAGCGGAGATCATCGGCCGGGACTTCGCGATCTTCTATCCGGCCGACGATATCGCGACGGGCAAGCCCGAGGCCGATCTCGCCCAGGCGCATGCCTGCGGACGGATCGAGGAAGAGAGCTGGCGCGTCCGCAAGGACGGCTCCGAATTTCTCGCCGCCGTGACCATAACGGCGCTGCACGACGATGCGGGCGCGTTGCGCGGATTCGGCAAGGTCATCCGCGACATCACGCGCGAAAAGGCTGCCGAGGCGGCGATCGTGCGGCGCGAGCATCACCTTCGCTCGATCCTCAATACCGTCCCCGATGCGATGATCGTGATGAACGAGAACGGCATCGTCGCCTCGTTCAGCGCCGCCGCCGAGCTTGTCTTCGGCTATGCGGCCCGCGAGGTGATCGGCCAGAACGTCGCGATGCTGATGCCGCAGGCCGAGGCGCGCGATCACGATGCGCATCTGAGGACGTATCGGCACACCGGGGAGCGCCACGTCATCGGCGCCGTTCGTCTCGAACGGGCCATGCGCAAGGGGGGCGAGACGTTTCCGATCGAACTCGCGGTCGGCGAGGCGTCGATCGCGGGCGAACGGATCTTCACCGGCTTCATCCGCGACCTCACCAACCGCCACGCGACCGAACGGCGCCTGCAGGAGCTTCAGTCCGAACTCGTCCATGTGTCGCGGGTCAGTGCGATGGGGACGATGGCCTCCACGCTTGCGCACGAGATCAACCAGCCGCTGACAGCGATCGCCAATTACCTGGAGGCGACACGCGCGATGATCGGCGATGACGACTCGCCGTTGCTCGTCGATATCGCCGAGGCACTGGATCTGGCGGCCGCGCAATCGCTGCGTGCGGGAACGATCGTCCGACGGCTGCGGGCGTTCGTCGATGGCGGCGACACCGGGTTTCGCGACGAGCGGCTCGACGTGCTGGTCGAGGAGGCGACCAGTCTCGGCCTGCTCGGCGCGCATGAAGCGGGCATCACCGTCACCAAGACGATCGCCGACGCGACAGACGCCGGCGCCGCCACGGTTCGCGTCGATCGCGTCCAGATCCAGCAGGTGCTCGTCAACCTGATCCGCAACGCGATCCAGTCGATGGCGTCCTCGCCGCGCAAGGAACTCACGATCGCGACCGCGCCCGATCGGGACGGCTGGATGCGGATCAGCGTGACCGACACGGGCACGGGGATCGACGCGACGGTCCGCGCCCGCCTATTCGAGGCGTTCGCGACCACCAAGGAAGACGGCATGGGCCTCGGCCTGTCGATCTGCCGGACGATCGTCGAGGCGCATGGCGGCCGGATCTGGGCGGACGGCATCGCGGCGGGCGGCATCGCGACGGGCGGCACCGCCTTCCATTTCACCGTGCCGCTCGCCGCGCCCCAGGAAAGCGAAACCGATGACTGACACCACCCATGACTGAACCAGGGCGAACGGTGCACATCGTCGACGACGACGAGGCGATCCGCCAGTCGGTCGGCTTCCTGTTGCGCAAGGCAGGCTACGCGGTCGAGACGTATCCGGCAGGCACGCATTTCCTGAAGGCCGTCACGCGCGAGACGCGGGGCTGCGTGCTGCTCGACGTGCGCATGCCCGATATCGACGGTCTCGACGTGCAGGCGCGACTGGCCCAGTCCGGCATCGCGCTGCCGGTGATCATGCTGACCGGTCACGGCGACGTGACGCTGGCGGTCCGTGCGATCAAGGCGGGGGCGGTCGAATTCCTCGAAAAGCCGTTCGAGCGCACCGCGTTGCTCGCCGCGATCGAGGCCGCGCTGGCGCAGGCGGCGCGCTCCGACCGCGAGCATCTCGCCGCAGCCGACGCGGTCGTCCGCCTCGCCGCGCTCACGCCGCGCGAACGCGACGTCCTCGACGGCATGGTGCTGGGGCGCCCGAACAAGCTGATCGCCTACGACCTCGACATCGCCACGCGCACCGTCGAGGTCCACCGCGCGAACCTGATGGAGAAACTGTCCGCGCGCAGCCTGTCCGACGTCCTGCGCATCGCGTTCGCCGCCGGCTTGGGCGAGATGCCCGAACCCGCCTGACGCCCCTCGTCTTCTACGTACAGACGGCGCGGTTCGACCCTGTCATCCGATGTCTCGAAGGACCATCGATGACCGACCACTCGACCACCCCCCATGACGGCATCGGCATATCGCTGGTCGATGGCGATCCGGCGATCAGACGCGCGCGCCAGATCATGCTGCTGTCGGAGCGCTACGACGTTCGCTCCTACGCCACCAGTGCGGCGCTGCTTGCCGACCCTCGCTCGCGCGACTTCCCCTGCATCGTCGTCGATATCGAGGGGCATGGCGGTCGAGATCCCGACGACGACGGCACCGACATGCTGCGGGCGATGCGCGCATCCGGCTGGCGCGGCAAGGCGATCCTGCTCGACGGTACCGCTCCGCCGCCCGCGCTGATCCATGCCGCCGAGCGCCAGGGCGACCGCATCCTGGATCGTGGCACCGGGGACGCCTCCCTACTAACCGCGATCGCCGCGTCGATCGATCGCAGTTGGTCCGGCTGGAACGCCGCGGGATGACCTCGCCTACGTATCAGCCCATTCTGTCGCCAAGGACTTTGCCATGACCGCCACCGATCCATTCCAGGACGACCCCGACACCGCTCCCGTCCCCCGCGACGAAGGCCGGGCATTCCTCGTCGGCGGCGGGATCGCCTCGCTCGCCGCGGCACTGTTCCTCATCCGCGACGGCGATATGCGCGGTACGGATATCACGATCATCGACGAAGGCACGCTGCTCGGCGGCAGCCTGGACGGTGGCGGCTCCGCTGCAGACGGCTATTCGCTGCGCGGCGGGCGGATGCTCGAGTCGAAATACCTCTGCACGTTCGATCTCTTCTCGTCGGTCCCGACGCTGGACGGCGACAAGACCGTCACGAAGGAGATCTTCGACTGGAACGCGACGATGAAGACGTCGTCGCATTCGCGCCTGTTTTCCGGCGGACAGCGCCACGTCGCGCCCGAATTCGGCCTGACCGGACACCAGACCCGCGGTCTAGAACGGCTTGCGATCACACCCGAGGCGATCCTTGATCGCTCGACCATCGCCGATCAGTTCGACGACGCATTCTTCAAGACCAATTTCTGGATGATGTGGTGCACCACCTTCGCGTTCCAGCCCTGGCACAGCGCGGTGGAGTTCAAGCGATACCTGCTCCGCTTCGCGCACATGGTCGGCGGCTTCAATCGGCTGGAGGGGATCATGCGCACGCCCCTGAACCAGTATGACTCGATGGTCCGCCCGCTCCACGCCTGGCTGGTTGCGCGCGGCGTACAGTTCCGGATGAACACCACCGTCACCGATCTCCGGCTGGCCGAGGAGGACGGGATCACCGTCGTCCGCGGCATCCGCATCGAGAGCGGCGGCAAGACCAGCGAAATTCGCATCGATACCGACGATTACGTGATGCTCACGCTGGGTTCGATGACCGAGGGCTCCGGCCTCGGGTCGATGGACGCCCCACCCGAATTGCACGGCGCAGGCATGGGCGGGGCGTGGAAACTCTGGGAAAGGCTCGCGAAGGATCGCCCGGAATTCGGCCAGCCAGCCGCGTTCACCGAGGACGTCGATCGCTCGAAATGGGTCTCGTTCACCACCACGTTGCACGACGCCGCGCTGCTGACGCTGATCCGCGACGCGACCGGCAACGTCCCCGGTGAAGGCGGGTTGATCACGTTCACCGAGTCGAGCTGGCTAGCCTCGATCGTCATCCCCTCGCAGCCGCATTTTCTCGGCCAGCCTGACGACGTCGCGGTGTTCTGGGGATACTGCCTGTCGGTCGACGCGATCGGCGATTTCGTCCGCAAGCCGATGAGCGACTGTACCGGCCGCGAGATCATGACCGAGATCCTCGGCCATCTCGGTCTCGCTGCAAAGGCCGAGGCGATCCTCGCGAGCGCAATCTGCATCCCGTGCATGATGCCGTTCATCACCAGCCAGTTCATGCCGCGCAGGCATGGCGACCGGCCCGACGTGATCCCCGCCGGCACCGCCAACCTCGCGATCATCGGCCAATATTGCGAGATGCCCGACGACTGCGTGTTCACGGTCGAATATTCGGTCCGCTCGGCGCAGACCGCGGTCTACGGGTTGCTCGGCCTGCGCCGTTCGCCCCCCGCGGTGTACAAGGGCGTGTTCGATCCGCGCGTGCTGTTCAGGGCATTCGTCGCGCTTCACGATCTCGCGACGACCGGCGACCACGGGACCAGCTAGGTCCCGTCAGGCGACCGGCGCTTTACGAGGCGAGCGTCAGCGTGCGTTGCGTCCGGTGTGTCGAGGACCGATGCCCGCGCGCCGTCGCGTTGCGATCCGCACGCATAATGCCAGCAGAGAACGCCGGTCGCCGTTGAACCGATATCGTCGACGCCTGCGCCAGAAGCGCGTCCAGCGCCTCGCCGTACAGCCGCGCGAGCAACTGATGGGCCTTGCGCGCGCAGGGGCCGGCCGCGGCATCCGCCATCGCCAGCGTGTCGTCGAGACGCCGCTGGAAATAGCGCATTTCGGTGTGGATAGCGTTCATTGCGAACTCCCCGCTGGCCCGCGATCGCCGCCGCATGATGCGGGTTCCGATGGAGCTGATCCTGTTCCGAGCTTAGCGCAGGAGGTATCCGACGTCGGGACTCGGAAAGCACGTACTCGCCGCAGTTCTCACGCGAGCGCGGCGGCATGCAGGGCGATCTGCGCATCTTCCTGCGACGCGATCACACGGACGTCGAGCCCCGGTATCCAGGCCAGCCCGTCGCGAACCGCGCGGCCGGTGTGTCCGTCGTTCTCGCCGATGCCGCCCGTCAGCACGAGCATGTCCACGCCGCCGAGCGAGGCGATCATCGCCGCGATCTGCTTGCACACCGATCGCTCGAACATCCGGACGGCGAGGTCGGCGTCTTTGGTCGCCGCAGCGCGCAGAACGCGCATGTCGCCGGACAGCCCCGAGATACCCGTCATCCCGGAAGCATGATCGACAAGCGTCGCTAGCGCCTTCGCGTCCAGCTCGGTTTCTCGCAGCAGGTACAGCAACACGCCCGGATCGATATCGCCCGTCCGCGTCGCCATCATCACGCCGCCCGACGGGGTCAGCCCCATGCTGGTGTCGATCGATCGCCCATCGCGCACGGCAGTCACGCTCGCGCCGTTGCCGAGATGCGCGATCACCAGCCGTGCGGGCATTTGGTCGCCCAGTTGGCGGACGATCGACTCGCACGATAGCCCGTGGAAGCCGTACCGTCGGACTCCGGTCGCACGGTACTCGCGTGGTATGGGCAAGGTTTGCGCAATGTCCGGCATCCCCGCATGGAACGTGGTATCGAAGCACGCGATCTGCGGCACGCCCGGATAGCGCACCTCCGCGGCTCGGATCAGCGCTAGCGAGGCAGGGCCGTGCAGCGGCGCGAACGCACATGCCGCCTCCAGATCCGCCAACACCGCATCGTCGATCCGGCAATGCGCGTCGCGGTGCGGGCCACCGTGGACGATCCGGTGACCGATCACCGTGGGCGTCGGCCACCCCTTCAGCGCGGTCTCGATTGTGTCGAAGAAGCGGCCATGATCGTCGCCATCATCGGCGGGCGTCTCGATCGTCCCGCCGACGAGCAGGGCGGGCTCCGGATCGACCGCGTACAGACCATACTTCAGCGACGAGGACCCGCTGTTCAGCACGAGAACTACGACCATTGCCAGTCACGCACCTCCGGCAGATCGTCGCCCTGCTCGGCGATGTAGAGCTTGTGCCGCTCCATCGTCGTCCAGTAGCGCGCCGTCTCGCGCGGCACGCAATCGCGCAGCCGAGGCACGCGCTCGATCGCGTCGAGCGCCAGCCGGTACCGGTCGAGATCGTTCAGCACGACCATGTCGAACGGCGTCGTCGTGGTCCCCATCTCCTTATACCCGCGGACGTGGATATTGTCGTGATTGGCGCGCCGGTACGTCAGCTTGTGGATCATCGCCGGATAGCCGTGGAACGCGAAGATCACCGGCTTGTCGCGCGTGAACATCGCATCGAACTCGCGCTCGTCGAGCCCGTGCGAATGTTCGGAGCGTGACTGCAGCACCATCAGGTCGACCACGTTGACCACCCGGATGCGGATGTCGGGCACGTACGCACGCAGCATCGTCACCGCCGCCAGCGTCTCCAGCGTCGGTACGTCCCCCGCACACGCCATCACCACGTCGGGGTCGGCGTCGTCGCCCGCCCAGTCCCAGATCCCCGCGCCCGCGGTGCAGTGCCGCACCGCCGCGTCGATCCCGAGCCATTGCCATTCGGGCTGCTTCCCCGCGACGATCACGTTCACATACCCCCGGCTCCGCAGGCAGTGATCGCCAACCGACAACAGGCAGTTCGCATCGGGTGGCAGGTAGATCCGCGCGACGTCCGCGGTCTTGTTCGCGACGTGATCGATGAACCCCGGATCCTGGTGCGAAAGCCCGTTGTGATCCTGCCGCCAGACATGCGACGTCAGCAGGTAATTGAGCGACGCGATCGGCCGCCGCCACGGGATCGTCCTGGTCGTCTTCAGCCACTTGGCATGCTGGTTGACCATCGAATCGACGATGTGGACGAACGCCTCGTAACACGAGAACAGCCCGTGCCGCCCGGTCAGCAGATACCCCTCGAGCCAGCCTTGGCACAGATGCTCGCTCAGCACCTCCATCACGCGCCCATCGGGCCCGAGATGTTCGTCGACCGCCTCGATCTCCGCCATCCAGACTTTTCCCGACACGTCGTACACGTCGGCAAGCCTGTTCGATGCGGTCTCGTCCGGCCCGAACAGGCGGAAGTTCACGCTCGCCAGATTAAGCTTCATCACGTCGCGCAAATACCGCCCGAGCACCCGCGTCGCCTCGGCCTTCACCGTGCCCGGCCCGTCCACCGCCATCGCGTACTCACGGAAATCGGGCAGCGACAACGGCACCATCAGTTCGCCACCATTGGCGTGCGGGTTCGATCCCATCCGCAGATGCCCGGTCGGTGCGAGCGACGCATACTCCTCCAGGAACTTGCCCGTCTCGTCGAACAGCTCTTCGGGCCGGTAGCTCCGCATCCACGCCTCGAGCTGGCGTAGATGCTCGGGATCCTTGAAGTCCGCGATCGGTACCTGATGCGCGCGCCACGTACCCTCGACCGGCTTGCCATCGACGAACTTCGGCCCGGTCCAGCCCTTCGGCGTGCGGAACACGATCATCGGCCAGCGCGGTCGCTCGGGCTTCACACCCTCGACACGCGCCGCCGCCTGGATCGCCTGTATCCGCGCCAACGCCTTGTCGAGCGCCGCGGCGAGCTGCTGGTGGACCGCCGCCGGATCGCTGCCGCCGACATAATAGGGCTCATGCCCATAGCCGCGCAGCAACGCGTCGAGCTCATGCCCGTCGATCCGCGCCAGGATCGTCGGATTGGCGATCTTGAAGCCGTTGAGATGCAGGATCGGCAGCACCGCGCCGTCGCGCGGGATTGAGGAACTTGTTCGAGTGCCAGCTCGCCGCCAGCGCGCCCGTCTCCGCCTCGCCGTCGCCGACCACGCAGGCAACGATCAAATCGGGATTGTCGAACGCCGCGCCGTAAGCATGCGCGAGCGAGTACCCCAGTTCGCCGCCTTCGTGGATAGATCCCGGCGTCTCGGGCGCGACATGACTCGGAATGCCACCCGGCCACGAGAATTGCCGGAACAGCCGGTGCATGCCGCTGCGGCTCCGCTCGATCGCCGGATAGCGTTCGGTGTACGAGCCCTCCAGATAGGTGTTCGCGACCAGTCCCGGCCCGCCATGCCCCGGCCCGATGATGTTGATCATGTCGAGGTCATGCTCGACGATCAGGCGGTTGAGATGGACGTAGAGGAAGTTCAGCCCCGGCGTCGTCCCCCAATGCCCGAGCAGCCGCGGCTTGACGTCGGCGATCGTCAGCGGCCGATCGAGCAACGCATTGTCGCGCAGGTAGATCTGCCCGACCGACAGATAATTCGCCGCCCGCCAATACGCGTCCATCCGGCGCAGCATGTCGTGGGACAGCGGGTGCGTCTTCGCAGGTGCCAGCGTTGCAATATCGGCCATGTTCAGCTCCCGAAATCGAGGACGACGCGCGACGCGACCTGCCCGTGTTGGAGCCGGTCGAAGATGTCGTTGATCGCCGACAAGGGCTGCACTTCGATATCGGCCTTCACCTTGCCATCCGCGGCAAAGGCGAGCGCCTCGGCCATGTCCTAGCGCGTCCCGACGAACGAGCCGCGCACCGTGATGCACTGCGCCACGACGTCGAACAGCGGCATCGGAAAGTCGCCCGGCGGCAGTCCGACGAGCACGCACGTTCCCTTGCGCCGCGTCATCGCTACGCCTTGATTGAACGCGGTCAGCGACGGTGCAGTAATCAGCACGCCGTGCGCGCCGCCGCCCGTCCCATCCTTCAGTGCCGCAATCGCATCGCCCTTGCGCGCGTCGATCAACAGTTCCGCGCCAAGCGCCTTGGCATGCGCGAGCTTGCCCTCGTCGACATCGACCGCGGCAACGCGCAACCCCATCGCTTTGGCGTACTGCACCGCCAGATGCCCCAGCCCGCCGACGCCCGAGATCGCGACCCACTCGCCGGGCTTCGCGCCCGTTTCCTTGATACCCTTGTAGGTGGTGATCCCCGCACAGATGATCGGTGCCGCCTCGACCGCGGACAGGCCTGCGGGAATATGCGCGACGTAGTTCGGGTCGGCGAGGATATACTCCGCGAACCCGCCATTGCGCGTGTAGCCGCCGAACTCAGCCTCGGCGCACACCGTCTCCCAGGCGGACAGGCAGTATTCGCAATGCCCGCACGCGGAATACAACCACGGCACGCCGACCCGGTCGCCAAGCTTCACGATCGTCACCCCCGCGCCGACCTCGACGACGATGCCGATCCCCTCATGCCCAGGGATGAACGGCGGCGTCGGCTTGACCGGCCAGTCGCCGTGCGCGGCGTGCAGATCGGTGTGGCACACCCCACACGCTTCGGTCTTGACGACGATCTGTCCGGGCCCTGCGACCGGTACCGGCCATTCGCGCAAGGTCAGGGGTTTGCCGAACGCCTCGACGACGGCGGCGTGCATCATACGGGTCATGGAATTTCCTTGAAGATACGGATGGATCAGCGTGCCATCCGGGCGACGAGCGCGGGATCGGCCAGCAGCGCCTCGTCCCCGAATGCGATCTGCGCGCAGGTCCGCTGCGCGTGGACCGCGACGTCACGAAGATACTGGTCGGCGAACTGCTTGCGGAGATCCTGCGTGATATGCGCGATCCGGCGATGCTCCTGCGATCGCATCCCGAACGCGTGGACGATATACTGGTCGAAGACGCTGTTCAGCCCTTGCCCCTGGCCCTGTTCGTCGAGCCAGATCTTGCTGGCGGCCGACGTCGAGAAGCTGAGCAACCGCTTGCCGCCCAACAGATCGGTCCGCACCCGGCCCTGCAACGCCTCCGGTTGCACGCCCGCACCGAACACGCGCTCGACATAGCCCTTCAGCATTGCCGGCGGCGTCCCGAACCAGATCGGATAGACCAGCACGAACACGTCGCAACCGGAAATGGCATCCACCTCGTCGATCACATCCTCCTCGTAGGCTGCTGCGACAGTCGTCGGCCGCTCCGCCGCCTTCAACACCGGATCGAACCCGATCGCGTAGAGATCGCGCAGGACGACCACCTGTCCGGCCGCACGAACCGCGTCGCAATAGGCGCCCGCGATCGCGTGATTGAAGCTCGACGGATCGGGGTGGCACAGGATCACCGCGTGCCGGCCTCCCGCTGCAGATCGCTCGTCGGACATCGTCGGCCTTTCCCTTCAGTACGCAGCGGACTCCACGGGATCGCGCACGAGCTTGCAGCGCGGTGATCCAGGGCGTCCGGGTAAGGCAGAACTACGCGATCGAGCGATTGCAGTTGACCCTCGGGAATTACGCACTCGTGCATCGAGGCGCTCTTGGCGAAAGGTTAACGAGACTATCGCGGCCGGTAACCAATTAGTGTCGCGGGCACGAAACCGTCTGATGTCGCATCCGGATAACTTCGGCAAAACTCACGGGAATCTGTCGAAAAACTTGGGTTTTCTCTACATGTCTGAAAAATTGTAATTTATTTATGCACAAATGACGTAATTGTCTTGTGTCAAACTTAGTTTCCAGACATATGTTAAGGACGCTTTGGGGTAAGCCATACACCGCGATTCTCGCGGCCGACCACGTCCCAAGCTCTTACGCCTCATCATCTGTAGTGAGATGCAGTGCAACGCGATCACGTCGCGGCCCTGATCTTTACGAAGGCTTCGTCCTCGCTTCGGGCGCTCTACCCTCTACTCGAACGGCTCCCGCTGCTGCGGATGGGAGACCCGTGCCTTCCATCCGCGGTGACTTTCGAGGTGTTCATGTACAAGTCGACCCTTTGGGCGGCCGCGCTTGCGGCTGTGAGCCCGGCTGCCCTGCTGATTTCGACGCAATCGGCGCAGGCGCAGGTTCCCGTCGGGGCCGGTGGACAGCTCCAGCAGATCCCGCCCGTACCGTTGAACGAGACGCCCGCGCCCGACTTCGGCTTCGATCGGAAAGCGCCGGTCGTCGTTCCTGCCGCTGGTGGTCCGAAGACGCTCGTCCGGTCGCTGCGCGTGACCGGTGCGACGCTGTTTCCCGAGGCCGACCTGATCGCCGCGTCCGAGTTCACGCCGAACAGCGAGCTCGACCTGTCCGAGCTGAAGACGCTCGCCGCGCGGATCACCGCCTATTACACGAGCCGCGGCTATTTCGTCGCGAACGCCTACCTCCCCGAGCAGGACGTACAGAGCGGCGCGGTCACGATCGCGGTGCTCGAAGGGCGTTTCGGCGCGATCGGGCTCAAGAACGAGTCGAGGCTGTCGGATAGCGTCGCAAACGGCATCCTCACCGGGCTCGACGTCGGCGATCCAGTCGCGGTCGCGCCGCTCGAACGCCGCCTGCTGATGCTGTCTGACCTGCCCGGCTTGCGCGTATCCTCGACGCTCAGCCCCGGCACCGCAGTCGGCACGTCCGACCTGCTGGTCGCGATCACCCCCGGCCAGAGCATCACCGGCAGCGTCGAGGCCGACAATGCCGGCAATCGCTACACCGGCGCGTACCGCGTCGGCGGCGTGGTCAACTGGAACAACCCGACGGGCTCTGGCGACGTGCTGAGCCTGCGCGCGCTGACCTCGTTCTCCGGGCTCGCCTACGGCCGCGCGTCGTACCAGGCACCGATCGGGCAGGTCACGCTCGGCGTCGCGTTCGCGCATCTCGACTATTCGCTCGGCAAGGAATTCGACAGCCTCGACGGCAGCGGCAATGCCGACGTCGCCAGCGTCTATGCCAGCTATCCGCTGATCCGCTCGCGCGACAACAACCTGTACGTGACGCTTGGCGGCGACGTGAAATGGTTCGAGGACAAGATCGGCATCGTCGACGTCACTACGTATCGCCGCGCGCAGGTGATCACCGCAGGGCTCAGCGGCGATGAGCACGACACGCTGCTCGGGGGCGGCTGGAGCGCGTATTCGTTGAGCTACTCGGTCGGCAATCTCGACATTCGCGGCGCGTTCGAGCGCTCGATCGATGCCCTGACCGCACGCACCGATGGCAGCTATGGGAAGGTGCAGTTCAGCTTCGCGCGGTTGCAGACGATCGCCGGGCCGCTGTCGCTGTTCGCCTCCGCGCGCGGGCAGATCGCGTTCAGCAACCTCGACATCTCCGAGAAGATGGAACTGGGCGGCGCCTACGCCGTCCGCGCCTACCCAGAGGGCGAGGCTTACGGCGACCAGGGCTATGTCGCCACCGCCGAGGCGCGGCTGGCCTTGCCGCAGGTCGTGCCGGGTGCGCTCCAGCTGTTCGGGTTCGTCGACGTCGGCGAGGTCGATTACGTCAAGCACCCGTATTTCGACGGATCGAACCACGCGAAGCGCAGCGCGTACGGCGCCGGCCTGAGCTGGGCGGGACCGTACGGGATCGCCGCCCGGGCGACGTACGCGCGGAAACTCGGCGATGCCGATGCGACGTCCGCCCCCGACAAGTCGGGCCGCGCCTGGTTCCAGCTCTCGAAGACCTTCTGAGCGCACCAGCACCCCCCCAAAATTCAGCGGCCATCCGCCGCCACCGAGGATACCGCACATGACCCCCATCCCTTCGTCGATCAGAAACACCAGTCGCCCCGCTCCCACCGTCACGCGCATCAAGCGCGGCGGCTTGTTCGGCACGACCGGCCTCGCGCGGTTCGCGTGGCTGATCGGGTTCAGCCTCGCGGGCACGGTGGTGGCACGCCCGGTCGAGGCGCAGACGCTCCCAACCGGCGGTGAGGTCGTCGCTGGCCAGGCGAGCATCGCGACCGGCAGCAAGTCGCTGACCGTGACGCAGACCAGCGATCGCGCGGCGATCAACTGGCAGTCCTTTTCGATCGGCAAGGGCAAGAGCGTCGTCTTCGAGCAGCCGACCAGCAGCTCGGTCGCGCTGAACCGCGTGCTCGGCACCGATCCGTCGGTCATCCTCGGCAATCTGTCGGCGAACGGGAAGGTGTTCCTGGTCAATGCGAACGGCATCCTGTTCGGCCAGACCGCCAACGTTAACGTCGGCGGCCTCGTGGCATCGACGCTGAACATTTCCGACGCCGATTTCCTCGCAGGCAAGAACAGTTTCGCGGGCACGAGCGGCGCGTCGGTCCAGAACGATGGCAAGATCACCGCGAAGGGCGGCTACGTCGCGTTGCTGGGCGCAAACGTCGGCAACAGCGGGACGATCAAGGCGAATTTTGGTACCGTCGTGCTGGCCGGCGGCGAGGCGATCACGCTCGACGTCGCGGGTGACGGGCTGCTCAACGTCGCGGTCGACAAGGGGGCGGTCGGCGCGCTGGTGCGCAACGGCGGGCTGATCCGCGCCGACGGCGGCAAGGTCGTGATGACCGCGCAAGGGGCCGGCGACCTGCTCCACACCGCGGTCAACAACACCGGCATCGTCGAGGCGCGTACGTTGCAGAACCGCGGCGGCACGATCCTGCTGCTCGGCGACATGAAGACCGGCACCGTCAGCGTCAGCGGCGAACTCGATGCGAGCGCACCCGTCGGCGGCAATGGCGGCTTCATCGAGACGTCGGCGGCCACCGTCAACGTCGCCGATAGCGCCAAGGTCTCGACCTTCGCGCGGTCCGGCCTGACCGGCATGTGGTTGATCGATCCGCAGGATTACGTGATCGGTGCGGGCGGCAACATCTCGGGCGCTACGCTGTCGGCGCAGCTCGTCACGACCAGCATCACGATCAGCACGATCCCCGCGGCGGGCGACACCACCACCGGCAACGGCGATATCTTCGTCAACGACGCGGTCGCGTGGACCGCGTCGGGCGTGCCGACGACGCTGACGATGAACGCCTTTCGCGACGTCAACATCAACGCGCCGATCACCGCGACCAACGGCAACATCGTCGCCTGCTGTGGCCGCGACGTGAACGTCAACGCGGCGCTGACCACGACCAACGGCAGCATCCTGCTCAACGCCGGCCGCAACGTGCAGGTGTTCCACGCGATCACCACGACCGATGGCAACATCGCCTTGTGCGCAGGCCATGACGTGATGATCGACGCAGCGGTGACGCTGACGCGCGGTACCACGATCCCGGCGCAGAGCCTGGGCCTGCCGGTCGGCCTCACGCTGATCGCGGGGTCGGACGGCACCGGGCCGGGCGTCAACGGCGGCACGATCGTGTTCTCCGCGCTGTCGCCGCCGACCACCGTCACCGCGGCGCCGGTATCGATCAACTACAACCCGGTCTCGTACACCACGCCGACCGACTTCTCGACCGAGTTCGTCCTGACCGAAGGCGCAGCGATCACCCAGCGGATGCTGCTGTTCCCGACCGCGCAGAAGGTCGCCGACGGCACCAATGCGGCGGTCTTGAGCGGGTTCAATACCAACGGCACCTCGGGCACGCCGACCGGCGTATCGCTGGTCGCCGGCCCGAACGCGACCGCGACGTTCGACAGCACCGGCGAAGGCACGGGCATCGGCGTCAGCTTCAGCGGCTACACGCTAACCGGCGCGAACGCGGACCAATATGCGCTGGCAAGTTCGTGCTGCGTCGCCGGGTTCCGGACGACCGGCACGATCACGGCCGCGGCACCTGCTCCAGCGCCTGCCCCGGCTCCAGCGCCCGCCCCGGCACCAGCGCCTGCTCCAGCACCGGCGCCCGCCCCGGCGCCTGCCCCGGCA